>CAZCFZ010000020.1:0-66667 GCA_964498065.1 uncultured Ignavibacteriaceae bacterium
AAATTAAATCAGATGTTGCTTAACTTTGTGTATACTTTTTAGGGTACAGATCAATATCCAATTTAATACCTCGATAAATAATTAACTTGTTGGAGTTGATATTTTGTGGAATAACTTATAAATACTGAGTAATTCATAACTATTATTTTGTTTTATGTTGAATGTTTTTCTATTAAAATTTTGAAAGCAGTGATTATTTCTTCTATATTTTCCGAATCTATTATATCAACAGCGCAGCAAGGACCATTATAGAACTTTTGTACTGATGCTGATAACGGTATGATCGTATGATGTTTAATAATATTCCGAATTTCTTCTTCCGGCAGCATTAAGACTACTCTGATTTTCTTCCTACGGAATTTGTAAAATGCTATATTTCTTAAAAATGAAACCGATAGATAGTATCGTTGTGGATTAAATACTATTTCCTCATTAATCAATAATATTTCTGATTTAATTTTAAGATATGCTTCTTTTGCAGCTTGAGAAGTTTGGTTAAGTTTTTCTTCCTCAGTTAAATAGAATACTTTGTCAGAACGTTTTAAGGTTGTTGTTTCTGCATCGCCATATTGAATGTCGTTGAAATCCGGATGAACAGAATATATAACGTCGTCTTTATGTTTGAACTTTTTCACAATAACTAAGCTTACCATTGAACCCCAGGTATCAGTATAGGTTTCCATTATTTCAGGGAGTTCTTCTTTTTCACCATCTATAATAAGTAAAATATTATGGCTGTTTTCTATTAAATCTTTCAGGAATTTATAAATCTCGGGTGATTTTATAAGAGATTTTAAACTGCGTTTGTATTCAGGGCTTGAATTTATAATTGTAAAGATTTTTTCTACAAGTTCTGAAATGCTTTGAGAGTTTTTGAAAAAAGAGAAAAATTTTGTTAGTTGTGGAAAAATGTGCTTATAAAAATCGTGGCTGGCTAATTCTACTTCAACAATGTAAAACTCCGGATTATCTATATCTGAAAGGTCTATTAAAAATCCATCCGGGATAGTCCCGCCAAGAAATTTGGAATCTATTTTCTTTTTGGTTTCAATGAATATGGAGGAGTTTCCAAAAAAGAGTTTAGAATTTTCTACAATAATATTTTCAAATTCTGATTCAGATTTGAATTGCTGCTCTGAAAGTTTTTTGTTTTGATAGTAGAGTACCATTAGATTACCATAATTTAATGATTAGGATTTAAACCAGTATCAGGTTTATTATATGTAACCATAAATATCATATCTGATAACCATTTTTTGAAATGTGGGTTATCGCTGAATTGTCTAAATAATTCTGTATTGTCTGCTAAAATATCTGTCATTACTCGCTGTAATGCTTTATCGTGTTCTATTCTTGCTGTTGCTTTATCAGCATTTACTCTGGCATTATTATAAGCTTCATCTGCAGCTACTTTACGAGGGATTTCTTCAGTTATTACTTGTCGAACTTTATCTCCATCTTTCCACTCAATATTCCCGAAATTTTCATTGAAGGATTTTATAATATTACTCAACAAATCCAATTCAGGTTCAGGTTTCATACCGCCACCCGATGTTGGAACTGGTTCTATCTCTCCATCGATGTCAGGCAAAACAAGATATATGCTTGCTTTTACTTCAACTCTGTAGCTGTCCATATCAATTGTTTCGAGTATTCCTTTCGACAAATCTTCTTCGACAGGGGCAGGAAGTTTAGGTATTAAGAAATTCAAAAAGATTGAAAGCTTTTCCCAGGATGCATTAGTGTAGGGTAAGATAGTTGATAAGAAATTATAAGTCCTTACAAATGCTTTTGCTTTTCCTTTAAAATCTACTTGTCCATCTTCATCTAACTCACTTGTATAAATTGCAACACAAGAATCTAATATCGGGTCTAATCTTTCTCTTTCAGCGCCGGTTAAATAAAGCTCCACAAAATTTTCAACATTGCTTTGATTATAAACTTGATATCCTTCAATGTCTGATTTCAAATCGTGTAATTTATTTGGATCGGTTTCTCTGCTTAAAATTGTAGTTCTATAATAAGGTTCAAATGCTTTTTGAATGATGTCAGTGTCATTCATAAAATCCAGAACGAAAGTATCGTGTTTCTTTGGATGTGCCCGATTTAATCGTGATAAAGTTTGTACAGCTTTTACTCCAGCTAATTGTTTATCAACATACATTGTGTGAAGCAGCGGTTCATCATAACCGGTTTGAAATTTATCAGCAACAATTAAAAATCTATAAGGGTCTTCAATAATTTTATCAGAAATATCATTACTTGGAAATTTATTAAGCTTTGCTTCAGTTAGTTTTTCACCATTATATTCGTGTTCACCGGAGAAGGCTACTATTGCTTTGTATGGACTTCTCCTTTCCCGCAAATATGTTACAAATGCGTGATAGTATTGAATAGCGCGATGAATGCCGCTCGTTATTACCATCGCTCTTGCTTTCCCATCAATTTTTCTACGAGCAATAACTTGTTCGTGAAAATGATCTATCATTATTTCTGCTTTTAATTGAATTGCGTGATCGTGCGATTCAACATATCTTCTTAATTTCTTTTGTGCTCGTTTAGTATCGAATGTGGGGTCTTCTTCAATTGTTTTGCTTAGATGATACCAGCTATTGACCGGAGTGTAATTCTTAAGAACATCAAGAACAAAACCTTCTTGAATAGCTTGTTTCATTGTATATGAATGAAAAGGTTTATGTTTAGTTGCATCACCTTCGGGATAAGGAATGCCAAACATTTCAAGCGTTTTATTTTTGGGTGTTGCAGTGAAAGCAAAATAGCTTGCATTAGTAAGCATTTTACGAGCTTCCATTATTCGATTGATTTTATCTTCGAAAGTCTCATCGTCTTCTTCTTCACCTTTTTCTGAAAGAGCAATATTCATTTTCGCTGATGTACGCCCACCTTGGCTTGAGTGTGCTTCATCTATTATTATTGCAAACTTTCTATTGCGGTGTTCACTTCCAAGTTCCTCAAGGATAAAAGGAAACTTTTGAACGGTAGAAATAATTATTTTCTTGCCTTCACGAATAAATTTTCTTAACTGCTGTGAGCCTTGTGTAACACCACCAACAACCGCAGAAACTTGGGCGAACCTCTTTATGTTATCCCGAATTTGTTTGTCAAGAATTTTTCTGTCAGTAACTACAATTACTGAATCGAATATTGGTTTGTCATCTTTTTTTAATTCTATTAATTGATGAGACACCCAGGAAATGGAATTACTTTTGCCGGAACCGGCTGAGTGCTGAATTAAATATTTTTGTCCAATACCAAATTGCTCAGAATCCTTTAATAATTTTTTTACAACATCAAGCTGATGATAACGCGGAAAGATTTGAACTTTCTTTTTCTTCCCGGTCTTTTCATCTTTTTCTTCAACTATTTGAGCATAGTTTTCAATGATATTTGTTAAGCTTAAGGGCTTTAGAATTTCTTTCCATAAATAATCTGTTTCAATTCCATCCGGATTAGGCGGGTTACCGGCTCCATCATTATAACCTATATTGAAGGGAAGAAACCAGCTTTCTCTGCCTTTAAGGTGAGTGCACATCATTACTTGATGATCATCTACAGCGAAATGAACTATACAGCGTCCAAATTGAAATAGAAGTTCTTTAGGATCACGATCTCTTTTATATTGATTAACAGCATCATTAACAGTCTGCTTTGTAAGTTTATTCTTCAACTCAAAAGTAATTATTGGTAATCCGTTTATAAAAATTGTCAAATCCAATGCAAGCTTAGTTTCATCTTTGCTGTAACGAAGCTGACGGGTAACGCTGAATATATTTTTAGCAAATCTTTCTTTTGCGGTTTCATTACCAGGAGTGGGGGTTCCATAGAAAAATTCAATTGAATGTGGACCATGATGAATACCTCTTCTTAATACATCAATAACACCACGTTTTGCAATTTCTGCTTGCAAGCGGTGAAGAAATTTTTCACGTGCTAATCCTTCAAACTCAAGATTTAATTCATTATAGATCTTGAGTTGTGTGGTTTTTATAAATTGTAATAAGTATTGAATATCAACAGCGTGATCTCTATCGTAATTATAAGAATTTCCTTCAACATAGTTGGGAATAATAATTTCATTCAGGTAGGGTTCGGAAACTTTTGAGTTAGATGTTAATTGTGAAATTATTAATGTTTCCAAACCTTTTTCAGATGTATCTGTGTATGCCATAATTTATTCATCACTGTTTATTGCGTTCAGAATTTTAAGCCTCAATTCTTCCGAATATTCAGGTTCATACAGAATGGAAATAATGATTTCGAGTAATAAATCTTTGTCGATTTTACCGGCTGCAAGATGATAGCTAATATTTTCCATTTCTTGAATGAACTTAGGAACAATAAATACATAGCCATTCACAAGCAGAAATTGAGCCCCAACGGAAATAGCTATTCTTTTATTACCATCTTCAAAACAATGAAATTTATTTGCGCAAAAAACCAGGTGGTTTAATTTCGCCTCGAAGGTCGGATAATAATCATCATTTTGAATATGCTGCAAAACACTTTCAAGCTTTCCTATATCAAGAATACCATTTGAACCGCCACCGCTTACTTTCACGGTCAACTTGTGAGTTTCAACCACTTCTTCTATGGTTAAATATATCACTTATTCCCGTCCCTTTAATCTTTTAAAGACATCTCTCATTTCTTCAAGACGTTCAGCAAGGTCTTTGCTCTTTTCGCCAAGGAATTTCTCAAAATCCTTTTGTGGAATTGCGCTTATATATTCTTTAAGCCGGATATGAAGAGCATCCCTAAAGCCAAGATCACGCGAAGCCATTTTAGTCCTTACATCTTGAATTTGCGGCACCCACAAGCGATGCTTTTCAAAATTTGAATATAACAAATCAACTTCTACCGGCTTTAATTTTCTGCCAAGTTTTTGGAATTCTTTTTTTAATTCTTCAGCAAATCCCACCTCAAAACTTGAAATAATAAGCAGTACTTCGCTGTACATAGTATCGCGTACATTTTCTTTTTGATGAAGTTTTAAGACTTGCCGGTATTCTTGAGCATTTTCATTAAAAATGCTTCTATAAATTTTGTCAGTATAAATAGGATATTTAGCTTTACCCATATCAACATAATCACGTAAAGCATCGGTAAATTCACGTCTGTAATCTTCGCCACGTAAGTAGTTGACTATAAAATCTTCGTCCCGCTGATTTATATATTTTGTGCCACCGCCAGTTTTTTTATTAATTGTATCTATCACAATATCGAGCATTACGCCACGAAGCACTCTTGCTTTTTCGCTTTCGATTAAAAGCATTGCTAAGTTTAAGAAAGAGCGGTAGTTGAATACTCCCAATTGAGGTGTTGAGTTAACGACATTGATGTCGTTAACATTTCTCGATTTTATAGTTAACTTAAAGTTTTGCAAGCGTTTACCACGTAGGACATCATAACCGTTTTGAGATAATTCCGCGGAATATTTTTCTAAATAACGATCGATAGTACGGGGGTCTACTTCAAAAAAAGTAGAAACTTGATCTTTTATGAATTTGTATTCACCTTCGAATAGAATACCTTCCAAACCAACTTCACGCCGGATTTCTTCCAGAGCATACTGATTGTTGAGAATATTTTGTCGATCTATTTGTGAGTTTGTTAAATCTTTGGACATATATTACCATTTACTGTTTTATAGGTACAATATTTTTTACTTTCATCCAATTTAATGCTTTTAACCAGCGTTCCTTTGGAATCCTTTTCTTTGATTCGTGCCAATTATTTAATACTTCATTAACAATTTCATCATCAGTAATATTTGAGTTAATCTTCGTTAAATCTTCCCAGGCAGAATATAATGTTGCTACTATTTCACATTGAATAGTTTTAGCTGTTCTAAATGTATTTATAATAGAATGGATAATATGTTTTTCATTTAAATAATATTTATCAAACCACGAATGATATTCATTTACTTTCTCAAGAGGCTTATATCCTTTGCCTTTATCTTTTTTTATTGTTTTAAACCAGCTATGTTCTTTTAATTGTTTTTCAATAGATCTTATTGCTTGACTATCATAAGGACCAGCAGCTTGACGATGATAATTAGTACCCAAATCAAGCTTTGATAATCTTTCAGCTAAGAAGATTAACTTTACTAATTTAACTCTGCCAAATGTTGGTTCCTTATATAGTTCGTTAATAATCTCTGCAGCCATAACTGTACGAGCAAAATATGGGTTTTTCGGTGTTCTTATTTCATAAATATTTGCAGTCAATTTTAATTCCCCGGTTACTGCTTCTGCGATCAAGGAATTTTTATATTCATTTATTAAATCAATCTGGTGTTGTAAAGACGAAATACGCTGATCAATTGATCTACTTTTTTCTTCAATAAGAGATACAATTCCTTTTTGTTCAATTAAGCTGGGAATTAAAACTTTTGCATCTTTTATAGTCAGTTGACTTAAACCATATCTTGTAATACCGTTTGCACGAATAGCAAATTGTTTATTGAAATCAACTGACTTAAATAAGTAAAATAAGAACCTTGGGATTATGAGTTCCGATTTGCATCTTATAATTGCCAAATGATAACCACATATAACATCTTTTAGAGTTTCAATAACTATTGCCGGCTTGGCAATATCTTCATAAGTTTCTGAATCTTTAGTAATAATTATATCATCCATTTTTATGCTAAATTTTTCTATTTCAAGTTCAGAAGCAGATGCTTTCATAAAATCAATAGAAGAATTAATAAAATCATTTTTATAAACATCTACATAATTACATAAATAAATTTTTTGTTCTTCTTCAAGTGAATGTTTATCAACATTACTAAATATTACTTCAGATAAGAACTTTAACTTTCTAACTTCCCAACTTTTTGGTATCGCACCAATATATTTATCATCGCTATCTTTTAACTTAATATTTGGACCAATTCCCTTTGTAACAGCTTTATTTATTATTGAAGATTTTTGTTCCTTAAGAAGTTCTATAAGTTTATGTTTTGTGGATATATACATATTAATGTCGGCAACTTTTTCATCAAGGAATTTTACAATTGCGTCTTGTTCTGAGCGGGGCGGGAGTGGCAATATAAGATTTCCGAAATCAGTATAACGAAAATCTGTAGAACGTTCACGAATTCCTTTTGCAAGTGATTGGATGTATTTTGAAAGTGCTAAATGCCTTAGTAAAAAAGCATAGAAAAATGGATTTACATTTAACTGAGGAATACAAACAATATAAACGGGGGTAGATTTACCATTTGAATCTGAAACACCAATTGCCCCGGCAAAACCATCCATTGAATGAATGACCAAATCTCCTTTTTGTACGCCTTGATAACCAATTTCTTTGATAGACTCAGTAAAGCCCTCTAACCTACGATTTTTTCTTAAAGTAACTTGTCCGTCTCTGAAAGCTGTAACAACTTCAGCCTTATCATCAAAATCGCGTTGTATTTTTTTAAACAACAATTTCCCTCTTTTGATTTCCCAGTTTGAAGGAATTTCATTAAGCCAAGGAAGTTTTAATGTTATTTTTTTTAATGAATTCAATTCTTATCCAATTATTTTCTTCAAAAGCCCTTCGGTTTCTTTTTCAAGTTCAATTATTTCATTAGAAATTTCTTTGACATCTCTTAAAGGCTCATATTTATAAAAATATCTTGTGAAAGGAATTTCATAACCGATAGTGGTTTTGCTTTCGTCAATCCAGGCATCACTAACATAGGGCAAAACTTCTCTTTCAAAGAAAACTTTTATTCCGCCTTCTTCTAAAAGCGGCACTTGCTCTGTGTCCCTTAACTCTGTGTCGGGTTCATATTCAACTGTTTCATCCTTGTTAATTTTTTTAATTACAGGTTCCGCTTCTTCGTCTTTTACAGCTAATTCTTGCTTTAAGAGTTTTTCTCTTTTTGCATTATATTTTACATTATTCTCATCAAAATCATTTTTGACTATTTCAATAAATTTGTTGAAATCTGTAAAAGGGCCTTCGCCTTTACTTTCGGCAATTCTTTCGATGGAATTATAAACAGATTCTTCACCCGCTTCCAAACATTTCTTCTTAAAAGCTTGAAGATTTTCTTTAGTGAGTTCTGTTTTTAATCTTAGTGGGCGCTCAACTGTAATTTTCCAATATCCGAATTCTTCATTTGGAAATATTATTGAATTTTCTCCACCTTCGGCGGACTCTTCAAATTTTAGAAAAGTCTCAGTGATTTGTTTTATATGTTCATCCGTAAGTTCACAATTTTTTTGTCCGAGATTCTTTCTTAGTTTGCTAAACCAATAGACCGCATTTATAAGCTGCACCTTGCCTTTTCTATGCTCAGGTTTTTTATTTGTAACAATCCAGATATAAGTAGCAATACCGGTATTATAAAACATATTTAATGGAAGCGCTATAATAGCTTCAAGCCAGTCGTTTTCGATAATCCATCTACGGATATTTGATTCACCTTGCCCGGCATCTCCGGTAAACAAAGAAGAACCGTTATGCACTGTTGCAATTCTGCTTCCGAATGGAGAATCTTTTGCTGATTTCATCTTGCTAATCATATTAACAAGAAACATTAATTGTCCATCGCTGGAACGTGTAACAAGATTAAATTCATTATCTCCATCGTGTTCAATTATAAAGCGCGGGTCTTGAATTTCTTTTTTATTGCTGCCGCATAAACGGTCAAGATCAGTTTTCCAACTTTTACCGTAAGGCGGATTTGCAAGCATAAAATGAAAATTGCTTGTTGGGAATGCATCTTGTGAAAGAGTTGAACCATATTTTATATTATCTGCTTGTTCACCTTCACCTTTAAGGATAAAATCGGCTTTACAAATTGCATAAGTTTCCGGACCAACTTCTTGCCCAAATAGATGTATTTGAACTTTCTTTTTATTTTCTTTGGCTATTTGAAGTAGAGTTTCCTCGGCAACGGTAAGCATCCCACCGGTTCCGCAGGCGCAATCGTAAACAAGATAAGTACTGTTTTTTATTTGATCGGCAACCGGGACTAAGACAAGGTTTGCCATCAATCGTATAACTTCTCTTGGTGTAAAGTGCTCCCCAGCTTCTTCATTGTTCTCTTCATTGAATTTTCTGATAAGTTCTTCAAAAACAAAACCCATACCGTGGTTATCAAGACCAGGTAGTTTGACTTCACTGTTTTCATCAAATACCGGATTAGGGCTTAAATTAATATCAGGACTAATAAACTTTTCGATTAAATTTCCTAAAACATCAGCATCAGATAGCTTTCTAACTTGATTTCTAAAATCAAACTTCACTATAATTTCTTGAACATTTTTGCTGTAATTATCAAGATAAGCTTCGAAATTTTGCCTAAGTTGTTTCGGATTGTCAAGTAAATTTTTTAGAGTAAATTTGGAAGAGTTATAAAAAGCTTGACCCGCAGCTTGTCTTAAGGCAAACTCTTGATCCATAATTTTAGCTTTATCAAGAGTTTCTTTTTGTTTTGAAACATCATCCTTAGTCGGTTCAAGAAGAACGTCTAATCTGCGAATTACTGTCATAGGTAAAATTACATCACGATATTTTCCCCTTACATAAACATCACGTAATACGTCATCCGCAATGTTCCATATAAAACTAACTATTCGATTTTGTTCGGTATGGTTCATTAACTGTTAAAAGTTCCCTAAAATGTTCATTACAAAATAACACATTAGGACAATTATCGGAAGAAAAGAATTAAAAAATGCCAATTAAAGGTAAAGAAAGTTTGGAATTTAAAGTTGGGATTTTTAATTTGAAATATAAATGTGAAATAGTAGCAAAGAAGAACTCAGTATAATGAAAAAGGAAAAACAAAAATTTTTATTCATTAGCTAACAGGGGATAATTGGGGCATAAAAGATACGGGTACTTACCCAAATCAAAAATCTGGCGTGAGATTGTAAACAGCTTAGGCGACTACTCTTTAGGCGCAACAGAAATCTCAGATATTGCAAAAAGCACCCTCCGGAATATCCAAACTCAATACAACAATTTAAAAAATGACCCCTCAATAAATGCAGCGTACGAATATTTAATACAGGTTTCTTTAGCATTTCAAACAGACAATCCGCTAAAGTACTTAACAGAACAAAAGATACTTGATAAAGAAGAGCTGTCGTTAATACGATTAGCAAGAGGCGCGACAAAATATAAAACTGATGAAGTCGTATCACACGAATATCAGACGTTTGCAAGGCAAGCGGCAATTGATGCAATAAATAACTGGTATAAAGCAAACATAGAAAGGGGCAGAAGCTTATTTAGTGAGGGAATCGATTCAAATGTAATATTTAAAAAAGCTGCCCGAGCTGAAGGTTTTTGTGAATTATCAAGACTATATTTTTCTAAGCTAACTGAGCGTTATCTAAAATATTTTCTTGAACGGGAAGCATCGACAAGAATCAGTAATGTAAATGAGAGAGAAAAATTCTCAAATGAAATTAAAAAGCAAGTCGATGATATTTCCAAACACGCATTTGAAACTGCTAAGATAACAGAATCCTTTTCTGCAGGATGGTTTAATAATCACGTTAGGAATAACGTACCGAATGATTATGAGATAAAGAATTTTCTTGCAACATCATTTGGTAAAATGAAAAGTGAACTCTTAAGGGAAGAAGCTAAATGAGTGAGTTCACTGAACATATTATAGCTTGTAACGGGATTAAACTAAAAGAATACGAAGGCGATTTTAGATACCTTGAACTACAGCATTTAGAAGGCAGCAAAGAGCAAAACGTAAATCTGCACTTAAATACATTCGTTACTAAGATTTACAAACTAAACAATAGACTAAAAGATTTATTAGAAATAGCCGGATACGTTTTTGCTGCGGATAGAAAAACCTACCGAGGCAAATCAGACGATTTAGAATATCATAGCTGGAGCAGAGCGTTTAATTTCCATATAGAAGTTAGAGATTTAAATTTCTGGAGAAGAAAGGAAGTGCAAGAGCTTTTAGAAAATGCTTTAGTGTTTATGAGCGGCGATCATAGTTACAAATTTAACTTTTGCCAAGCTAAAGAGGATTTCCCAACGAGTATTTTTGATAATGAAAAGTTTGAAGTGCAAACACCGGAAAAATTAAAAGTGGCTTTATACTCAGGCGGTATTGATTCATTATCTGGTGCGATTGAAACGCTTGAAGCAACTGATTCCGAAATTTGTCTGGTTAGTCATCAGTCCGGGCAACCGGGGACAATAATGACCCAAAGAGTAATATATGAGCAGCTTAAAAGTCTTTATCAGGATAGATGTAACCATTATAAATTTCATTGCGGATTGCACGGAATAAAATCGAAAGATGAAACACAAAGGACAAGGTCTTTCTTATACTGCTCGACAGCCTTTGCAATAGCAAAGACGTATAAGCAGGATTGTATTTATGTTTTTGAGAATGGAATAACATCTCTGAATTTTTCTGAAACACAGGACTTGATGAATGCACGATCAAGCAGGACAACACACCCTCAAACACTATCAAGGCTGGAAGAATTATTTACCTCTATCGCTGAGGAAGATTTTCATATTTATAATCCCTTTCTATTTAAAACTAAGACAGAAGTAGCTGAAGTAATAAAAACTTATAATAAGCTGGATATATTCGACACATCTGTATCGTGCAGTGTTACAAGAAATAAAGAAAGAGGGAATACGCATTGCGGGAAATGTTCGCAATGTATAGATAGAAGATTTGCGGTTTATGCTGCCGGCATTGAGAAATATGACGATAACGGGCTTTATCATTTTGATTTTTTACAGGATGATTTGATAAATGATGATATTAAGAAGGCGCTAACGGATTATATAAGGCTGGCAAATAAATGGGCAAAACAAGATATAGATAGCTGGTGGGAAGAACGAAGTTTGGAAATACTTGAAATAATAGACTTCATTAAAGGAGAATCTGAGCAAGATAAAATGAAGCAGCTATACGACTTATGTTACAAGCATTCGCAAAATATTGAAGCTGCGATAAAAAGAATGAGAGATTTATATGATCCACCTTTATCATCGGTTAGACCAAATTCATTTTTCAATTTGATTATAGGACCAAGAGTTTACCAGAAAGAAATAGATAAGCCACCAAAAGAAAAACCATCCAATGAAATTGAAATACCCACTAAACAATTGAAGAAATTTGCTAAAGAAACTTGTGAAGCATTAATTAAAGAAAAGAAAATTACCGAAGAGCTAACAGAGACAAAGACAAAAAGAAATATCAGCAGCTTAATAGTAAAAGAGCTAAAAAGAAAACGATATAAGTTAACTACGCAAAACGAGAATACTATCAGTGATTATTTCAGAAAGTTAGAATTGCATCTCAAGAAAGAAAAAAATGGGAAACTGGTCGTAATAGAAAATCACCAAAAGAATTAAAAAGGATTATCCCCAAAATCCTCACGAAATCCCCGCTTGTTCCCCTCTGACTTCCCCTTTTTATTGCAAGATAAAAAAGGAGAAGAAAGGAAATGCGAAGCAACGAAATAAAGAAGCAACTGGAAGAGATTAAAACTCTTCTCAGAAAGCAGGAAGACAAACCTCTTAACTTCAACCAGGCTGCGGAGTATTTAGGATTCAGCCACTCTTACCTCTACAAATTAACTTCAAGAAAGATTATTCCTTGCCACAGGCCAACTGGAAAGATGCTGTTCTTTTCAAAGACGGAGCTTGACGAGTGGATATTTGATAACAGAGATCAGAAGTCGGAAGACAGAAGCCAGAATGATGAAAGAGAGGACGATGAGGAGCCTCCTTGAAGCAGTTCTTCTTTCTTTTGTCTTGATACAAAAGAAACAAAAAATCAAGACTGCAAATAAACCACTAAAATTTTATTCCATTCCGTTACAGAAAAAGAACTCGCTACGCTCAAACAGCTTTTTCTGTTTAACACTTCATTACATAAAATTTTTTAACGTGATTTATTTGAGGTCGGTTAGAGAAAAGGAAGCAAATTAAAATAAGAGTTTAATGGAATTACGATGGAAGGATTAAATAACATAAATAATGAGATTCCGAATGTTGGAAGCAACACAGATCCATTGCAGGCGTTTAAAAACTTTTCTGCTGCAGATATGGAAAAGATAAAATTACTTGCAGGACTGCTCGGTATTGGTAATCAACAGCGTACAATAAAAGAAACTGTAACTGTTGAACAGGGTTTTAGCGAGTACAATAAACTCATTGAGTTTAATCTTACCAAAAAATCTGTTGCATCGGCAAAGACAGCCGAAAGAAGATTTTTAGAATTCATTCCCGGAAACAGAGCATTAAATACAATTGAGAGAAAAGATGCTGAAAATTTAATGATGAAGATTTCTAAGTCTGCTCCTCTTGGCTGCTACAACTACCTTAAAGTGTTTAGAACAATATTTAATGTTTTTGTGGATTGGAATTATGTTTCTTCAAATCCCTTCCTAAAAGTTAAGCTACCCAAAAGACAAAAAGATGAACCGGTTGTATTCACTGAAGAACAAATACGAATTGTTTGTGAAAAGCTTTCGGCAAAAGGCAAAGATGTAATTGCCGATATGGTTCTCTTTGCAGTGGAAACAGGATTGAGATTAGATGAAGAAAATAATTTGAGATGGAGTGACGTTGATTTTAAGAACAAGGTTATAACCATCGGGAATAAACTGTTCAAAACAAAATCTAAGAAGGTGAGAAGAATTCCTTTTAATGAAAGAATGGAGAGAATATTACTGAGAAGTTCTAACCGACAGCTTAAGAAGGGCAACCCACCCCTTTATCCCCTCCAAGGAGGGGAAAGGTCTGGATTTGTTTTTGTAAAAAGCAACGGACAGCAATATAAAAAGGATACTGTTTCCAAAACGTTAAAGAAAGTAATGAAGGAAACCGGGCTGCCGGATGAACTTCACTGGCATTGCTTACGTGCTACTGCAGCTACGCGATGGGCGAGCAATAAGGTGCCAATCTTTACCGTTTCTAAACTTCTCGGTCATTCAACTGTAAATGTAACAACCAGGTATTATGCAGGAATTGATTTGGATGAGTTGAGGGATGCGGTTAATAGGATGTAATGCCCTCACCCCAGCCCTCTCCCAAAGGGAGAGGGAGTTTTAAAAGAAAATGGAGTTTTAGTATGAGTACTTATAAAGAGATAGCAAAAATTTATAAAAACAAAATGAGTATAAATGTACTGCCGTTGAAAGGTAAGAGACCTATGATTGAATGGGATAAATGGCAATGCGAAATACAAACTGAAGAAGATATAAACAAAATGGATTGGAATAATTCCACCGGACTTGGCGGAATACAGGGCATAAATGATTGGCGGTGCATTGATATTGACGGCGCTGAGGATTATGAGATTGTCGAGAAAATATTAATTGAATTAGAACTGCCGGAAAGATATTGCTGGGTAATCCAGAGTGGAAGCTGTGAGGGTTTTCATATTTACATCAGATGCAAAGAACCCACCCCTAAATCCCCTCCAGGGAGGGGACTTTTGGAGAAGTTGGGCGGAGCGAAATCCGTTTACAAATACGAAATGAAGAAAGACGGCTTTTGCAAACATATTGAATTGCGCTGGATGAATTGCCAAACTGCTTTGCCTCCTTCAATGCACGAGAGCGGCGGGATTTATAATTTCTATTTTGATGAACCGAAAGAGCCCCCGGACTATGTTACTATAGAAAAAGTTATTGAGTGTTTGGATAAGTATTGTTTGTTAGAAACGCAAAGAGCAGAGAGCAAAGCGAAAAGAACTGAAGATAATAGAAAAACTGAAAAAGTTTATTATGATAAGGCGAGACTGGAAAGTGCACTTGATTATCTTTCTCAGAATCTGCCGGATGGCAGTTATGAGGAATGGTATAAAATCGGTTTTGCATTAGTCCCTTTGAATGAGCAGGGCGAAAAATATTTTGTTGGAATGAGTCTCAAAATTCCAAGCTATAATGATTCTGAATTTGAGCTAAAGAAAAAATTTGAATCGCTTGTTAAAGATTATGACGGCAGAGTTACAATAGGAACTATTTACCACATTGCAGAAATGTATGGGTGGAAGAAGCCGGTAATTAAGTTCTGGTTCAGGGAAAATGAAAAATTAAAAATCTCCCGGATTCGCTTTAAGAAATTTTTGGAAAGCGAAGGGTTCTGTAAGTATAAAATAGAATCGAATCATTTATTCGTAAGGATTGAAAACAACATAGTGGAAGAAATTGACGGCATAGATGTTAAAGAATTTGTGATGAATTATCTAGAACGGATGGCAACGGAAGAATTTGAGGGGACAAACAGGAATGAGATAATCGATGCTTTAATAAAATCTGCGAATCAGCTTTTCACGCAGCAGTTTCTTGAATTCTTGATTACCAGGTATATTGAATTTAATAAAGACACTTTCGGCAAAGGATATTTTTATTTCAAGAATGGTTTTGTGGAAGTTAGCAGAGGTTTAACGGATTTTTATAATTATAAAAAGCTAAATAAGCATATCTGGAAAAAACAGATCATTGACCGCAACTTTATTGAAGGTAAAAAGAGAAGCGTGTTTGAAGATTTCCTATTTAATGTTTGCCGTAATGAAGTTAAACGATATGAGGCGTTAAAAAGCGGAATTGGATATTTACTGCATACTTATAAAGATCCTTCATTAGCTAAAGCTGTTGTGTTCATAGACGAAAAATTGAGCGATGGTGCATTTGGAAGAAGCGGAAAAGGTTTGGTTATTAAGTCTATCTCGCAGGTTAGAAATGTAGTAATTGAGGACGGAAGGAATTTCAATCCCTCAAAGAATTTTGCTTTCCAGCGAGTTAAAGCCGATACAAATATTGTGGGCTTTGAAGATATCCGGGAAAAATTTCCGTTTGAAAGATTGTTCTCAATTATTACTGATGGAATTACAATTGAGAGAAAAAATAAAGACGAGGTTCATCTCGGTTATGATGAATCACCAAAGGTTGTAATATCAACAAACTTTTCTATTGCCGGTGTTGATGATTCCACGCTTGACCGGCAGTTTATTATTGAGTTCTCTGATTATTACAATAAATCTCATCGGCCGGTTGATGATTTTGGCAAACCCTTTTTCGGTAGTTGGAATGAAGATGAATGGAGCAACTTTGATAATTTTATGATCGGCTGTCTGCAGCTATACCTTAGAAAAGGATTAGTTGCTTATGAGTATATAAATCTTGAAAAGAAGAAACTGATTGATGAAACTTGCCAGGATTTTGTCGAATTTGCTGAAGATGGAATTGAAGTCGGCAAGGAGTATGAGAAAAAAGAATTGTATGAAAATTTCAAAAAAGAGTATGAGGATTTTGATAAACTTACTCAAAGTAAGTTTACCAGGTGGCTGAAGGTTTGGGGGAAGGTGAAGAATTATGAAGTTGTTGAGGGAAAGACTGGGAGTAAGAGAACAATAAAATATAAAACACGATATGATATAGAAATTTGAATTAAAAGTATTAAAATATAAGATGAATTTAATCTATCAATATTATAAGTTTATTAACCAAAAAATAATTTAGAAAAAAAATATAAAATTTTATTTGAGAATAGAATTCATCCAGAACTTATAGATATAGTTAACAGACTACGGAGGCAAGGTGAGAAATATTAAAATACTATTTATAACCTTTATATTAATTTCTTCTCAAAATACATTTGGGCAAAATTACACCCCGGAAATTTTTGAAAAAGGTGTTATAAGCACTGGTGAATATGAAACACACCCCGCTTTTACACCAACCGGGGACACGCTTTATTTCTTAAAATGTAATACAGACGCAAGTTTTTGTATTATTTGTGTTTCTTATAAAGTGAATGGAAAATGGACATCACCGGAAATTGCCGAATTCTCCGGTAAATATTTAGATGCAGACCCTTTTGTTACAAAAGATGGAAACACAATCTATTTTGTTTCAAACCGACCATTAGATGAGTCTCAACAAACAAAAGATAATTGGGATATTTGGGAAACAGTAAAAACAGATACTGGATGGAGAAAACCGATCCACTTAGATTATCCAATAAATAGTGATGGAAGTAATTTTTATCCAACAATAGCAGACAATGGAAATTTATATTTCGGTTCTACCAGAAAAGGTGGTTTTGGTGGAGCTGATATTTATGTATCAAAATATGAAAATGGAAAATATACAACTCCAATAAACTTAGGCGACTCGATCAATACTGAGCATAACGAATATGAACCGTTTATTGCACCAGATGAAAGTTACATGGTTTTTATGGCAACAATACCTAATGGATTATCGCACGCTGATTTTTATATAAGCCATAATCTAAATGGGCACTGGAGTAAAGCAAAAAAACTTCCGGAACCAATAAGTTCATCTGCAACAGACTGGGGAGGAAAAGTTACACGTGATGGAAAGTATTTTTTCTTTGGAAGCAACCGAAGTAAAAAAATAAAGGAACTTCCTAAAAGAGAAAACATAGTAGAGTTCTCCAAAAGGTTAAATTTTCCCGGAAATGGCTTAGGTGATATTTATATGATTGATGCTTATAAAGTGCTAGGCTATTAGCAGTGCGGTTTATAAAACTATTCATTGTTGTATAATAATCGGTTAATATGCTTTATTATTGTTATTATTTTGTATTTAGCCGGTTACACCCGCATTGCTCTTGAATCTTTGTTTGCGGTAGTTTTTAAATCTATAGCATTTGTACGTTGTTGGTAACCTGTATAATTGAAATGGATCCCGCTATGATTGCACGCTGATATATCGCCCCGACTTTTACTTTGGGTAGCCGAGTTGAGTTGACGTTTAGCAAAATTTACTAGTTTTTTATTTAATTGATTGCCTTCTCAATAAAATGAAAGTTGTTATCCATAACGTTAATGCAGATACTATGCAAACTATTTTCAAACGTAAATCTGCTTCTGAAATAAATATTCCTACTGTACCGGTTCCAGTTAATACCAAACCCGTATAATAATATAACTTTTGAGGTTTCCAGTACGCCAAGGGAAAAAAATGTAAACCCACGATAATTGCAATGATTGGTAAAATGAGTTCGGTTTTTCCAACTTTCATAAGAATATTTATGGCTATAATAATCAGGATAACTTCTATTCCACTTGCCATACCAACAATGCGACGTATTCTGCGATTTTCCTGCTTCGACCTTTCTAAAGTAATCTTACTTCTCTTATTCCCGGTAATGAATAAAAATGCCAGTACCGTGATTGGTATTCCGATTGTAACAATCGGAGACCAATCAGAATGCTGTAAGCCGGCAATCCACCAAATAACTGCGAAAAAGCTTAAGACAATACTTTCTGTTTTCATGAATAATCCTTAAAATAAATTAAAAGTCAATTAGTTGATATTCCAATATTCTTTAATGTTTGCTGACGGTATTCTTAAATCTTTTGACAAATATGAATTTTTATTGGCGAATTAAAATCTTGTGTCTCCTTAAATTTCAAACCTACTTTTCCAAACATTTCTTTATATTGATTTGAACTGTAAAATGATATGTGTCCCATCTCTGTTGATTTTAATATCATGTTTAGAAGTTTAGGAAAAAAAGAATCTGTAGTTACATCTGCTATGCACAATATCCCATTGGGCTTGAGGATTCTCTTTACAGTTTCTAAGACTTTTACAGGATTAGGATAATGATGAAAAGAATTTGTACAAATATTTCTATCTACTGAATCTGGCAATAAGTCAATATTTTCTGCGGAACTTTTAATAAATTCTATTGCTTGTATTCCGGTATATTTTTCTCTGGCTATAGAAATCATATTCTCCGAAATATCGATTCCAATAAAATTTCCACGCCCGTATATTTTGTCGTATGCATATTTAACCGCCCAGCCAGTGCCGCAACCGATATCCAAAAATGCCATATCAGGCTTTAATTCCAATATATCCACCACTTTACTCTGAATAGCAATAAAAAATTTTGACTTATAGTTTTTATCATTGTTTAAAGCCCTATCATTTCACTTTGTTTTATTATCGTCATTATGTTTAATATTGTCTCCCATAAGTTCTGTTTATTTTAAAAATATTCTTATCGTTTATTTAGCTAACTCTTTACTTAATTGAATGAAAGTTTAAAATTCAGTCTGAACAGAATATATCCCATTAACAACATACCGGCAAATAATATAAAGGGACTTGAAATACTTAAATGATCGTATAAAATTCCAGCACAAAAGGGACCTATAATGCTCATCAAACTACTCAAAGCAGTAATAGCGCCCGCTAAACTACCTTGTTCTTGTTCAGATACTTCCTTTGTAGCTAATGCAGTTACGGTAGGCCATAAAATTCCCGTAAATGCAGTGCCTATAATTATCAATGGGTATTGCATCCAAAAATAAGGTACTATAAATGTGGCAAAATAAATAAAGGGAAGTGAAAACAGGCTGAATCTCAATAATTTTACTTCCCCGAAATGTTTAACAAAACGATCAATTAAAAAGCCTTGCATTAATATACTGCCGATCCCGGAAACTGTAAATAGAGCAGCAAGATCAAGAGGATCAATATTGTACTTATTTAAAGCAAATACTGAAAAGATTGTAATGTTACCGTTAAATGCAAATTGAAATATAGTATATACTATAAGCAGAATATAGAGCGGGAATCTATGCATAAATTTAAATATTTCAGAGAAGGGATTTATATTCCGAATATTTATTTTTAGATACTTGCGATTTGCTTTGCTTAAAGATTCAGGAAGAATAAAAAGACCGACTAAAAAGTTAAAGAATGATAATATAGCGGCTGCATATGCAGGTGCTGAAAGGCTTATATTGCATAATAACCCGGATAATACTGGACCAATCAAAAAGCCAAAGCCGAATGCTGCACCTACAATTCCATAGTTTTTTGCACGGCTTTCAGGCGGAGTAATATCCGCAATATATGCATTGGCAACTAAAATATTACCCCCGGTTATTCCATCAATAAAGCGGGAAAAAAACAGTACCCAGAGCGAACCGCCTATACCGAAGATTATATATCCTACTGCAGAGCCAAATATACTTATCAATAATACAGGTCGTCTGCCGAAATGATCAGATAACTTGCCAAGAATTGGAGCTGCAAAAAACTGAGCTAAAGCATAAATAACTGTAAGCATCGTTACTGAAAGAGCGTCTGTATTATATTCCCGTACAATAAAAGCATTAACTGGTAATAGTATTGAAAGACCGGTAACGTCAATTAAAACAACTAAGAAGATAAAAACCAGGATACCTTTATTAGATTTTATCATAACATTTATAGAATTTAAAAATTAATAAACGGGTTTTTTTGTATTAGCTAACTTTTCTAAAAGCGATAATGCAAGATTCGAACTATCATATTCAATAAATTCCTTCTTTATCATTTTAGCTTTTTCTTTATAACTTGGATTATTTAGTATTTCCAATACTGCTTGTTTTAATTGATTAGGCTCGGGATTTCCAGTCTTAAGATTAATTCCAGCACCGGAATATGCTACTCTTGAAGCTACTTCAGGTTTATCTTCGCTTTCACCAGCAACAATTAAGGGGACACCATTGGCTAAGGCTTCTTTAACACCATTATAGCCTCCGTTGGTTATCATCACTTTAACATATGGCAGAAGTAATGAATGAGGAATAAACCTATCTACAATAATATTGCTGGGCAGGCCTTTTAATTTATCAGGGTTATTTGTTGTAACGATTACAATTACATTTTCATTGGCAAAGGCCTTTATTGTAGGAAGTATTAATTCATTTTCATCTGTTGCAACGGTGCCTTGAGTAACGTGAACAACTGATTTCCCGTTTTTTAGTTCATCCCACCACTTGGGTAACAAATTTTTGTCAGTTTGCTGAGGAGGTAACATTGGGCCAACAAAATGTACTTGCTTAGGTATATTCTTATAAGGAAATTCAAACGAAGGCGTTGTGCCTTGCAAATGAAGATAAGGAGAAAGAAGATACTCAAAAACAGTTTTATCTTTCTTAACGATACCAGGTGAAATAAGGTCGCTCTGATTATAAAAAGCTTTAGTTGTTTTATTTAAGATAATATGCTCACCAATCCAATTAGCAATCTTATTGTTGAGTAAACCTAAATATGAATCAGGAGGCATCTTGCCAGAACCATATGTTGGGCTTTCCGATGTTCTAAATGGATTTATGCCTACGCTAGCCCAAACTGGGCCACCTAATTTATTAAACATCATAGCCCCAAGGCTGCACATATCAACAATTAAAACATCAGCGGGAAAAGATCTGATAATTTCCTTATAGTCTTCTAATTGACCTTTCATTGGGTTCACAAATAAACTTATCATTGTTTCGTTAATGGCAGCTATTCCTTTTTTGGATTCAGCCATTCTGGTCTTTTCAACAATGTCATTTGTATGAACCATTTGAATAAAATCGGCACCTGTCGCCTTTACTTTTTCCGATACCTCTGAGCCAGTATGCCATTTAACATTATGACCGTGACTAACAAGATTTGCTACAGTCTTTAAAAAAGGATTTACGTGACCAGTAGCAGGCAATGTGCTTATAAGAAAGTTTGACATAATAACACTCCTATCTTGAAATAAATTATTAAATGAACTATATTGCTTAGTAAATAAATATCTTAGTCATAAATAATCTTATAAACTAAATATCTTAGAAGCTAAGATATATTAAACAAAATTAAAATGCAACAACTATGAAAAAAAAATTAAAAGAAGAATTTATGGAGCAATCCAGGGTTTCGAGTACACAAGCAGTATTACGAAGTCAGGTAATTGCAGAAAAGTTAAAAATCAACCCTATTGATCTGGAGACTTTAGAAATCCTTCTAAGGGAAGGCAAAATAACAGCCGGAAAATTAGCTGATTTTACAGGATTAACTACGGGAGCGGTGACTGGTTTAGTAGACAGACTTGTTAAAGCAGGCTATGCTAAACGTCAAGCTGATCCAGCCGATAGGAGGAAAATACTAATTGAACTAAACGAAGAGAAGATATATAAAGAAGTTATGCCACTGTACAGTTTTATTGCTAATTCTGTTGATAAATTGCTAGATAAATATTCCGAGAAGGAATTACAATTAATTATTGATTTTTATAAAAAAGCAAATGTGTTAAGCCAACAAGATTTAGAAATGATTAAAAATAGATGATTGATTTCTAAGAGATGCTTAATAAGAACCTATTAACTATAACTTATAATATGTTAACCGCTTCCATTAAATTATCTTTCTGCAAGTGTGAATAAATCTGTGTGGTTTTAATATTCCCGTGTCCTAACAATTCTTTAACAGCATAAAGAGAAATGCCACGTTGAACTAGTGCAGAAGCAAAAGAATGCCGGAGAGAATGGAAGTGAATTTTATCATTTAGCTTTGCTGCTCTTACTGCTTTCTTGAATTGCTTACTTACAAAATCATCATTTAACTTTATTCCTTCATAACGATAAAAGACAAGACTGTTTGGGAGCCTTCCTAGTTGGAAACGATTTTGTAATATTGCTTGTACTTTTTTATGTATAGGAATTATTCTTTCGCGTTTGTTCTTGGAATTAAATTCACTTGAGTTTTTAATAATGATTATATTTTGAGTGAAATCAATCCAGTTCCATTTCATATTTAATAATTCTCCCAGACGCATACCGGTGTAAAATGCAGTTATGAAAATATCTTTCATAAGCTGCATTTCGGTGTTATTAAGAATTTCAATCAGTTCACTTTCTGAAATGAAAACCGGGAAGGATTTTGGAACCTTCGGAGTTTTAATTTTATTGAAAGGATTAGATTCGATGTAATTCCAAACCACAGCTTTGTTAAAAGCTGCTTTTAAGGTACGGTAATAAAGAGACGCCGAATGTTTAGAACTGGCTGAAGCCGAGGATATGAATTGATCTATTATTCTTGTTGAAATCATTTGAAGCGACATATCGGGGATATGTTTTTGTAAAGCTGCAAAGGATGGCCTTACAGCCTTCTTAAGATATTTTTCCGAATAAGTATTTCTAACATAAGTTTTGTATTCTTCAATGAAGCTGCTTAATTTTATGGTGGTTCTTTTCTCTTTGGGTTCTTCCGGTTGAACGTTTTTTACTTTCTGCTGAGGGACAAACGATTTAAGGAATTTTTCTGCTTGCTTTTTGTCAGCTGTTCTTGTAGAAATTTTAGTTCTCTTACCATCTACAAAATAAATAACTTGGTAAAACGGCGATTTGGTATCCCTTGAAAGAAACATAATAATACTCCTTCAGGGATGTACCGACTATGTACCGACTGCCGGAAAGCTTGGAAATGACAGCAGGATTGCAGAAATGCGACTGCCTGTCACGCAGGAGGTCGCGAGTTCGAGCCTCGTCGGCCCCGCAAATAAAATCCTCCTATACGGAGGATTTTTTATATTGTAGCAACTGAGAATCGGGATCGACCCGGTAACATTTTAACTCTTTTTTAATTATTGAAAAGCCCCGCCCACATTAAAAGATCATTTATTCCAATATTGCTTAGATTAGTACCCGAAGCTAAAATATCATGATAACGGCTTAGAGGAGGATTCCTTGATAATTTTACCCGGATTGATTTCAACCGAAGAGCAAGGGAATATATTGCTTAAAATGATAAAAATAAATTTCGTCGCTGGCAAATACGTTTTTCTTTTATATTGAACTGATATGCTTTTCGCAAGAAACCGGATAGCGTACTTTCGATTAAATTTACGGACTTACGAATTTGAAAAAAAATTTTGAGATTTTTTAATATAAAGGATAACTTCGTAATACAAATCGGGAGGATTATAATGAGCAGTGATATTTCAAGAAGAGAATTCATTTTAAAAGGCACTACAGTTTTAGCGGCCATACCTTTTTTACATTTAATAGGCGAACCCATTTTCAAACCGGGTGATAAGTTGCCTAATATTATCTTAATCTATGCCGATGATCTTGGCTATGCCGATGTCGGGGTGTTCGGGGCAAAAGGATTTAATACTCCTAATCTTGATGAACTTGCGAAAAACGGAATCCAATTTAAAGATTATTACAGCGCCGCTCCAACTTGCACTCCTTCACGTGCTGCTTTATTGACAGGGTGTTACCCGTTACGTGTCGGACTTCCGTTTGTTGTTGGTCCAAAAGGTCCCACTTGGACGAAGGGCAAGGATAATATCGGACTCAGTTCAAAGGAAACAACAATTGCATCGATGTTAAAAGAGAAAAATTATGCAACGGGATGTATTGGCAAGTGGCATCTCGGAGATAAGAAGAAGTTTCTTCCGACGCGGCACGGTTTCGATTACTTCTTCGGTTTGCCGTATAGTCACGATATGATAAAAGAGAACGATCCGAAATGGCCGGATCTCCCGTTAATTGAAAATGACAAAGTGTTGGAGTTGAATCCTGATCTAAGTCAATTAACTAAACGATATACAGAGAAATCTTTATCTTTCATTGATAAAAATAAAAAGCATCCCTTCTTTTTATATTTAGCTCATAGCATGCCGCACGTACCTCTGTTTGCTTCCAAAAAATTTAAAGGGAAATCGAAGCGCGGTTTGTACGGCGATGTCGTCGAAGAAATTGACTGGTCTGTCGGCGAGATAGTAAAGAAGTTGAAAGAACAAAATCTTTATGAGAATACAATTATAATTTATACATCAGACAACGGACCGTGGCTGATTTACGGAGATCATGCAGGTTCTGCCGGTGATCTTCGCGAAGGTAAATTTACAACTTTCGAAGGCGGACAGCGTGAGCCGTGCATCATAAGCTGGCCTCAAAAAATTCCGAAAGGAATAGTTTCCGAGAAAACATTTTCCGCGATTGATTTTCTTCCGACGATTGCGGCTATTACAGGCAGCAAATTACCCGATAAAAAAATTGACGGTAAAAGTGCTTTGGCTTTGTGGGAAAATAAACCGGGCGCACAAAATCCCCATGAGGCGTTGTATTTTTACGCTGAATACGATTTGCAGGCGATAAGATGGAAAAATTGGAAATTGCATTTTCACCATAATTATAATTCAGTTAAAGTTCCCGGAAAAGACGGAAAGCAGGGCATTGGTATCGAAAAAACAATCGATCTCTCATTATTTGATCTGTCCAGTGATCCGGAAGAAAAAATAAATCTTGCAGACAAACATCCGGATGTTGTAAAGAAAATGACGGACATGGCAAAAAAGTTTGATGAAGAATTAAAGAAAGACGCGCGGCCTTGCGGAATAGTCAAAGAAAATCAAGGTTAATGACTTAATTATGCAAACACGTTTATCGGATTCATTTCATATAATGACTAAGCCGACTGGCGCAATTTGCAACCTCGACTGCGAATATTGTTTCTATCTCGAAAAAGATAGTCTGTATCCGTCTGTAAAAAATTGGGTAATGCCAGATGACGTGCTTGAGAAGTATATCAAAGAATATATACAATCTCAGAAAGTGCCTGAAGTTATTTTTGCCTGGCAGGGCGGTGAACCGACATTACTCGGCATTGATTTTTTTAGGAAAGCGATTCAACTTCAAAAAAAATACGCCGACGGCAGAAAGATAGAAAATACATTCCAGACAAACGGAATACTGCTAAATGATGAATGGTGCAGCTTTTTCTCTGAGAATAATTTCCTCATTGGTTTATCTATTGATGGTCCGCGTGAAATTAACAACGAATATAGAGTTCATAAAGGCGGACAGCCGAGTTTTGATAAGGTGATGCATGGATTGGAGTTTTTAAAAAAGCATCAAGTAGAATTTAATACGCTTACTTGTGTACAGAAGGATAATTCTTATAAGCCACTCGAAGTTTATGAATTCCTCAAAGAGATCGGCAGCATGTTTATCCAGTTCATTCCGGTCGTAGAAAGAAAATCTTTAAGTATATCCGACAAATTGAAACTCATCAAACCATCGTACAAAGAAAAAGCTGTTGTAACGAGTTGGTCGGTCGAACCGATGCAGTACGGGAAATTTCTAATGGATATTTTTAATATTTGGGTGAGAAACGATGTCGGAAAATATTACGTGCAGATATTTGATGTTTCATTAGGTTTATGGCACGGACTCGGTTCGAGTCTTTGTGTCTTCAAAGAAACGTGCGGGCAGGCAATGGCTATGGAACATAACGGCGATGTTTACTCGTGCGACCATTTTGTTTACCCGGAAAATAAATTGGGCAACATAATGGAAGAGTCGTTAAATAAAATCGTTGACTCGGAAAAGCAGTTACAATTTGCCGAAGATAAAAAAACAAAACTTCCGAAATACTGCGTCGACTGCGAAGTGCGTTTTGCATGCAACGGAGAATGTCCTAAGCATCGATTTACAAAAACACCCGACGGAGAAGAAGGCTTAAATTACCTTTGCGAAGGTTATAAATATTTCTTCCGCGGCATCGCACCTTATATGAGATTTATGTCGAACGAACTTTCAAAAAAACAATCACCTGCTAATGTAATGGTGTGGGCAAAAGAAAAGGATAAGGGTTTCCCCGGAATTAAAATCGGCAGGAACGATCCGTGTATTTGCGGCAGCGCATTAAAATTCAAAAACTGCTGCGGAATAAACCGGTAGAAATCGGAGATCCTCTTTCACTATTTTATCTTTTCAAATGGTTATGATAATTTATTATCAATTATGAAATATTATCACTAAAATTCATCGAAGGAAAAATTAATAAAAATACATCGGATGAAATTCGGTATCGGGAAATTATATCAAGTGTCAAATTTCCCAACTGCATGTCTCAACAATTTCTGATCATAAGTGTCGATATCAGGCTTTATCATTTTATTAATTTGATCGATAAAAGGTTTTATTTTATCGCCAATAGAATCAAGTGCTATTGCAGCATGAAGTCTGACGCTTTCAAGAGGATGTTCAAGCTCATTAATTAAAATTGAAATCATTTTTTTATCTTCATACCAATCGCATAATGCATGAGCAGAAGCTATTCTAATAACAGGGGAACCGTCATTAACAGTATTGTTAAATATTTCCTTTGCCTTAGATATTTCTTCTTTCGAGGAAGATTTATAATGAATCCCAAGTACAGCCCAGTATCTTATAGAGTCAGATTTATCATTTACCGCCTGGTATAATTTGGGCAGGGATTCTTCATTAGGTAAAAAATCCAAATTTTTTAATTCAAGTAATTTTTTAAATAAATCTTTTTCCCGAAAATCTTTTTTCCAGTCTCTATTTGTTCTTTTCTTAAGCGGCTCGGCTTTCAAATTTTTATTGATATTAAGACTAACTACATCACTCATTTCGAATCCCAGTCTGTTGGCTTGAATATAGAGGATATTGTTATCTTTAACTTTTATTTTTTTTGAATACAATTTCCAATTTTTATTATTACCACTTCTATAGACTATTGAAGCACCTTCTGTTGAGCAGTAAAGTTCTACATCAAAATAATCAAGATTGTTTTTTATACTGCTTATATATGGATTTTCCGTCTTTTCCCATGAAATTTGCGGTCTCATTGAGCTTACCAGAATGGGCTCAGGTATTAAACCGGTATCTTCGGTTTCCAGCATCCAATCATTAAGAACTTTTCTCATGGAAACAAGTGTACTCATATACTCCTGTTTGCCTGCAAGATTATTAACTTCATAAGGATCGGTTGTAATCTCGTACAGTTCTTCCAACGGTTTAGTTTTTCTAAAAAACAATTCTTGCACTGCATTCAATTTCCCTTCGGCATGAAGACGCCGCATTTCCTTCATAGTCGGCATTTGATCCATATACTCAATGTTCTGTGCATACGGAAGAAAAGGCATGAAATTTCTTATATATTTAAAATTTTTGTCTCTCACAGCTCTAATTATATCGTATCTTTCATCCATTCTATCGCGTGCGGCAAAAATATATTCTCTCTTTTTATCCGATGCATCGCCCAAAAAAGGATGTCCTTGAAAGTAATGAGGAATTTGAACACCGGCCAGCGAAAGAACAGTTGCGCCTAAATCAATAAATTCAACAAGATCATCATTGATTGAACCGGGTTTACAATGTTCAGGCCAGCGTACCAATAATCCCATTTTAATTCCGCTGTCGTATATCCAGCGTTTAGCTCTCGGCAGCCCTCTGCCGTTATCTCCGTAAAAGAAAACAATAGTATTTTCTTCAAGACCGTCTTCTTTAAGCTGATCGAGAATTTCTTTAACCTGAATATCCATGGCAGTTATAAGATCATAATACTTGGCCCAATCATTTCTAACAACTTGTGTATCCGGATAATATGGAGGAAGTACGGCATCATTTCTTTTATGAAGGTGTTCGGGAGGGACATGAGCAATATTTTTCTCAAATTTTTCTTCCGATACCCTTATCTGCGATTCATGCGTAGTAAAAATATTGAATACCGAAAAAAACGGTTGATCTTTATCTCTATTTCTCCAATGAGCTTTTGAACCGTTATCATCCCACGCTGAAATAGGAGCAGCCGTTTCTGTTTTAACATCCGGTGAAGTTTTAAAATTATAATCGGTTTTATCGTTATTTGTACAATAATAACCTGCGGCTCTCAGATATTCGGTAAAGCATTTTATTTCGGCTGGCGGAACAGCGCTGCAGCGCATATCTCCGCTTCCCATAGTAGTGGGATACATGCATGTAATTATTCCGGAGCGCGTTGGTGCGCAAACACCCGAATGATCATAAACATTTGTAAAACGAATCCCTTCGCTTGCCAGCTTGTCAAGATTCGGAGTATAAGAATATTTATCGCCGTAACAACCGAGATCATCATTAATATCTTCGGTTACAATCCAAAGAATGTTCGGTCGTTTTTCATTTCCTTTGAATGGAAAGCTATATAACGGTTTGGGAATACTTAAAGCTGCGGCAGTACCGCCAAGCATCTTAAGAAAATTTCTTCTATCCATATATATTTATTTATTTTTTCAAGGAGTTTAATAAAGAAAATGTTAATTATAAATTAACTAAATATTTTATGGAAAGAAATATTAAACTGCCGGCTGTATATATTTAATTACTTTGTTCTTTGATTTATTAACATTATGCTCTAGGAGGCATTCGATTGAATTAATCATCGCCATTTATTTTATACGGTCTCTCAAAGTAATTGCTTAGAAATTATTTTTTCTGTATGAATAATTTTTCATTACAAATTAACACATATGTTTGTTAAAATTTTTATTAAATTTCACTGCTTCAAAAAGTCAGCTAAACATACCGGAGATAAAATGAAAAAATTTATATTTTTAGCAGCGCTTCTATTTACTGCACAAATGTTTGTTGTTACATCAGCTCAGGAAAAATGGCCTCTTGTTTATAATAAAGAAAATACGGGTGCCGATTGCCCGGTACCGTATATGCCTATTTTGGAAAAACTTCCTCTTGTTAAAAATTTGCCCGACCCGTTCGAATGGGCCGACGGCAGAGGCAGAATCAAGTTCTACTCGGATTGGCGGATAAAGCGCGAACAGATCGGTGCTCAAATACAATATTTTGAGATCGGAGAAAAACCTTCCCGGCCCGATACGATTACAGCAAACTACTCAAAAAGCGACAGCGTTCTTACCGTTAATGTTACCGTGAACGGACATACTCTAAAGCTGACTTCAAAAGTTAATCTTCCTTCCGGAACCGGACCGTTCCCCGTGATGATCGGTATGAATATACCCGTTAAGTTTCTTATCCCTGCAAGTATTTTGAAAAGCCGTAATATTATAACGATGAAATTCGATGCTAATCAAGTTACTTCTTATTGGAAACCCAGCAACTCGGATCCATACTATAAGCTATATCCACGTCTTAATCTTGATAATACGGGACAATACAGTGCTTGGTCATGGGGTGTAAGTCGCATAATTGATGGTTTGGAACTGGTTAAGAAAAAGCTTCCCATGGATTTAAACCACATAGGAGTTGTAGGATGTTCCTACTCAGGAAAAATGGCTTTATTTGCAGGAGCGTTTGACGAACGGATTGCGCTTACAATTGCCCTTGAATCAGGCGGAGGCGGAGCCACTTCGTGGAGATATTCACATACGGAACCGGCAGGCACGGTTGAGGATGTAGACCGTACAAATTATAACTGGTTTAGAAATGATATGCGTCAATTTTCCGGTAATAATGTTTATTACATGCCCGAGGATCATCATGAGTTGATGGCTATGGTTGCTCCTCGAGCTTTGTATGCCACAGGAAATACGGATTACACATGGCTGTCAAACAAATCATGTTACGTTGCCTGCAAAGCTGCTAAAAAAGTTTATGATGCTTTAGGAATACCGGATAGATTCGGTTTTTCTATTGTCGGAGGACATATGCACTGCCGTGTACCGGACAGTCAGGTACCCGAAATTCAGGCTTTTATTGACAGATTCCTTTTTAACAAGAAAACCGTTAAAACAAGCGGCATAGCAGACAGCCCGTTTAATTTTGATCTTTCCCAATGGATTACTTGGACTAATCCTGTATTTACTAAAGGCACAACTTACTATACCGATTTGGATTATCCTGCGAATTACCAAACAGATCTAGATACGACGATCATAACCTTTAAATGGAAGAAATTGAAACAAGCGGAGATGTATCATTTCGAATTATCATCAGATCCGTCGTTTGTAAAGGTTGATAAAGATTTTTCGACAACAGATACAACAAAGACATTTAAGAATTTCATTCAGGGTAAACGTTACTTTTGGCGCGTCCAGGTAAAAACTGCCGAAGGATTAGGACTTTGGAGCAGCGAATGGAGCTTTGTTACAAAACGAAGACCGTTTATTTTTAGAAGAAAATAACTTACTGCCGGGTGATTTATCGACTCACCCGGCTTTAATATTATTTTAAATTTAAAAGCCGTTGCCGAAGATTGATATGTTTTACTATGTAATGGAAGAAGAGAATAAGTTTTGTTTGCCTCTCTGAATCTCGAAAAGTGAAGAAATGTTGATCCCGCAAAGAAATTAACCTCTCTTTAAACAAAAAAGTTTTAATATATTATGGAAGTCGTATACATATATTCTACAAGGATTGATATAAATTAAACCGGCAGTACAAATAAATACAAGCATTACTAGGTTAAATCTCTTTGAGTTAATCAAATCATATACGTATTTTATATTATTAGGTATTTTATAGTAGTTATTCAGTATTTAATCGGATTAAGAATTTATAATTATTTCAGGAGATTTTCTTGAAAGAACCTATCTGGAAACCTACAAAAGATAGAATACAAAATTCTAATATTAGTGCTTACATAAAATGGCTTAAAGAAACTACCGGCAGAAATATCAAATTATATGAAGAATTATATAATTGGTCTATCAATAATATTGAAGAGTTTTGGGAGTCTATTTGGAACTACTCCGGAATTATTCATTCAAAAAAATATAAAAAAATAATTTCTGAAAGGATTATGCCGGGAGCAGAATGGTTTCAAGAAGCGGAACTTAATTTTGCTGAAAATCTTCTACGCTGTAATGATTCGCGTATCGCAATTATAAGTTCAAGAGAAGATGCACCCACAATTAAAATTAGCTATGCCGAATTGTACGGACTTGTGTCTTCAGTTGCCGCAGGTTTAAAAGCCCTGGGCGTTGAGAAAGGTGATAGAGTAGCCGGTTTCATAACAAATATACCTGAAGCAGTTATAGCAATGCTTGCTGCAACAAGCATTGGTGCAATATGGTCATCGTGCTCCCCGGATTTCGGACTTCAGGGTGTCCTGGATAGATTTGGCCAGATTAAACCGAAAATTTTATTTGCAATAGAGGAATATCAATATAACGGCAAATTGATAGACTGCAGAGATAAAATTAAACATGTAATTGAAAAGATTCCCGAAATTGAAAGAATAATTCTGGTTAGAAGATTCTTTGATTTTAATTCATTAAATCTGCCTAAAAGTAAAGATTTTAATAAACAAGATAACTATTTATATTTTGAAGACTTATTGAAGTTTACTTCTAATAAATTAAAATTTGAACAATTACCGTTCGATCATCCGGTTTATATAATGTATTCTTCCGGGACAACAGGCGTTCCTAAATGCATTGTTCACGGTGCAGGCGGCACGCTCCTTCAGCATTACAAAGAATTGTTTTTACATACCGATCTAACTAGAGACGATACTATAATGTATTATACAACTTGCGGCTGGATGATGTGGAACTGGCTTATAAGTTCGTTGTTTGTGGGAGCAAGCATATTCCTTTATGATGGGAACCCGGCTTACCCCGATTTAAATGTTATCTGGCATAAAATCGAAGAAGAAAAGATTAATATTTTAGGAACAAGTCCGAAGTTTTTAACAGCATGTCAGAAATCGGATTTCATTGATATGAAAAAATTTAATCTTACTTCCCTTAAAATAATTCTTTCTACCGGATCTCCTTTGTCAGTTGAGAATTTTGAATTTGTTTACAATCAAGTAAAAAAGGATGTACAGTTATCATCTATATCAGGAGGGACAGATATAATATCTTGTTTCGTACTTGGAAATCCGGTTTTACCGGTTTATAAAGGTGAAGTTCAATGCCGGGGTTTGGGAATGAAAGTGGAAGTATTTGATGAAAACGGCAACTCAATAATTGGTGAAAAAGGAGAATTGGTTTGTACCGAACCGTTTCCCTCAATGCCGGTTTATTTTTGGAATGATCCTGAAGGTAAAAAATATAAGTCGGCTTATTTTGAATTTTATCCGGGCGTATGGAGGCACGGTGATTTTATAAAACTGACCGAAAACGGAGGCGTAATTATTTACGGAAGATCCGATGCAACATTGAATCCGGGTGGTGTTAGAATCGGTACCGCTGAAATTTATCGTATAGTTGAATCAATGGATGAAATTATCGACAGCTTAGTTGTAGGACAAAATTGGAAAAACGATGTTAGAATAATTTTATTTGTCGTATTAAAAAAAGGATATGCTCTTTCTAAAGATTTGACGGATAAGATAAAATTAAATATAAAAAATTCTGCAACTGCCCGTCATGTACCTGCACAAATATTTCAAATAACCGATATTCCCAGAACTATAAGCGGCAAAAAGGTGGAACTCGCAGTAACAAAAATTATAAACGGTGAGGAAATAGATAATAAAGATGCTCTTGCAAATCCCGAATCATTGATACAATTCTATAATTTAAGAAGTTCACTTAAGGTTTAACAATAGATAATTCCAGCCCTTCCTAAAATACTTCTGTGTTAACACCAATGGGCGTTCCGATTTTATTGCAGTAGTCTATCTAAATTTATGATTGGATATCCAATCATAAAACCATTATTTCCAAGGAAAGTTATTAATTAAAAAATGCAGTGCGGAATATTATGCTGCGCTGCATTTATTTTTTTAAATGTTAGGACTCTTTCCTGTTATAAATTCCATGCAAAAGAAAGATGAAATAAATTAGTACCAAGCTGACTGCTGCTTGAATTGTATTCATTCGCTATGATGCTTGGATTACTTGCAGTTTCTTTCACTTTAAATCCTAATTCATAAGCTGCATTAACCGTTAATTTCTCGGTCAATTTATAACCGGCACCCAAAGTTAAATGGCTTTCGACAATTGCCGGGAAAACAGGAAATATCGTAGTTGACGGAACAGGATTATTTCCGTAAGCAAAACCGGCTCTTAAAGTTAAATCCGGATTAACATTATATTCTCCGCCGACTTTAATCAAAACTACATCTTTCCAATTCATCGGGAAATTAATTTCAAAGGTTCCATCATTGCCCATCATTGTTTTTATATTCGGATTAGAACCGTTAGACAAATCAATTGTCATTTTATCAAAAGCATTTTTCCAATTTACCCATTCAAAATCAAAACCTAATTTAAAATCTTCAGCAGCTTGATAAGCAGCTCCGAAACCAATTGATTGAGGAAGTTTCAACTTAACTTGAAGATTATAATTATCAATCGCTCCTTTAGAAAGGTCAATTCCCATTTGAGAAAACTGTTGCATAACTGCAGCTTGAGCTTCCTGCTGCGTAGAGCCTGGATTTTGATAAATGTAGCCCATAACCGCTTTTCCGAATGCATCATTTAACTGTGCAGTCATATCCATCGTAGCCTTACCGTTTTTATAAGTTAAGGATGTTGGTAATGAATAACTTAATCCTAAAGATAATTTTTCATTTACTTTATATGCAAAACCTATTCTTCCTGTAAAACTAACCGCACTTAAATCTTTCATATTTGCTGCAGCCGTAACTTCAGTATATCCAAATCCGCCTTGAGCCTGCGGAGCGGCAAACATCTGTCCGAAAGTCATTCCTGTTTGAGGATTGACAACTCCCGCCATAATTGAAGGTGAAAGACTGTACGGCATCTGGAATTCTAGCATACTGTAAACAAGTTGTGCAGATAATCCGACTGAAAATGCCGGAGTGAATTTATATGATACAGAAGGTCCGCCCTGCATTACTGCTAACTTTGAATGATAGGTTTGGGGTACATAGCTTCCGTTTTGATTAACAAATAAAGAATTATTTAATGAAAAATCAGCTCCCATACCGCCTTGAGTAAAAAATCCGATTCCCCATGTTAAATTGTCATTCGGATTTGCAACATAAGAAATATCCGGCATAGGGAAATAATTTGTTTTTCCATTGATGTTATTTAAACTATTCTGAAAATGTAGCGATGGTATCATTAAAGAAAAGTTAGCATCGATCATTGAATTTTTAAGAAATGAAATACCTGCCGGATTGGTCATCATCAAATCCGGATTATCAAAAAATCCATAGCTTACTCCGCCTCGGCCTAAGGTACTTGCATCAAAACCGATTAATTTTGTGCCCGACTGAGCAAAAATGTTATAAGATAAAATTAAAATAATTGACAGGGTCCCCATTAACTTTTTCATAATTTTTCCTTTGATTGTTTTATTGATTGTGTAATTTATAATAGAAGTTTAAACTTGAGTTATTATAGAGGATTCAATCCCCGGTATTTTTAGTTTTATTATTAAGAAAGCAAGAAGAATTCTTCATTAGAAAATTACTTCCGTATCGATAATTGACAACGATCTTTTCAGCAGCCTTCTCTAATAGTTTTCGATTTACTGCTCTTCAATTTATCAAGTATTTTATCGGCCGATACATTTTCACCGGATAATTTATTTCTTAATTCAATTAAAGTTCTTAAATTATTATCGCTTAATTGATTTGTAATTGAAATACCGATAGGAGAAATTAGGTATTTTTTTACAGCACTAAACCCGCCTTTAACAGCAAACGCCCTGGCATTTTTAACCTGTCTTAAATAAGCAACAGCCTCTTGTGCTTCCTTAGTATTATTGCCGTAAACTAAAATTAAATTATCCGGGTACCACTGTGTGTTTTGTAACTGCTTTATGTTTTGATTAAGTGCAATTTTTAAGTGCGACTTTGCAAATTCATCCGCACTCCTTACATCGATCCAGTAGCTCTTTGATTGATCATAGGAATAAAATTGGGCAGCTTGAAAAGGTGTAATAGTGAAAATACCTGCTTTGTTATAATGCTGCTGTTTTAAATGTGTATCTAAAATAAAAGGATTACTTACAAATCCGGTAGTCGGAAAGAATGCCAAAATTAAAGCTGCCAATACGGCAAGTCCAACTACGGAATTTTTTTTAGTTATTTTAATCATTTTTCCCCCAGAATTTATATTGAAGTTTTCTCATTCCAATACTGCCGAAAACTCCAAGGAGCGTTATTATTAAAACAGCAAGTCCCAGATTTATATTTAATAACTGATCTATTCTAAAAACTCCAAATCCGTTTGAATTATAGAACTTGTCCCAGATAGGATAAAGATCGCCGAACAATAAGCTGCCCAATAAAAAGCCGCCGACAAAAACCATTGCATCTATCTTGCCGGTAACCATGGATGCAAGTGAAGTGCCTGGACAAAATCCTCCGACTGCCATACCGATGCCGAAAATAAATCCTGCCGCAATCATCGGCAGCAAATATGAAGGAAGAAAATACATTTTGCTTGTGTCGATCATACCCAAAAGCGACATTCCCCAGAGTCCTATTGCAGCAGTTACTATTGCTGTAAACATAACTACGGGAACGTCAACATCTTTCATATAAAATGCAGCAGAAATTTTTCTTGAGTTGGTAAAACCGGATCGCTGCAAGGCATAACCGAATAAAACCCCGATTAAAACTGCAGCTAAAGTATTTATACCCTGAGAAATAATTCCGTTATTAACTAAAGGTCCTATCATAACCATTGCCTCCTTACAAAATATGCAACTGCAAAACCACCTGCAAAAATTGAAAACATAAACGCCCAAGAACCAACAGAAAGCTCTGCACCGCCGACAAGCGCCTGGCCGCTTGTGCAGCCTCTTGCAAGTCTTGCTGCATAACCGACTAAAACTCCGCCTATTAAAGCATACCAGAGTCTTCCTTTGTTGGAAATATTAGGGCCTTTTAAAACTTCAAATTTTAAATCTTTGGAAACCATTCCGGCTAAAAAACTGCCGATCATTATTCCGACCCCCATGAATACAAGATAATCGTCCAGCGGGTTTGCACCATTCGCAACGTATTTTGAAAAATATTGACTGGAATGATTTAATGCGGGAGCTATGATATTTTGTATCCAAACTGCAAAGTCTGTCATAGCACCGGATGCACCTAATCCTCTTCCTGAAATATAAAAAGTAAGGATGATAGCAATTCCTATCATTATACCGCCGAAAATAGGATCCCATAATTTCTTTTTCATAATTGTTCTCCGTCCAATGTATAAACATGTACCTGATGATCTTTAATGTTTTTACATTCTTCCAATTCAGGTAAATGAATTCCGTCTTTTTTAAGTTCTTCGGCAAAGAATTCATGCTCTTGATTTTTAATTTCTTTCCACCATTTATAATGATGCAGATATGCATACAATTCGTTTACTTTCCCGGTAATCATAGAAAAGAATGCCGGACGTTCTTCCGGGAAAAGTGCAGCCATATATACATGAACAAATACTCCTGCAAATACTGACATTGTAGCAACAAAGTGCAGCATCATAGACCATTGAATTACTATAGGCGGAGCTAAATGAAATGCCATAATAGGTCCGGTCAGCATTAATATTACCGTACTGAATGCAACTACAACCGCGTAAGCTTTTTGACCGGCATTATACGTTCCCTGAGGAGGCATATCATAATGACTCAATTTACCTATTAAATTTTTTGCTTTTGCCGGAAACCATTTTATGTCGTCTTTATCGATTGTTAAATCGTGTTTAATAAAATCCAGCACATAATTCTTATATCCGAACACACCGTAAAGTAAAAGTGTAGTTACCCAAAAAACTCCGACTGCAATATGAAAGTGAAGCATGGCAGATTTTGTACCGAAAATCCCCATCATCATATCCAGATACCAGTCGGGGGCGAACTTAAGATAATTAGCCGAAAGCAAAGCAACTCCGGTAAATATTAATAAGAACCATGATATTGCATTAACCCAGTGCAAAGTAACACCGGCAACTCCGTGTTTTTTCATAACACGGTTTGCAAGAATTCTTTTTTCTTCAAACGTTAATCGCCTGGTACCTTTTAACAGGTCATGGTCTAATTTTATATCTTCATTTAATCTGCTTATTCTTTGTCCCATCTTTTACTCCTTTACATCGCTTTCGCCTTTAAATAATTGAGTAGCAAATGCAGCTAACTGCCCAATGAATGTTCCTCCGATAGCGATATAGAATAATGGTCTTAAAATATTTGTCCATAATTTTTGCGGCGTAGGCATCTTAGGAACTTTTGGCGGAAATGCTGCTTTTATTATAGGAAATTCATTATGGTTATCCAGGTAATAAATATTAGGACCTACATTTACTTTGTCCGAAACATTCTGCTGTGCACCGTTTGCAACAAATTGATATACTTTAGATTTAGGATCGTCAAGATCTCCGAAAATTCTTGCGCTTGCTATACAAGTAGCTACGCACGCGGGTTCCAAACCCTCGGTAACTCTATCAATGCAGAAATCACATTTATCAACTTTGTTGTCATTCGGATTTATATATCTGGCGCCATAAGGACATGCATCCATACAAAGGCCGCATCCTATACATAAATCTTTATCGACAACTACAACACCGTCTTCCCTTTTATATGTTGCACCGGTTGGACAAGCCTTTACGCAAGGAGCATCGTCGCAATGATTGCATAAACCGACATAACTTACTTTTTTAATATCCGGATAAACACCTTCCGGTCTTAAATCATGAACCCAGTTGCGATAATAGGGAACAGGTACGTCGTAATGTGAACGGCATGCAACTTCACACGCATGGCATGCTACACATCTGTCCATATCAATTACCATTGCATATTTCTTCATATACTTATTCTAACATCCTTCCCTTATAGCCGAAGCTTTTTTCTTTGGTTGAATATTGAAAGTTCTGTTTTGTTCTTCTTGTCGAATACCTGAATTCTTTTTTGCGTTCACTCCGGTAAAACTTACTTCAACTGTAGGAGAAAGAATTTTACCGTCTTTTATTAAACGAACAAAATTCACTCTTAAGCCCGTGCTGCCGCTTATCGGGTCAACATTATATTTGGTAATAAGAATATTATCCGAAACTCTGGCGCGGCTGAAATTAAGAAGCCCTTTATCATTCCCGCCGAAACCGTGCGGGAAGAAAACTGCATCCGGTCTCATTCCGGGTGTCGTCATTATTTTTAATTTATCGGTTTTCATTCCGTCCTGATTTTCCAAATTCACTTCTTGGCCGTTTTCAAGTCCCATGCTTCTCGCTATTGTTTCGTTTATCCAAAGATGCGGTTCGGATATTAACGTGTTTAACCATGGGTTGCTTTCCGTATCTCCTTGAGTATGGACAGGCATTCTGCCGTATAACAAACGAAAATAACCTTTTGGCGGATCGTTAACGGGTTCATATTTTGGTATAGGATCAAAGCTTAAATCTTTTAGTTCTTTTGAATAAAGATGTACTTTCTTATCCGGGGTGTTAAATGCATAAGATTCTCCCGGGTTTAGATACTGCTTACCAGGAAAAGTAACTACTCCATCCTTTTGCAATTTCGTATATGAAATGCCGGAACCTTTAAGTTGATATTTTAATACATCTTCAAAATCATTGTACGGATAAAAAGCAGAAAGCCCGAGTCTATTACCCAACTCCTTTGCTATCCACCAACCAGGCCGGGTGTTATATACTCTTTTAACAACAGGCTGCCTTAAAGCCACATATGGTTTATGCCAGCCCGTAACCGTAAATAATGAATCGTATCTTTCCAGATAAATATCTTCAGGTAAAACAACATCTGCATACCAGGTAGGCTCTGTCGGACGAACTTCTACAACACCAAAAAAGTCTAAATTATCAATAGCTTTTTTTGTATCAGCCTGGTTTGGAATGGAATTAAAAACATTTTGAGCTACCGTTAACCAGGATTTTATAGGATACGGCTTCTGAGAAATTGTTGCTTTTACTAATTCCTGGGTCAATCCTTCCTCGACACTACCGAACGGATATTTGTATCCGGCTCCGTCAACTCTTTGCCTTTTAGGTACAGGTGCATCCGGAATATTTAGTGCATTATAGCTGTACGGAAAAGCGGATTTAAGAAAATAACCTCCTTTTTGTCCCCAGGTTCCAAGTATGGCAACTAGAATTGAAATTGCTCTTTCCCGTTGAACATCATTTCCATACCAGGCTACGTGTCTTCCGGGGTGAATTACAACAGCCGGCTTTGCATCAATCATTGCTTTTGCAGTTTCGCGGATAATGTTTGCAGGTATTTCGGTTATCTTTTCGGCCCATTCAGGTGTAAAATCTTTAACATGATCGGTAAGTTCTGAAAAACCTACAGTGTTATCTCTTACAAATTTTTCGTCGTATCCCTTTTGTTTTATTATCTCATTTGTCCATGCCAGCAATAATGCGGTGTCTGTACCAGGTTTTATCGGAAGCCACCATTTGGATTTGCTGGCGGCTGTGGAGTATCGCGGATCGACAGTTATTACTTGTGCACCTTTTGCAATTCCTTCTGTAAAATCCAATAGTTGTCCGGTATGTACGTTTTCACCGAGATGGCTACCTATAAGAGTTATAACTTTTGCATTTGCAAGGTCTACCCTTTCAGGTGAACCTATATTTTCACCGAAAGTTAATTCAAAACCGACTTCTTGGGAGCCTCTGCATTGTGCGAACGAAGGGGCTGCCTGATTCGGACTTCCCAAATAATTATACAAATTGTTGAAATGCTCTCCTGATGAGGCGTGTGAAAAAAGTGCGTTAGCTTCGACGCCGTATTTTTTGGTTACTGCTAAAAGTTTTTCGGCAGTGTAATCTAAAGCTTGTTCCCAGCTTACTTCTTTCCATTTACCGCTTCCTCTTTCACCGTCTCTAATCATTGGATTTTTTAATCGGTCGGTTTCATAAAGAAGAGCAACGCCTGCATTACCGCGTGCACAAATTCTACCGCGGTTATTCGGGTTCAGCGGATTACCTTCAATGTATTTTAAAACACCATCTTCAACTGTTGCAATAATGCCGCAGCGCCAAAAACATTGTTCGCAAACACTAGGGATTCTTTCTATATTTTGCGGATTTCTTTTTACAGCTGCTTTTACTTTGGAAGGGGATGCGGATAAACCAACAGCTGCTCCTGTTCCTACCGTACCGCCTATTTTAAGGAAAGACCGCCGGGAAATTTTATTCGCCAAGCAAACCTCCGATTCTATAAATTATTCAAAATAACTTTGTTCTACTAATTATAGATAAATTACTTCACTTAATAATAGAGATTAATTTATCTTTTAAATTTTTGCACTCACTATAGTCTTTGTAAACACTACAGTCCCGACATATATTATCAGCGCATAAATTATTAGTATGATGAAAGGTCCAGCATGGATGTGAATGTGATTTGAATGCATCACAATTCCCCTTATCTGTCGCAGAGCATTTTATGATTTCCCAACAAGGTATTAACGAATAAATTGTTTTTATTCCGTTTATACTAATTTTATTTTTATTTATTGCATTTCTTATACAAGTTATTCGATCTATATCTGCTTTAGAATACAGCCTATGACTTGATTCCTTTTTAAATGGAACTATCAAGCCTTCCCGCTCATACATTCTTAAGGTATGAACGGAAATCTCTAAAATTCTGGCTGCTACACTAATAGGAAATAAAGGGGTTTCTATGTTATCTATATCTGGCACCTAATTCGAGTCTGTAATGTTCATGATAAATTCATTTTTAATAATTATAAATATCAAATTCTTTGCCAGTTATAATTGTTAAATATATTTATTTAATATTAAATTGATAAGATATAAGTTTTCATTTAGAAGAAAGTTTTTAAATAATTTCTATTTGGTGGGAATAAATCATCAATATTTATTTTGAGTAAATAGTTGAGAATTCGCAATTAACCTTATTACATTTAATGAGATATAGATTAGAAAAAAAAGTCCTAATTGAAGAGAAGATTTTTAAGGATGTATTATGTTTAAAACATTCTAAATTAAATATGGTTTGTTAGTTTTTGTAAAACAATTTCGAAATCCGATTTTCTATTCATATTGAAATAAATATCTTTTTCATAAAATGGAAGAGATTCGGCATCAATTATTTCAGCACCTATTTTATCTATTAAGTCCAAAACTTTACATCTGATTTTTTTAGATCCATTATGCATGGTACTTGTTTCTTTTTGACTAGATAATATTTCTTCTGCCGCAGGCAAACATTTTTTATCATACACTCCGCTTAACTGTTGAATAAATCCGTCGGCTTTTGCTATAGTAATCGGTTTATCAGTTTTAAATTCAGTTAGATACTTTATCATTGCTGCCTTCATTAAAGGAATGTCGCAAGAAATAATAAAATTTTTTATTGTTTTGGAATTATTTAAACCCGAATGAATACCTGCAAGAGGTCCCATTCGTGGAAAAATATCTGCATACATTTCAAGATCTAAAAATTTATAATCATCAGGATCATTGGTAATTAATATTACCTTATTAAATAAGCTCTTCATCAAGTCGGTTACATATTCAATTACACTTCTATTTCCGATTTTCATTATCGATTTATTTTCGCCCATCCTGGAGCTTTTTCCGCCTGATAAAATTATTCCTGTTACATCATTATACATTCAACAACTTCTCCTTTACGCGGGTTCATTCTTTCTTCTTCAACGATTATCAGACAATTTGATTTACCCATTTCAGCTAAATTCCCGGATGATTGGGAACCGACTTTTTTTACAAAAAATTTACCCTCATTGTTTTGCGTTAAAAATCCCCGCATAAAAAGTCTTTTACTATCATCTTTCTTCAAATCGTCTTCAAGTTCTGCAAAAAATTTATGAGAATTTATAATTTGAAAAAGTTTTTGAATATTTCTTTGAACAAATAAATAGAAATTTACAAGAGAAGAAACGGGATTTCCCGGCAAGCCAAACACTAAAGTAAAAAAATCTTCTTTTGAAAAAGTTCCAAATAATACAGGTTTACCGGGTTTGATTTTCACCTTCCAAAATTTTGTAAGAACACCTAGCTGTTCTAATACTTCCTTTACATAATCAAATTTACCTTCTGAAACTCCACCGGTGGTAATTAAAATATCTAGATCACTTTCTAGTGCCCATTTAAGTCTATCGTGAATTAGCTGTTTGTTATCCTTTGCAATTCCAAAATTAACAGAGTGCATATTTATATCTCTAATAGCTGTTATAAGGGAATATAAATTTGAACATCTGATTTTGTCATCTGTCGGCGTTTCATGAATATCCACCAATTCATTGCCTGTTGCAAGTACACCGATTCTTAACCGCTTAAATACTTTTAGAGTTGAACGTCCGCATGAAGCTACCACTGCAATATGATGAGGTTTAAGCAAAGTAAATTTTTGCAGAGCAATTTTATCTTTTAATAGATCTTCACCCTTTTTTCTCGTATTTATTCCTTGCGCAAATCTCACATCATTTTTTAAACAAACATGATTTTCTTTAACATCAACATCTTCAATAGGAATTACAGTATCACAGCTCGAAGGTAATTTGCTGCCTGTCATTATACTTACAGCGGAATTATCATCAATTTTTATTTCGCTGTAATTACCAGCCGGAATCTCTCCAATAATATTCCATTCTTTAACATTATTATTAAAATGAATTGCAAATCCGTCCATTGCGGAATTATTAAAAGGAGGGAGGTTAATATCGGAAATTACATCTTCGGCTAAAATTCGGTTTACCGAATTCAGTAAATCAATCTGTTCTGTTTTAAGATTTAGCTTACCGAATTCGTTTTTTAAAATTTCTTCGGCGTCATAAAAGCTGATCATTGCTTAAGACCTTTATAATGTCATTCACAAAAATCTTTCCACCATTAATTACTTTTGCAAATATACCTTCTCTCGGCATTACACAATCTCCGACTTTAGTATAAATTGCACATTTTGTATGACACTCTTTCCCGATTTGTGTAATTTCTAATTGAGCGTCTTTTCCAATTTTTATTACCGAACCAATTTGCAGTTCCGGTATATTAATAAACTCAGTTGTAATATTTTCGGCAAATGCACCAGGTCGTAATTTAGGAAGACCTTTTTCCCTCATCTTTTCAATACTCTCAACTGCCAAAAAGCTGACTTGTCTATGCCAGTTGCCGGCATGAACATCACCTTCAATTCCGTAATTCTCAATTAAATTTGCAGACGGAATATTTGTTTTTGGTATCCCTCTTTTTTTGCTAATGGAAATTGCTATAACTTTTCCGGCAATTTCTAACTTGTTATCATTTTCTAAAATATCAATGTCTTCTTGATTTAATTTCATAATTTATAAATTTACCTTGCTTTGTAATCACCGCTCTTGCCGCCGGTTTTTGATATCAGCTTAATGTTTGTAATTCTTATTGATTTATCCAATGCTTTGCACATATCATAAATTGTGAGTGCTGCAACTGAAGCTGCAGTTAATGCTTCCATTTCAATTCCGGTTTTAAAAACAGTTTTTGCGAATGTACTAATTTCCAACGAATTATTTTTGCTAATTAATTTTATCTCAACATTAACTTTGGATATTGGAATATTGTGGCATAAAGGAATAAGCTCAAAAGTCTTTTTTGCAGCTTGAATTCCTGCAAACTTTGCAATAGACAGAACGTCTCCTTTTTCAATAGTGTTCTTCTTAATTCGAGTAAATACTTCTTTCGAAACAAAAACTTCTGCAGATGCTGACGCTATTCTTAGTGTTTCTTTTTTTTCGGAAACATCAACCATTTCTGCTTTACCTTCGGAATTAATATGTGATAATTTTTTCATATCAGCCGCCTATACCCAACATATTGTTCTCTTCAAGCTTTATCAATTCGGAGATACCGGGATGCACTTGAGGTTTGGGAAGCAATGCTTTTTGAATAAGTTCGGAAATATCATCATCATTATAATTCGGATCATTAAGTAATTCTTTAAAGTTCAATTCATTTTCTCCGGATGAAAATAAGCAGAGTTTCATTTTACCCTGAGCATCAATTCTTAGCCGATTGCATGTTCCGCAAAAGTGATTTGATATTGAACTTATAAAGCTGACTGTTCCATAATGTCCTTTAATTGAAAAATCCTTTGCAACAAGATTTTTTATACTTGTTATTTCATTTAACGGGTATTTTTCTTCTATAATATTTTTTATTTCATTGTAACTTATAAAGTCATTTTTATCCCATCTATTATTTGCAAAGGGCATATACTCTATGAACCTTACATTCATATCAGAATCTATTATAAAATCAACAAAATCCAGAATCTCATCGTCGTTAATATTCTTCATTACAACAACATTTAATTTCAATGGATTAAATCCGAGTTCATTCGCTTTTTTTATTGATCTAAGCACTTCAATTAAATTATCTTTTCCGGTAATATATTTATACTTTCCGGGATTTAGAGAATCAATGCTGATATTTAATCTATCCATTCCATAATTTTTCAAATCGACTAATTTATCTTCTAATAATGTCCCGTTAGTCGTAAGTCCGCTCTCAAATCCATACTTTTGCTTAAGTGAAAATACCGATTGAAAAAAGCTCAATACGTCTTTTCTAACCAGAGGTTCGCCGCCCGTAAATCTTATTTTTTTAATTCCAAGTTTGCCGGCAAAGATATTTATCAATCTCAGCAGTTCATCGAAAGATAAAATTTGGCTTCGTTGAAGTTTATTTATTTTATAATCAGATGGATTACAATAAATACAATTTAAATTGCACTTATCAGTAAGAGATATTCTTAAATAATCATGAACTCTGTTGAAACTATCGATTAATGTCTGCATCAAAATTCTTATTGTATGAATTTATTTTTTATCTTTTTCAAAAATATCATCTATCCAGCTAAGAGCCGCCATCATTGAAGGCAAACCAATTGTAGGAAGTGCAAGCATAACAGCATGAACCATTTCTTCTTTAGTTACACCTGCATCAATGGCTTTTCTAACATGCGAATGAAAACCGCCTTCTAATCTAGCACCGGCTGAAATTCCTAATTTTACTAAAGCTCTAGTTTTTTTATCTAAAGGACCTGAAGCATGAACAGCATCTCCCAAAGCTTCATAAGCATCAGCAACTTTGGGGAAATCTTCTTTGAATTTTTTAAATCTTTTAGGAACGGCCATTTTTAAATCCTTAAGTTATGTTATGAAAATCAATCATTGATTCTAATAAAATAAAAATTATAATCTAAAATTTGATATTTATAAATATCAAGTATTTTGCCAAGGTCAAAACCTTCTAATTTTAGTGATATTTAAGTTTTGCAAAAATAAATTCTCACCGGTGGAAAAGGATTCTTCTTAATTAATAGAATGGAACACGGACAACACTGATTACACTGATTTTCACTGTAAAATAAAAGTCATATCAAATTATTCTTAATATTCCCTAATAAATTTTCTATCGTTTGTAAATATTTTTCTTTTGAATTCTGCTTTTTTGCCAAAATTCAATAGTAAACCTACTTCTATATTTGTCGCTTTAAGATAATTAATCAATTGTGCTTCGTGTTCCTCACATAATGATTCGGCAGCTTTTAATTCCACAATCACTAAGTTGTTTACAATTAAGTCTGCATAATAATCGCCGACTTCATAATCTTTATAAAATACTTTAATGTTCTTTTGCTTTTCCACTAGTAAGTCCATTTTCTTCAATTCAATATACATTGAATTTTCATAAACCTTTTCCAGGAAGCCGTATCCAAGTGAATCATTTACAATAAAAAAAGCTTTGATAATTTTAGATTTTAAATCTTCGTGCAGCATTTTCCCTCCCTTTTTAATTATGATATTTGTGGATATTGTAATCAATAGAACACAGACAACACGCCTGCGTGCCGAAACTTATACTGCCAGAAGACTTCGGCGTGCAGGCACAGACTACATCGATTTTCACTGACAAGATCAATTACAACTTAAAAAATTATTTTTGAAAAATGTAAAGTTTGGAACAATCTAAAATTTATTTTAAATATTAAGTCTATCTTAAAATTTTAGCTTTTTCAGCGTTAATCCGTGTTGTCAGTGTTATCTGTGTTCTATTAAGTTGTTGCTTTGGTTTACTCCCATTTAGGAAGCAGACATTTTGAACTTACTTTTGGCATTTCTCCTTTTCCCAGATATAACTTCATCGGCTTCGATTCCGGTTTATGGCAGGTAAGGCAAGCGCCGACTGTTAGGATATTTTTTTGTTCTTCAATATTAAACGGCCGGACATTTGTTCTTGTTGCAAAATAAGCTTTGCGAGTTTTTAGAAAGCCGATCCAAGCATCTTCCGGAAGCCCATCATATTTACTTAAAGGATATTTTGGTGTGAAAATCCATTTACCGTAATTTCCTTCTTTAATATATTGAAGCTTGCCTCTTCCGTACCCAAGTGCAAGCGGATCATTATGACAAGATTCGCACGACCTGCTTCCTTTGGAAATTGTATGGGAAAATGTCGGAGCAAATAGTCTTCTGAATATAATATTTTTATCTTTCGACGATTTTGGATTTATATTTTTGTCCTGAATTGTTAGAATCATTCCCGGTATAAAAGTTACAACTTCATCATTCTCTATACCATTTTTATCTTTGGTAATTCTTATTCCAAGAGTAGGGGCTTCCGCCAGGTAATCAGATGCTTTTTCTTCCCAACTTCCTTCAACTTCTTTATTCTCCAGCAGATCATAACTTTTTTCATCAGGATTATATTGGGTATGGCATCCTATGCATTGCGGCGACCAGGAAGTATGACAGCTCGTACATGAAAGATCCTTATGTCCTATGCCTTCAGTACAAACAAATGCCGGCGGCTTTAGCGGAAGTACTTTATCAGAGTTTTGTGTAATTAATTCAGGTTTATTTTCTTTACTTATATAAGTATTTATTAAAGGGTAGCCCGAATTATGCACAACTAAAAATTCTCTTCCTTTTTTATCGTATTTTTTAATTGTAGCAATTTCCTGGGATTCTTGATCAAGTTGATTTAATGATTTTGTTTCAGGCTTACCGTTAAAATGACAATCCGTGCAGGTTACTTTTGTTTGATCTTCTTCATGCAGATAATATTTTCCGTCGCCCATAACTTCATAAGAAGTATGACAATCGATGCAGTCCATACCTTTTTCATGATGAATATCTTGAGGAGCTTTAACAAAAATTCTTCCGTCATCAAGAACTCTAATATTGGTTGTATCCTTTACATCTTCGGGTTTTAATAAAGTATCATGCCAGCCTTCATAGTTTGTCGATATTCTGCCGGACCGGCTGTGGCATCCGAAGCAATGCTGACTAGTAATTTTTATTGATAATGAAGGATGGACAAATGATTTTGTTTGGTCTATAGCTTTTATTGAATCTGTTTTAAATTCGGATAAATTTGTAAGTGCACTGTCGCTGTAATTTAAATGACATGCATTGCAGCCTCCGCCGCGTGAAAGCTGTGTAATCGGTCCCAATTCTGTTTTCATTCCTCCAAGATGACATGAAGCGCAAAGGTTTCTCAAATGATTGTCGGAAGGTGAATGATCTATCTTGTCAATAAAGTGAAGACCATTCAAATTATTTGTTTCGCCAAAAGCATACCTGTCAACACTAATCATTCCGGTTAAAGTCGTCATTATTGTTTTGTTTACACGATCAACAATTTCACCGTGACATTTGGAACTGCCGCAGGTTCTTTTCGCTTCATCTAAATTCCCGGGAATTAAAATCATGCCTTGGTGAGCATAATTCTTTTCGAGAGTGAACGGATTACCTAAATGACATGATACACATCCGATTGCTTGCGGGTTATGTGCGGGTGAGAATCCTTTTGTATTTTGATGACAATAAAGACATCCTTCACGTCTTCCTAAAATTATCGGAATATTTTTCTTTTCTAAATCTTTTTCAGAAACTGTTTTTATATTATCGAAAGGCTCAAATTGAAAATCAGTAACAACCGGATTATTCCACGGCATAACAAATTTCCAGTCTTCTCCCCGGAAATAATATCCAATTATAATAAGGATCGAATAAACGACAAAAGAAATAAAAATAATCCTCTTTGTTAGTACGGAATATTTTATAGAATATTTAGGCAAGAATGCCACAGCAGTCAAATAAAATAAAATTAAAACAATTATTATAAACGGGTATGATAGCCAGTGAAGAATTTCCTGTAATCCTAAAAAGTACCAAGGGCCTTTCATAATCGGATTCAATCCGTTATGAAGTTGAGGAGGGAAGAGATATCCAACTAAAATTATAACCGGCAATAGATAAAGTACTATTTTTAACTTAGGCCAGATGAGCTTTGAATGTTCAACAATAATAATCCACAAGAATATTGTTGCAACAGCAATATGCTGAACGTAGAGGATTTGATAATCATTATCCGGTCCTAAAAATGTTAACGATAAATTTTTCCCGATAAAAGGAATATATTGAAACAAAGCGGTTATAATTCTTTTCGCTTGAACGCTGTCGGCATCTCCTTTAATAATAAATCCGGAAAGCATTACGAAGAAAATAACCAATAAAGAAAAAGTTAATCTTAGCCAGACTCCGGTTTTCACATCTCTTTCTGTCGATTTATTCAAATGATCATAAATATGGAGTATGGAAAAAATTAAAAATATTTGTGCGCTCCAGTAATGGATATTTCTAAAGAGCACGCCGCCAGGATTTGTGAGCAGCATATAACTTAAAGAATCTACAGGATTTTTTATGTTAAAAGGAATTGCTAAAAAAACACCTGAAACAGCAGCTATAAGAAATGCAGCAAAAGAAATTTGTCCGAAAGTGAAACTAAAAATCTTTGCGCACGAATTTGATTCAATCTCGTTCGTTTTTTTGTTATGCAGTAACTTCAACCGTAATTTCTCCGGTTTTAGAATTTATTTTAAAAGGGAGTTTTTTCAAGTGTTTGTCTGCCGGTCCTTTAACAACGCTGCCGTTTGAAGAGAATTCGGATCCATGACATGGGCAAAATAATATTCCATTTTCTGTTTTATTTATTAAACATCCCAGGTGAGTACATTTGGCAGAAAAAATTTCGATCTTGTTAATATTCTTCGAAACAATTACTGTATTATAAAACGAAATTCCTTGAGGTATATCGGCGGGAATTTTTATCTTTTTAATTTGATTATCTTTTAGTCTGGTTTGCTGTGCAGTTGAATACCAGGCGCCGGCCAATGGTAGTAATACTGCTAATCCCAATCTTTGAAAAAATTGTTTGCGGGAAATATTTTTCCCGTTCTTGTTTTTCCCCGTTTCTTCAATAACACCATTCATAATCTAAATTTATCAAATCCTGATCATTAAATATTTCAAAATTTTTTATATACAAAGATAGCTTTTTTCGGTCTAATAATTGATATTTATAAATATCAATTATTTTGCCACAGAAAAATGATTAAATAAATTGGCTAATTTTATAAATAGAATTGATTTCCAATTTCCAAAGACAAGAATTATATACTCTATATTCTTTTTGATGGGAAAATTTATAAATGTGATATGGATTAGTTAAATGAGTTTATTAAAGAAAGTTTCAATTTTATTTTTTTTGTTTTTGGGATCAATAAATTATGCTCAAAGTAATCTAATAACTGTTGCGGTTGCTGCAAACGTTCAATTTGCAATGAATGAGTTAAAGCAAGAATTTAAAAAAGAAACCGGTATAAATGCGGTAGTTATAATAGGATCTTCAGGGCAATTAACTGCACAAATTAAACAAGGCGCTCCGTATGACGTTTTTATTTCAGCTGATATGAAATACCCATTAAATTTATTTAAAGATAAATTTGCTGTAGATTCACCTAAAGTATATGCTTCGGGTATTTTAGTTATCTGGACAATTAAAAAAGGAATTAAGTTGGAGGATAATTTAAGAGAATTACTGGGAAACGATATTCAGAAAATAGTAGCAGCAAATCCAAAAACAGCGCCGTACGGAGAAGCAACAATTGAGGCGCTTAAATATTTTGGTATTTTTAATGATGTTAAAGATAAATTGGTGTTTGGTGAAAGCATTGCTCCTACAAATCAATTTATAATTTCCGGTGCGGCTGACATAGGTTTTACCGCAAAGTCTGTAGTAATGTCACCATCAATGAGGGGAAAAGGAATTTGGAAAGAAGTTGGTCTCAAAGCCTATAAACCTATTAAACAAGGCTGCGTTATTTTAAAATATGGATTTATGCACCATAAAAAAGAAGCTGAAAAATTTTACAAATTTTTATTTTCGGAGAAAGCTAAAAAAATCTTATTAAAATACGGTTATCAAGTGCCAGAGTATAAATGAATAAACTTTCAGGGAAAATAACAAATATAAAAAGCGATGATCATTTATCCATTGTAGAAATGGATGTAAACGGCGATACGTTAAAAACAATTATTATTGAAACCGAATCAACGGTAGGATTTTTGAAGAAGGGAACACCTATTAATTTAATGTTCAAGGAAACGGAAGTAAGTATTGTAAAAGATTTTTTCGGGAGGATAAGCCTTCAAAATAAAATGAAATGCACAATAAATGAAATAAAGAAAGGCATCTTACTAAGCAGCTTGGTTCTGGATTATAAAGGGAATCGAATTTCTTCAATTATAACTTCGGCTGCAGTAGAACAGCTTTCATTAAAAATCGGAGATGCAGTTACAGCACTTGTAAAAACTAATGAAATAATGATTGCGCCCGATGATTAATTTCCAACCATTAATATTGAGCTTTGAGTTAGCTTTAATCACTACGGCAATCTTGTTTTTGATTACTGTTCCCTTAGCTTATTGGCTTTCAAGGAATGAGTTGAAAATAAAACCGTTTATTTCGGCTATTGTTAGTATGCCTTTAGTGCTTCCCCCGACAGTCTTAGGCTTCTATCTATTAATTGCATTTTCACCTGCACATTTTTTCGGGAGTTTTATTGAAAAATTATTTAACCTCAGACTTGTATTTTCCTTTGAAGGATTAGTTTTAGCTTCGATGATTTATAGCTTGCCTTTTATGGTAAATCCGATTCAATCGGGATTTGAAAGTTTGCCTGCATCTCTTGAGGAAGCTTCTTACACTTTAGGGAAATCTAAATTTAAAACTTTAATTAAAATATTATTGCCAAATATTAAGCCGTCGTTAATTACAGGACTAGTTTTAAGCTTTGCACATACAATCGGTGAGTTTGGAGTTGTTCTAATGATAGGCGGAAATATTCCAGGTAAAACAAGAGTTGCTTCCCTGGCTATTTATGATGAAGTGGAATCTCTTAATTACCACGCTGCAAATGTATATGCATTAATATTATTTGCAATAACATTTATCATCTTACTTACAGTTTATATTTATAACGGTAAATATTTAAAAGCAGGAAGACTTTGATAAATCTTGAACTTTATAAAATATTAAAAACATCAGAAGGGGATTTACCGCTTGATATAAATCTTCAAATTGAGGATGGAGATTTTATTACTATTGAAGGTCCTTCCGGTGCGGGTAAAACTACAATATTAAGAATGATTGCCGGATTGTTAAAACCTGAAAAGGGAATTATTAAAGTTTCAGAAAAAGTATGGTATGATGTTTCATCAAATACATTTTTACCTCCGCAGAAAAGAAATGTCGGTTTTGTCTTTCAAGATTATTCTCTATTTCCCAATATGACTATTCTTCAAAATTTGGAATTTGCAATTAATCATAAAAAAGATAATGCGTTTATTGAAGAAATTATTGAAATTACAGAATTAAAAGAATTAAAAGACAGATATCCTAGTACTCTCTCCGGGGGACAAAGGCAGCGTGCAGCACTTGCCAGAGCAATCATACGAAAGCCCGATATCTTACTACTCGATGAACCATTATCTGCACTTGATACTGAGATGAGATTAAAACTTCAGGATTATATTTTAACCGTTCATAAAAAATTTAATTTGACTACCATTTTACTTAGCCATGATATTTCTGAAATTTTTAAAATGTCGGATCGTGTAGTAAGATTGAATAAAGGAAAAATAATAAGTGAGGGAAAAGCTTCAAGTGTATTTAATAAAAATTATATTAGCGGAAAGTTTAAATTTACCGGGGATGTCTTAAGCATAGAAAAAGATGAAGTGGTTTTTATAGTTAATGTGCTGGTCGGGAATAATATTATAAAAGTTATTGCAACCGAAGCTGAAATGAAAAATTTATCTCCCGGCGATAAAGTAATGATTGTTTCAAAAGCTTTCAATCCTTTAATAATAAAGATTGATTCTTAATTTTTGTGGATAATTATATTTCACTCCTTCGGAGTTCTGAATTTTTCTTGATTACCATTTTACAATAATATCAGTCCTTCGGACTTGCCAGACAAACACCGAAGGTGTGAAATTATTATAAAAAAAACACCAATAAAGATAACTAACCCCGGAGGGGTGACATTAACATAACATTGTCTTTTGAAAAACAATTTCTTACAGTGTTGTAACCCCGCCATCTACGGGCAGGTAGCCGCTGTTTATGTATTTGGCATAATCACTTGCCAGAATTAAAATTGCACCGGCAAGATCTTCCGGCTGGCCAAGTCTTTTCATCGGATTTGCGGCTGCCATCATTTTTTTTCTGTCTTCCGGGTGAAATGCAGTTGCATCGGTTAATGTTAATCCGGGAGCCACCGTATTTACTCGAATTCCGTATTGAGCTAGTTCACCGGCAAGAGAATTTGTAAGCATATTCAATGCAGCCTTTGCTGCACTGTGTGTAATAAATCCTTTACCCGGTCTTTTTGATAAACCGCTTGAAACGCTGATAATACATCCTCTTCGTTTTTCTATCATCGAAGGAACGATTAGTTTGCAAGGATTAAAAAATGATTTTACCTCACCCATAATTTTACTTTCAAAGTCTTCCCATTCCTGTTCGAGGAAAGGAGCATATTTAAATTTCATTCCGGCATTAATTACTAACGTATCAATTGCGCCAAAATATTCAGTTACAATCCTAACCATATTTTTAACTTGATTGAAGTCTGTAACATCTGCTTTTACAGCGAGAGCATTTCCTCCTTTTGATTTAATTTCATCAATAAGCTTAATTGCCGAGTCTTTACTATTATTATAATTGACTGCTACGCTTGCGCCTTGTTCTGCAAATAATCTTGCGGTTGCCGCACCTATCCCGCGGCTGCTTCCAGTTATTAAAGCAATTCTATCTTTGAGCAGCATTATACCTCCGAAAAAGTTTATAGTATTTCCGTTATAGCATAATTAACTATAATGGCAATTACAAAAATAAAAAATAAACTCAGTTCATTCTATTATCGAAAAAAATAAAAATTATTTAGGGAATCAATTGGAAATTCAATAGCCGTTTAATTATAAAAAATGAAATTATATACTTTCCTTCTGTCAAATGAATTAAACAATAACATCGGACTTTCGATTATAGCTCTGTAAGTGAAAGTATTTATATCTATGAACAGAATAACATCATATTTTAATATCAATTTGGTAGAACGAAAAATAGCATTGTTTTTATTTTTCATATTATTCTATTCGACTGCTTGTGCACAGCAAGTTACTAAAGTATTAATCTCGGGGCTTTCAGGAAATACTTCTCATGATATTGAGGTGAAAAATGCTTTTCTTATAGGATATAAAAGTTATGACGGTGCAGATTATACAGGGCAGATCGATCTTCATTTAGATAATAATGTATATGCTGCCATTGATTATGCACATCAAAACGGCTACCAGATTGTCGTTAGATCATACACAGGACTAATTAATGCTGTAAATGATTCTGCTCAAAAATACCCGGATGTCTTATTATTTATGCCTGCCGGATCAAATAAGTTTTTATATTATTGCTGCTTTGATATACCGAATGCTGCCGTAGTATCAACCGGAGCTGGTATTGATACATTGGCAACGGCTTATAAAGTAGAATTTTTTTCAATAGACCCAATTACATATTCTAATGAATCAAGTTTCTCAAACGGTTATATTGCAGGGCAGATTGCTTACCTCGCAAACAAATTAAATATTAGTCCGCAGCAGGCAAGATTGTTAGCAAGAAGTAATTCTTCATCTGCTCAATCCATTACTTATGTCCAATATGGGAAAATTGATTTGGGCAATGCAATACAAAGTTCGGATTCAACTTCAACTCTCCCCATAGAACTTACGTCATTCACAGCTGCGCAATCGAATAATCATGTTACATTAAACTGGACTACATCGACAGAACTTAACAATTATGGATTTGAAATTCAGCGACAAATGACTAATGTCTTAATTACTAATAACCATGGTAGTTCCTTGTCAATGGTCATTGGTCATTGGATATCAATTGGATTTGTAAAAGGTTCCGGGAATAGCAATTCACCGAAACAATATTCTTTTAAAGATTCTAAACCTGGGAATGGTAATGTAGAATACAGATTAAAGCAAATTGATGATGACGGAAGTTTTAAGTATTCAATTACAGTTCAGTTAAAAATAAATAAGCCGTTATCATTTGAATTAAAACAGAATTATCCTAATCCGTTTAATCCAATCACTAAAATCAGCTGGCAATCGCCGGTAAGCTGCAGGCAAACTTTAATAATATTTAATTTGTTAGGTAAGGAAGTGGCTGTATTAGCTGACAAAGAAAAACCTGCCGGAACTTATGAAGTAATCTGGAACGCAGCTAACATGCCGAGTGGTGTGTACTTCTATCAGCTTAAAGCAGGCAGCTTTACAGATACAAAAAAGCTTCTACTGCTCAAATAAGAAAGAATTATTGGGAAAGAATTACTTCTCTGATATTTGCCAAAACCTTCCAATAATATTCTTTTTTATTTTGTTATATTGGTCAATTCCTGCACTATATTTATTTTTATGACCCGCAAGTCACTTTATCGTTGCCCGAAGCCACTTCAATTTTCATTTTATTAATCAGTTAGCTATATTTGACCAAATTAAAAAATTTATAGAGGATTTCTTCATAAAATGGCATATAAATATGATATTGCTGTACTTGGCGGTGGTCCCGGCGGTTATGTTGCCGCAATCAGAGCTGCCCAGTTAGGTTTTAAAACTGTTGTTATTGATAAAGAAAACCTCGGCGGTATTTGTCTAAACTGGGGTTGTATTCCTACAAAATCTCTTCTTAAAAATGCAGAAATTTATGACAATTTAAAAAATCATGCTGATGATTTCGGGATTAAAGTACAGGGACTTAGTTTTGATTTTAATAGAATTATTAAAAGAAGTCGCGACATTTCCGACCGGATAACTAAAAATGTTGAGATGCTGATTAAGAAAAATAAGATTGACAGAATAAGAGGATACGGAAAACTAATTTCTAAAAACCAGATTGATATATTTGACAATGACGGGAAAAAATTTGACTCATTAACTGCTGATAAAATTATTATTGCAACAGGTGCCAGACCAAAAACCTTACCTTCGATTCCTGTTGATAAAAAAATGATCATCACCAGCACTGAAGCTATGAATCTTCTCGAACAGCCAAAAGAATTTATTATCATTGGTGCCGGAGCAATCGGTGTTGAGTTCGCATATTTTTATTCCGTTTTGGGAACGAAAGTTACAATCATTGAGATGCTGGATTCAATTTTACCAATAGAAGATAAAGAAGTTTCGGATACTCTGGCTAAGAATTTTAGAAAAAGAGGAATTGAAATTTATACAAAGACAACTGTTGAAAAAGCAGAAGTCAAAGGCAAAAAAGTTCATGTTACAATAAATATAAATGGTGAGAAAAAAGAATTTACTGCAGATAAGGTTCTTAATGCAATTGGTGTTACCGGTAATGTTGAAGGATTTGGTCTGGAAGAATTAGGAGTTGAGTTATTTAAGAACCATATTAAAGTAAATAAATCAACTTATGAAACCAACGTTAAAGGAATATTTGCGATAGGCGATGTAATTGGTCCGCCATGGCTTGCTCATGTCGCATCACATGAAGGTATCCATTGTGTTGAAAAAATAAAAGGATTAGAGACACCGGATATAAATTATGATAATATTCCGGGCTGTACTTATTGCCAGCCTCAAGTGGCAAGCGTGGGAATGACTGAAGCAAAAGCTAAAGAAGCAGGCTACGAGATAAAAGTAGGTAAATTTCCTTTTATGGCTAGCGGAAAAGCATTTGCTATCGGTGAACGTGAAGGATTTGTAAAATTTATTTTCGATGCTAAATACGGAGAAATTTTGGGAGTTCATATTATTGGTTCCGAAGCAACAGAATTAATTGCCGAAGCAACACTAGCTAAATCTGTTGAAGCGACAGGTGAAACTATTATAAAAACTGTACATGCTCATCCTACACTTGCGGAATCAATAATGGAATCTGCTGCTCAAGCTTATGGAGAAGCGATACATATATAAGAATGCGGATATATTTTAGATACATTAAATAAACATTATAAATTACAATTTAATGGACAATGAGAAGTCTGAGCTATTGCAATCTGGGATTTATTAATTATAAAGAAGCCTGGGATTTACAGAAGGAAGTTTTAGAATTAAGACTAAATTCCAAAGTCTCAGATGTGCTATTTTTGCTTGAACATCCTCACACTTATACTTTAGGGAAAATAGCCGATAAAAAGAATCTTGTTGCCTCTCAAGAATATTTGGATAAAAACAATGTTTCTGTTTACGAAATCGATAGAGGCGGAGATATTACTTATCATGGTCCCGGACAAATTGTTGGCTATCCGATTATTAATTTAAATGAATGGCAGAATGATACCCATAAATATTTGAGGGCAATAGAAGAAGTTATAATTCAAACATGTTCTTATTACGGATTAAAAACTGCAAGAGTACCAAAGTATACCGGCGTCTGGCTTGAAGAAAGAAAAATAGCAGCTATAGGAATTAAGGTTAGTAGATGGATTACAATGCATGGATTTGCTTTCAATGTGAATACCGATCTTTCTTTATTCTCAGGTATTATACCCTGCGGTATTAGTGATAAAGAAGTTACATCTTTACAAAGGGAATTAAATAGAGAAATTGAAATTGATGAGGTTAAAACTCTTTTAGTCAAAAACTTTAAAGAGATATTTAATTACGACGAAGTAAAATTTCTTTCAAAAGAAGAATTATTGTCGTTTAATTTAACTAACAGCTAATCATGAAAGGCTAATAATGGCAAAAAAGAATTCATCAAAAAATGATACTTTAGTTAAACATTCAAAAGAAAAAAATTCTGAAAAAGAAAATAAAAATAATGGTAAATCAAACGGGCATACAGATAACTTATCTAAAAAACCTAAATCTTTAGGTAAGGAAGACTTATTAAAAGCTCTTAGGATTATGCTGCTTGCGAGGAATATTGATAACAAGGCCATGAATCTTCTTCGTCAAGGCAGAACATTCTTTCACATAGCCGGTGCAGGTCATGAAGCAATTCAAGTTGCTGTCGGTTTATCTTTGGATGGTAAAAAGGATTGGCTTTACCCGTATTATCGCGACTTAGCGTTTGTATTATCTCTTGGATTAACTCCAAAAAATTTTTTCCTTCAATCGTTTGCTAAAGTAGATGATCCAGCATCCGGCGGTAAACAGCTCCCGTGCCATTGGGGATTAAAATCAATAAATCTTCCTACGCAGTCAAGTCCGACAGGCACACAATTTTTAAATGCTGTTGGCTCAGCTTTAGCTCTGGTTAGAAAAGGTGAAAATAATATTGCTTACGTAAGCAGCGGTGAAGGAACCACAAGTCAAGGTGAATTTCATGAAGCAGTAAATTGGGCCAGCAGGGAAAAGCTACCGGTACTTTTTGTTATTGAAAATAATAAGTATGCCATTTCTGTTCATGTTGCTAAACAAAGCGGCGGTAAAGATCATTCTATATCGGAAATGATGGCCGGATATCATAATCTTTATCGTGCTAAAATTGACGGTACTGACTATTATGAAGCTTATAATACGGTTCAAGAGGCGATTAGTTATATAAAAAGCGGAAATGGTCCTGCATTGATTGAAGCAGAAGTCGTAAGACTTTTATCCCATTCATCTTCAGATGACCAGAAAAAATATAGAGACTCGAAAGAGTTGGAAGAAGATTTAAGAAACTGCCCGATTGAAAAATTAAGTAAAAAATTAATTGCCGATGGAACTATAACCAAAGAAGATTACAATAAATTTCAACAGGATGTTATTGATGAAATTAATAATGCCGTTGAAGAAGCTGCCGAATCAAATGATCCCAAACCTGAAGAAGCAGACAAGTTTGTATTTGATGAAAGCGGATTAAAAGAAAGTTTTGAATATGAAAAAACAGTTCCTTCAGGTAAACCAGTTGTAATGGTTGATGCAATAAACCATGCTCTTCATGAAGAGATGGAAAGAAATAAGAAGATTTACATTTTCGGTGAAGATGTTGCCGATAAAAAAGGCGGAGTTTTCACAGCAACAAAAGGCTTATCTACAAAATTCGGCAACGATAGAGTTTTCAACTCACCTTTAGCTGAAGCAAGTATAATCGGCGTTGCGACCGGGATGGCATTAACAGGTCTTAAGCCTGTTGTGGAGGTCCAATTTGGCGATTACATCTGGCCTGCATTTATGCAGTACAAATCGGAAGTTGCTACTATGCGTTATCGATCGAATAATCTTTGGAATGCACCGGTAGTAACAAGGGTCGCTGTCGGAGGTTATATTCATGGTGGTTTATATCATAGTCAAAATATAGAATCGATATTTGCGCACATTCCTGGAATTTATATTGCTTATCCGTCTAATGCAGCAGATGCAAAAGGACTTTTGAAAACTGCATGCAGAATAAATGATCCTGTTTTATTCTGCGAGCATAAAGGTTTGTACAGACAAAGTTTCGCAACAACACCTTCACCGGATGCGGATTATCTAGTTCCCTTTGGTAAAGCAAAAATTGTAAGAGAAGGAAATGATATCACTGTTGTTTCTTACGGCGTTTCTATGTGGGATTCAGTAATGGCAGCTAAAAGATTGGAAGATGAAGGTTATTCGGTTGAGATTATTGATATTAGAACAATTGTCCCTTTGGATGAAGAGACAATTTTTAATTCTGTGAAAAAGACAAATAAAGTGATTGTAATTCATGAAGATACTTTCACAGCCGGCTTCGGCGCTGAAATAGCATCTAGAGTCGCTGATACTTGTTTCCAATTTCTGGATGGTCCGGTTAAACGAATTGCAGCTAAAGATTCTCATATCCCATATTCACCGATTTTGGAAAGTGAAATTCTTCCGGGAAGAGAAAAAATATACAAAGGTATTAAAGAATTATTAGAGTATTAATCATCATATTTAATGAATTTATTGATTGAGTAAATTTGAATTTAAACCGTTGAAACTGTTAATTTAATTTTTGTATACTATTAACCCACGGATTAATCCGTGGATTAATAAAAATACTATTGGTAATAAAAAACTGTTTTAACAGTTTTAAGTTTTGGTCTATTATAATTCATTTTGCAGATTGAGCCTATAAAATATTAAGAATTTAAAATTAGGAGCAGAATAATGGATGTTGTAATGCCGAAAATGGGAGAAAGCGTAAGCGAAGGAACCATTCTTAAATGGCATAAGAAAAAAGGCGATGCGGTTAAGCGCGATGAGATTATTTTGGAAATAAGTACCGATAAAGTTGATACTGAAATTCCATCACCGATTGACGGAGTATTATCTGAAATCAAAGTTAATGAAGGCGACACGGTGGAAGTTGGAACCGTAGTTGCCGTTATTGATGGGAATGGTGAAGTAAAGTCCGAAGTTAAAAAAGAAGAACCTAAAACAGAAAAAGAAATTGAACCTGTTCCTGCTCCGCCTTTAGCAAAAGAAGAAATAGTCGAAACTGCTGCAGAAAAACCTGCCGTACAAAAATCTTCAAGCAATGGTAATATGATTGAAATAGCAATGCCTAAAATGGGTGAATCTGTAATGGAAGGAACGATTATTAAATGGCATAAGAAAGTAGGAGATAAAGTTAATAAGGATGAAACAATTTTTGAAATCAGTACTGACAAAGTTGATACTGAAGTTCCTTCACCAGCAGAGGGAGTTGTAAGTGAAATACTTGTAGCTGAACAAGAAACCGTTGAAGTTGGAACTGTTGTTGCTAAATTATCATCGGGTTCTGCAACTATAAAACCAAAACCAGCTGAAACACCAAAGCCAGAAGCCCCTAAGGTAATTCAGGAAAAACCAATTGAAACGAAGAAAGTTGAATCTATTCCTCAACAAGAAAAAACTAAAGTGCAGACTGTCTCAGATGAAACAGCAAAATCCGGAGGATCCAGATTTTTATCTCCGCTTGTATTGAATATTGCAAGGAAAGAAAATGTAAGTTTTAATGAGATTGATACAATAAAAGGTACGGGATTAGACGGCAGAGTTACCAAAAAAGATTTACTTGAGTATATTGAAAACAGAAAATCAAAACCAGCAGAAGTAAAAACGACTGCACCGTCAAAGGAAGAAAAAGCGCCTGCTCCTTCATTTGATTATTCAAGTCCGAAGATAACTTATTCTGAAAATGAAGTTGAAAAAATTCCAATGGATAATATCAGGCAGAAAATTATGCAGCATATGGTAAACAGCCGTGATACATCCGTTCATGTATCTGCATTGATTGAAGTTGATATGAGTAAAATTTATAATTTCATTTTAAAGAATAAGGATGAATACCAGGAAAATTTAGGTGTTAAACTTACTTATATGCCGTTCATTGCAAATGCATGTGTAAAAGGATTGAAAGAATTTCCTTTGATCAACTCTGCTATCGAAGGACCGACAATTATAAGAAAGAAATTTATTAATCTCGGTATTGCGGTTGCCGTAGAACCTACCGGATTGATTGTCCCTAACATTAAAGATGCTGGTGAAAAAAATATTATTGGACTTGCAAAATCGATTAACGACTTAGCTTACCGTGCAAGAAATAAAAAATTAACTCCGGATGATATAACCAACGGAACTTTTACTATTACTAATTACGGTGTATTTGGAACTATTTTTGGAACTCCGATAATCAATCAGCCGGAAGTTGCAATTTTAGGTGTCGGTACGGTTATTAAGAAACCTGTAGTTGTTGAAGTCGAAGGAACAGACACAATTGCAATTAAACCGATTATGGCTTTAACTTTATCGCATGATCACCGCCTAGTAGACGGTATGTTAGGCGGAAGGTTCTTAAAGTTTATGAAGGATACTTTGGAAGACTTTAATGAGAATTCGCTTTAATATTAGGTTACATTAAATGTATTCTTAATCTTGATCCTAATCTTGTCCTTAATCAGGTTGAAAAGCGAGTAAGATTAAGAATAAGAGCAAGAGTAAGAAGTAATTTCTTAACACGAATTATCAATTTGAAATAAAGTGAAATAGTTTATTATAGGTTAAAAGAAATTGAAGGAATACTTAAGTGGTAATAAATCAGCATCAAAGAGAGTATAAAGAAAAAATTGAGAAGGAAAAAATTCCTCTTGGGAAAAGACCTGAATGGTTGAAGGTTAAACTTCCAACCGGTGAGAATTACAGTGATGTAAAAAACTTAATGCGCAATCAGCATCTGCATACGGTTTGCGAGGAAGCAAAGTGTCCAAACATTGCCGAATGCTGGAATAATCGTTCTGCAACTTTTATGATATTAGGCGATACTTGTACAAGAAGCTGCGGCTTTTGTAATATTAAAACCGGTATCCCGAATTTGCTTGATCTGGAGGAACCGAAAAGAGTTGCAGAATCGGTTAAAGAATTGAAACTAAAACATGTTGTTATTACTTCGGTAAACCGTGATGAGTTAAAGGACGGCGGTGCTTCAATTTTTAGTGAATCAATCAGACTAATAAATGAGCAAATGCCTGATACAACGATTGAGATTCTTATTCCGGATTTTAGAGGTGATGAGGAAGCATTCAATAAAATTATGAAATATCCGCCGGATATATTAAACCACAATCTTGAAACGGTTCCGAGATTATATCATGTAGTTAGGCCGCAGGCGAAGTATGAAAGAAGTTTAAATCTTATAAGATGGTTTAAGGATAAATATTTAAGAACCAAAAGCGGTATTATGGTCGGAATAGGGGAACAGCCGGAAGAAGTGCTTTCTCTAATGCACGATCTAGTTGAGCACGGATGCGACATATTAACAATTGGTCAATATTTACAGCCAACAAAAATGCATTTACCAGTCGATAGATTTGTTACTCTTGATGAATTCAATATGTACAAAGAAGAAGGACTTAAAATGGGATTTAAGATCGTTGAATCTTCACCTCTTGTAAGAAGTTCCTACCACGCAGACAAACATGCGAGAGCGTTGTTTTAAGTAAAACTAAATATTAGACACCCAATGTTTTGAAAACATTGGGTGTCTTTTTCTATGCTAAATCTAAACTAACTTCACTTTAATAATCTTATCTTTAAAATAATTTATTTATTTTATCCAGGTTTTAATTAATTTAAGATGAATGATAAAATTTATAATCATTCATACAAATAATACCAAGTGATAAATATTTGGGATTATACCGAATTTACAATACTTACTTTAAAAATTTTTATATAATTTTTACATAAAAAATTAAGAATTATGATAAATTTAATCAGTTACCTTTGTTTACTCCTGATTGTTTTTCAGTTTTCAATTTACGGCCAAAATCAAAATGAAGACTGGCCTAATTTAGAAAAATATGCCGAGGCAGATGAAGAACTTGGTATACCGTCAGCCGGTGAAAAACGTGTCGTTTTTATGGGCAATTCAATTACGGAAAGCTGGGGAATAATTGACAGCAGCTTTTTCAAGGATAACGGATATATTGACAGAGGCATAAGCGGACAAACTTCTTCCCAAATGCTTCTTCGCTTTCGTCAGGATGTAATTAACCTTAAACCTGCTGTTGTTGTTATATTAGCCGGGACTAATGACATAGCTGAGAATACCGGTCCGATTTCCTTAAGAGATATTTTGGGAAATATTATTTCAATGACTCAATTGGCGGAAGCTAGCAATATAAAAGTAATTCTTTGTTCGGTGCTTCCGGCATATGACTTTCCATGGCATCGTGGTTTAAAACCTGCCGATAAAATTATAAAGCTGAATTCAATGATAAAATCATATTGCGATGAGAAAAATATCCCTTATGTTGATTATTATTCCAAAATGGTTGATGAAGAAAAAGGCCTGGACAAAAAATATACAAACGACGGAGTTCATCCGACATTGGCAGGCTATAAAGTAATGGATCCTTTAATTGATAAAGAGATTAAAGCAGCATTAAAAATTTCTTCCAAATAAAACATTTATTTAAAAGCTGAATCTCTCTAATCCAATTACTAAATTTGTTTTGTAGAAGAAAGGTATATCCTAAAAGAAAAACTATGCAAAACACCGGCGATAATTCTTTTGTCTGTCCGCATTGCGATAATGACGTAAATAAAGACGACGATTTCTGTCCCAATTGCGGTACAATTTTTATTGATAATCTTTACTGCGATAATCATAAAGTTAAGCCTGCAAAAGGTGTCTGCGTAATTTGCTCTGTCCCTTATTGCAAAAAATGCGGATTGCGGGTGAATGATCATTTCCTGTGCAATAACCATAGTGATTATGAAATATATGAAGGGATGGCTCGTGTGTTCGGAACTCTTGATGACGTTATTGCACAATTTGCAAAAGACTGCCTTGAAAAAGACGGATTACATCCTTATATCTTTTGCCGGGATCAACCGCAAGGAGGACCTAGATTCGTAAATAGTCTTTTCGCAGCTAAGGGAGATTACCTGGGAAATATTGTAAATGAAATAAAAGTTATGGTGCCTTTCCGGGAAGTCGAAGATGCGGAAAAAATATTGAAATCGGTTAAGTTAATTGAGCAGCCTTAATAATTGTCTTTATATTTTTTAATCAGCAGCCAAAAATTAAGAGGAATCGTTTATGCGCTTATTTAAAATAGCATTATTCCTTTCCCTTTTCTCCTTCCTCCTTTCACCAACATCCGCCTTAGCTCAGACTGATTCATTAAAAACAAAGATTGAAAATATCATTAAAAATTCCGGCGGGAAAATCGGTGTAGCTGTTATAAGTGTTGAGGATAGAGGTACTTTAACAATAAATGATTCTGTAAAATATCCAATGCAGAGCGTTTACAAATTCCCTCTTGCTTTAGCTGTTTTAAATCAAGTTGATAAAAAGAAAATTTCTTTAACAAAGAAGATTCGACTAAATAAAAGCAGCCTAGAAAAAAGCACTTGGAGTCCGTTAAGAGATAAATACCCCGAGGGTAATAAAGATGTTACTTTGGATGAAATACTGAATTATACTGTTTCGGAAAGCGATAATAACGGATGCGATATTTTATTCGGACTTGTTGGGGGAACAAGAACAGTTAACTCTTATATTCATAATTTAGGGATTAAAAATATTTCTATTTCTGCAACTGAAAAAGAAATGCATTCAGGCTGGAATGTCCAATTTAAAAATTGGTGTTATCCTTCTTCAATGGCTGAACTGTTTTATAAATTTTATCAAGGTAAAGTTCTTTCAAAATCAAGCAGGGAATATCTTTTGCGAATAATGGAAAAGACTGTTACGGGTGCGAATAGAATTAAAGGCTTGCTTCCTAAAGGAACTATCGTTGCACACAAAACCGGATCGTCGGGCACAAATGGAGAAGGTATTACAGCAGCAACAAATGATGCCGGAATTATAACTCTTCCGAGCGGACATCATGTTATCCTGGTTGTATTTGTTTCAAATTCAAAGGATAATGACAAAATTCGTAATGAGGTTATAGCAAAGATTAGTAAAGCTGTTTGGGATTTTTATACCGGATCATAAAATATTCCGGCAGGATACAATCTTTAAATCTTTTTTCTTATCATTTCAACAATATCAAAATCAGCAATTTCTTTTCCGGCTGTTAATTCTATCAATCATTTCATATTCCTTTAAATATTTATATTCTTTTGAAAAACCAGATATAGTTTTTATACCCAATTTGTAATTAGAAAATTTTATTTTAAGGGTAATAAAATTTTACAAATTGCTTTCTTTTTAAACCGCTCTGTATGTGCGGTTACGGCTCTGGCGGCAAAGCTAAGCGCTGCTGATAGAAGGAAGAGGAAATAACTTACCAATAATGATGCACAAGTTTGCGCAAATTTTTATCATAAATATTTTTTACTTTATTCATTGTTTCATCGGATAGAAGAGGAAGATCTGCTGTCCCGGTATTTTCGTCTACCTGTTTAATATTTTTTGCGCCGGGAATGGTGCATGTAACGGCATCAAACATTAATATCCACTTTAAAGCAAATTGAACAAGGCTTATAGTCGGCGGGCAAACAGCTTTTAGTTCATCCGCTGTTTTTAAACTTAGTTCATAATCAACACCGGAAAAGGTTTCACCACGGTCAAATGCCTCTCCGTGCCGGTTGAAATTCCTGTGATCATCCGGTTCGAATTCCGAAGACGGTTTATACTTGCCGCTTAACACACCCGATGCTAACGGAACTCTTGCAATAATTCCCACTTTACGTTTTTTTACTTGTTCAAAAAGCAGCTCCGCCGGACGGTGACGAAACATATTAAAAATTATTTGAACGCTTTGAACATTAGGAAATTCAATTGCTTTTAATGCTTCTTCTACTTTTTCAACACTTACACCATAGTATCGGATTTTACCTTCTTTGACCATATCATCCAGAGCATCAAAAACTTCCGGCATATAATAAACGGGGGTAGGAGGACAGTGCAGCTGGAGTAAATCTATTGTATCGGTCTCCAGATTTTTTAAGCTTCTTTCAACAAATGAATTCAAATTTTTTTTGTTATAACCTTCTGCAGTATGAGGTTCTAACCTTCTGCCTGCTTTGGTCGCGACATAAAAATTTTCACTTCGCTGCTTTTTTAATTTAGCAATTAATTTCTCGCTGTGCCCGTCGCCGTAAACATCTGCCGTATCGAAAAAATTCACACCGGCGTCCAAAGCTCTATTTAAGGCTGCAAAAGAATTTTCATCATTAACTTTTCCCCATGTCCCTCCGATTGCCCATGCACCAAAGCTAACAGTCGAAACTTTCATCCCGGTGCTTCCAAGTTCTTTATACTGCATTTACATTCACCCGAAATATATGATATAAAATAGAATTTGTCCTTTTGGAAATTTATTAAATATTTAAAGTATCCTCAACCGTTTTCATCAGTGCTGTCCAAAATAAATGTTGAAAGTTAAAAAAGTTTTTATATTAACAAG
>CAZCFZ010000021.1:0-64683 GCA_964498065.1 uncultured Ignavibacteriaceae bacterium
TAAACATAATACCTGCATGGGTAATTACGCAATAGTAAATTGATTTTGTTCTATATGCCAGAATCCCTAATGCAATTCCACCTATTATCGCGCCGAATACTTCAACGGGAGCCTTTCCGTCGTGTAGAATAACAAAAGGTATCATTTGAATTATTACCGCATAATATCCGAACTTTTCCTTTAAACCGAAAAGCATAAATCCGCGCCAGAGAAATTCCCATGCAAATAAATAAAAAAATAACCCGCATTCATAAAGGGAAAAAATACTCCATGAATCTCTAGCGTTTATAAGCAAAGGATAAGTTGCCGTAAAGACCGGTTCGGATGAAACAAACCAGATTATAGGTATCATTACCGCGATAAATAAAACTGTTAATTTTAGACCGGCATTATAATCTCCGATTGATATTCCGTAATGCTTAATTTTTTCTTTAAAAATAAATTTTATAACCAAAGAAGGAAGTACAAACAGCGAGATAAAATCACCGACAAACCAATATGCAAATTCAAAATAATTATAATTCGGATTTGCCCCTAAAGAATCAAAAAAATTCTGTCTGAAAAATAACCGGGAGGTAAAGTACCAGGAAATTGTCTGAATTATTGCTACCGAAAAGAATACTACAATTACTTTTTTATCAAGACTTTTAATAATTCTGACTAAATCCTTTAGTTCTGTATTTAGATAAAATTTCTTCGCTTCCATTGTAAGTTTTGGCTATCCATTAAGATATAAGGTAGTGTCCTAATTTAATTAAATTATTGGCGAATAAATCATCTCTCGACTCCGCTCGGGATGACAATTCAAATATATTTGTCATGGTTAGCGGAGTCGAACCATGACTTAGATTAATAAATTAGGATACTACCAAATATAAAATCTTGAAATTATTAAAAGTTAAGTTATTATTTTTTCGGAACAAATTTTGTAAATTTTCATTTGCAACTATCGGCATTAATCTTAATATCAAATTCAAATGAAAATAATTCGAATTAAATTTTATTTTACTATTATTCTATTTTTAATGCACTCTATTCTAATTTTTTCACAAATGAAAGAAGCCGAAATAACATTTGTCGTAACTGCACAAAACTTAGGTAAAGATTCTACCGTTTATATAACTGGCAATAATCCTCAATTAGGAAACTGGTACCCTTCTGCAATTCCCTTTAACAAAATTAATGATACTACCTGGCAAAGGACATTTACATTTAAAAATGGCGAAGAAATTTATTATAAATTTACCAAAGGCAGCTGGAATAAAGAAGCATTATCATCAGATTATAAAGTTCCTCCTAATAATTATTTAAAAGTAAATAATGATACCGTCATTCATGTAAATATTAAAAAGTGGAAAGATGAAATTTCATGGTCAAATTCATCGAAATTTAAGGGACAAATTACCGGACAGGTAAAATATTTTTATAATATGAAAGGTAAAGGAATAAGTCCAAGAGATATTATTGTATGGCTGCCTCCTTCATATAAAATTAAAAAAGAGAAAAGATATCCTGTCCTTTATATGCAGGACGGTCAGAATCTTTTCGATCCTAAAACTTCTGCTTTCGGCGTTGACTGGCAGCTTGATGAAACAGCAGACAGTCTGATAAAGGCAAATACAATCAAAGAGATTATTATTGTAGGAATTTATAACACAAAAGACCGCGGCATTGAATATAATAATACAAAGCTGGGTCACAAATACATGGATTTTGTAGTCAATATATTAAAGCCGTTTATCGATAAAAATTTTAGAACTCTTACGGATAGAAAAAATACTGCAGTTGGAGGATCATCGGCCGGAGGTTTAATTTCATTTATGCTTTTATGGGAACATCCGGAAATATTTTCTCAGGCCGCTTGTCTTTCACCGGCATTTCATATTGAAGATATTAACTACATACCCAATGTCTTGGATTATAAAGGTATTAAAAAGAAAATACATATTTATTTTGATGTCGGGACTGCAGAATTAGATGCAAAACTTAAGCCCGGATTAGACGAAATGATAAAAGTTTTGGTGAAAAAAGGATATAAAGCAAACAAAGATTTTAAATATTATATTGCAAAGGGAGCTGTTCACAACGAATCGGCATGGTCGAAAAGGAATTGGAGATATTTAGAATTTATGTTCGGGAAGGATTAACGAATTATTAATTGATAATATTAATTTTAAGAATATCTATCTAATTTAAATTTTTCTCCCAGGTACAATTTTCTTACTTCGGCATCTTCCGCTAATTCTTGCGCTTTGCCTTGTTTAAAAATTGTTCCGTTAATCAGGATATAAGCTTTATCAACTATACTTAAAGTTTCATGCACGTTATGATCGGTAATTAAAACACCTATTCCCCTATTCTTTAAATTAGCAACAATATTCATAATATCTTCAACAGCGATAGGATCGACACCAGCGAAAGGTTCATCAAGTAAAATAAAACTCGGATCAGTAGCTAAAGCTCGGGCAATTTCAGTTCTTCTTCTTTCGCCGCCGCTTAATTGATAGCCCTTACTTTTCCTAATATTTGTTATGCTCAAATCTTCCAGCAGCTTTTCACATTTCTCTTTCCTTGCCTTTGCATCAATTTTAATCATTTCAAGAACAGCGAGTAAATTATCCTCCACAGATAATCTTCTGAACACCGAAGCTTCCTGGGGTAGATAACCTATTCCCATCCTTGCTCTCTTGAACATGGGGACTTTCGTAATCTCAGCATCATCTAAAAAAACTTTTCCTTTATCCGGTTTAATCATTCCGACTATCATATAAAAAGTCGTTGTCTTGCCCGCACCGTTCGGGCCTAAAAGTCCGACAATTTCACCTTTGGATACTTGGATCGATGCTTTATTGACAACAGCTCTCTTTTTATAAACTTTTACAAGATCTTCACTTCTTAATGTCGTTGCGCTCATTAATTCTTCATTTGTGATTTTTAAAAACGTTAATATTTAATAAACAATTTACTTAAATCATGGAACAAATTTCTATTTTAAATTGACTGTTCTCTCTTTAATGCGGGGTACGATCTCCGGGAATTTCTTCTTTGATACAATTGACAACAGTTCATTTTTTAAAGGCCGGTTTTTATGAATAATAAATCCGGGTAAAGTGAATGCTAATTCATCACCTTTAACTTTATTTTCAGGATAAAATTCACTTGTAGGTGTACCATACAATTTAACAGTACTGACTTTTTTATTATCAAAATAAATTTTGGAAGTCTCAGAAGAAGATTTCGTTAAACCATTTGGAGAATTATCATTATATAAATAATAGATGCTGTGAACGCCTCCGTAAACCTCGGTTAATCTTATTCCGTTGTCATTAAAATAAATAACAATTTTACTTCCGGACATTTGATCAAATCTCTTTTTGTAGATTTCGTTCTGCGACATTATAAACGCATTATTATCAACCTCAAGCCTGGTTATCTTATTTTTAACTAAAAATATAGTAACGGAATCACCGGTCAACTGAGAATTTTCATACCAGATAACAGGCTGATTAGCATGCTGATTTATTTTTTTTGTAACAATAATTCCTTTATTTCTAAAGTATTCCGTAAAATCATTTCTTGAAGCAAAAGAACCCCGGACAATTTTAACGGAATCTTCCGCCTTAAAGATGTTTATCGTATCACGGAAGGCCTCCATTTTTTGAGATTGAATAACCAGAGTATCGAGCTGCATAACAAGTATAGTATCTTTTTTATTTTTACCTGAAGATGTGTCGGCCTTTTCTACAAATGAAGTATCAATTTGTATAAACAGAGGATTTTTATCCACTATTGAATAGTGTTTATTCGGAAAATCTTCGAGGTGATCACCGTAAATAAAAGAATTATTTTCAGTGCTGCTTACCCTTACATTATTGAAAGCATATGTAATTTTCGATTCTCTATAATGGATTAAACTATCGGCAACAATTATATTCTTCCCTTGAACTATTTTAACATCTCCAACTGCTATCGCTTTTCCTTCATCCTTAAAATAGGTAAGCTTATTCGAAGTTAATGTTGACGATGTATCAAATAGATTTACTTCGGTTTCAAAAACTGCTCTATGCTCATTAAAAAAATATACACCTGAATCAGCGGTTAAAATTACTTTTTTATCATCTAGTTTTAATCCCGAAACCGACTTTGCTTTCCTTTCATTGCCGTAATAAAAAGCTTTGGGAGTAGTAATCGTTAAAGTGTCCTGAGTCGCAATAACATTTCCGATAAGTTCGGCATCATTCCGGGAAAGATATTGTATAGCATGATTGCACGTAATTTTAACATTACCCTGCGTTAAGATTACATGTCCGAAAACTTCACGAATTGATTCGCCGTTAATCATTCTACCGACAAGGCTGTCCCCCACAACTTTTATATATTCTTCCTGTTGTCCAAAAACATTTAAGGGGATGATAATCAGTATAATTAATATTAATATTTTTTTATTCAGCATAATTAAAAATTAATGAGTAACAATAAAATTTAAATTAACTCATTTTTTACAATATTATTTTTTATTTGATTTTTGTTTTGTTGTATCAAGCCTGGTTATATATGTAATATTATAAATTGTATAATTTCTTAAACTTTGGTCCGATTCGAATCCATATCCCTGTATTTTTTCTTTCGGAGATATAATTGTAACAAATTTATCCGACACAATTTTTCTATCCTTATTTTTCCATTCTAATTCCTGCGTTTTTAATGTAACGCCGCTGTCGCTTACAGCTACTACACTATCTATTGCATACAAATCTTTGGTAATATCGTTAACTCTGCCTTTATGCGCTGTAAGTTTTGTGGTTTTTTCACCTTGTTCGTTAAAGAACAAAACTGTAATGTTGCTGTCGAGCAAAGTTTGAGGCGGCTGATCATAGACACTCATATGTCCCGCATATAATATTGCTTTAATTTTGGAAGAATCACTAAAAAAAACAGTATCACCCCAGCTTTCCTGATCCGGCAGCTTGGAAGCTTGAATGGAAAAATTTACGGTCGGTTTTACGTTATTCTGTCCGCAGCCTTCGATAAAAATTAATATTAATCCTAAAACTAAATATTTCATCTCTGGCGTAAACCAAGATTTATTAAATCATGAAGATGTACAATACCGATCGGTTTTCTATTATCATCAATAATTATCATTGCCGTAATCTTAAAATTTTCCATTTGCTGCAACGCAAAAGATGCTAAATAATTTTCGCTCATAACTTTTGGATTTTTGGTCATCAAATCCTTAGCCTTTAAGTTTTTGATATCAAGAGTTTTTTCCAAAAGCCTTCTTAAATCACCATCCGTAATAACACCTGTAAGTATTCCTTCATTATTTACAACAGTAGTTGCACCAAGTCTTTTACTTGTAATTTCAAGAATGACATCTTTTATCGAGGCTTCTTCATTTATTTTCGGAATATTATTCCCTTTAATCATTATTTCTTTTATCTCTAGCGATAATCTTTTACCAAGACTTCCGCCCGGATGCAGATAAGCAAAATCTTCAGCAGTAAAGCCCCGCTTTTCAAGCAGCGCAACTGATAATGCATCTCCCATTGCCAGAGTTGCTGTAGTTGATGCTGTCGGTGTTAGGTCGTGAGGACATGCTTCTTCTTTAACACCAATGTTAAGAAAGATGTCACATTCATAACCAAGTTTGGAATTTTTTGTGCCTGCCATTGCAATTAATACGACTTTCAATCTTTTTAATAACGGCAGAAGATTGGAAATTTCCTCGGTGTTCCCGCTTTTCGAAACGAGGATTACTACATCTTCTTTTCTAACCATTCCGAGATCACCGTGAAGAGCATCTGTCGGATGCAAATAAATTGCAGCTGTTCCGGTAGAATTTAAAGTGGCAACAATTTTTCTTGCAATTAATCCGGACTTCCCCATTCCTGTTAAGACAACTCTTCCTTTGCATTTATAAATTTCATCAACAGCCTTAACAAATTCTTTATCAATACTTTCAGCAAGCCCGGCAATAGCTTCGGCTTCAATACGGATTACTTCTTTCCCCTTCTGTATAATTTCATCAGTAGTCAAAGTTTAACCTTTCTTAAACAATTTTAATTTCTTTTTCTTTGTATTCTTATTTTTTTCATCATTATTGAATAATGAATAATCAAGATCTATATGTTTCATATATTTATTATATAATAAGAAGGCAGAAATAATTTCACCTGAACTGAAGGTATCCAGTTCTTCAAATAACAATGCCGGCTTCAACACAGCATCCGATTTTTTAATCCCTTTCACAATCATAAGATGATTATAAAAATTACTAACCGGGATAAGATAATTTATACCCGATTCATAATCATAAACCCATATTCTTTTATGCTTCGGGGCAATAGCAATTACGTATTTCCCCGGGACCAAAACCTGTTCTCTAACCAACGAATTATCTCCCGGCGCTTTTTCACCGGGTATCCATTCGGAATAATTCCACTTATTTGTAAATGTTAAATTTCTTACATCTCTTTCAGAATTAGTGTAATAAATTTCAGCTTCAATTTGATTTTCAAATTCTTCGTGGATAATTACATCAATTTCCAAATCTTCATATTTTAAAGTCCCCGCAGCAAAAACCGGTGAAGACGGACCAAAACGATCCGGAACTTCTTCATTATTACCTAAAATTAAGTTTCCTGTACCGAAATTTCCACAACCAATTACGTTTAAATCTTTTATTTTCTCCCGATATTTTTTATAGCCCGGTTTATTTTCCGGAAGAACCGACTGCAGTAATTTTTTCTCAATATCATTTAGTTTTCTCGGAAAATTATTTTGATCTTCTTTTGAATTATTTTTATTTAATAAATCCAATTAAAAATAATTTTTATTTGTTTTTAAATTAAAGTGATTAATAACGCTTTGTTATTTTATCAATTCCTTTAATTTCAATAAGTAAATTCTTCAATTCACCTAGAGGAAGCTGACTGCCGGCATCGCTTAAAGCTTTTTTCGGATTAGGATGCACTTCAAGGAATAATGCATCAATTCCAACGGCGGCGGCTGCACGCGCAAGCGGTTTAATAAATCTAGGCTCTCCTCCGCTTGTATTACCTTTACTCGGAAGTTGTACAGAATGAGTTGCATCCATTACAACCGGATAACCGAATTCTTTCATAATAATTAATGAACGCATATCTACAACCAAATTATGATAACCGAATGTTGTCCCGCGTTCGGTTAATAATATTTTTTTATTTCCCGTTGATTCGACTTTTTCGGCAACATGTTTCATATCATCCGGAGCCAGGAATTGTCCTTTTTTTATGTTTACGGCTTTTCCCGTTTTACCTGCACTTATTAATAATTCGGTTTGACGTGAAAGAAAAGCGGGAATTTGTAATATATCTGCAACCTGAGAAGCTTTATCGATTTCTTCTTTTGTATGAACATCGGTTAAAATGGGAATATTAAATTCTTTTTTAGTCTTTTCCAGAATCTTTAATGCTTCATCGTCGCCTATACCTTTAAAGGAATTAATGCTGGTTCGATTTGCTTTTTTATAACTCGATTTAAATATGAAAGGAATTTCCAGATCATATGCGATATTTTTAATTTCCTCAGCTGTTCTTAAAATCATCTTCTCGTTTTCAACAACGCATGGGCCGGCTATTAAAACGAAAGGATTTCCGTCTCCTATCTTGATATTGTTAATTTCAACCATATTCAAAATTTTACTTATTGAATTTTATATGCCAAATATAAGTAAAAACATATATTTATTTAATTTAAATATAAAATGACAACTATTCGTTAAAAGTGCAAGTTTATTGTCTAAATTGGATGTGATTTAGTTATAATTCAAAACAGAATTGAATCTGCAGCCTTTCAAAATTCGAATTTATGTAGTATAATTCGATGCGGAAAAAGTTAACTCCTTAATGAACTTATGCAACCGTCACACTGAACTCGATTCTACATCTGGAAATAGCTTAAATATGCAGATTCCGAATCAAGTTCGGAATGACAATAGCTGATTTTTTCTTGTTTTGTGTAACTTTAATTTTTTAAATAATTTTAAGAAATCAATTGACATTGACCAACTAAAGTGAGTTTAAAATGATTCCTAAAAGAAAAGTGCACCTGTTAAAAATCTTTATTTTTTTATTTATATCAAATTTATCCTTTGGCCAATCCGGCCAGGTAATGAATTCATCAGATCTAAAATTATCATTAGATAAATTAAATGTTCTCGGAAGTGTTTTATATGTGGCAGCACATCCCGATGATGAAAATAATGCATTGCTCGCATATTTTGCCAAAGGCAAATTGCTTAGAACTGGTTATTTATCATTAACCAGAGGCGATGGAGGACAGAATCTCGTCGGTACCGAGCAAGGTGATATGCTTGGAGTTCTAAGGACTCAAGAATTATTGGCTGCAAGAAGAATAGACGGCGCCCGGCAATTTTTTTCAAGAGCAGTAGATTTCGGTTATTCAAAATCAGCAAAAGAAACATTCCGTTTTTGGGGGAAAGAAAAAATATTATCGGATATGGTTTGGATAATTAGGAAATTCCGGCCAGATGTAATTGTCACCCGTTTCCATGGAACTAAAGAAGACGGGCATGGAAATCATATTGCCTCGGAAATACTTGCAGCCGAAGCATTTAAAATTTCAGGAGACCGGACAAAATTTCCCGAACAATTGAAGTACGTTAAACCCTGGAAAGCAAAACGGATAGTGTGGAATGCATGGCTGCCTATTCTTAAAAGACACGATGTTGATCTTTCGAAATTGGTGCAAATTGATGTGGGTGGTTATAATCCTCTTTTAGGTGAATCTTATACTCAAATTGGGGCTAAGGCACGAAGTATGCATAAGTCCCAGGGTTTCGGATCAAGTGCAAGACTTGGAGAAGACATAAATTATTTTGAACCGACTGACGGGCCGCCGGCCAAAAAAAATCTTTTTGAAGGAATAGATATGACCTGGAGCCGTGTTCCAGGCGGTGATAAAGTCGGCAGACTTCTTAAAGAAGCAGATGAAAAATTTGATGCTGAAAATCCTTCTAAAATTATTCCTATTCTTTTACATGCATATAATGAAATGAAAAGCTTAAAGGATAATTATTGGATACCGATTAAAGAGAAAGAACTGCTTAACGTTATTCGTTCATGTGCAGGAATTTCTATTGAATCGGATGCATCGGATTATTCTGCTGCACCCGGTGAATCAGTTAATATTACAGCTAAAATAATTAATCAATCCAAGCTGCCGTTCGTTTTAAAACAAATTAAAACTACCTATCAAAAAAATACACAGGATTTTAATACCGATTTAATCGACAACAAATTGGTAACCGAAAAATCCTCAATTCAAATTCCGGATAATGCTGAATATTCCCAGCCATACTGGCTGCGGGAACCTCATGGATTAGGAGACTATGTTGTAAAGGATCAAAGATTAATTGGAAAACCTGAAAATGATCATGTTCTTCAAACTGAATTTTTTGTTGAGTTAGATAAAACTAATTTGAAGTTCTCTACCCCGGTTTATTATAGACACACCGACCCGGTAAAGGGAGAAGTAGACCGTAATTTTATTATTGTTCCGCCTGTTGCAATTAATATTGAGAACCAGGATTATCTATTTCCCGATGATAAAAGTAAAATGTTGAACCTTACGTTAATTGCAAATACAAATAACATTTCAGGAATTTTGAAATTTGATATACCGGCTGATTGGAAAATTGAGCCTTCGCAGAAAGAATTTCATTTAACAAATAAAGGCGATGAACTGCCTTTAACTTTTACAATTCAGTCGCCTTCAAAAAGTTCAGATGTAAAATTAACTGCAGAAGCGGTTATAGGGAATAAAATTATCAAACAGGGTATGGTTACAATCAACCATTCGTACATTCCCATACAAACGGTTTTTCCGCCATCGTCATCCAGGTTAATCCGTTTAAATATTAAAAAAGTAATAAATAATATCGGGTACATTATGGGTCCAGGCGATAAAATACCTTCTAACTTAAGAGAGCTGGGATATAATGTTACAATGCTGACAAACAAGGATATTGAGAACGATAATTTATCGAAGTATGACGCAATAATTACGGGAATTCGTTTGTATAATACGGATCAGCAGATGGAATATGAACAGCCCAAACTTTTAAATTATGTTAAGAACGGGGGGACTTTAGTCGTACAATACAACAAGGATTTTGGATTAGTCACCGATAAAATCGGACCCTATCCTTTTCATATCTCTCGTAAACGGGTAACGAATGAAGATGCAAAAGTTACTTTTTTAGATCCCGATAGCCCTTTGTTAAATTTTCCCAACAAGATAACAGATAAAGATTTCGACGGCTGGGTTCAAGAACGCGGAGTTTATTTTCCGGATAAATGGGATCCGAGATACAAAACTGTTATAGCCTGCCACGATCCGGGAGAAGATCCGCTTGACGGAGGACTTTTGTATACAAAATACGGAAAAGGTGTTTTTATTTATACAGGATATGATTGGTTTAGAGAACTTCCCGCGGGAGTGCCTGGTGCTTTCAGGTTATTTGTAAATTTAATTTCTGCCGGGAAAAATACCAAGTGGATTAATTGAAAGAAATATTTATGAGTTTAATTTTTTAGCCCTTTTTTGCTTATTACAAAATAACATATTCTATTTATTTTAATAATATCTCTAAGTGTCCCTCCGTGCTCTCAGTGCCTTAGTGGTAAAATTCACCTTACCACTAAGAACACATAGTTTCACTAAGTTTGCTGCCCTACTCACCCGTATTGAATTCTACTGTACTATTTGTCGATATATCCTGATTCTTCTCCTGCTGTGCGAAATTATGATTCATTCTAAATGTCAAGATCTTAGGCAATAATTCATTTTTATTTTGACCGTTATATATTTTTATTTCAAATTAGCCCATTACCAAAAGATTTATTTTTAATTATTTAGTCTTTTTTTCTTAAGTTTATATCATTCATTAAATGATTATGAATTAAGAATTGGAAAAAGAGAGGAAACTTCAGATAATTAAGGCAGCCGTTAAAAGATTTGACAAACACGGCTTAAAAAAAACTACACTCGATGAGATTGCCCGCGACCTCCGTATAGGCAAAGCTACTATTTACCATTATTTCGATTCGAAAGAAGATCTATATTTTGCCGCCTTGGATTGGGAAGGCACCCTTTTCCTTGAAGAAATAAAAATAATTTTAAATAATGAGCAATTAACATTTAAAGAATGCCTGTTTGAATATTTTGTGTTTAAGGAATTAATTTCTCTAAAATATAAACTTATTTTCGATACAATTATTCAAATAGTGAGTGAAAATAATTTTGATAAAGAAATCGGTTTCTTTAAAAATCTTTTAAACAAGGAAGAAGAATTAATTAAGGACGCACTATTAAAAAAATTTTCTGCAAAAAATATAAATTCCTCTCAAGTATCTCCATCCTACCTAGTACTCCAAAGCTGGGGTTTATTTTTCGGAAATAAAATTAATTCAGCAATTGCTTTTGGTAAAGGCTTAAGTTTAAGAGAATTGGTTACGCAGTTATTAAATAATATTTGAGTTATAGAACTACTATCCGAATCTTCCCGAGATGTAATCCTCGGTTTGTTTTTTTGAAGGATTGGTGAATATTTTTTTTGTCGTATCGTACTCAATCAATTCGCCGATATAAAAAAATGCAGTCCGGTCACTTACACGAGCTGCCTGCTGCATATTATGAGTTACAATTACAATAGTATAATTAATCTTTAGCTCATGAATCAGTTCTTCAATCTTTGCAGTTGCTATCGGGTCCAGCGCGCTTGCAGGCTCATCCATCAAAACGATTTCAGGTTCAATTGCAAGGACACGTGCAATACAAAGCCTCTGCTGCTGGCCGCCTGATAAACCCAGGGCAGAAGCGTTTAATCTATCCTTCACTTCATCCCATAATGCAGCCTGCTTTAAGGTTTTTTCAACAATATTGTTCAAAATACTTTTTTTTCTAATTCCAAGTAATTTAGGTCCGTAAGTTATATTATCACGAATGCTTTTAGGAAACAAATTTGCTTTCTGAAAGACCATTCCTATTTTTGTTCGTAGGCTTACTACATCAATATTCCTTCCGTAAATATCGACCCCGTCAATAATAATTTCTCCTTGTATTTTTACGCCCCGTATAAGATCATTCATCCTATTGAGGGTTCTTAAAAAAGTAGATTTTCCGCAGCCTGAAGGTCCGATTAATGCAGTTACATTATTTGCCGGAATATTTAGAGTAATATCCTTAAGCGCCTGCTTATTGCCGTAAAATAAACTTAAATTTTTTGTCGTTATTTTTTCTTCATTCATTTGCTAATCTTAAGCTATTTGATTACAAATGCAAATATTAAGTAGTTCTTAAATCGCTTATCTAAGTCATGGTTCGACTCCGCTTACCATGACAAATGGATTCCAATTTCATCCCGAGCGGAGTCGAGGGATAATTTACTCGTTAATAATTTGAGCAAATTAGGACATTATAAAATATCTCATCTTTAAATTATTAAAGATTAAAAGTATTTTTAATGAAAGATTATAAAATAAAAATTAGTATATCGCTTCGCGGATTTTCGCACTAATATAATCCATTATCCACACAACAAATGCTATCATCAAAACAATTAGTCCGACTTCATGCCATCTTGCCAAACCTTGATACTGCATGAGCATAGTACCGATACCGCCGCCGCCTACCAAACCGATAATTGTCGCCATTCTAACATTAATATCCCACCTGTAAATTGTAAAAGATAGAAACGGAAGTACAATTTGCGGAACTACCGCATGCCAAACTACCTGAACTTTATTTGCTCCGGTCGCAGTAATAGCCTCAACAGGACCTAACTCTATACTTTCAATAGCTTCGGAATACAGCTTGGCATTACCGGCAATAGTGTGGACCAAAAGTGCAATCATACCCGCGAACGGCCCGATTCCGACCCAAACAGAAAATATAATTGCCCAAATTAACGGCTCTATAGATCTTACAAAATTGAGAATTATTCTTATTGTGTAGTAAATGAAAAATGTAAATTTATTTTCTTTCATAAGATTTCTCGCTGCGAAAAAACTTATGAATAATGTCGGCGGAATTGAAATTAATGTGGCGACCAATGCAATATAAATTGTTTCAATCATAGCAAACAATGCATCATCAAAAATTCCAAAGTTAGGCTGGAACAAAGCACTGAAAATCCTTTGAGCTCCTTGCAATCCTTCGCTGCTGAAAAGCCCGACAATTGAAATTTTAGTAACAATCCATCCGGCAATAAGAGTAATATCAAAAAGGAACCAGCCGAATATTTCGACAGTCCATTTTGTAGTTTTATTATTTTTAGCAACACCGAATAATTTACATGACAGCGAAGTTTTAGTTGATGCCCAGGCAAATCCTATTACAATACTGATTGCAAATAAAATGATTATTTCGCTCCAGGAAAATGGGAGTTCCCGCAAATCAAGAAAAAACTTGTAATAAATTGCCCTCTGTAAAACCAGTATACTATAAAAGACAAAAAATATGTCCAATAATATTGCTTTTACAAAATTAAATTTGTCTTCCCGTTTTTTGTTTTCATCAATCAGTTTTTGCGGATGTAATTCGGATTCGGGATCGTTTATCATCTTATTTCCACCTCTTCAGCTTCTTCGCCGTAAATAGTTTTAAACCAAGCTTCATCAATATCAGATGGCAAACCCTGATAAACTATTTCGCCGGCTTTTAATGCAATTACCCTGGAAGCATATCTTCTAACTAAACTTAAAAAGTGCAGGTTGCAAATTACGGTTGTTCCAAGCTCTTTATTTATTTTTTCGAAATACTGCATTACGGAGTTGGAAGTTGCAGGATCTAAAGAAGCAACGGGTTCATCCGCCAAAAGAAGTTTTGGATTCTGCATCAAGCTTCTTGCAATTGCAACACGCTGCTGCTGTCCCCCGCTTAACGAATCGGCTCTGACTTTAGCTTTGTCTGTTATACCAACCTGTTCAAGACTTTTATAAGCTTCCTCATATACATGATCCGAATATCTTTCAAATATTGATTCCATAGTACCTAAAGAACCCAGCCTTCCGTTTATCACATTTGAAAGTACCGATCTTCTTTTGATCAAATTGAACTGCTGGAAAACCATTCCAATTTGTCTTTTTACCTTACGTAATTCTTCACCTTTAATATGAGTTATATCTTTATCCAGGAAATAAACAGAGCCTGATGTAGGTTCTATTAAGCGGTTAATACATCTTAAAAGAGTTGACTTACCGGAACCGCTTAATCCGATAACGACAAGAAACTCACCTTCTTTTACTTCAAAGCTAACACCTTTAAGTGCATGAGTTCCGTTATCATAAATTTTATGTAAGTTTTGAACTTTAAGGATCATTTTTTCTTTACTAAATCTTCAAATGAAATGTGTTGTTTTTCCAAAAGTTTTCTAAGACCATCATAATCGCTGTCTTTTGTTCGAACCAAACCTGTTATATCATAAATATCGAAAAGAGACTTTTCCCCGGCAGGCGTTTTAACAAATTTTAAAAGAGCATTAATAATTTTCTCCTTCATTGTTTCACTCATGCCTTTTCTAAATACCCATGGATCATTTGGAATATCCTGAGTAAATCCGATAATTTTCACTTTCTTAGCAACATCCGGGAATTGCTGCAGCACTCTCATTCGAGCATCCATAATTTCTCCGGTTTTAGGATCGGGAGGCGCATAATAAGTAGCACCCGCAGCGGCTTGACCCTGGTAAACCATAGTAACTACATTATCATGTCTCATTGCAAAAACTGTTTCGCTCGGTTTAACTCCCATTGAATCGAGAATTGCTTTGGGAAGAATATACCCTGAAGTAGAAGACGGATCGACGTACGCCATAGATCTTCCGTTAATATCCGCAATAGTTTTTATGCCGGAATCGAAACGTGTAATAAACTGGCCTTTGTAGGTAGTTTGATTTCCTTCCCTTACAACTCTTAATTTGGCTTCAGCCCCGTATTTAGCATGAGCCATTAAATAAGAAAAAGTATTTATTGCGGCAATATCAACTTTCTTGCTTCCAAAGGCTTCAACAACAGCTACATAACTTGCCGGAACTGCAGTTACAAAATAATAACCCGTTTCTTTATGTAAGAAATCGGTTAGTGCAACGGCATTAAAAGAAATTCTTTTTGCATCAACAGATGGAGTAAAATAGAGTTTAATGGGATTAGAATATGTTCCAAGTGCGCCTTCATTCAATTGACGCACAGAAATAGCTATAATAAAAGCTATAATCGGCGAAAAATAAAGCAGGTATTTAAAGGATTTCATAAATTCGATTAATTAGAATTTGTAAATATGCTAATATCTGATTTCTCATTCAAATTTCATATTAATTATTTATGTTAAATTTTGGTTATTAATTCCATAAGATTAACTCAAGAATTCATTATTAAAATATAGGACAAATTCTGATTATTTTTAAATTTCGATCTATAGTTAATTGAAAAATTTTTTTATGCAAAAATATTTCTCTTCCTTGTTTTGGGCGTTTTTGTGCGAATAATCAATAAAAATGAAAACTTAGAAAGATATATTCCCAGTGCAACCAAATATTTTTTAATTATGGAAGGAGGTAAGTAAAAACTTTAAGGGGAGAAAAGAAACTTTGATATGTCTCTCATAAAATATGAATAGAATACCCATTCTATATCGGGTTTTATTTAATGAATAACTAAAGATATTGATGATAAAAAATTATAGGTGAAAGTATGGAACAGATGAGGGAATATACAATTAAAATCTTAAAAGATTTAATTGAAGCCTGCCAAGATGAATATTTACTCTTTAATACGGCATATGAAAACATTCAAAATGAAAACCTGAAAGAAACATTCAAAAAATACGCTCAGGAAAAACAAGAACATTTAATAAAATTGAAATGCGAAGTAAAAAGACTTGGCGGAGATTTGGATGAACCGAAAAGTAATTTTATAGATAAGCGTCCCGTCTTAGATATAAATGCAGAAAGTGATCCTAAAACGTTATTGAGGGAATGTGTAAGACGAGATACTATCACTATAAATTTATACTCCTCAGCTATTAAAGAAGACATCCTCTGGGAGGTGATTCCATTAGTAGCTAAGCAGTACTTCGGGTCGAAAAATATTCATGACCAGATTTATAATATTTTTAATAAAGCGATTGAAAAACAAAGGCAGCCGCTTGTCCAAATTCCAATTAGTTAATTTACTGCAAACTTCTACTTGAAGATTATAATATATTTGCTTTAAATAAAAATTAGTCAAAGAGATTGTTTTCTTCCGGAGAATTATATTTTGATTTTCCAAATCTCTTGTAAGCTAAACTTGTTGCTTCTCTTCCTCGAGGTGTTCGCTGTATAAATCCTTGCTGAATCAAGAACGGCTCATAAACTTCTTCTATCGTTCCCGGATCTTCATTAACTGCTACAGCCAGAGTGTTTAAGCCTACGGGTCCTCCCTTGTATTTTTCAATTATGGCAAGAATAATTTCTTTATCCATTTCGTCTAAGCCATACTCATCTACTTCAAGAGCAACCAAAGCTTTTTTTGAGATTTCGATATCTATATTTTTTTTATCTTCAAAATCGGCAAAATCTCTTGTTCTTCTCAAAAGCCTGTTTGCAATTCTCGGAGTTCCTCTTGAACGTTTTGCTAATTCAAATGCAGCATCCTTATCAATTTTTAATTCTAAAATTCTAGCGGAACGTTCAACTATTTTATGCAATGTATTTGCTTCATAATAATCTAAGCGAAATTTTATCCCGAACCTGTCTCTTAACGGAGAAGATAACATACCCGCCCTGGTAGTTGCACCAATCAAGGTGTATTTAGGTAGTTTAATCTGAACCGATCTGGCATTTGGCCCGCTGTCTATCATAATATCCAGTTTATAATCTTCCATTGCGGAATATAAATATTCTTCAACAACAGGACTTAAACGATGAATTTCATCGATAAACAAAACCGACCTATCTTCAAGAGTAGTCAATAACCCGGCAAGGTCGCCCGGTTTCTCAAGAACAGGGCCGGAAGTAATTTTAAGTTTAACTCCCATTTCATGAGCAATAATATGCGCTAAAGTTGTTTTTCCCAATCCGGGAGGTCCGGTTAATAATACATGATCAAGCGCCTCATCTCTTTTCATTGCGGCGGAGATAAATACATTTAAATTTTCGGTAATTTTCGATTGGCCTACAAAATCAGTCAGCTTTAAAGGGCGTAATGATTGTTCATACTTCTTTTCTTCTTCGTTTATCTCAGGGCTGGTAGCTTCGGTTTTTCTCATTTATAAGTAATTAATATTATTAAAATTTTTTCGGATAAAAATAGAATTTATTTTATTTAATATTACATAAAATTATAGATATATAAAATAATTCAATTTTAAGTAACTAATTCTTTATTTCTAATTTTGAACTTGTGAATAATATATACCATTGCAGTCATCGTTAAAATCATTAATAGAGCGACACCAACCGTATTCCAAACTCCTAAGTTGTGATCGAGAATTGCAATTAATCCCGGATTCCATGCGCTTCCGTATAAAATGGTAAGATGAACTACATAAATTAAAAGCGTATTTCTTCCTATCAATATAAATATTCTGGGAATTGATTCGACTTTAATAGAAATAAGAGAAACCAGGGAATTTAGAATTAAGACTATTCCCAGCCGTAAGAAAATAAGATTCGGACTTGTGGTCCAAAAATTACTTTGACCGTATACTGCTAATTCAATTTCATTTCCGATCAATGCAAGGACAATCAAAATTATTCCCCAAGCTGCAAGATTAATGCTAAATTTATAGGATTTAAAAACTAAGGGATGTTTTGCAAGATAACTTCCAAGCACGCCTCCGGCAACTACATAACCGGCCCAGGGAAAGAGCGGGAAATTCGATCCGGTTCCCGTATAGAAATATCCCGCCAGCCATTGGGGGAAAATATTTATCCAATTTATTTTACTGAAATGAGGGTAGAGTCCGAAAAATAATAAAGCACCTAAAACAAAAACAAAATAATCGTTAAATTTTAATTTTTCAGATAAGAATAAAAATACCATTATGAAAAAAATACCAAAACCAATAAGATGTAAAACATCCACAGCAAAAAACGTATTCCATTGAGCTTCTGAAACTTTGGAAAAATTGAAAACCATAGGTGAAGGGTACCTCAATAAATATCCTAAGAAAAGTAAAAGTAAAAATCTTTTTATTCCTTTTTTAACACGCGGATTATCTTTAAAAGGCTTATTAACAAGTCTGAATAAATATGTGAATACAGTGCCTGCTGTAAACATGAAAATAGGCGCCGTCATACCGCGCATAAAAAGCCAAAAATGGAAAATAGGGAAGTCAAGATTCCTGTAATTATTCGCTAAAAGCACATCTACGGTGTGTCCTTGAACCATTTGAAGAACAGCGAAGGCCCTCATTAAATCTATAAAAATGATCCTATTTTTCTTTGAACTTTCAGTCATAAAGCCTTTAATAAAATCCCTAAAAAGTGAGGGGAAAAAATAAACAATCAATATTAATAATTAAAGCATAAAGATTAAGTATATAATTTAATACTATTACGCAAAAAATAATAAAGGGTTCAGCTTTTTTAAATGAAAAGTGATAAAGTAATTTAAAATAAAAAACCCGCCTGTTCGGCGGGTTTGAAAGAATTGGTCAACTGCCGTTTAATTTATATTAATTGTTCTTGGTTTAATTCTTTCATGTTTGGGAAGGTTTATGAATAATTGTCCGTTTTCGTATTTAGCATCAATCTTTGATTGATCAATATTGTTAGAAAGTCTAAATCTCCTAAAATAGTTGCCTATTATATTCTCGTTTAATAAATATTTTCTATTTATTGTCTCTTCATATTTTATTTTACCGAAAATTGATAATGCATTTTCCTCAAGCTTCAAGTGAATATTTTCCTTTGAAACACCGGGTAAATTTGCAACGAGTACGAAATCATTATCGGTTTCGTAAATATCTACAAGAGGAGCCACGCTTCTCTGACTTTCCAAAATGTCCAACCATGTTTTCTGTTCCTCTTTCACTTCCGTACTTCCGTTTTCCTGATATTCAGTCATTTTTATCTCTCCTATGATTTTCATAATTCATAATTTATTTGTTTTATTAAATTATTAAATTTGCGGGCTTTACCAGGCAGGTAAAGCCCGAATAAAGGAATGAAATTTTAATTAATCTTTTTTATCATCGTCAACAACTTCGTATGATGCATCCTGTACATCTTTATCATCGCCTTTAGTCTTATTCCCTTCTTCCTGACTTGGTTCAGCCTGCGGACCGCTAGCGCCTGGTTGCCCTGCATTTGTCTGAGAATAAAGCTTAGAGGCTATTTCATTCCATGCTTTGCTTAAGGAATCGGTAGCAGATTTAATTTGCTCCGAATTATTTGTTGAAAGTGCTTCTTCAACTTTTTTAATATCGGCTTCAAGCTTGGATTTGGAATCTGCAGGCAGTTTATCCTTCAATTCTTCCATTTGTTTCTTTGTTTGGAATACTAAGCTGTCTGCTTGATTCCTGATTTCAACATCATCTTTTTTCTTCTTATCGTCTGCAGCATGTTCTTTTGCATCATTCTTCATTTTTTCAACTTCATCTTTCGACAAACCGCTTGAAGAAGTAATTCTAATGCTTTGCTCTTTACTCGTCGCTTTATCTTTCGCTGAGACATGTAATATACCGTTCGCATCTATATCAAAAGTAACTTCTATCTGAGGAACACCTCTAGGTGCCGGTGGAATTCCATCCAAATGAAATCTTCCTAATGTTCTATTGTCGGCAGCCATCGGTCTTTCACCCTGAAGAACATTGATCTCAACAGAAGGCTGACTGTCGGATGCAGTAGAGAAAATTTCACTCTTCTTTGTAGGAATAGTGGTATTGGCATCAATCAACTTTGTCATTACTCCGCCTAAAGTTTCAATTCCAAGCGATAACGGAGTAACATCAAGCAATAAAACATCTTTAACGTCACCGGTAAGAACTCCGCCTTGAATTGCCGCACCGACAGCGACTACTTCATCCGGATTAACACCTTTGTGAGGCTCTCTTCCAAAAATTTTCTTAACTAATTCTTGAACCATTGGGATTCTTGTCGAACCGCCTACAAGAATTACTTCATTTATATCTGAAGCGGAAATCCCTGCATCTTTGATTGCCTGCTCACAAGGTATCTTTGTCCTTTGCACCAGGTCATCAATCAATTGTTCGAATTTAGCTCTGCTTAAGTTAATGTTCAGATGTTTCGGACCGTCCTGAGTTGCAGTAACAAATGGCAGATTAACATCTGTAGTTGCGGAAGAAGACAATTCAATTTTAGCTTTCTCTGCAGCTTCTTTCAATCTCTGAAGAGCCATGGGATCTTTTCTAAGATCAATGCTTTCCTGTTTTTTAAATTCATCGGCAAGATAGTCGATAATTCTCTGATCGAAATCGTCTCCGCCAAGATGTGTATCACCGTTTGTCGATTTCACTTCAAACACACCGTCACCGAGCTGAAGAACCGAGATATCAAATGTTCCGCCGCCCAAATCGTAAACAGCAACAGTATGATCGCTTGTTTTCTTATCCAATCCATAAGCTAAGGCAGCAGCAGTAGGTTCATTAATAATCCTTTTTACTTTTAACCCGGCTATTTCTCCGGCATCTTTAGTAGCCTGACGCTGTGAATCGTTAAAGTATGCAGGAACAGTAATAACTGCCTCAGTCACTTCCTGACCCAAATATTCTTCCGCAGTCTTTTTCATTTTTTGAAGAATCATTGCACTTATTTCCGGCGGAGAATACACGCGGTCACCTATTTTCACACGAGCTGAATTATTATCTCCGGAAATTACCTCGTAGGGAACTTTTGACTTTTCATCCTGTACTTCATTTATTAACCGTCCCATAAATCTTTTTATGGAAAATATTGTATTCTTAGGATTAGTAATTGCCTGTCTTTTTGCAGGCTGTCCTACTAATCTTTCTCCATTTTTTGTAAAAGCTACTACAGACGGTGTTGTTCTGCCACCTTCAGAATTGGGTATTACTACAGGGTCATTTCCTTCCATTACAGAAACACATGAATTTGTAGTACCTAAGTCAATTCCAATAATTTTTCCCATTATTAATCACTCCTTATATTTCACTTAAATTTAGCGGCAGATTTTTACTGCCTGTTATTATTTAATTAATTTTAATTTCTTTTTCAGTTTTTTCTTCTTTTAATTTTTTACTTACCACAATTTTTAATATCCCATCTTCGTAAGCTGCCTGAATATTATCCTGATCTATTTCTTTTGATAAATTAAAATTCCTTGAAAATTTACCCGTACTTATTTCATTCTTATAATAATTCAATTCCTTATTCTCACCATCCTGATTTTTCTTTTCACCGCTTACAGTTAGAACAGAATCTTTTAAAGAAATTTTCAAATCTTCTTTTTTTACTCCCGGAACTTCCAGATTAACATAAAAATTCTTTTCATCGCTATAAATATCTGCTTTGGGTCTGAATGAATTATCATAGTCGAAGCCTAAGTTGGGCAACTCTCCAAAAATATTTTGAAATTTTTCGTTGAAATTTTCAAATTCTTTAACCGGATTAAATCTTACAAAAGTCATTTCTATTTCCTTCATATTTGTTAATTTTTTGCTTTACAAATAGCAATCGTTATGCCAGCATCTTATTATCACTTTAACTATATATTTAATAATAAGTTAGATAAATAGTAGGGAAATTATTCATAAAGCATATTGGCATACGTTATGCCAGTATGTCAATTTAAAAATAATTTAATGACAATTTATCTGACACTTTTGTTAAAATTTAATTATTTTAACACCGTAAAAATAGAGGTAATTCTTGTTTAACTTGGAACGCTTTGACATTAAGCTTAATACAGAATTTATTGGCAGAAACTTCGTTTATACTGAAGAAATAGATTCTACAAATACATATCTTTTGAATAAATCAAATAAATTATCTTATGACGGCACAGTCCTGTTGGCAGAAAAACAAAATAAGGGAAAAGGCAGAAAGGATAGAGTGTGGTATAGTACAAAAGATCAGAATCTAACGTTCTCTATTCTATTGAATAATAAAAAATATCTGGGTAAAAATTTAAATCTAATTAATTTTGCCTCCTCGCTGGCTGTTGCCGTTTCAATTGAAAATCTATATCAGTTAAAAACAGACCTTAAGTGGCCGAACGATGTATTGGTCAATGGCAAAAAGATATCCGGCATTTTGTTTGAGTCAACATCACAAGGAAATAAAATTGATCGGCTTGTCATCGGGATTGGTATAAATGTAAATCAGACTATTTTCCAGGGAAATTATAAAATTGCGCCCACTTCCATAAAATTGGAACTTAAAGAACAAGTCGATAGAGAAAGATTGCTGGCGGAATTATTAAATAACTTTGAAGAAATTCTTCAAAAACTTAATACCGAACCCGATGAAATTCTAAAAGACTGGAAATTGCGATGCAGACTTATCGGAGAAAAAATATCTATTTCCGAAGGTGATGATATTAAGTACGGAATTTTTGACGACCTGGACAGTGAAGGATTTTTACTGCTGAAGAATAAAGGCAGGATAGAGATAATTCATTTTGGCGACGTGAGCATAGTATAATGTTTTTAGCCTGCGATATTGGAAATACAAATATAAAAACAGGAATTTTTAAAGATGACAAACTAATTGAATTTAATTCTTTTCATGATTACAAATCTTTAATAAATTACTTAAAAAAAATATCATTCAATAATGCCGCCGTTTCATCCGTCGTACCGGAAACCGGAGACAAATTAATAAAAGATATTGTATCTTATAAAAATATAGAGCCTTTCATAATTACCAGGTCGGTTAAGTTTAATTTAAAAATATTGTATGATTCTATAGATACCTTAGGAATCGACAGAATTTGCGGAGTTGAAGGAGCGTTTTATTTATTTAAAAAATCTATTGACATTAATAATTACAACTCCGGATCATACATAGTTTCTGCAGATTTTGGTACGGCAACCACAATTAATATTATCCGTTACCCCGGAGAATTTATCGGCGGGATTATAGCCCCCGGCCTAACTATGATGTTTGAAGGATTAAATAAAAGAACAGCACAACTGCCGAATGTAAATTTTTCAAACTATAAAACAACTATCGGCAAAGATACAAAATCATCAATTTCAAGCGGTGTGCTAAACTCAACTATCGGGTTGATTGAGAAAGTCATTCAATCTCTTAAATCTGAAAAAACTAATATAAAAATTAAAATTTTCATAACAGGAGGAGACGCAGAAAAAATTCTGAGTTATTTACCGTTTGAATTTGAATATGAGAAGGGGCTTGTACTTTTAGGAATCAAATCGGTATATGATAAAAACTTTATCCGATAAAAAGTTTTTAAGAATATTCTGATCTTACATTTTTATTAAAATGTTATCGATTAATCTTGTATTACCTATTTTACAAGCAATTAAAATAAAATAACTTTTACCATCTATAATCTTTTTAACTTCGTTAAATGTCTCCGACTCGACAATTCTAATATAATCAGGATTAGAAGAATCCACAGACTTTACTTTTTCCAGCATGTTATTAACTATCACGGAAGAATTCCTTTCACCGGATTTTATAATTCCCGCTGCCGATTTTAATGATTTATATAGTACCAGCGCATCTTCTCTTTCTTTCGGTGAAAGAAATATATTTCTCGAACTCATGGCTAATCCATCCGCTTCGCGGACAATAGGACAAACTACTACTTTAACCGGAAACTTCAAATCGTTAACCATCCGGTTTATTATTACAGACTGCTGTACGTCTTTTTGTCCAAAGAATGCAAAATCGGGATAAACAGAATTAAAAAGAATTGACACAATTGTTGTAACACCTTTAAAATGAGTCGGTCTGAACTCACCCTCCAAAGTTTTTGAGATGTTATTTACTTCCACATAGGTTTGATAATTTTCAGGATAGATTTCATCTTCACCTGGTAAAAACAAATAATCAACATTATATTTTTTTAATATTCTTTTATCTCTTTCAATGTCCCTTGGATATTTTTTAAGATCTTCGTTTGGGGCAAACTGAGTCGGGTTTACAAATATTGAAACAACTGTTATGTCAGTCCTTTGTTTGGATTTTTTAATTAGAGAAAGATGCCCCTCATGCAGAAAGCCCATAGTTGGAACTAAACCAATAGAAAATCCTTCCGCCTTTAATTTGGCAGAAAGCTGCTGCATTTTTTTTGAATTGAAAACAGATTTGATAGTTTCCTCAAGTCATTAAGGATAACACTGTATATATATTATTTTTTAAATCTTTTCTTGGAGAAATAATATCTACAAAACCCTGTTCAAGTAAAAACTCCGATCTCTGAAATCCTTTGGGTAAATCCTTACCTATAGTTTGCTTTATAACTCTAGGTCCGGCAAATCCTATAAGAGCCTGAGGCTCGGCTATATGTACGTCCCCAAGCATCGCATAGCTTGCTGTAGTTCCGCCGGTTGTAGGATCTACCAAAACCGAAATGTAAGGTATTTTTGCTTCGGCCAGCCTTGCTAACCGGGCGCTGGTTTTTGCCATTTGCATAAGAGAAAATGCCCCTTCCATCATCCTTGCACCTCCGCTGGTTGAAACTATTATAAGAGGAATTTTATTCTTATATGCCCTGTCAATAAGTCTGGCAATTTTTTCACCCACGACAGAACCCATGCTTCCGCCTATAAATTTAAAATCCATACAACCGAATGCAACATCCATTGAATTGATTTTACCTGTTCCGGTTTTTACAGCGTCATTTAGTCCCAGCTTTTTTATTGTTTCCTGAATCCTATCCTTATATTTTTTAGTATCTTCAAATTCTAAAGGATCGGCCGAACGCATTTTTTTATCAGTTTCTTTATAACTGCCTTTATCAAGAATAATATCAATATATTCCTTGCTGCCGATTCTAAAATGATACCCGCACTTCAGGCATGTCCAGAGATTTGATTCCAGCTGCTTCTTATGAATAATCTCGCCGCAGCCGGGGCATTTTTCCCATAAACCGTCGGGCAGATCTTTTTTTTGCGAATCCGGAGAAATATTTTCTTTTGATCTTTTAAACCAGGCCATAATTTTTAATTTCTTGTTACATTAACATGAATAAACAAAGTCTTTGCGGGTTCTTCCGGATCATTTGACATAACCGAAACAGTCCGAACTAACTTACCGAATTTTCCGCTTGAATCAAACTTAACTAATATTTCACCTTCCTTGCCCGGCGCAATATCCCTATTTTTGGGAACAGCAGCAGTGCAGCCGCATGACGTACTTATATGCTTTATATGAAGAACTGCATTACCTTTGTTTATAAATTTAAAAACGTGGCTTACTATTGTATCCTGCCCAATTGCGCCAAAGTTATATTCTGTTTCTTCGAATGAAATTCTCGGACCTTTTGTCGAATCGCTCAACGAATCCTTCGGCATAAAGGTTAAGGTTGGACCTGTCTTTGGAACTGCTTTAGTTACAAATACTTTTAAATCAGGATTAGTAGGATCATTTGTATTTATAGATACATAATTATTTAATCTACTTGAATTACCAATGTTGGTATATTCAACAAAAAGTTTTCCGGAATCAGCAGGCTGGATTAGAGTTTTATCCAGAGTAGCTTTTATACATTTACATGAAGTTCTGACATCGGAAAGTTTAAGTGCCGCGCCTCCTCCATTATATAAAATGAAAGTATGAAAAACTGTTGTTCCGTATGCAATATTTGAAAAGTTATAATCCACCTGGGGAACAGTCACTCTAGGCCCTATTGCCTGCGCAAATAATATAGTACAAAAGAAAACCAACACGGTTAATAATTTTTTAACCATTTTTTCTTTCCTTTATAATGAATTTTTTCAAATAATTGGGTTCCAGATATTCATAATCATAAGTAATTAACTCGGAACTGAAAATTTTACTCCAAGCTGCAACATATAATGGTGACGGGGCAATAAAAATATTATTGCCTTCAATTCTTTTGCTGCTGCTGTTTAAGTTAACATTACCGAAAATTAATGCATTTTCGGCTAAATTACGAAAATCGTCATGGTTTATAATTCGTAAATTCTCCACAAATATATAATTATTCAAATTAATTTTAAACTTAGCATAATAAATCTCTTCCATATTCACTTTGTTTGCAATTATAAATTCAGATCCGGCAGGTAAAATAGATGATAACTGCAAAGCCATTGCTTCATATGTCGGTACAGGTATTATCGGCAATGAAGAACCGAAAGCAATTCCCTTAGCTGCCGATAATCCTATCCTTAATCCTGTAAATGATCCGGGACCGGATGAGACAGCTATTCCTCCTAAATCACCTGTTTCAATACCTGCTGCACGAATTACGTAGTCAATAGTCTCAAAAAGTTTTTCCGCATGAGAATTTTTCAAATAGATTTGTGACTCAAAAAATTTAGTATCACTAAAATAGACACAAGCTCCGCAAATACTATTTGAGGTTTCGATAGATAATATTGGTTTATCTTCATTCATATTTTTTAAAATTAAATTCTCTTGTAAAATCTTCGTTTAATTTGATTTCTATAATTATTCTTTTTTTCGGTAAAACCTGAGGGAATAAATCTCCCCACTCAATAAAAATTATTGCATCCGGATTATTTAAATAATCATTAAACCCGATATCATATAATTCCGCCATTTCGTTTATTCTGTAGAAATCGAAATGATATATTTTATATTTACATTCGTATTCATTTATAATTGCAAAGGTCGGGCTATTAACATTATTTCCGCCCAAAGCATTTACTGCATTTTTTATAAAAAAAGTTTTCCCCGCTCCGAGGTTTCCGTTTAGTATAATTACTTCACCGGGATGAATACTTAGAGCAAAATTGCCTGCTAGCTCAACTGTTTCTTCTTTGGAGTAAACAATTTTCTTAAAAGGGAATTCCACTTATTTCGGTTCCATAGTTATGACAGGTAAGATTATTTCTTCCATAGAAATACCGCCGTGCTGAAAAGTATCCTTATAATATGTTAAATATTTATGATAATCGGTCGGATAAACAAAATAGAAATCTTCCTTAGCAATAATGTAATTTATCGTAACTCCTCTTTTCGGTAATTTATATTCTTCGGGATTTTTAATATAGATTGCATGCTTATCATCTACCTTTAGATTTCTGCCGAATTTAAACCTTAGATTTACCGAAGCTTCCCTGTCGCCCAGAACTTTAGCCCCGCGTAAGGAACGAATGCTGCCATGATCGGTAGTAATAATAATTTTAGCATTCTTAACATTTGCAAGAGCTTTGAATGATGCAAAAAGCGATGAATGTGTAAACCAGGTATTGGTTAAAGAACGGTAAGCCGGTTCATCAGGAGCGATTTCTTTTAATAAATCCGAATCGGATCTTCCATGAGCTATCATATCCAGAAAGTTAACTACAATTGCAGTGAAATGAGTGTTTTGATATGAAAGTATGTTCTGCTCAAAATTTCTTCCTACTTCCGGATCTATTATTTTCAAATATTTTAATTCATTTCGAAGTTTAATTTTTTTCCTATCAAGTAACAACTGCAGTAATTCTTTTTCATATTTATTCATACTTTTTTCATCATCGTCACCGCTGCTCCAAAGAGTAGGATAATGCTTTTCAATTTCCGACGGGAATAGACCGCTGAATAAGGCATTCCGGGCATACGGTGTTGCTGTCGGAAGTATTGAATAATAATAATCTTTCTCTATTTTAAAAAGATCGCGGAGATGCTGTTCCATTATCAGCCATTGATCCAACCGCAGACAATCAAGCACAAAGAAAAATATAGAAGAGTTAGAATCTGTAAGATGCGGAACAACATATTTAGATACAATTTCCGGCGATAATGTGGGGGTATAATTATCCCCGAGGGAAGTAATCCAGTTACTATAATTTTTTTCTACAAATTTTGAAAACTCTTTGTTGCCCTCCTTCTTTTGATCATTCAAACTTTGACGTAAATCTATTCCAGGGTGAGAGTCTAATTCAACATCCCAGTTAACTAATTTTAAATATATTTCTATCCATTCCGCAAAATCCATATTATTCATAAATGCTCTTGAAATTTCGTTAAAGTCCTGCAGATAATCTTTCGCAGCGTACTGACCCGAAATTCTTTTTCCTTCAAGAATTTTTTTACATACTAATAGCACCTGGCTCGGATTAATCGGCTTGGTTAGATAATCTCTAATCTTTACTCCTATAGCTTCATCCATTAAACTTTCTTCTTCACTTTTTGTAATCATTACAACGGGCAAACCCGGATTTATGTCTTTAATTTCACTAAGAGTTTGCAATCCTCCCATTCCTGCCATCATTTCATCCAGAAAAATTAAATCATAGTCTTTCTCTTTAACGGCGGAAATAGCATCCTCACCATTCGTTACAGTATCAACTAGATATCCTTTTTCCGATAAAAATATTATATGTGAACGGAATAAGTCAATTTCGTCGTCCACCCATAGTATTTTATTTTCTTTCATTTGTTCCTTTCCTTTTAAATAATTACCTGATTCTAAGTAATTAAGGTAACATAAAATTAATTAAATATAAGCTGTTCTCGAGCAACTTTCATATCAACACAAAATTATGTGATTAAAACTAATTAATTATTGAATAGAGATATGAACATCCAATCCGGCCGTATTTGTAGTCATCGGAGGAACCTGCGAAGCTCCTACCGGTTCTGTTGTAGATTTCTGATAAAATATAGCTATAGTTACTTTTGAACTGATTGTATATTTTACTCTTGGTTCTATTGTTACTCTGTCTGTTCCGTTCTGGGGAATTCCTCCATCTACATATTTATTCATATCATATAAAATAGAAGTACTTTGAGAATTTGTATATGAAAAAGTAAATTCAATATCATTCTTAAGTGAAACGCCGAAAAGCGGCAATTCAAATCCGGTTTTAGAATAAGTAGCAGATATTCCTATATCTTTCTGAAAACTTTCTGTAATGTTTTGAGTTGAGACACCCAAACTGTAGCTGGAATTGGTTGAGTATTTTATACTTCCGCTCAAATTACCATTCCATAGTTTTGCAAAAGTCATATTTAATCCAATTAAAGGTGCAAAGCCGTAAGTTATAGTCTGAGTCTGAACAACCGTGTTCCCGTTAGGATCCAAACTCCACCCCTGGCTATACTGAGAAGTATAAGCATGATTTAGAGAAGCTCTTTCCGTAAACATTTTAAAAGGCCAGTATTTCTCCAAGCCGTCCCAGGTTATCGACCAGTTCGGCCGGGGGATATAGTTAGCAAAATCTTTAAGGAAACTAATTCTAGATAAAAGAGGCAAAGATTCGAATCCTTCCGTAAATGCATTTGAAAGATTGGCTGCAGGATCTGCTGCATCCGGATTATAAAGATCATGCACACGGCTTATTCCGCTTTTGAAAATACTTAAAAGAGAGACAGGCGGCAGTGAAAAAAATGAACGGCTTATAGTTCCGGTTTCGTTAACATATTGGGGTGTAGTAAATCCGGTTAGTGTATCCGAATTTAGAATTACGCTTTTATTCAAAGACCAGCCCACTTTCCAATTTAAATTAATTCTTGCTCCTTCCCATAGAGGTTTTGAAGTCTGGAAAGTTAAATTATTCTGCTCTGAATACACGTCGGTAATACTCAGCCCGGGCGCTCGAATATTGCCTACGTCTGAATTTAATCCAAGCATAAATAATCTCGGAGGACCATAGTCCCGGTTATAGGTTAATCCAAAGAAATTATACAAACCCGTCCCGTTTCCCGGCAATGCAGATTTTGTAACATTATTACTATTGGAAAAGTTTATATTAATAGATTCATAATCGAAAAATAAAATTCTGGATAAATTTCTTACAAAAAGCCAGGCATTTTTAAGGGGATTTTTCTTTTCCTTAATTCTTGCAGTATCTCTTACCGACGCCGTATCATTTACATTTGGCTTTGCCTCTTCCGGAATCTTCTTACCCTGTTCCATATTGGAATTTCCCTGCCCAAAATTGCGTTCTCTACCTTCCATCCTTTGATTAACCAAATTATTTTCATTTTGCTTATTGCTTTTGCTACTTGCAAATAACGGTTCTGTTAAGGCTTTTAATGCCAGATTTAAACCTATACTTGATTGATTTGCAAAACCTGCACTTCTTCCTGCTTCTTTCTGTGCAAAGTTATTATTCCACCTATAACTAACTGAATAACTGGCACTTAAATTAAAATACTTATCAATATCCCATAAAGTAGGTAGTTTTGGACTAGTTTGAATACTAAGATTTTGTGAAAAAGCATAATCATTTCCGAAAAAATTCCCGGAAAGTATTTTATGCCAAACTTCGTTCTCCGGTTTAGGTGTATTGTCTGAATTGAATTCAAGATAAGCAAGAGATGAATTTAATGCCATTGAATAGTTTGTGGTAACATTAAACAAACCCCCATCAGTTAATTTCCAGCTTGTATTAAAATTACGGTTAGTAGTAAAATTATGTGAATAAATTCCCTGGATAGGGCTATTATTTACAGAAGTATTTTCATTAAAAGTTCTATTCCTCTGTACAGCCAAACTAAAGCTGATATTCTGCGGAGAATAATATATTTTTAGCTTTTTATAATCCTTTAGTAAACTAAAAATACTTCCTATTATCGGGATATTTACTGCATAAATATAATTATCGGGGCTGAGCGTAACAGCATAATTCATATTAGCATTCCACTGCCAACTTCTGTTAACTAAAACAGTGGGACTTCTGCTGAATGTTTTGTTATAATTAAAACCGAAACTAAGAGCATTAAAGGTACTGTTAACTATCCAGGAAGAACTTGGAATTCTAAAAGCAATATTTGAAGCCGCCCAACTGTCTGAAACATTAATGGATTGAGAGTTGGTAATTATTTGCTGCCCGGTCATGCCGGTATATCTTGTTGAGTCGGTTTGATTCTTAATTCTTTCATCTGCAATTGCAGCGGCAGAGTCTACTTTTATATCTGTACCGGGAATATAAAGCGGCTTGCCTATTGATTCCGAATGGGAATAACTTATATTCAAGCTGCTGCCGGGCATATTAAACGGCAGAAACTTAAGAACATTTAGGTTGGCTGAAAGATTCCAGCTTTTTGAATTTATCCGTGAACCGAACTGTGTAGAAAGGCTATGGAAATAGGGATCCGTCTCACTCATATTAAAATTAACCGTCATTAAATCTGCAAGTTTAAGTGTTGTGGCAACTTTATATGCCCAGCCGGGATGATTATCAGCTCCTAACACCCTTAATTCATCAATCCAAACTTCCCCGCTAATTGAATGAGGCAGCTTGGTATTTTTAGTAATGTTTATAATACCAAATGAAAGGAATCTCACTGAAGTTAATGACGGGTTACCTTTAATGCCGTAATACCGTCCCGGTTGTCCCGGTATAGGTGTATCAAAAACATTTTTATAATTTATAGAATCTAATTTCTGCTTAATTGTAGTCAAACTGCTGAACGGAATATCCACATCATTCCATCCCTTTGTTATCGGCAGCCGGTATTCATAAAAATTATTTGTATCCGATCCAAACCTAAAATATAATTGAGCGGAATAACCGCCCCCGGATGTATCGGCAATATCAGTTCCAGGCGTTTCATCACCATGCACAAAAAATTTCATCTCTTTATAATTGAATACATCGAGCGGCTTATAAAGATATTTAATTGCTTCTCTAGAGCTATCAGGCTGCAGACCCTTTACAATAAGGTCCATTGATTGTTCATTACTATAAACGTTCTGATTTGGCTGTGTTAAATCCCTTACTTGTGTTACACCCGGAGGAAAGCTATAATTAGGATTATCTTCATAATTTATGACGGAAACAGCCATAACAGTATCATATGGCCTTGTTTGTTCCCATTCATTACCAACAAGATTAAATTCCGCAAATCTTACGTGCACCTCACTTGTTACACCGGTAGTAAACAGCCTAATATATTCAACATCCGATAAGGTCGGATTTCCAACATTCATTGAAGTATCCTGCAATGGAATCCTGTATAGATGCCATCCGAATTTGGTATTAGCCGGACTTGTTATATACTTAAGTTTCTTTGCTTCATTTGTATCTAAAGGTACAGCATATCTAAAATAACTGTTCACCTTATCGAGATTACCATTATGATTTAGGTCTTCCGTATCGGGAATTCTCCCGATATCTGTTAAAATTGAATTGCCTTGGGTGCCATTTATATAGTAATATGCCATCTCACCGGACATACCATTGCGATTAGGTTGAAAATCATCACCGCTTGGATCATTTTTTGTCCATGCCGAATAGCCTAATTTTTTTACCGAATCCCTCTCCTGCTGATCAAACATTTCATCAAGACCAGTATCCTCACCTTGATCAACAACACCATTATGATTTTGATCTTCAGTATTAAGGATATTGTTTGGAATTACATCCTCACTGATTCTGCCAAGATCTATATATACATAAGAATTTGGAGGTGCTGAATCGACTTTCAACCAAAATTCTATATATTCAATATTTTGTGCTTGCAAATCATTGGATACGGAAGATAAAGATTTCATCATTCCTCCCCAATTAATTTTCGGATTTTGAAGCCGTGGATTCCAATTATATGTCCCGGAACTATCCGGCATAAATACGTAATCCAATACAGGAACCTGGTTATTTTGAGTAGCCACTTTCTTTTTGCTTCCCCAAATTTGCGGAACTTGCACATCAGAAGGTGTTATTGTATACCAAAAGCTTTTAGCTTTATAAAACATCATATGCTGCAGACTTGTATCTTTAAAAGCACTTAATCCTCCCGGCGGACTCAGGTCTTTCCATCCGGTATAATTTACGCCTATAGGAAGAAGCTTTTTTGAACCTTCAAAATCATCAATGTATGCAATGCTCTCTCCTTTATCAGCAGGGATTGTGCTTTTCATTGTATTTGGATTTGGATTAATTCGTGCATATTCGCCCGATATAGAAAAACTTGACATTTCTTTTGTTGAGAATAATTTATCAAGTCCCTTAGTAACAAAAGGTAAATCAGCGCTTGTATTAAAATCAACTCCCATAATTGTATTGCTTAAAGGCTCCTCTCCAATTCTAACTCTTTGACTTAATGTCTGCTGGTTTAAATTCATTATTGAAAAACCAAGCTTGGTTTTATCTGAAATGTTAAGTACTCCTCTTGCACCAATCAAAGTTTTAGATGCTAACTGGAATAAATCATTCTGCTCATAAGTAATTTTTAGGTTGGCTCCCGGGACCAAAGCATCTCTATTTAAAATAGTCAGCTGCCCAATGTTATAATCAACCGTATAATCAACATTTGGAGTAAGTTCGCGTCCGTTTAGAGTAACCTGCACGGAATTTTCAACAATATTAAACCCGAGCTGATAAGTTGAGCTGGCTTCGCCGGAATATTTACCAGTTATTTCCCAATTATTATGAATATTATTTTGCGCTCCTATTTGACTAGTATCATAAATAGCTTGGTACTGCAAAGAATCCGGCAAGCTGGCGGGATAATTCCCCCCGAAAGGCTGAAGAGTAGGAAAGATTAGTTCTCCAGTTGCAGGGAGAATTGTAATTGTCGGGACCCAATCAAATTTACCATCACCATTCGGACTTGGATTACCACTGGCATCCAAATTGTCCAAACCGAAAGCATGAAGCAATTGAACCGTACCTTTAGCAGTATTCAATGAAGTTACAGCATTCCCGCCCGGATTATCATATTCTACTTGCAGATCGAAACCATCCTGCTTAATATTAGAACCGCCTAGATAATATATATTTTTCAATAATAATTGCCAGGCTTTTTTATACTGCGGTTTTAAATATGCAGGTTTTATTAATTTAAGTATTAATCTTGAAGTATCCGGTAACGATTGCACAATCTTTGAATTTAAAAATTCTCCGTAGTATCTATCATCACTTGGACCGGGATCGCTATTTTGAACTTCATAGGCTACAGCTATGGCATCTTGATCCTGTATATTGGTATGAAATGTTATATATCCGGTATTCGGATGCAATGTATAATCTACATCCGGAGTCAGCAATACAAATCGACCTGTTTCCTCTTGTCCTGGGATAGGATTAGATATATCTTGTCTATATTGAGCCGGATATTCTTGAGAACCACTAATAGCCGGTAAATCTATATATGCATTAACCTGTCTTTCTTTTGCTTTGTCAGGCGTATAAGTTTGTGTGGATTTCCAAACTTCTATTTTAACAATATAATATTGAGATAATACAGTAGAGCCATTGCTGTTGTAATATTTATTAAAAATGTTTAAATCTTTACTAGTATCTGCATATATAGAATCGACAAAATAATTATTGGTTTCATAATTATAAGCCCTTATATCGAATGGCTGCGAAGTAGATCCATTAGAAACCGAAACTGTTTTTATTTCACCTTTTTTCTGACTGGCTAATGTAGTTAAGGATAAAGGACCTAATTTAAATTGCGCCTTAACACCAAATAAGGCTTCACTTCCTCCGACAAGAGGAGTTGTCTGCATTGAAACATTACCGGCTTCTACACTTTGAACAATCTCATCTTCATACCCGGTGTATTTTATGTGCAATTGATTTTGATATTCAAAAGTTCGTTCGGTATTCCAGTCCGCACTGATATTTAATTTATCACCTATAGTACCGTTAACATTAATTTGCACTTGTTGTTTAAAATCGGGTTCATTGCGGGTATTACCTAATGCCGAGGCTGTTACACCCTGTGTAGTTGTGTTAACCCAGGCGCCATGAATATCAACCGCGCCTCCGATTCTTAGGCTTATTTTGGGTTTACCAAAAATACTTAAAACGCCGACACTCGGTAAGGGAATTTCCAAATTTGTAATATTCTTTATTAGTTCCCCCAATTCTTTTTTTGAGCTTTTCAATTCATATCCGCCTGCAATTTGATCCCAATCGCTCTTTTCATTTAATGCAAGCTGCAACTTGAGATATTCATCTATCGGAATTCGAAGCAGTATTTTTGTTTCCTGCCCGGCAATTTTGTCTCTAACAATTACATATTTACCCGTGGAATCAATTGTTACTGTTCTTGTAATCAGTCCGGCTGAAGGCTGTGCATAAAAGCTTGGTTCATTATTCAAATTAAGTTGAACATAAGGGACATCATGGCGTTTATAATTGAAATACTTTAACCTTGCGGTAGAGTCGATTGCCATTGAATCTAATTTAACGGTATCTGCTTTAACAGCTATTGTATCTTTACGTAATGCGGTTGTATCGATACCTTTTATATTTTCTCTAGTTTTAATTTTATCCTGTGTAGAATCTACACCGGTTGTGATTGGGATTTTGAGCGCTCCTGCATATGTACCGGCAGAAATTTCAGAAAGGTTCCCTTGTCTTTGAAATGAATCAGCTTCTGCAATATTGATATGTTGATAATTCTTGTAAAACACATCAATCCACAAAGCCCGATTAATCTGAGATTCATAATTTGATAAGAAGCCAAGATTAATTGCCGCATAAAAAAGAATTAAACTAACCGTTAAAGTGCGGGCAATCGTCGAAATCAGTTTTAATATTTTCCGGCTAATAAGGATCCCTAATTGGATATGTTACAAACAAATTTTAAGGTAAAAATATTCTATAGTTCTCCTCATTAATTTTCGATCGAAAAAATTATGTATTTTAACAGTTAATATCAATAATTGTAAATTTTTTAGTAAAAAACCTATATTTAATTTATATTATCCGATACATTGTTTTAAGGTAAATTTTTCTTCACTAATAAATTTTGACCATCAAGATGAGTGAGAAAAGAACAACAAAATTTAAAGGTTAAATTTAGTTAACTTTTTAATTATTTTTTCATGCTGAGGGAAAAGATTCAATAATTTTTCTCTTTCTCCTAATCGAAGATCTTTAAAATCAAATCCGGGTGAAACAGTACATCCCATTAAACAGAAAGAAGATTTATCCAGAAGTTCAGCTCCAAACCAATAATTTTTTCTAATAACAATTTGCGGTAACTCCCCTTCTTTAAGTTTGTTACCAAGCAAAATTTCCTTTATTGCGCCGTTTTTTTCAATGATATAAATTTTGACCCCGCATCCATCATAAAAATGCCATATTTCATCCGATTTTAATTTATGAAACAAAGAAACCTGATTATTTTTCAGTAAAAAATAAATTGAAGTTGAAAATGCTCTGGAAGCTTTATATCTATCCGGAAGATATTCCGCTTTAATAATCTCGCCGGAGCGGTAAATCTCTTTATAATACCCTCCTTCGGGATGGGGAGATAATTGAAGTTTTGAAATATAAAGCCCGGCTTTGTCTTTCATTTTAATACAAAAATTATTAAAAATAACTTTTTAAAGTTAAGAATATTAATTGTCTTTAAAAATTCGGTATAATATAATATTAATTTGCTTTGGCAAAGAAAAAATCCAAAAAAAAGCTGCCCATGTATTTTCATGAGCAGCCTTTAATAATATAACTAATTAAATAAATTTAATTTAATAATATGCTATTTTTTTTGTTTTACAAGATCTTCCAGCATAGCTGTTGTGAGCGATTTTGGTCTCTCAATCGGATAACCTAGTGCGCGATCCCAAATAATATTTGCACATACACCTAAGGCACGTCCGATACCAAATAGTACCGTATAAAATTCATATTCTCTTAATCCGTAATACCATTGAATAACACCGGACTGCGCATCAACGTTAGGCCAAGGATTTTTAGCTTTACCCTGCTCTTCCAAAATCGGAGGAACAACTTTGTACAGCATATCAACATATTTGAATATTGGATCATCCGGTAAATGTTTTAAGCAGAATTCACGCTGCGCCATGTAACGCGGATCGGTTTTGCGTAATACCGCATGTCCATAACCAGGTACAACCTGACCGGATTTAAGTGTATCCCAAACGAACTTTTTCATTTCCTCTTCGGTTGGAATTTTTCCTCCCATATGATCCATTACACCTTGAATCCAGCGTAAGACTTCCTCGTTTGCCAATCCATGAAGCGGACCTGCCAAGCCATCCAACAAACCGGATATTGAATAATAAATATCAGAAAGTGCGCTTGCAATTAAATGTCCTGTATGTGCACTTACATTACCGCTTTCATGATCACTATGAAGAATAAAATATAATCTTGCAACATCATCATATGGTTTCGGTATACCCATCATATGAGCAAAATTACCGCCCATATCAAGACTTGTATCCGGCGGGATAATAGTATCTGCACGATATTTCATGCGGTAGATATATGCCGCTATCTGGGGCAGCTTAGCTAGTAAATTCAGTGCATCCTCATAAGTAGGATCCCAATAATCCATTTTACTCATGCCGCCATGGTATTTTTTAATAAACACAGATTCTCTCTGCATTGCTAAAACCGCAGCCGAGAACATTGTCATCGGATGAGTATCTCGAGGCATAGCACGCAGAACGTCGAAGACATACATGGGTACATGCTGACGCTTATTGAATTCATCCGAAACTTCTTTTATTTCTTCTTGAGTAGGAAAGTCACCTGTTAAAAGAAGATAGAAAAATCCTTCAACAGCCGGCATATCACCGTTTTTAACTTTAGGTAATTTTGCAAGAACATCAGGTATTGTGTGTCCGCGGAATCGAATACCTTCATTAGGATCAAGATATGAAATATCGGTGGTTAAGCACTTAACACCACGCATTCCCCCAATAGCTTGTGCAATAGTAACTTCACCAATTTTAAAATCACCATGTTCTTTTACCAGTTTTTCGGTTCTTGGACGCCATTCCTGAATTTTTTCAAATAACTTTTCTTTAAGGGTAGTCATAATTAACCTCCTTTAACCTTAAATTTTAATTGGGAATTAGTTAATAGCATCATTTCAGACTTGTATTAGAGAGAGCTACTTTTACTCTTTAATTAATCGTAGTTATTAAATTATTGTAATTAAATTAATGCGGATGTTTTTCGAAATTTCCCACCTTTTAAAATTTTTCAAACATTCGTGTATAAAATTTAATTACTTCGTCGTTAACAATCAATGAAAATCTTTTACAAACAATATTTTCTTTAAACTAAAAATTGCTGTCATAACATTTATTGTTGAATTGTTAATAGTAACACCTAGCCGTAATATAAAATATAACTACTATGTTACCGAAATGCTGAAGAATAACACTGCCCGCAGGCATCAAACCCCAAAGGCCGCCAGACTTTGCTGAGTCTATCGGACTCTATGAACTTTAAATTTTTATAAGAGGCAATAAACGGACAGATAAAAAATCACGAAGGGATGACATAAAAAATTATTAAAGTGTATTAATATTAGTTTATTATTACTGATATAAAACCAAATAAGCAAATGAACTAAATAAAGTGCTGACACTTAATATTCTCTAAACATTGGTTTCAAGAATTAAAAATTTCATTCGCTATTTAGTTCCTCTATAATTTTGTCGGCGACAACCCGGCCGCTTTTTACTGCACTTTCTATTGTGGAAGGCAAACCGGTGCTTATCCAGTCTCCGGCAAGAAACAAATTTTTAATAAGTGTTTTCGTATCGGGACGTTTTTCCAACATGTCATTTGCCGGAACAAAAGTGGACCGTTTTTCTTTAATCACTTTATAAGAAACAATACCTTCTTTCTTTATCCCGGTATATTGTTCAAATTCCTCCGAAAATATTTTAAAAATCTCCTCTTTTGATTTTTCAATATATTTATCGGCATCGCTTATTACTAATGTCACATGATCGTTATGATTAAATATCCAGTGAAGTTTAGAATTGATTAAACCGTAAAAGAGTTCGTCAAAATTATTTTCTTTTAACCATATATGGATGGATAAGATTGATGAATAAGATAATTCCAGATCCGTAGCAAAATCAATTTCAGACTTAATATTCTTTAATGCAAATAACGGTATTGCGGATATTAAATAATCAAACTCAAAAATATTTCTTTTATCAGTAATAATTTCTATTACTTTAAAATCTTTAAACTTCAGTTCCAATACTCTTTCCGATAAAATTATCCTTCCTCCGTTTTTTTCCAAAAATATTCTTGCAGCTTCACAATATGTTTCACTTAATCCATATTTGGGTAAAATAATTGAAGCCGATTTATTACCATTTAAAAAAATTTCTTTTAATATGTAACTAAATATTTCCGCCGATGCTTTGTGTATATTTGTATTCAAAGCGCCTACAGCAAGGATTTTCCAAAATGCTTCATTTATTCTATCATTTTGGTTCCCCTTTTCAAGCCATTCATATACTGATAAGTTTTTCAGGTTTTTTGATGAAGTAAAAGGAAGTTTTGAAAAAAATCTTAGAATCCGGAGCCTGTCAACAATTGAAATAGCTTTATAATTTAAGACAGCTAATATTAAATTTAAGGGGTAGAGTGATGTAACGGCTTCAAGAGGCATAAGCTTGAAATTCTCTTTTAAGAAATTAACCTTCAATTTATTTTGATAGATAAGATTACTTTCCGCTTTTATCATCTTTAAAAATCTTAATGTATCCTTATAACAGCCCAACATAATGTGCTGACCGTTATCAATAACACTGCCGGAATCCTTATCCAATAAAGAATAAGCCCTGCCTCCTAATTTTGGGGAAGCTTCCAATAGTTCAACTTTAATACCTGCTTTTGATAGATATGCTGCTGAGGTAAGACCGGCAAAACCGCCGCCGATTACTATACATTTTTTCATTAATAGACTAGACTATATTTTGCCCATACGCCGAGTGCAATCCCCACTTTTTCAACTTTATTTACTTTTATGTTATTATGATAAACATCAAAGTCGGCATCAATTATCTTTTCCAATAATTTATGATAAATATGCTGCATTGCGCGGGCGGCAAACATCGAATACTTATCGTCCAGATTTAAATCTCTAGTAGCTTTGATAAAATAATTTTCCGCTCTCACAGCTTCATAGGCCATTAATTTTTTGAAATCGCCGTTATAATTCTCGGTAATAACATCGAGATCGCTGTAATTAAATTTCCGGAGATCATCCTGCGGCAAATAAATTCTCCCGTTCAACGAATCTTTTTTTATATCTCTTAAAATATTTGTAAGCTGAAGAGCAATTCCAAGATCTACGGCAAAATCCTTTGCCGATTTATGCTTATACCCGAAAATCTCAATACACATTAATCCCACAGTAGAAGCAACACGGTAGCAATATAATTTCAAATCGTCGAATGTCAGATACCTCTTCTTCTGCAGGTCCATTTCCATTCCTTTAAGCAGTTCAAAAAACGGATCGATGGGAATATTGAATTGACGAATTGTTTTTCCGAGCTTGTTTAATAAGATATATTCGGAATAACCGTTAAACGCCTTTTCCAATTCCACCCGCCATTTGTGCAGCTTTTCATACTTCAAATCATCAGGTTCATTTTCTTTATCTACTATGTCATCGGTCTGACGGCAGAAAGCATAAACCGTATTCATCGCATCCCGTTTCTCATTGGGGAGAAGATTAAAAGCATAATAAAAACTGCTTTTGCTGTTTTTTGCTATTTGTTTTGCAGAATCAGACATCTATATAAATGCCTTAAATAATAAAATAATGAAATCTACTTTATTTAATTTAGGACGTATTTGTAAAACGTTGAAATTATTTTCTGCAATTTTTTTAAGTATAGATTCGCCGCCTTCAATAGTCCATTTAATTTCGTATTTCAATCTTCCTTTTAAAAACGGAATTAGTTTTCTGCCTTCTTCAAATAATTCGCGGGTTCTTTCAACATTATACCTTACCAACTCCTTTAAATTAAGATTATTTTCATTTAACTCAAACATTTTTTCCGTTACATTATATTTTTTCATCTCCTCGGTTGGATAATATATTCGGCCTTTCAAAAAATCGATTTTTGAATCCTGCCAGAAATTAGTTAATTGTAAAGCCGTACATATTTTATCCGAAAAATGAAATGCCTCATCATCTCTTATGTTGTTCAATTCAAGAATTAACCTTCCTACCGGATTAGCAGAATTTTTGCAGTAATTTAACAATTCATCAAATGAAGAGTATCTGCTCTTTGTTACATCCTGCTTGAAGGCATATAAAAGTTTGTAAAATTCTCTATGAGTAAGATTTTTGGAACTAATTGTTGCATTGAGAGCATATTCCAACGAATTCCGGTAATTACCTTTTAATAATTCCGTTAATCTTAATTCGAAATCATTCAGATTTGATAATCTCTCAGCCGCAGAATATTTACCTTCATCCGCATAATCATCGGCAATTCGGGCAAACCAATAAATAATTGCAATGTGTCTTCTTAATTCCGCAGGAACCAAAAATGAAACAACAGGAAAATTTTCATAATGATTTTCAGCAAATTTAATTGCTTCCGAATAACCGGAATTTAGGTTTGGTTCATTCATCTGATTTATTTCCATTTAATAAATTATTTTTTTAATGAAAATTAATCCGAAAATAAAAATAAATTTCCTGTTTGTTCATTTGGGTACATTTTGCTTAAATTTGCATAACAAAAATAATTAAATTTAATACAATACTTTGATTAAACAATTTCAAATACAAATTTTCGATAAGTCTAAAAGACTTCCTACTTTAATCTCAGAATTCTTTTATTAGCAAAGACTGAGCCGCTCTAAATTTTTCAAACAATATAATTCCAATTTTCAAGAATTAAAATAAACCATAATAATGAGTAATATAAAAGAGATCAACAAAAGAAGAACATTTGCAATCATTTCACATCCAGATGCAGGTAAAACAACTTTAACGGAAAAATTTTTATTATACGGCGGAGCATTACATCTTGCCGGTTCGGTTACGGCAAGAAAGAATCAGCGTTCTTCTACTTCGGATTGGATGGAATTGGAAAAGAAAAGAGGGATATCAATCAGTTCCACAGTATTACAATTCGAATATAATGATTACAAAATAAATCTGCTCGATACTCCCGGACATGAAGATTTTTCGGAAGACACTTACCGAGTTTTAACTGCCGTGGATGCTGTTGTAATGGTTATCGACGCAGCAAAAGGAATTGAGGCTCAGACTAGGAAACTTTTTGAAGTATGCAGCAAACGCTCAATCCCGATATTTACTTTCATAAACAAACTGGATCGGCCGACTCTCGAACCGCTTTCATTAATTGATGAAATTGAAAAAGTACTGGGCATTGGTGCATTTCCTATGAACTACCCGCTAGGTACAGGAATCGATTTTAAAGGCCTTTACGATAGACTTGAAAAGCAAATTCATCTTTTTGAAAGAACGACGGGAGGAATTTATAAGGCACCGGTATCGGTTTTAGATATTTCTGACCCGATCGTAAGAGAAAAATTAAACGAAGACAATTATGTTAAACTTATTGAAGAGCTTGAAATGCTTGATACTGCCGGTGAACAGTTTGATAACGGAGCGGTTTTAAACGGCAAGCTCACTCCGGTATTTTTCGGCAGTGCAATGAATAACTTCGGAGTTCAGCTTCTTCTGGATGGTTTTCTTAAATTTGCTGTCCCTCCTGCTCCTAGAGAAAGTTCAATTGGTTTAGTAAAACCTGATGATGAAATATTTTCAGGTTTCATTTTTAAAATCCAGGCTAATATGGATCCGAAACATAGGGACAGAATTGCATTTCTAAGAATATGTTCGGGAAAATTTATACGAGACATGCAGGCAATTCATACTGCCAGCGGGAAAAAAATCCGGCTATCGAATTCTCAAAAATTGTTCGGGCAAGAAAGAGAAACAGTTGACGAAGCTTATGCCGGCGACATAGTAGGATTTATCGGCAATTCTAATTTCGGAATCGGAGACACCATTACTGCAGATCAGTCGATTGTATATAATGAAATCCCAAAATTTGCACCGGAGCATTTTGTATTTATGCATAATCCTAATCCTTCAAATTATAAAAAGTTTAGGGATGGTCTAAATCAACTTTTACAGGAAGGTGTTATTCAGGTTTTTTATATAAAAAATTCCGTTCAAAAAATTCCCCTGCTTGGAGCCGTAGGGCCTCTTCAGTTTGAAGTTGTTCAATATCGACTTGAAAGCGAATACGGCGCCGAATCAAAGCTGGAACAAACAAATTGGAAAGTGTTAAGGTGGATTTCCCCCGAAGTAGATGATGAAGAACTTGAAAAAATTATTTTACCGGCCGGCGCATCAATCGCTTTAGACTCTTTAGAAAGACCGGTTATATTATTAACGAGTGAATGGTCGTTAAATTACTTTATAGAAAAATACCCTCTTATAGAATTAAGTAATATACCATTTAAGGATGACGTGCTTGTAACATCAAAATAATGAATTCTTAGTTTGATGGTTCGGCGATAAAATAAATAAAAAATTAATTCTTGATCCCTTTTCGAAATTTTCTCCGGAGAAAAGATACTTTTATTATAAAATTAATCCAATTTAATCTTCAATTCCTAAAACTTCTTTATTTTAATAATTGATACATATCTCACTATATCTTAAAATTTTTTAATTACTTTGATTTTTAAATGTAAGTTTTATCATAACTAAAAGATTCCGCTCAGAATGATAATTAAAATAACTATGTCATGATGAATTGAGTCGAATCTTGACTTATGCAAGCAAATTAGGATACTACTCAAATTAAAAACTTAAAATGCTTTCAAACAAATTAAACAAATCGGATATATATCATGGAACAAAAATCCCAAGCGTTAATTAAAAAGTTTTCAAGTTCAATTATTAAACTGATAGTAAAGCAAAATTTAATTTTTACCCTCTTACTGTCTATATTAACATTAACCTTATCAAATAAGAAAATATTTTCGCAAACAATTCCTGTAAATACATATTCAGGTATGCAGTGGCGTTTGGTAGGACCTTATCGTGCCGGCTGGGCTACAATGGCCGAGGGTATTCCCGATAAGCCGAACACCTTTTATTTTGGCGGAGCCGGCGGTGGCATTTGGAAATCCGATGACGCCGGAAGAACCTGGCAGCCCTTAATGCAGCATCAACAATCTTCTTCTATCGGTGCTTTAGCTTTAGCTCCTTCCGACAGCAGAATTATTTATGCAGGTACCGGTCAAGTAGCGGTAAGATATGACATATTAGCCGGAGACGGAGTATATAAATCTGTTGACGGCGGAAAAACATGGACTAACATTGGTTTAAAAGATTCCAGACACATTGGTCGAATTTTAATTGATCCTACCAATCCTGATCATGTATTAGTTGCAGCATTGGGCAACGTTTTTGCTCCAAATTCAGAACGCGGTATTTTTCTATCTAATAACGGCGGAAAAACGTGGAAACATGTGTTGTATGTTGATAACAATACCGGTGCTGTAGATTTAGCTTCTGATCCTGAAAGTCCTTCAATAATATACGCCGCTCTCTGGCAGATGCGGATGCATCCCTGGCTGGATTATTATTTACCACAAAGCGGACCGGGCTCAGGTATTTATAAAAGTACCGACAACGGTGAACATTGGGAAAAACTTTCCGGCCATGGCTTACCACCGGGAAATTACGGAAGAATTGGTCTGGGGGCAGCACGCGGGAGCAAGGGATTAATTATTTATGCTTCTATTCAAGCTTCTAAAAAAACAAGCGGTATTTATCGATCGGATGACGGAGGAAGAAATTGGCAATATGTTAATAGTCAAGCTTCATTGGCAAATTCATATTTCAGCCGCATAACAGTCGATCCTAAAAATCCTAATATTGTTTATGTTATGGACCGCTCAATTCACCGTTCCGTTGACGGAGGTAAACACTTTACTATTTTTAAAGGAGCTCCTGGAGGAGATGATTATCACTTCTTATGGATTAATCCTAAAGATCCGACTCACATGATAACAGCTTCGGATCAAGGTGCTGTTGTAACTGTAAACGATGGGAAAACATGGTCAAGCTGGTATAATCAACCGACCGGACAATTTTATCACATTGCCGTAGATGACCAATTCCCATATAGAATATACAGCGGACAACAAGATAACGGCACGGTCGGAATTTTAAGCCGCGGACCATATGGAGTGATAGAAGAAAGAGACTGGCATCCGGTAGGCGGAGAAGAAAGAGATTACGAAGTTCCAAAACCTGAAAATCCTGATCTAGTTTTCGGAAGCGGCTTAGGCGGACCGGTTACAAGGTTTAATGAAATAACCCGGCAAGTCGCACATGTATCTCCCTGGCCCATCTCAACATATGCAGATCTTCCGACCAATGTTCGATATCGTTATACATGGATTACACCATTAGTATTTTCACACATAAAACCATATCCATTATATTTCGGAGCTCAATATCTTTTTCGGTCGTTCGATAACGGTGACAACTGGAAAATTATTAGTCCCGATTTAAGCGGAATAGTACCGGGAACGGAAAAAGTGAAGGACCCCAGTCCTGCTCAGGCAAGAAAAATAGGATACGGTGTAATATATTCTATAGCACCATCTCCGATTAATAAAAAAGTAATTTGGGTAGGTACAGATGACGGACTTATTCAGTTAACTACTGACGGCGGAAATAATTGGAGAAACGTTACACCTTCACCTGTTCCGCTATGGGGAAGAATTGATGCAATAGCACCTTCCCCTTTCGCAGTAAATACTGCCTATGTTTCTATTGATACACACCGTCTTGGTAAAAATACACCTTTAATTATTAAAACAGAAGACGGGGGAAAAACATGGCAGACAATTATCAAAGGCCTTCCTTCAAATGAATATTTAAATGTAGTAAGAGCTGACCCTGTTAAAAAAGGACTTTTATATGCGAGTACTAACAGAAGCATTTATGTATCGTTCAATGATGGTTCAGAATGGCAGCCGCTCACATTAAACTTTCCAACTACTTGCGTTAGAGACCTGGTTGTTCACAACGGTGATTTAATCGCCGGGACTCAAGGTCGAGGTATCTGGATTCTTGATGATGTTGAACCGTTGCGGGAAATGACGGCAAAGATTTCCAAAGAATCTGCACATCTATTTAAACCCGCTCAAGCCTGGAGAATTCGAAATGATGAAAACCAGGACACTCCGTGGCCGCCTTCAACTCCGCTTGGACAAAATCCTCCGCCGGGTGCAATAATAGATTATTATTTAAAAGACGGATCAACAACTCCGGTTTCTTTATCAATTTATGACTCGAAAGGAAATCTAATAAATCAATTTTCCAGCAATGAAAAAGAGAAAAAATTACCTGCTCACCGATATTTTCAGAAAGAATGGGTCGGCAAATCCGAGCAATTGAATAATACGGCAGGCATGCATAGATATATATGGAACATGCGATATCCGAGACCTTCTGCACTCCAATATCATTATTCTATTGCAGCGGTCTGGACTGACGGCACTCCCGTTAAACCGGAGGGACCATTAGTGATGCCAGGGCATTATAATGTTGTTTTAAGTGTGAACGGGAAAAAATATACCCAACCATTAATTATAAAGTTGGATCCTCGAGTTCATGTTAAGGAAAAAGATTTAACCAGCCAATTAAATTTAGCGCTTCAAATCGATACAACTTTAAACAAATCGGTTTCAGTATATAACAATATGGTTAAAATGAAAAAAGGAAATATTTCAACTTCGATATCGGATTCAATTTCAGCCTTAACCAATGAAGGACATCCAAACCTTTCTTCGGCAATAGGAGCTTTATCAAGTTTAGTTTCTTCAGTACAAAGTGCCGACTCAAAACCAACTCAGGGTGAAATTGATGTTTATTCATATTATAAAAAACAAATTGCCGCACTTCTAAATAGATGGCAGAAAATTGAAATGAAAAATAATTAAGGTTATTTCATGGCTTTATGCATCCTTCAAGGTCTAAAACAATGACCTTGAAGGATAATGTGTAAATTGAATTGATAAAATATTTAGAGATTAAAAACCTGGTGGAATTTAAACTTTAGTGTATCATTAACAGGGATAAGCAGCAAAGAGGGACGTTTTATTTTAAAAGCGGTTAAGCTTATATTAAAACCGCCGTCGATTACCAGCGTTTTATCGGACCAATTTTCTTTTGCCAAAATTACTACATTCCTAGTAATTCCATGAAATGTTAATTTACCGTCAGCTTTAACGCTATCACCGTTCTGAATAACGGATGAACTGATAAACCTTGCATACGGATAATCAAGTGCATCAACTACTTCCATAGCATGGGAATCTCTGTTTGAGTTTCCGCTGTTAAAGGATGATACACTAACCTGTACTGCAACTGCTTTTATTTGTTTGCTTGATTCATCTGCATCAATATAACAGGTTGCATCCTTACTGGTTGATTCTACTTCATGCAGCGGGTGAGTAATTTTATATGTTATCCATGATTCCTGCTTAACAGCTTCCAATCTTTTTTGTTTGGGAAAAATAAAAGAACTGAAAGATAAAAGGAGCAGCAAAAGAGCCAATAATTTTGTTTTCATTTTTTCCTCCGATATTAGAATACAATAACCAAAACAGCCGCCGTAAAAGTTGCAGTAGTTAAATATCCGGCAACTTGGTGAAATCTAGCAGCATTCATATTAAAAGAATGTCTGTGTCTTATCATGCTTCCGATTATGGGTGTTATAATCATTCCGGCCAAATGGATCCAAGCCAGAGTTTTATGAATAGTAACCGTACCCACTTCATTGCGCCGGATAAGAGGCGGCGGTGAAAGAACTGCAAGTAATGCTGTTAAGCCGTATGATAAAATAGTTGCGGTAACAAATGCCTGGTGTGTATCTCCCAAACGCCGGTTGCCGTCAATAACGCGCTGTCCGTAATATGCCGTCGTCCACATTAAAGCCAATGTTGTAAAACCGGCTATCTGGTGAGCGGTAAGCATAGTTCGTCTTATTTTCAATTCATTTTTTCTCTCGGATAAAGAAAGCGGACCGACTATTCCCAATTTTCTAAAAAGTCCGCTTTTGCCCCAAAAAAATTTTTCACCGAAGCTCATATTATCCGGTAAAAGTTTTGGTTCAGTATCAGTAAACATAGATGCTAAATTCTGGGCCGCAGTATCAGTTGAAATAGTTGTGTCTCTGTATTGATGAGGAACGAAAGCTAGTTCGGTACTAAGCTCATCCTGCATAAACAAATTTTGAGCTTGAACTTTCTGTACGCCGAATAAAATAACTACAATAATTACGAACAAACTAGTAAAAGATAATAACGATTTTAAATGAACTAAGGTTTTACCTTGATGATAAATAAGTAATGGGTCTTCCCGCTTAAGGCTCATTTATTCTCCGTTTGTTTAAAAATAAAAAAGCAGCGAAATTATTAATTGTAAAAAGTTTTCATGCGCAATTACTGAACTCAAACTTTTAACAATTTACTAAATTCGTTGCTCTCCAATTGTTTGAAACGAAACTAATTATAAGTTCTTTTATTTCAAATGCTTTTTATAACATTATGAGCAAGCGCACATAAGAAGATAACATTTGCGCTATCGTTCTAATATTGAATAAGAAATATCCCGGATCTATTTTTATGTTACAAAGTTTAAATTAAAAATTAACATTTTTACCATAAATATTTATTAGGAAATAATACAATGTTAAAAATAATTCCGATTTTTTTGCTGCTTTCTTTTTTTGCCGGATGCGCTTATACTAGTTTGAAATATCCATCGGGAAATAAAGATTTCGCCGGAGTTTGGGAAGCGCAGAATGATAAAGATGCAATCTTAAAAGTCTATCCCAGACCGAGAGACGTTTATTTATTGCAATTTGAAAGTAAAAAATACAAATGGGAAGGGGTTGGCTATAAATTCGGCGATAAGTTAATTGCCGTTTTCAGATACCTGAATATTAATCAACAGGGCTTTATAACTTTCTCTTTAGAAAATTTTAACAAACTAAAGTATGTTTCAAGAAATCCCGACGGCACTGTAAGGGCTGTCAGCTATTATAACCGGCGTTAAAATTATTTTGTACCCGTATACCGTAATCATTAATACAACGACATTATTACCATATTCCGGAAAAGATGTTGTAAAGTATTGATACTTCTAAATCTCTCTTTAAATAGTGTTACCAACCACAAAAACTGAAAAAAATCTTATATAAATTTCAACATTAATATTCAAAAAGGGATTTAGTTATTACGAATTCAGGAAGTTTGAATAACAAAATTATTCAGGATTAAAGCATAAAATAAATTTTTTTCCTCGAATTCGGCATTTTATTTATAATTAGAATAAGGAGAATGTTATGAAATTTAAATTGGAATTTCTTCTGATCCCTCTTTTAATGTTTTGGATCGTTGGATGCAGTTCTAATCCAAATTCAGATGTTCCTAAAACAGAAAAAGATACGGTAACAACGAATTATTTCGGTACAATAGTTTCAGATCCATATAGATGGCTGGAAAACGGAGAGTCGCCAAAAGTAAAAAACTGGATTAACGAACAGAATAAATTTACAGATAAAATTTTATCCGGATTTCCCGAGGGGAAGAAAATTACCAAAAGAATAAAAACTTTATCCATAACATCAGTTCAGCAATACTCACCCGAATTAATTAACGGTAAGCTTTTCTTTATGCAGTATACTCCGCCTCAAGCGCAGCCGGTAGTTGCCTATAAAACCTGGCCTGATGGAAAAGTTAATGTGTTAATTAATCCAAATAAAGAAAAACACATGGCTGTAACCGGATTTTGGCCTTCACCCAGAGGGAATTATATAGCGTACGGAACCGCCGTCGGTGGAAATGAAGCTACAACAATTCGTATAATGAATGTAAAAACCGGTAAAGATTTAAATGAAACACTGCAGTATGCCGGCGGAGGCGCTACCCCAACAGGATTAGTTTGGGACGCAAACGAAAAAGGTTTAACTTATGTACGTTTGCCGTTACCGGGAACCGTACCTGAATCAGAATCACAATTTTATGCATCACTTTATCATCATACTCTTGGTCAAAATGCTAGTGAGGACAAACTCGTTTTCGGTAAAAATCTCTCGAAAGTTGCCGAATATACTTTTATTGCTTCAGATAATGCGGCACATGCAGCAATGTTTGTTCATTTCGGAGACGGGAATCCCGACTATGTTTATATAAGAAGAGGAATTGAAAATTGGGAAAAAGTACTTGATACAAGTGCTAATGTAAGAGTAGCTTCCGAAGTAAATGCCGGGGCTGCATGGGACGGAAATAATTTGCTTGTAATTTCATATCAAAACGCACCAAAAGGAAAACTTCTTTCTATATCACCTAACGGCAGATCATCCGTATTGGTAAAAGAAGGAGATTGGGCAATGAACGCGGTATCTCCTATTAAAAACGGATTCTTAATTACAAAAGTGCTTGGTCCTGATTGGAAAGTTGATCAATATGATAGATATGGAAAAATTGTAAGAACCGTAGGATTACCAAAAATAGGTATTGGTATTGGAGCCATTGCTTCTTCAAGTGAATCTGACCAAGCTTTAATTACTTATTCCGGATGGACAATTCCTGAAAGATGGGTTCAATATAATTCTGCGAATGGTAATTTAAAAACAATATTTGAAGTTAAACCGGCAGCTAATTACTCTAATATTAAAATTACGGAAACAGATGCAGTTTCTAAAGACGGGACAAAAATTCCTGTAACGATTTTAGCAATGGACGGCATTACACCAAACGGAAAACGACCAACCATTGTATACGGCTATGGTGGTTTCGGAATCCCTACTGCCCCGCATTTTATCGGAGCTTCTCTTGTATGGCTGGAAAACGGAGGAGTTCTAGCTTATGCTAATATACGAGGCGGCGGAGAATTCGGAGAAGGTTGGCATGAGGAAGGTATGCTGGGTAAAAAACAAAATGTATTTGATGATATGTATGCTTCTGCCGAGTCAATGGTTAAAAATAACTGGACAGACGCACAACATCTCGGCATTCTGGGCGGGTCTAACGGAGGATTACTTATGGGTGCGGAACTAACACAGCACCCGGAAGCATTTAAGGCAGTTGTAAGTTTCGTGGGAATTTACGATATGCTGAGAGCGGAATTATTCCCGAACGGTCAATATAATATTAGTGAATACGGAACATCAACCAAAGAACCGGATTTCAAGTGGCTGTACGCGTACTCTCCTTATTATAATGTTAAACCGAATACTTCTTATCCGGCAACTCTATTAGAAACCGGTGTAAATGATCCGAGAGTAGCTCCATGGCAATCTAGGAAATTTGCAGCGGCTTTACAAGCGGCAAATAATTCGGATAATCCAATTTTGTTATTAACCAGAATGAACGAAGGGCATGGTGTTACGGCTTCCTACAGTCAGCGTTTGGGAAATACGGGAGCAGCTTTTACATTTTTCGCACATGAATTGGGGTTGAAAATTAAATAACTAATAAATGTGATTGTCTCAAAACTGTCATTCCGGGCTTGACCCGGAATCTAAAAATTAGAAATTCTCTTAAAAAGAGATGCTGAATCAAGTTCAGCATGACAAATTCCATCTTTTGAGAAAGCCTCGAGAAATTATAATGATCCGGTCAAAAGTTGAAAAGCTTTCGGCCGGATCTTTTCTATTAACAAAAAATTTATATATTACAACTTAGACTTCATTTGTTTTTAAATTAATTGAGGGATAAGCACTATGCACGAAAAAAGTATAACATTATTAAATAAAGCAGTTGCCGATGAACTTTCTGCAGTTCATCAATATATGTATTTTCATTTCCATTGTGATGATATAGGTTATGACTTACTTGCAAACCTTTTTAAGAAAACAGCTATTGCAGAAATGCTTCATATTGAAAGATTAGCCGAAAGGATTTTATTTCTAAAAGGCGACGTTGAAATGAAAGCTTCTTCAGAGGTTCAAAAAATCCATAACGTGGAGGAGATGCTGAAATTGGCTGGGAAAATGGAAGACGACAGCGCAAAGGAATATAATCAATGGGCTAATGAATGCGCTGCAAATTCCGATTCTGTTTCAAAACAGTTGTTTGAAAGTCTTGTTGCCGAAGAAGAAGTTCATTATGATCAATATGATACCGAGATGGAAAATCTTAAAAAATTCGGCGATAGATATTTAGCTTTACAATCGATCGAAAGAAGCAAAGTTAAGGGGACTCCGTTTGTAAGTTCTCAGAACTAAAATTTACTATAAAAAAAATTTTGGATGCGATAAGTAAATTCTTTTTAATAAATACTTATCGCATTTTTTGTGGTGTCCTAATCTACTTACCTATGTCATGGTTCGACTCCGCTCACCATGACAAAATTAATTTAATTGTCATCCCGAGCGAAGTCGAGGGATGATTTATTCATTAAATATAATTTCAGTAGATTAGCATACTAACGAATTTTTTTATATAAAATCTAATTTAATTCCTTTCCGGATTTACATCATATAAAATTTGAAATTAAATTTGTGAAACTATATTTTTTCTTCTCCTTAAGAAATTTTTAACCTTTTCACCGGCTCTTTCAAAAACAATATACATTATCGGAACCACTATTAATGTAAGAATTGTAGTTGCGGTTAACCCGCCTATAACAGCTCTAGCCAGCGGTGACCATGTTTCAGAGCCGGATCCCAATTCAACCGCAAGCGGCACCATTCCGAAAATAGTAGTAAGTGCAGTCATTAACACAGGCCTCATTCTTGCTCTGCAGCTGAATTCAACTGCTTCATACAGTTCCATACCTTTACGCCTCTGCTGGTTCATATAATCGACCAAAACAATTCCGTTGTTTACTGCTATTCCTACCAGCATAACAATTCCTACAAGCGCCATAACACTGATTGATGTACCGGTTATAGTAAGGAAGATAAATACTCCGATAATTGAAAGCGGAACAGTAAACATAATAATTAGAGGATCGACCAAAGATTCAAACTGTGAAGCCATTATCATATATACCAATATTATTGCAGCTATAAATGCCAGCCCCAGGTAAAAGAATGCTTCCTGCTGATCTTCTGCCGTTCCGCCGATAATTACCTGGTAATCAGAAGGGATGGGAGTATCTGCTATTATTTTTTTAATCTCGGTTACCGCCGAGGAAAGATCAATCCCCGAAAGGCCGCAGCCGACTGAAACAAACCTACTCTGATTTTCTCTAAAAATTGTAGGACTGGATTGTTCTTCTTCAACATCAGCAACATCCTTTAGTTTTATTCTGCCGCCTACAGGTAATGCAAGTTCCAGTTGTTCAAGCGACGTTTTTTTGTTTCTATATTCTTTTGCATACTGGACGTAAACATCGTACTCATCACCTTTTTCACGAAATTGAGAAGCAATTTTCCCCTGTATGGCAGTCGATATATTACTAGCAACCTGCAATGTTGATAAATTATAATGATTTAATAAATCCTTATTTAAATGTACCTGGAGTTCCGGCGTAGTTTCCTTTATATTTAGAGAAATATCTACTAAACCTTTCACTTTTTCCATTTTGGATTTCAATTCATTAGCTATTTCTTTTGCACCTGCTACATCAAAACCTACTACCTTTACCTCAATATCTTTTTCCGTACTGAATGAACCTCCATCCTGGAATGTATATGTTACTCCTGGAATTTTATCAAATTTTTTTCTCAGCATATCCTGTACCTGAAATTGGGTAATCTTTCTTTTTTCTCTCGGAGTTAATCTGATAAAAAATTCAATCGTACTTGAGGTTGTTCCGTAAGCTCCCAGACCTTCCCTGGTACCGTAAAATATCGATAGCGACTCATAAACATTTTTGGGAACTACTTCTTTTACAATATCTTCAATTTGGTAAGCATAAAGTCGCGTCCTTTCAATCGGTGTACCCGAAGGAGCTTCCATTAAAACATCTATAATTCCCTGATCGGATTTAGGTAAAAATTCACCTCCTAAAAATGCAGCTAATCCAATCGAAAGGAATAAGAGAACTGTCACGGAAATCAAAACAGTTTTTTTATGATAAAGCGACCAATGCAGTATTTTACTATACCGGTTCGTTAATTTTGAAATCCAGCTGCCAGCCATGTCTTTCATTCTGGAAAATACGGTATTTTTTTTCTTTTGATCTACTTTTAAAATATTAGCAGACATCATAGGTACAAGAGTAAGCGCAACAAATAGAGACACAACTAAGCTGAAAGTAATTGTGAGAACCATATCTTTGAATAACTGCCCGGTTACATTAGGAACAAATAAAACCGGGAGAAATACGCTTATGGTTGTTAAAGTTGAAGCAGTTATTGCCTTACCGATTTCCTGGGTACCGTTGTCGGCTGCCTCTGTTAAATTTTCCCCCATTTCCCTGTGCCGGTAAATATTTTCAAGAGCAACTATTGAATTATCCACAAGCATTCCTACCGCAAGTGCAAGACCTGCCATTGAAACAATATTAAGAGTAATATTTGCCAAATACATAACTGCAAAGGTTGCTAAAACCGAAACAGGAATTGAGATACCCATAATTATACTTCCGCGAATATTCCTTAAGAAAAAGTATATTACGATAAATGCCATAATAAAAGCGATGAAAGCTGTATTTCTAAGATTATTAACCGCTCTTAAAATAAAATCTGCTTGATCCCAAATAATACTTATTTTTGTTCCTTGAGGTAATCTGGAAATAATATCCGGTAAAGCTTCCTTAATTTTGCGGCTTGTTATAACGGTGTTTGCATCGGATTGTTTCATTATCATAAGCATAACGCCTTCGCCGTAATCTGCTCTTACTTCATTTGCATTTTCTTTATATCCGTCAACAACATCCGCTACATCTTTAATATAAATCGGTACGCCGTTTTTATATGTTAATATGGTGTTTTTTATTTGATCGAGCGAAGTGTATTCACTGAAGACTCTTAGATTATAGCTTTTACTTGATGTTTCAATAGTACCCGAAGGCTGCAGGCCGCTTCCGTATTGAATAGTCTGCAAAACATCATTGGGAGATAAATTATATGAAGATAATAAAACCGGATTTATATAAACATTAATTTGTCTCTGCAGGCCGCCCTGTGTTTGTACCGATGCTACGCCTTCAACTCTTTCAAGTAAAGGTTCTATTTTCTCTTCCGATAACTTCCTTAATTCCGCCGGTCCTAAATAAGGCGAGCTTATACTAAAATAGCTTATGGGCATCATAGAAGGATCGAAAACAAAAACAAGAGGTTTGGAGGCATCAGCCGGTAAATAATCTTTTATTAAATCCAAATTTTTTCTTATATCGTTTTCCGCCTTATCCATGTCGGTGCCGTATTTAAACTCAAGCGTTATAATTGAAGCGCCCTTAAAAGATTGTGAATTAACTTTTTTGATATTTTTTACGGATGACACAGCTTCTTCAATAGGTCTTGTGACCAGGTTTTCTATATCTTCGGGACCGACCCCCGAATAGTTCGTAACGACTCCAGCAATAGGGAAAGTGATGTCAGGGAAGAAATCAATTTTTAATTGAGAGAAAGAAAAGAAGCTGAAAATAATTATAACACCGTAAATCATTACAAGTGTTATCTGTCTTCTTAAAGAAAATTTTGTTAGTATCATAACCTGTAATTCCCTTATTCAATTATATCAACGGACTGGCCTTCCTTAACAATATTCTGCCCGACAATAATTACAGAATCGCCAACGCCGATACCGTCGCTTATTTCAATCTGGCCGTTGTTTGTTATACCGGTTTTAACTTCTTTTAACTTTGCGGATTTATTTTCAACAATAAAAAGGAAATATTTTCTTACGGGATTCTGCAGGCCGGTTTCTTTATTAATTTTAACTTCTGTTTGAGTTATCAATGAAACTTCGGGAACAACAAGACTGTTGAAACGACTCTGCGTCTCGATAAAAAATTCTCCGAACATGCCGGATTTTAATCTTTTATCGTTCATTAGAAAAACAATTTCAACCTCAAGTGATTTTGACATCTGGTCTACAGACGAATTTACCTTTTCTACACTGCCGGTAAATTCTTCTCCGGGAATCGACGGAAATTTTATAAGCACTTTTTGTCCGGGCTTTACTTTTAATACATCTTCTCCGGTTAAATTAACCTTTGCTTTCATATTGGAAGAGGAAAGAACTTGGACTACCGGCTGCCCCAAATTTATCATTTGATTTTCTTCAATATAAACCGCCGCCACAATCCCGCTGAAAGGAGCCTTTACAAAACTGTTCTCATATTGTTCGCTTGCCTGCTCATAAGCAGATTTTGCCTGGTTAAGTGCATGTTCGGAAGTTTCTTTTGCTGTTTCCGATTGATCGAATTGCTGACGGCTTATAGCTTTTTCCGAGAAAAGTTTAGTCATTCTTTCAAAATCCTGAGCTGCTAATTTTGCCTGTGCTTCCGCTGTTTTTAATGCTGAATTTGCTATTTCCAATCCCTGTTTTAATATATCGTTTTTTTGAACAGCTAGGATTTGATCCTTTTCCACTTTTTGGCCGGGTTTTACATAAATCTTTTCTACCCGTTCCGAAACTTTACTATAAACAATCACATCTTCTTCGGCGGTAACGGATCCGGTGACGCGTATATACTTTGATATTGTTCCTGCTTTAACTTTATATATTTTTACAGGTACGGACTTTTCAACTCCCTCGTCTGCTTTTTTTGAACATCCTGCTGTTAACAATAAAATAAAAGATATAAAAGGAATCCATCCCTTCCGGGAAAGACATTTTCTCAATTTCATGATTTCCTCACCCATGATATTCAAGTTTCAAAAAAATTATTTCCAGATTTTATCTAATAATCCAACCGATTTTAACAAAGCCAGCTGGTTAACATTGTAATTATAAATCCCCTGCAGGTAATCACTTTTACTTTTAGTATAAAGAAGCTGTGCATTAAGTACGTCAAGTTGATTGCTCATCCCCTGCGCGTATAACAAATTCGAAATCCTTAAACTTTCATTAAACTGATCCAATGCATCTTTAAGGCTCCGCAGGCTTTTCGATGCCTCCATAAAATTATAATAGCTCTGCTCTATTTCCAGTTCGTTTGCAAAATGAGTTTGCTTAATCAGTAAATCCGTTTGATCGGTTTTAATTTTGGCAATCTGATAGTTCAGTAATTTTCTCCCTCCTTCAAATAAAGGCCAGGCAATCGAAAGAGTAATGGATTTGGAACGAATATAATCATCCCACCTTACCTTGTAGCTTTCCACAGGTGCCTGCTGATCAACACTTGCAGATAAAGCAATCGTCGGGCTGAACATTCCCAATGCAATCTTTTCCCCTTCTTTTGCGGCATTCCTTTGATACTTTAATGCTTTAAGATCATTTCTATTTTCATCGGCGAGCACTTTTAAATCCATTAAGGTCAGATCTGAATATTGATTCAGGAAATCTGTTTTATATAGACTGTCAATCACAACCAACGAATCCGTTAGTGAAATATTCAACAAGCTTTTTAATCTTTGTACGGAAAGCTTTTTATTTGAGACAGCCGCTTCCAGCATAGGCAGTGTTGATGAATATTGAGCTTTTGCACGCTGCATATCAAGTTCGGTTGCGGTTCCGGCTTTGTAAAATTTTTGAACTTGTTCCATATTTTGTTGCGCTACTCCGGCGGATTCTTCAGCAGATTTTTGCAATTCATCGGCAAGTATAATCCCATAATAAGCCTGCAGTGTAATTAAAACAGTTTCTTCCTCTTTTCCTTCCAGTTCTTCCTTTAATGATTTTTTAATATTCTGCTGTATGTTATAATTGAACCATCTGCTTCCGCCGGTAAAGATGGGAAGTGAAAGACTCAAAGTATGCTGGAAAGTATACGGGGTTCCCACAACAAATTGCTGACCCATAAAAACAAACACCGGCAGTTCAATATTTTTTTGTGCTATACCCTGATATGTTAAAGTGGGTAAAAACGTGGATATAGATTTCCATGTTTCCAGATTCTGAATTTTATAATCGAGCTGCTTATATTTTAAAGTAAGATTATCGGTTAAAGTAATATTAACTACATTTTTCCAGGAAACATAAATTATTTGTTTTTCACTCTGCGCTTCGGCAGAATTACAAATAAACATAAAGAATAAATAAATTATAAGAATGCCTTTATCCCGGGACATAATGCAAGTGTCCTTTAAATTCTTATTAATATTTTATTTTTAATAAAAAAGGTTGAATAATCTTTTTATTTCGAGCTTTGTCAGGATACCCTTTTATTTTATTGCCTCTCTTTAATTTGAATCTCCTCTGCAAGAGAGAACAATAATTTCTAATTTTGTAGAACTTCTAAAAACTTCACATCAAATATAATAAAATAGTACTTACAGTTAAAAGATATTAACTTTTCCGCAATTTTCGTTTTGAAGTCCAACTATAACATAATGAAATTTAGATTTTATTATTATCCGAAGATTTTAAATGTATGTTACTAATAAATAAACGGCAGCAGCTTTTTCGTATGTTTTCTGTATTCCTCAAATTGTTCACCATATTTTCCCAACAAATATTTATCTAGTTTAGGTACATTGTAAAATGCAAAGAAACAGAATATAAAAACAGGAATTATAGTAGAATACCAGTTCCTTGTAATAATTGCATAAGCAGTTACCCAAAGAATATCCCCGAAATAATTTATATGCATAGAATACTTAAACAAACCGGTGGTGTATAACCGGCCTTTGTTATCCGGGTTTGTCTTCCATTTCTTCCTGGATAATTCAGACCAAGTATTTAAGCAAGAACCGAAGAGAAATAATATTATTGCAAAAATGTCAACTACATTTATACCTTCGGATGAACCATAACCGAGTAATGCGTAACCGACATAATAAATTGCAAAAGCGACCGGAATGCTGAATGCTTCCTCCCAGGGAATGTGCCTTTTTACAAGATAAAAAAATGTAAGGCAAATTCTTAGAAATACAATCAAATTAAAAGTGAAAATTATTATATGCCTAACATCATTTCCTTTTGCGGGAATTGACGGCGAAAAAATTATATTATATCCACCTTCAAATAAAATCCAGTAACTTATTATAAGGATTAATATTTCTAGTATAATTAGAACTGCTTTTTGAGGAATGCTCTTATCTTTTTTATTATATAAATCCATGATTGTAAATTCTTCATGATAATTTAAATAACTGTTTATGCAAATTTATCAGATAATGCTTAAATATTCATGTTTTCTAATTTATAACTTTAAATTGACCCATAATTTACAATAGTAAAAAATAAATAATTTATCGGATTTATCTGATCTGTTCAAAACAAATTATTTATCGAACTTACTTTCTATTCCATATTTAATTTGGACAATTATGAGATTTAATAATTAAAATAACATTTTAAGATTTAGATTTTAGTAATAGACCGATTTTATTAAATTTGTACTTAAAATGAAATATGTTGGTAAATTTTTTCCCAACCTAATAAACATTAACCTAGACAGACTAAAAATAATTTTGGGAATTAGAATGAAGTCAATTTTTAATATGAATCCGTGGCATACAGTTAGACCATTGACAGATTTACAAAATGTGATAAATGCAGTAATTGAAATACCGATGGGCAGTAAGGCAAAATATGAACTGGATAAAGAAAGCGGTCTATTAAGATTAGACAGAGTATTATTTTCTTCTGTTCACTACCCGGCAAATTACGGATTCATTCCACAGACGATTGCCGATGACGGCGATCCACTCGATATCCTTGTTATATCTTCCCTTGAAGTAGAGCCAATGTGTATTTTAACTGCAAAGGTAATAGGAGCCATGCATATGGTCGACGATAATGAAAATGATGAAAAGATAATTGCCGTTGCTAATCAAGATATGGCTGTTAATCATATCAACAGTCTGGCAGAGCTGCCGCCTCATACTATGATAGAATTAAAAAGATTTTTTGAGGATTATAAAAATCTTGAACATAAGCATGTTGAGGTAAATGAATTCATTGAAAGCGAATTTGCAAATAAAATTATCGAAGCAAGTATAGATCGCTATAGCAATGAATTCGATTTAAAAGAAATCATCGGTTAATTTTAATTCAGTATTTAAGGTAAAAATTAATTTCTGCAATAAGATAACTAATACCTAAAAAGTTAATTACCGCTTTCAGATTGTTTATTGACAATGTTATCAAACTTTGCATCAAAATGCTGATCAAACCAGGCATCCACAATCGATCTTTTAAAACGCCATTCTTTTCCTAATTTAGCTGCCGGAATTTTTTTCTCCTGTGCCCACGTATAAATTGTCTGCGGTTTTACCTTTAAATAAGCGGCAACTTCTTCAAGCGTCATTATTTCATCTGCAGGCATTTTATTTCTCCGTTCCGGTTGTATCAGGTATGAACTGTGAATTTTTATCTGAGTGACGGACAGTCTTTTCTTCCGGATTAGTTAACTGCTGTATGGAATAAATAACCGCAGTATAAAAATTACCCTTATATTTTTTGAATAAAGAATACCCTTGCGTTTTTTCAGCAAGAAAGGGCTGCATATTCCAGGCCAGCTGAATTCCTACAAAAGCAAGAATAATAACCCAGAATCTAAAAACTTCAACTCCTGTTTTAGGATAAATATTTTTTTGCTCACATGAATATTTTAATGCATCTAAAACTGTTTTCATACCGAAGATTCCGCCGACTGCAAAAACAGCTATATGCAGCAGTTGAAGGAAATAATAATTTCCGCCAGTAAGCACAAACAATATAATAATGGGGGCAAATGAAACCATTATCGCACCGGTAAGTACGTAACCGGAAAGAATAATTATGGACATGTGGGACAATTTCATTTTTGACCCTAGAATATATTGTATAACAAAAAATGCGGGAAAACATATTATAAGCGATAAAAGGAATAAAACAGGAACTTTAATTCCGGCAGTTAATGCTTGAGCAATTCCGCTGTAACAGCCCATGATAAGACCGTAAAGAAATGTTAATCCGATAAAAAGCAGGATAAGCCGCCAGATGCGCCCCCATGTTTTTTGTTCATTAAAAATATCATTAAAAAATTCATCCTTGTTATACAAACCCGGAACGAGACTAATAAAACTAGATTTATTTTCCATTGAAAGATTCCTTTCAGTAAGGTTCTTCAAAAATCTTAAATAAATTTAAATATTTATTATTAAATAATCAAGTTTATTATTGTTTATTATTGTTTTTTATCATTTAATGGTATTAAATAATGGATTTATGAAAAACCATAATTTTATAATTGCTTTCATTAAAAATATCTCTAGTTGTATTTACCGAGAGAGAAATTGTGCCTTAAAAGCTCTAATTCTTAACAAATTATTATTATATTCACAAGCAATATTAAACAGCTTGATGAAGTTCGGGTAGTGACGCCGCTTTAGTTCATTTCCCCCAAATACCGGAATTAGAATGCCGGTTATACTGCTTTCCGGTATTTACTCATACAGGCCCTTAAGTTAAACCAACATAAGGAATAATTAAAATGATTCGAGTTTTTAACAAAACAATTTTTTGTGTTCTGTCATTAGGTATTGCATCAGTAATAATGGCAGCTACTCCCAACAATCCTTCAAAAAACTTTTCAGGTACAAATCATAAGAATCCTTTTTTTCAGCCTAGCACACTTCCTTTCCAGGCGCCTCCATTCAATAAAATTAAGGACAGCGATTATAAACCTGCAATAGAAGAAGGGATGAAGCAGCAATTGGAAGAAATAAAAAAAATTGCCGATAATCCCGCAGCACCTACATTTGAAAATACATTAGTAGCTCTTGAAAAAAGCGGACAGATGCTGGACAGGGTAACAATGGTTTTTAATGCCGTAACGGCTGCAAATACCGATTCTGTTTTACAAAAAGTACAGGAAGAAGAGGCTCCGCGTCTTGCCGCGCATCATGACGCTATTTTCCTGAATACAAAATTATTTGAAAGAGTTAAGGCAATTTATCAAAAGCGCAAACAGCTTAAGCTTGATCATGAATCGCATAAATTGATTACATACTATTACAATAAGTTTGTACACGCAGGCGCAAACTTATCTAAAGAAGATAAGGCCAAACTTAAAAAGTTAAATGAAGAAGAAGCTACGCTGATAGCGAAATTTATTAATAAACTTTTAGCCGGTACAAAAGACGGTGCTTTGGTTACCAGCAACAAATCCGAACTGGCCGGACTTTCCGCTTCACAGCTAGATGCTGCATCGCAGGCAGCAGCCGGCAGAGGTTTAAAAAACAAATGGGTTATTCCTTTACAGAATACAACCCAGCAGCCTGATCTTCAGTTTTTAAATGATAGGAAAACCCGTAAGCAATTGTTTGAAGATTCATGGAACCGATGTGAGCATAATGATGCAAACGATACAAGATCCGATATCGAACACATTGCAAAAATCCGCGCTGAAAAAGCAAAGCTGTTAGGCTTCCCTAATTATGCAGCATGGGTACTGGAAAACCAGATGGCAAAGACTCCGCAGGCCGTAGAAAAATTTCTTGCGGGTATGGTTCCGGCTACCGTTGCCAACGAAAAAAAGGAAGCAGCCGAAATTCAAGCTTATATAGATAAATCCGGCAGTAACATTAAACTGGAACCATGGGACTGGAATTATTACGGCGAGAAGCTTCGTAAGGAAAAGTTCCACTTTGATGATTCACAGGTTCGTCCTTATTTCGTACTTGAGAATGTACTTAAGAAGGGAATTTTTTATGAGGCTCATGAACTATACGGATTGACATTTAAAGAACTTCACAATATTCCCGTTTACCAGAAAGATGTAAGAGTTTTTGAAGTTTACGATAAAGACGGTTCGCCTCTTGCATTATTTTATGCCGATTATTTTAAGCGCGATAATAAAGGCGGAGGTGCATGGATGGATAACTTCGTTCAGCAGTCAAAATTGCTGGGAACAAAGCCGGTTGTTTACAATGTCTGCAACTTTACCAAACCTGCGCCGGGCCAGCCTGCTTTATTAAGTTATGATGATGTTACAACAATGTTCCATGAATTCGGACATGCGCTTCACGGAATGTTTGCGGATGAAGAATATGCCAGTTTATCCGGGACAAATGTTCCGCGTGATTTTGTTGAATTCCCTTCACAATTTAACGAACATTGGGCGCTCAATCCAAAAGTTCTTGAACATTATGCATTAAATTATAAAACCGGAAAACCCATACCGAAGGAACTGGTTGAAAAATTGAAAGAAGCAAATAATTTTAACCAGGGTTATGATTTTACCGAATTGCTGGAAGCTGCCGATCTTGACATGGCATGGCATACATTACCTGCAAGCGCTCCTTTACAAAATTCAGATAAGTTTGAAACTGCAAGTTTAAAGAAAGATCATTTATATATTCCGCAGGTTCCGCCTCGTTATAGATCAAGTTACTTTATGCATATCTGGGGAAACGGATATGCCGCCGGTTATTATGCATATCTTTGGTCTGAGATGCTTGATGATGATGCATATGATTGGTTTATGAGTCACGGCGGATTAACACGCGCAAACGGAGAACGTTTCCGTAAAATTATACTTTCGCGCGGAGCTACCGAGGATTATACTAAAATCTTCCGAGAATTCACGGGACATGATCCTGAAATCGGGCCAATGCTCAAATTCCGAGGATTGAAATAATTACAAACTTGTTTATAATTTTAGGAGGTTGTCTCAAAATTGTCATTCCGGGCTTTGCCAAAGGCATTCCTTTGGAAGACCCGGAATCTAAACACTAGAATTTCTTTTAAAAGAGATGCTGAATCAAGTTCAGCATGACAAATTCGATCATTTGAGACAGCCTCCTTTTTTATTAGACTTTCACTAACTAAAAAAAGTCGGAAAAATCACACTATATTATTTAGTAGAATCACTCTATTGATTTACGAAAAGAAATTCCATAGTATAATAGCGGATTATAAAATATCTATTTATTTGGTAAAAGGATTAACTTTTTAACTGAAGTTATGCAATAGTCATGCTGAACCATGTCATCCCGGGCTTGACCCGGGATCTGCAATTGATTCGGCATCTGAAAATAGCTTAAATAACCAAAATATAATATAAGCAGCAAACACAATAAATCGTTCGAAAATTAATTTTCAAAATAAATATGCAAACCCCCTTAATAGACTTATTGGTATATGTATCGACACTGCTTGCGGCGGGAGTAATTATTTATATAATCAGTTTATTCCATATCCATAAAACATTTAAAATAATAATCACTATTATTGCGTTGGCAGCTTTTGCTTACTGGTGCATAAATACCTTTGAAACTTTTAATTATTTAAAAATCTGGATAACAAATTTAATTAACAATTTTTCCTCTTAAATTAATTTGCCGTCATTTATACACGAACAAAAAATCCCCCTACAATTTTCTAACTTTACACGGCAAAAAAATTAATACTATAAATCTTCTCTCTTATCTATAGATATATAAACAAAGCTATAAGGAAATAAATGAAAGATAGTAAGGTTTTAATACGAAAAGCTACAGCGGCAGACTCAAACCGTATTACCGAATTATGTATTCAATTGGGATACAAAGTACTTAATACGGAAATATATGAACGCATATCGAAAATAATTGATAATAACCAAACTGCTTTATTCGTAGCTGAGCTTAACGGACAGGCTGCCGGTTGGATCCAGGTAAGTATCAGATCTACCTTAGAAAGCGGCGGGCTTGCGGAAATTACCGGGCTTGTTGTAGATGAGTCCGTACGAGGCAAAGGAATCGGGAAAAGTCTGGTAAAAAAAGCAGAAGAATGGGC
>CAZCFZ010000022.1:0-62255 GCA_964498065.1 uncultured Ignavibacteriaceae bacterium
CGATTATAAATAAAATGAAATTTTTAAAGAAGTTTTTCATTGCTGGTTCTCCATTAAAAAAATATGTACACTATAAATCAGGTTTATCTAATTCGCCTTCCTTTTGTAATTTCTTGAAAAGGAAGTATGGGTAAATGAATGCAGTATAAACGGATAGAGGTACAACTACGGCGAAAATTGAAATTAAAAGCACAACCTTAAAAAGAGTTAATATAATTATTAATAGCCCGCACACGGCAAATAAAACTCCGGAAATTCTATGAGTTCTATACCATACAACTTCCGATGCAAGCGTCCATGGTGAACGTATCCCGAAGAAAAAATTTCTTGGAAGTCTGGGCAGGTAATTGCCTAGCAGTATGAATAAAAGCCCCAAACCTATTCCGAAAAGATCGCTCCTAAAAGTATTTTCTTTCGCCGAAACAAAAGTTAAGAACATCATAAATACCATAAATGCAATTACAAGATCTCTGAAAAGTAAAAATATATTGTAATTATTTTCAATCTTTTTTTTGAAGGGATCGATATATGGAATAAATGTAAGGAGAAAATATATTACAATAGGAATACCGCAGCCAATCAATAATAATGTAAATTTAGAAGAGTACCCGTTGGGATTTCCTTCGGCATTAAAATAAGTTGCAACGGTTTGAGGCAAAATTGAATAATAGTAAAAAGCGAAGATTATCCATATAACTAAAATTCCTAATGCGAAAATTTCCCGCTTAAAATTCCATTTCATAATGTTACCTGCTTTTTGTAATTTCAATTAAATATTCTACTGCCATATCAAATACGGTCATATTCAATGAATACCGGATAAACTGACCTTCCCGTTCTCCTGAAATTATGTCAGCTCTTTTTAAGATATCCAGATGATGAGACAGAGTCGGTTGAGATACTTTAATCTCTTCAAGCAGTTCGCTCGGCGTCTTTGATTTTGTTTTTAAACTTTGAAGAATTTCCCTTCTCGTAGGATCAGATAAAGCCTTAAAAAATTCAGTGAATTGTTTCATATAGATATATGTACAAGTTTACATATATCTATTTACTATAAAATTATTTAAATGTCAACAAATAAAATGAAAAATCTGCCAGAGGAAACCTCAACATTACAATATTCGGAAAGTCTGCTTTTAATAAAAATATATTTTTTGTAATTGCTTAACTTTCTAAAAAAATATATTTAAGTTTGATGAATAGCATTGATGCTTAATATTGTTAAATTAATCTAAAAAGGATTGTTGATGAAATCGTACCTGACTACATTACTGGTTTTATCTATCCTTCTTCCTAGCAGTATTCTTTTTGCACAGGAAGAACGCCGTGACAAAGGTGAATTTGTTACCCCAAAGAATGAATTTTTTAAAGAGATTCAAAAAAGTGCCGATGAGTTTATAGCAAAACCCAAAATCGAAAAGAAAGTATTTAAAGTAAATCTTTCCGGTGTTGAAATTCCAAAATCTATAAATGAATTCACAAAGTACTGGTTCAATCCTCCGGTTTCTCAAGGCTGGACGGGAACATGCTGGGATTTTTCAACTACTTCTTTCTTCGAGTCGGAAGTTTACAGGATTCATAAAAAGAAATTAAAACTTTCTGTAATGTACACCGATTACTGGGAGTATGTGGAAAAAGCAAAACGTTTTGTTGAAGAACGAGGCAACTCGGCTTTCGGAGAAGGCTCCGAATCTAATGCAGTTATTAGAATCTGGAAAAAATACGGAATTGTTCCTGAAAAAGATTACACCGGATTACAGCCCGGTCAAAAATTTTATGACCATAGAAAAATGTATGAGGAAATGCATGACTATCTTAACAGTGTAAAAGCTTCAAACTCCTGGAATGAACAAGATGTGACTAATACAATTAAAGATATTCTGAATCATTATATGGGTGTTCCTCCTACAAAAGTAAATGTAGACGGAAAAGAATATACTCCGAAAGAATACTTAGCAAAGGTAGTTGATTTAAATCTTGACGACTATGTTGATTTTATATCTTTAATGCAGTTCCCGTATTGGGAAAAGGTAGAATACCCGGTTCCGGATAACTGGTGGCACAGTAAAGATTATTATAATGTACCTTTAAATGTCTTTATGAGCATTATTAAAAAAGCTATCCGAAACGGGTATACTATGGCAATAGGCGGCGATGTTTCGGAACCCGGAATAATGCCGGATTCGGATGTTGCTATAATTCCGACATTCGATATCCCAGATAAATATATTGATGAATATGCAAGACAATTTCGTTTCAGCAATAAGACAACTACAGACGATCACGGTATTCATCTAGTCGGATACAAAAATATCAACGGTACAGACTGGTACTTAATTAAGGATTCCGGATCGAGCGGGCATAACGGCAGGTTTCCGGGATACTATTTCTACCGTGAAGATTATGTTAAACTAAAGATGATGGATTTTATGGTAAATAAATCGGCGGTGGAAGATATATTAAGTAAGTTTAAAGATTAAGTTTAGTTTAATCCGGCGGTTAGAAATTAACCGTCGGATTTTTTAACACATTTCTTGAATTTTTATTTTAACCTTCTAACCAAACAAATTTTTACTCTATATTTTCTTATTTTAAAATTTACTTGGATATGCTGAGACTTATAGTTTAAAAACTGTTAAAACAGTTAAATATTAACTTTTTGTTTCTAATTAACATCGGGATTAATCCCGATGTTAATAATAAAAGATAATTAGTAATAACCGTTTAAACAGTTTTAATTATCACTAATTTTAAAAATGGTAGGATGAATTAATTTAATTCTGAAGTTTTAAGAAAGTTCAAAGTAACAGTTTTGGTACATCCGAAATATTATCTAATATTTTTTCAGCCCCTGAAAAATCTGAATATTTTGTTAAAGAAGTCGGAATGACATAGCATCTCAGACCTGCACTTACTGCAGCTCTTAACCCTCTTTCCGAATCCTCAATTACAATGCATTCCTCTTTTTTTAATCCTGTTTTAGAAACAGCTTTTAAATACGGGGCAGGCGAAGGCTTAGTCTCGGCATAATCATCCGAAGTTAAAACAAAATCGATATATTTTAACAAGCCGGACTTTTTATGGATAATATCAAAATGATCTTTTCTTGAGCTTGTAACAACTCCCATTGAAAATTTACCATGCAGCTTTTTTAAGGTTTCTTCAGCGCCGTCAATTACTCTTGCATTATCCCGTAAAAGATTACTGTATGTTTTATTGCGTTCATTTCTCAGTTTAATTATTTCATTTTCATTCATACCTGTTTGTTCGGCAAGATGCCAGGTACCGCTGCCCTTTTTTAAAAAATATTCTATGTATAAATCTTCACTCAAATCAATTCCGATTGATGCGAAGGTTTCTTTGCATGCTTGAAAATAAAGCGTTTCCGTATCGACAAGTACGCCGTCGTTATCCCAAAATATTGCTTTTACCATTTAGCCTAATCCAGCCTTTCCCGCATAACGGTAATGCCAAAGGGAAGGACTTTTAAAATTATTAAATTTTGTATTGATGTTAAAAAGAAAATAACCTTAGGAATAAAAATCTGTTAAATAAAAAATCTAATTTTTTGATATAAAACATTAAAAGGTATTTTAAAATTACTGCAAATAAAAACCGGTAAATTGTTTTCGTAAGGAATTGCATATTTGCTTTTAATAACTGCTGCCTGTGTAACAGAATTGCAAATTTTAAGAAGATCATCCTTGCTGCTGCCGATTACAATAACTGTTGTAAAGTTAGTATCCGCTGCACCCCAGTACCAGTAATTATTATGTCCGGATAAGACTCGCGGTAAATTAAATTTATCTCTATAGTAATCAATAGCGCCGGCTTCTCCGTAATTTTGTGCATAGACAATTGTGTTTATTTGCTCTTCAGGAGGAAACGAGTTGTATACTTTAGCAACGGTAGCAGCCATATTTTCCCAGCCGAACATATCGGCATAAAACTGAGGAAGTCCTTCCAGTTTATGCTCTTCATTAGACTTGGGGGAAAACCCAATTATATGTGTGTAACCTATGAAAGTTTGAACAGGCAGTATAGGAAGTGCTAAAGGAATCATCAGCAACCCTGTAAATGAAATTATAACCGGCAATGCAATTTTAATTTTTGCAAGCTTTGGATATTCAATTAATTTTTCAAATATTATTCCGCCGCCGGCATAAAGAAGCGGAAAAACAGGTGCTAAATATTCCGCTTTAGTATGCCAGTTTATAATTAAAATTAATAATGTTATTAAGAATATGTATCCGGCTATACGAAATGTTTTTCCGTCCTTATCAAAGAAGAAATAATAGATACCGGCGAGCCAAACGAAGACTGAAAACGGATTCATGCTTAATAATATCCCGGATAATAATGTACCGGGGTTTTGCGAAGCATATTTTAAAGTGGAAGCATTATGAATAAATTGAAGTGTTGCAAAGTCATGTGTAATATTCCAATAAATATACGGACTAAACAATAGAAGAGCTATTATGCCTGAAATGTAAGGCCAATTTGTTTTAAGATGTTTCCTCTGAGGAGTTAAAAGCAATCCGATAAATAAACTTGCACCGAACCATAAAATATCAATTTTGTTCAGCAGTCCGAAACCGAGAGTTAGTCCGAGTAAAATCCAGAGTTTATTATTATTAGAAGTAACAATTAAAATTACAATATACGAAGCTAATGCCCAGAACAGCCAGTCGAACGAATTCATAGAGAATATTGTACACGTTCCGAGAAATTGCGGGGCTAAAGCAACACTCAGACATGCAATTGTAATTGCATATAATTTTCCCTTAAGCTTTCGTACAATTAGACCCGTCATAAAGACGGTTATTGCGGACGCAATTGCCGGAAGCAATCTAATTGCAAATATAGAATCGCCTATCAAATGTCGAACTGCAAAAAGAATGAAACTTGAGAGCGGAGGCTGATCGACGTAACCCGCAGCGAGATGTTTACTGCAAGCAATATAATACAACTCGTCGCGGAAAATTCCGTAATGGGCAAAGGCATTTGAAAATAAATGCAGCAGTAATTCAAATACGGAAAAACCTATAATTATTACGAAGCTCTTTTTTCGCAAATTATATTTTACCTTTTCTTTATTTTAAAGAATATTTGATAATAATTTTTCAGCCGATTGCCTTTTTCAATAAGGCTATTTGACCGGCATGATACACATCATGCTGTATGAGACCGCTTATTAAAAAGTAGTATGTATAGTTTAATCCTGAAATATTATCGTGCAGTTTGCTTGAATCAAACTTAGAAAGTGTTTTAAGTAAATTATCAGTGCTTTTCCCTAGAGTTTCAATTGCTGTAGTCCATGCGAATTCGCTTGCATTTTTCACAGCGGGCCAATCCTCCTCATCGCTAAGATTTACAGATAAGCCGGTTAATCTTTTGCGAACAGCATCATGCCATGCTGTAATGTGTAAAACCAATTCCCAAATATTATGTGCATGCTTAATAGGTCTTGCTGCAGCCATATCCGATGTAACGCTCATTAAGACTTCCTTAACAGATGGTCCGTGCCATGCCTCGCCTTCAAATGCTTTTTTTAATTGATCTGCTAAATGCTCCGCTTCATTCATTTAGGTATCCTAGTTTCTTGTTAAAAAAAATTTTGATAAGAAAAATTAATAAATAGAATTTATCGCAGTAATAAGATAAGATTTAGCTTGTAATAAAACCAACGGATTAAGTGATGCCAAATATATTTTGATGCTGATTATAAAATGTTAATAAAAATTTTTTATAAAAAAATTTTCATTTGCTTGACTTTAAAAAAAATTATTAAAAACTTGGTTTCAAATTTTCAGACCTTTCGGCAAAACAAATCTAGGATTAAAAATTAGCTGCAAAGGGGAGACTGAGAAAAAGTATGAACAGGCGGAGACAGGTGGAGATCCCAGAATAATTATATCCCAAAATTAAGTTTAAGACATTCTTATAATATAAAACGAGGGGCGAAATGAGGAGAACTATTTCTATTATTTTCCTATTGCTGATAGGTACGTTTAGTTTTACATTTTCTCAAGTAGTGATAAAGGAGAAGGTGGAGTTGAAGCTGCAGTCAAGTAAAACAACCGGTAATCAATTAACCAGAGGCTACACACCATGCGGACCTTATATGCAAAATACCGAGCCAGGCCATTACTGGCAAGTAGTCTGGGCAGGATATCACGGTTCACTTGACCCTAAACAGCAGCTTTTCGAGCAACAAGGTAATGTTAATATAAGTGACAATATTGGTCCTTACAATATTCGTATAATTGATGGTGCAAACTACTGCAGTTTCGCAAAGCGGGTAATTATATATGAAGACGGTTATCCATATATAACTATGAAGGATACTGCGACAACAGAATTAGATGGAATAAGCAGCAGTGATTTATTAGGAAGCGGTGATTATATGAATTTTGATTGTGTGCCTTCTCATGATGACCAGATATATAAAATAGGTTATCATTATCTTGATATTGGCATGGATGAAGCAACTGTAGTGTACAGCATACATAGTATTTCGTCTGGTAAAACAATATATCTTCATACATTAATTGTTAAACAGCCATTTGCCTTTTTTGATAAGGAAACGTATCTGACATTTGCTGAAGATGCGGAAATCTCAACCGAAGCTGAAGGTGTATTTTGTACATCATTAGATTCATCAAGCTGGTATAAAGATTATCAATGCAAAGGGTTTTGGATTTATTCACAAGAAGGCGGTTTCCCTAATAATGTAAAATTCAATATAAGTATCCCTGAAGGTCAAGAATACGGAGATCTTTTTTATTTTGATGAAAATGATAATAAAATAGAAGGAAAATATTTTAATAATCTGGATTATTATTATTATGAAAGATTGAAATACCAAGCAACAGGATTAGAGCCCACAGATACAGTAAAAGTTAAAATACATATAAGTACAACAGATGTGAGTATTCCTGGTGCCGATTCCTATGTTTATGTGATACCCACAGATACCTACCCTATAAAAGTAACCTTACAACCTGATAGTCTTTCACCCGGAGATACGGCAAAAATAAAATTAGAGCAAATGATGCCGGGTTACCCTATAACCTACGAGCCGTTTTCGAACGATCAATTATTTGATGTTAAAATTGATGCAGGAAGCAAATACGGTACGATATTAAACCCCATTGCAAATGATACGGCGGATGAATTTAACAACATAAAGCAGGGCTTTAAGTTTATTGCATCAAAAAATATAGATACATCCGAGGTAAAAGTAAGTATCAGAGTTCATGCAATGGTGAATACCGGATTTATTATAATGTCAACAAAAAAGGGTGACAAAGGACAAGTTAAAGGCAGCAAAGGTATTAACGCGCAGAAAAATATTTCTTTGAAAAAGATAGCAGCGCCGGTTAAGATTCAAAAGGAAATAAATAAAGGGAATGAAAATAATATAACGGAAAGCAAAGGATATTCAGCAAACCCTAAGGTTACATCTACCAGTCCGAACGGAATTGAAGATATAATTGGAATAGGGAAAGCAAAGATTGAGAAAAGCAATGATATAATGCTGGGCGAGATGAAATATTATGGTGTAAAAAAGAATGATAAAAACAACTCCTTAAAGATAGAAGAAATAAAAGCTAATATAGGTGAAAAACCGTTATTCCCAAATGCCGGAACCGGATGGAGTTGGATAAAAGATAGCACAATTTGGGGGAACAACCCAGTGAGTATTGATACCGGTAAGAATTATAGCAAAAGGATGGGGGTTTATTGGGAGATCAACAAACCCGTTTGGAAATATAATTATTATAAGCAAAACGGGCAAGATCATTTTACTGAACAAAATGTCGGTGTCCTTCCAATAGGAATGATAAGATTGATTGGCAGATATTGGACAAAGGATTCAACATATGTTATTACACTTAAAACAAAAAGCAAAAATGGAGAATCTGCTTCGATTAAAATAAAACTAATCAGGCCAAGCAAATTGTTATCAAATGGTCAAAGTCCATCTTTTGCGAGAACAAGAGATGTTCAGGATTCAGTGTTAAATATTGATTCACTGTGTATATATTATGGAGGTATTAATGGGGTCCCGCCTCAATATGTTAAGGGTCATATTTATCAAGAATCAGCTAAAGATAATTATACTTTTTCTGATGGAAAAACAGAACAGTGTTTTGCTCCTTCATATAGATATGAACCATATACTGCGCAAACTTGGAAAGATGTTCTGGATGGTATGAAAACAAATCCCTTTTATATAACAGCAACAACTAATGTAAATCCGCCTAATCACCAACATATAAAGGTAATACCCTATTTTTCTGGCGATACAACTACTGTATGGCAAATTGTGGCTGAACATTCACAACTTTTACGAGATGGTTCTACAGATGAAACAAGATTGTACGGTGTTAGAACTCATTCCGATACAATGAACTACAAACCTTCATATACAAGTATACAAAATAAATATCATGAGTTTTTTGTGGAAACAAAAAGTGCAACAATTTTTGATGAAAGTGTTAAAAAAACTAGAGAACTGACCTTTGCTGAGAGAGCAGACTCCACAAATAAAAAGATGATAGTTTATTTAAGGGATGAATTCACTGATGAAATTGGTACAAAGGGGATGAAGAACATGATTGCTCAAACAAGAATAGCAAGTTCTTATGGTTATTTTCAACCATTATATACTACTGCTATTAACAAAAATGATAAATGGAAATATCCTGAAGATGCTGACAATCTTCCTGAAAATCTAAACAAAAATAGTGTCATATTTCCTATGGCTACAAGGATGGAAAAAGAGTATTTAGAAAACGGACTAAAAGATAAATCGAAGAATAATTGGGATATTGGATTTGAAGGAGCTTTTGAGAAATACATTTTTAAAAACTGGAATAAAGATAAAGAATACCCAATTTCAGTAATGTATAATGCAAATAAATTTTTACCACAGAAATAATTTAAGGAAGAAAATGAAAAAAAATATTAAGGTATTATCAATATTATTTTGTTTACTTCTTTTCTCCGAAATTTCAGCACAAACTTCTAAATCATATATTGAAGATAAAATTAAAGTTGATTTAGCATCTAAATATGGCAGCGTTTATAGTATTGGGGTCATTGAAAATGTAAATGAAGATATTAGTAAATATCGAGATTTTAAATTTCCGATTACTGATCCTTATAATACGCTCAAGGATTGTTACATCTTTCCAGCATATGTGCCTGCTGGCGGATTAATAGGTGTTTATAAAGATGATAAAATACTATGGGATTCAGGACCAATTATAGAACCAGGTGTAAATCAAGATATATTAGGTACACAAGATTTGAATAATGATGGAAATGTAGATATAATGGCAAGTTTTTATTATGGTTTGCGTAATTCTTCACAAAGCATCTGGATATTTAGTTGGAATGGTCAAACAGGCAGTTTATTAAATGATACTAAACAATACGGTGATTTAGAGAAGTCTGTAATTTTTTCTTTTAGTTGGTTTACTGATATATTAGATATTAACGGAGATGGCATTTTAGAGATTAAAGGCCAAGATGAAGATACAAGATTGACCAAAATATACAGCTGGAATGGAAGCAAGTATGGTGACTATAGTGTTCAGATGCCTAAGTATGTTCCAATGAATATATTGAAAGCTAAAGTTACATGTAAAGTCAAACGAACTCAAGATGGTTTTCTTTTTCAATATTCTATAAAAAACTATTCTACAAGTAAACAGTCGATTTGGAGATTTGCTGTTGAAAAAATGTTTCATTGGGTTTTTGATTTTGGTGCCCCCCAGAAATGGCAGGGATACTATTCTGATGAAGGGGATATTTTGGAGTGGGGAATTATGACCAACCAAATATATTACCCTTATAATTTTTTAAAACCTGGAGATGCAATTGATGATATAGCTTTTACCAACGATTCTATTGTTCCATATATTGCTAACTTTTATATTCAAGGTCAAAACGGAAAAGTTTCTCTTGATAATAAGACTTTATTTGAAAATTCTTTTAATGGAAAAACACTTTGTGGCAAATATCCCGATAGTCCATTTGTTCCTATAAAATTTTTAGATACCTTACTAAATTATAATTCTCGTTCATACAGCTTAGGTTGGGTTAAAGATAGTTTAACTGCAAATAAGTACAATAGTTTCTTCACCTCCGCTAAAACCCAACTCCAGCAAAATAATATTGCCGGAGTTAAAAGTACGCTTAACCAGGTTTTGCAGGACGTGGATATTGACAGCACATCAAACCTAACAAGCGAAGCCTACGCGCTTATAAAATATAACACGGAGTATTTGTTAGAGTATTTGCCAACTGCCAATCCGGTGTCATTAGCAGTTAACCTCAAGAACAGTTCGAACAGCTTAATTGCCGGCGGAAGCCTCCAGTATTATGACGGCGGATGGAAAGATGCAGTAAACAACGGCAACGGTACTTTCGGCATAAATACGGATAAGACTACATTAAGTCTGAGAATGAATTATGCATTTGGCTCACAGACTGTCTCAAATATTCCCGCTCAAAACAATACTTACACATTCCATACGACAAATGTATCGGTTCAGCTAAAAGACAGCCAGGGTAACCTCATTGATGAAGGAACGGTTAAATATTACGCTGGGGGTTGGAGAGATTTCGGTACTACAATAAACGGAGTTGTGTCAAAAGAACTTCTTCCAAACAATTATTCATTCAGAATGAGTTACGCCTACGGCAGCAACGACAAACAGCAGAACATTGGCGATAATCCAACTGTTGTGTTTGAAACAGTAATTGCAAATGTACAATTAAAGAATAGCCTTGGAAACTTGATAGATCAGGGCACAGTTAAATATTACGCCGGAGGATGGAGGGATTTTGGTACAACAACAAACGGAGTTGCGGCGAAAGAACTTTTGCCAAACAATTATTCATTCAGAATGAGTTACGCCCACGGCAGCAATGATAAACACCAAAACATAGGTGATAATCCTACAATTGTATTTCAAACGGTAAGTGCGAATGTGCAGTTAAAGAATAGTCTTGGAAATCTTATTGATGAAGGAACAGTTAAATATTATGCCGGCGGCTGGAGAGATTTTGGTTCAACCACAAACGGAGCTGCGACAAAAGAACTTCTGCCAAATAATTATTCATTCAGAATGAGTTACGCTTACGGAAGTAATGATAAACAGCAGAACATTGGTGTTAATCCTACTGTAATATTTCAAACAGTAAATGCAAATGTACAGTTGATGAATAGTCAAGGTACTCTTATCGATCAAGGTACAGTTCAATATTATGCCGGGGGCTGGAGAGACTTTGGTTCAACCACAAATGGAGCTGCAACAAAAGAACTTTTGCCGAATAATTATTCGTTCAGAATAACATATGAATTTGTCTCTAACGATAAGCAGCAGAATATAGGAACAAACGGCACTATAACTTTCTCAACTGTTCTATGCATAATCGATGTCAAGAATTCACAAAATCAGCCGGTTGACGGTGCGGATATAAAATATTATTCCGGCGGATGGAGAGAAATAGGACAAACAGTCAACGGACAAATTACAAAGGAATTATTACCAAAGACTTTAACATTCAGAATGAGTCATAATTCCGTACAACAAGATAAGAGTCAGGATATATCGGCAAATAGTAAGGTAGAGTTTAATACAGGTGAATAGAACAGCTTTCTTAGTGAAACTATGTGTTCTTGGTGTCTTGGTGGTAAGGGGATTTATACCACTTAGGCACTGAGAGCACGAAATAACACTAAGAGATAGTAATTAAATAAATGCATATATGATATTTTGTAAAAGATAAAAAGGGTAAAAAAAATGAAGAGTAAAGTTTTACAATATATTCCGATATCGGCGGTTGTGGTAATAATATTTAGTTTATGTTCATTGCAAGCTCAGTCAGTTCAGCCGGAAACATCAACTGTGTATAATGTCGATCCCGGTACAAAAGGCAACAAAATAATTATCGAGCTGTCAAATACTTCAAAAACTACACAAGCACAAAATGTAACCGTTAAGCTGATAAAGTCTTCAAAGCAGTTAAAGTTTAAAGAGGATGAACAACTAATAAAACAAATAATCCAAAACAAGGGAGCAAATGCTGAGTTTGACTTCGACATAAAAGTTACTGCCCCGGCAAATGTAAAAGATACAGTTGAGTTTCAGATAACCGGCGACGGAATAAATATGACGAAGTCGTTTATACTTAAATACTCAGCGCCGAAAGAATTTGCATTATACCAGAATTATCCGAATCCGTTCAACCCGGCAACAACGATAAGATATGCAATCCCTGAAGCGGGCAGTGTACCGGTAAACTTAAAAATATACGATATACTAGGCAGAGAAGTGGAAACGTTAGTAAATAAAGATCAGAAAGCCGGGAATTATGAAGTATTATTTAATGCCGGGAAATACGCAAGCGGAATGTACATCTATAGATTAACTGCAGGCAACTTTAAATCGGTTAAGAAGATGATGCTAGTGAAGTGAGATTTTGTAAATGCTTTCAAATAAATAATATTTTTAATTACTGCAGTCGGCTGTTACTTATTCTACTAACATGTGAACAATGCAGAAAAGTGAAGATTATTAAAGGTGAATTCTTTAATAAATATATTTGATTATTGTTAATAAAAGAGGCTGTCTCAAAAGAGGGTATTTGCCATACTGAACTTGATTCAGCATTTCTTTTAGTAGTCATTCAAGTATTTAGATTCCGGGTCTTCCGAAGGAATGCCTGCGGCAAAACCCGGAATGACAGTTTTGAGACAACCTCTTCTATCTTTTCCTCTCCATTTTCACAGTCATTCCAATTTAAATTACTCGGCATTATGTGATTCTGCTTTTTGTTCGAAAATCTTTCTGAAATGTTCTCTTCTGTCATGATTAAAACTTCGAGAGCCTCTGACCGGTGAAGAGAAAATTATTTTTGACAATATTAATAATCCTGCTGCCTGCAAATAGCTTATTACGGGACCATGAAACAAAACAGGCACCAGCCAATTCCATAAGAGCATAACTATTAAACTGAAAAATGCAACCGCAGCAATTCCAAATAAAATAAATCTTGGATATCTTTTATGTCTTTTTATCATGTCATTCATTGCTGAATCTCCTTATAAATATTTTTTAATCTTTTTCTTAAATACATAACCGCATAACGTTTTCTCGAAAGCAGAGTGTTTACCGGTACGCCTGTTAATTCGGATATTTCTTTAAAACTCATTTGTTCGAATTCATTCATTTCAAATACAACTTTTTGTTCCTCCGGAAGTTCTTCAAGCGCATCCTGTAATTCTTCCCAGATTAGGTCCTGCAGATAAACTTTATCAGGGCTGCTGCTTAAATCCGGAAGAATATCTGCCAGCGATAATGTTTCTTCATCAGAATCATCATTTAGTAAATTATAATTAATTGAAACCGGTTTTTTCTTCCTGTATAAATCAATTATCTTATTCCTTGCAGTTTGAAATAACCAGGATGAGACTTTTTCAAAATATTCTATCTCATCAAATCCCGATGTAAATTGGTAAAGAACATCTTGAAGAATATCTTCCGCATCTTCTTCTATCGAAACATTTTTTCTTATAAAATTGAATAACCGTTTTCGTTCCTTCTTTATAGTTGCTTCAATTTTAGTATTTCGTTCACTTACCATATTATCTTTTGTTTTTCTTAATTGTGTAGACGGAGCAGCATCAAAATTATTTTAAATTTTATATTTTAAAATCATCTGATTGTATATTCTATTTGAAAATTATATAATTACCATTATAAATAAACAAAAATTTTATCTTCAAAATTAAAATACCGGTACGGCAATGAGTAAAATAACCGTTTATGAAAAGCCTACTTGTACAACTTGCAGAAAAGTTGTAAAACTGCTTGCAGAACAAGGCGTAGAATTCGAAAGGATTAATTATTATATAGAACCGTTTACAAAAGAAAAGCTGGAATCTCTTTTGAAAAAAATGAAAATGAAACCCAGTGAACTCTTAAGGAAGAATGAAAAAGCTTACAAGCAAATGGATATTGAAAACTATGATGAAGGGCAAATATTGGATCTAATGCTTCTGAACAGCGATCTTATTCAAAGGCCGATAATTGAAAAAGGAAACAAAGCAATACTGGCAAGGCCGCCGGAAAAAATAAAAGAATTATTTGAATAAAACTTTAACCTTCCCGTTCCAGTTTGTCTTTACATGTTTTTAAATTTGCCAGCTGATCTTTTTTTAATTTCGGGTAATCTATAGGCAGCTTGCTCATAGTTTCAACTATTACTTCGGAAACAGCAAGGCGCATAAACCATTTGTGGTCGGCAGGAATTACAAACCAGGGCGCATGTTTTTTACTTGTAGCTGAGATTGCTTCCTGGTAACATTTTTGATATTCATCCCAATAACTTCTCTCTTTTATATCGGCTTCGGAAAACTTCCAATTCTTTGCTTTGTTGTCAATTCGTTCCAGGAATCTTTTTTTCTGTTCTTCCTTTGAAACATGCAGAAAGAATTTTAAAATTACGGTTCCGTTATCATACAAGTATTTTTCAAAATCATTTATTTCTTTATACCGCTGCTGCCAAACATTTTCACTTAATAATTCTTTCGGGATTTTTTCATTTTCTAATAGATTATGCACTCTTACAACTAAAACTTCTTCGTAATATGAGCGGTTGAATATTCCTATTCTTCCTCTTTCCGGCAGTGCTTTGTTTATTCGCCAGAGATAGTTGTGATTTAATTCTTCAGCCGAAGGTTGTTTAAAACTAAAAACTTGAGTCCCTTGCGGGTTAAGTCCGCTCATAACATGCTTAATTGTGCCGTCCTTTCCTGCTGCATCCATCGCTTGAAAAATAAGAAGCATAGAGTACCTGTCATCGGCATACAGCTTATCCTGCAGTTTTATCATTTCCTTTATGTTGTTCTTAAGATTTTTACTTGCTTCTTTTTTTGAATTGTAGTTATCTGTTTCACCGGTACTTATATTTGCAAGATTAATTTTTGAATTCGGTTTAACCAAAAATTTATCGATGCCCATTTCTCGTGCCTTATTAAAATTTAGAAATAATCATATAATATTTTGTACATGTAATTTATTAAAAAATATAAAAGGATTTAAGGTATTATTACATTACATTGTTTGTTATTTATGAAATTGTAAAAGCCATTCATAAATTTTAGGATTATTATACGTTTCCGTCCAAGAATTATGTTCCGCATCCGGATAAACAGTAAATTTTGGATTCCCTCCGCATTTTTTTATAGCATCAATCATTTCTTTTGATTTACTTATTGGTACAACCTGATCTTTCGCACCATGGAAAGCCCAGATAGGTAAATCTTTAATTGAACATGCTTTGGAAGGATCACCGCCTCCGCAGACTGGAATAATTGCTGCAAATTTATCCGGAAATTTAATTGCCATTTCCCAGGTTCCGAATCCTCCCATACTTAATCCGGTTAAATAAATTCTTTTGGTGTCGATTTTGTATTTAGAAATTATCTCATCTAACAATTTAAATAATTCTTCCGTATCCCATTTCTTTTCTTCTTTACACTGCGGTGCGGCCATGATGAATGGAAAATTTTTATTCTGCAAAACGATTCTCGGCGGACCGTGTTTTTTTACAATTTCAATATCGCTTCCTCTTTCACCTGCGCCGTGAAGAAAAAATATAAAAGGCCAGTCTTCGTTGATCGTGTAATCTGCCGGGAGATATAACAGATATTTATCGTTCATTGTTTTGGGAATGATATTTTCTATTTTGACAACTTTTAATTTTGTGTTTTTGTTTAATGTCATTTTATAATTTTTTTATCCATATTGAATTGCTAAAGAATTAGTTAGATAAATCTGTTTTATGATTGTGAAAATTTACTGCTTCTTAAATTAGATAAATTTTTTGTTATTTTAGCATACCTAATTAAATCTTTTAACTTAATTTTTTACCAAGAAGTTTCAAAAAAGCTGTATGATTACACGATGTACATGGTCAACCCGTGATCCTTTATATATTAAATATCACGATAAGGAATGGGGAACACCTTTACATAATGACCGGAAATTGTTTGAGTTCCTCATCCTAGAAGGTGCTCAGGCAGGATTAAACTGGCTTATGGTATTAAAGAAGCGTGAGAATTATAGAAAAGCATTTGATAATTTCGATCCTTCCAAGGTTGCAAAATATAATCAAAGGAAAATAAATTCATTATTAAATAACGAAGGAATAATCAGGAATAAAATTAAAATAAAATCTGCAGTTCAAAACGCAAAGGCATTTCTAAAAGTTAGAGATGAATTCGGAAGCTTTGATAAATATATCTGGCAGTTTACCGACGGAAAGACGATTCAAAATTCATGGGATAATATTAAAAAAATTCCCGCTACATCTAAAATATCTGATTTGATGAGTAAAGATTTAAAAAAACGCGGATTCAATTTTGTCGGCTCGACAATTTGTTATGCTTTTATGCAGGCAACCGGAATGGTAAATGACCATACAAGAGATTGCTTTAGATATAAGGAATTAAGATGATTTGTGCCCTTGTCATAGTCTTAATTAAATTTTAATTTGAGTCTTAAATTTTTGGGAGGAAAAATGATAAGCAAAGAGCTATTGGATATACTTTGCTGCCCGGAAACTAAAGCTGATTTGGTGCTTGACGGTAATACGCTTGTTTCTGTCGATAAAAATACGCGCCGACGCTATAGAATTGAAGATGATATCCCGATCATGTTGATTGAAGAATCGGAACAATTGAGTATGGAAGAATGGAAATCCATTATGGAAAAACATGGAAGAAAGGTCGATTAAAAATTTATGGATCCTATTAATATTATTATCGGCTTTAATATAATTGCAACTTTCGGGGCAAACGTCGGCGGTGCAAAAAAAGGGTTCAAATCAAAAATTACATCTTTTAAAGAAAAGCCTAAAACATATCTTCAAAAATTACCGGTTGCAATTTCTACAATCACTTTGTTGCTATTAATTGTTTCTGTCTTTCAAGTAGGAACTTTAGGTTATACGCCTTCACTAAGGACAATTAGATTATTAGGATTAGCTGCTTACTTAATTTTTTCCTGGATGCAGATTTGGGCTTTCAAGACTATGGGGGAAAATTATTCGCAGGACGTATTGATTTTAAGGAATCATCAAGTAATTACTAAAGGCCCGTTCAGATTTATTCGTCATCCGCAGTATATATCTCAAATCCTTATGGATCTGGGAGCAGGCGTTGCTGTTTTAAGTTATATAATAATTCCTTTAGCATTAATAGAAATCCCGCTTCTTATTTTAAGAGCTTCTCTTGAAGAAAAGCTTCTTGAAAAAAACTTTAAAAGTGCTTATTCGGATTATAAAAAGAAAAGCGGGTTCATGATACCATTTATAGGTTAAAGAGATTATTAAAAATATTTTTCCGATGAAATTAAAACAACTTAATATACTTTTATTCTTATTTACAGTTTCAATTTTTGCACAACCCATAAAAAACCTTGCTGTTGTTACCGGCAGAGGAACCAAATATATTCCGGTTTACGATAGAGAAGGGACAATATATATTTCCGTTAAGCCGTTTGCCGATGCAATTTCCGCCGGCTATTTTTATAATCCCCGAACGGAGAAATTAGAGTTATCTTTCTCGGATTATACTCTAAATATTACGGCCCAAAATCCTTTTTTAATTCTAAAGAAAAAACGAAGCGACCTGACAAGGATAATGCAAATTCCGACTTCAACTTATTTACTTAATCATCAAGTTTTCATTCCTCTAAAATATTGTTTTAATACTCTTCAATTAGCTTCGGGAATGAATCTTAGTTTTCACGCACCAAATACATTAATAGTAAAATCCAATCCTGTCAAGAATAGTAATAATGATAAAAATAATTTTGAGGAGAATGTCTCAAATACTTCTTACAACATTAGCGGAATTTCGATTCAGGAAAAAGCCAACGGTACTTTATTAAGAGTTTCATCAAATAAGAGAATTTATTCTTATAACAGTTCTTTTAAAGAGGGGATATTAACAATCATATTAAGAAACGTTCATGCAGATGTAAGCAATATTGATAACTTGCACGGACAGGGCCTTATCCAATGGATAAAAGCCAGGAACATTAAATCGGATACTGAATTAAGACTGAAGCTTGGAAAAGATTATACTACAAACGAGGTTCTGAATGTTAATGATAGTAATGATATTTTAATTGCGTTATATAATAGAATCTTCGCCAACCGTGAAAGAAAAAAGAAAGAAAAAGCTAAATGGAAATTTAATGTGATTGTTATTGATCCCGGTCATGGCGGAAAAGACAGCGGTACAATAGGAATAGATGGTATAGAAGAAAAAAATATTACTCTTGCAATTGGACTAAAACTTGGGAAAGATATAGAAGAACAAATGAAAGGTGTAAAAGTAGTTTATACAAGAAAAACTGACAAGTTTGTAGAATTATACAGACGGGGACAAATTGCTAACGAGGCCGGTGGTAATTTATTTATATCAATTCATTGCAACTCAACTCCTAAAAAACCAAGCAGCGTTAACGGGTTTGAAGTTTATTTATTGAGGCCAGGAAGAACAAAAGAAGCTATATCAATAGCTGAAAAAGAAAATAGTGTAATAAAGTATGAAGATAATCCTGCCCGCTATAAAAAACTAACTGATGAAAATTTTATTTTGGTAAGCATGGCGCAATCAGCATATATGAGATATTCGGAAAAGTTTGCCGATATGCTGGATAAAGAATTCAGTAAAGATATTTCAATAAAACCGCTTGGTGTTAAGCAGGCAGGCTTTTATGTTCTTGTTGGCGCTTCAATGCCCAGTGTTTTAATTGAAACCGGATTCCTGTCAAATAGAAAAGATGCTCACTATTTGAATAGTAAAAGGGGACAAGCTAAAATTGCCGAAGCAATTGTCAAGGCGATTATAAAATTTAGAGATCTTTACGAAAAAAATATAAAAACGGAATAAATAGTTTTCTAAATCAATTACATCTCTTTAAACAATTACTAAACAAATCAGAATTTCTTTAAAATATTTCCTCTTCCCGTTCGTCATTATAACTAAAAATGTTTATTCATAAGATTATTCAAGGATATTGTCTGGAAGATTTGCCGTTTGACACAGTGCATTTACCATTAAAATATTTTTATCGTTTTGTACTTGACAAAACATTTTTAATACACTAAGTTTGGAAACTAAAAATACGAATGTGGTTTCTGTAGTATAAACATTTCGAAAATGAGCTATTTTGAAATGTTTTTTTAGCCAAACATGGAAACTAAAAATACTAAATCAGTTTACTTGGTAGAAAGGTTATTAAGATGTCGGAAGAAAAAGAAATAAAAGAAAGAATTTTTAACGCAGCGGAACAAATGTTTTTTCAACATGGATTTGCCAAAGTTACAATGGATGAAATTGCCTCCAGCCTTGGAATGAGCAAAAAAACATTGTATAAATTTTTCTCCGGTAAAGAGAATCTTCTTAAAGAATTAATTTATGAAAGACAATGCGAAACAGAAGAGCAGGTTAATCAGATTTGGGCAAATCAGAAACTGGATTTTGTGGGAAAGCTTAAAATGATGATGGATTTTTTAGGTGAACAGACATCTAAAATTAGAGGCCCCCTGTTTGATGATTTAAGAAAAAATATGCCTGAAATTTGGAATGAGCTTCATGACTTTAAGAAAATCAAAGGGCTTCAAAAAGCAACAGAACTTTTTAATAAGGGAGTTGAAGACGGCGTCTTTCGAAAAGACATAAACCGCGACATGGTAATACTAATTTATACAAGCGCTATTCAGACTATTATAAATCCGGAAGCTCTTGCTCAATTACCTTTTTCGGCCAGCCAGGCTGTAGAAAAAATATTTACAATAATTTTTGAAGGAATTTTTACCGAAGAAGGAAGAGCAAAGTATATTTCATATAAGTCAGATATACAAAGTAATAAGGAGTAATATTTCGATGCAAAATAATATAGGTAAATTAATTTTGATATTACTAATAGGATTTTTTATTTCTGCAGAAATAAAAGCTCAAGAAGTACGAAAATTAAATCTTGAACAAAGTATAAAAATCGGATTAGAAAACAGTAAAACAATTCATTCATCACGGATGAATGTAGTGGCTGCAGAAGCTCAAATGAGAGAAGTCAATACGACCAGACTTCCATCACTATCTTTCAATGCAACATACACAAGACTTAGTAAGGTACCCCCTTTTACAATAGCAATACAAGGTTTAGGTTCGTTAGATATATCGCCTTCTATTTTTGATAATTATTCGTTGGCGCTTTCATTAAAGCAGCCGTTATTTACCGGATTTAAGTTATCGAGCAGCTATGATATGGCTAAGTATAATTCATTGGCTGCAAAGCAGACTTATACACAGGATGAGCAGAATTTAATTCTAAATATTAAAAATGCTTACTGGAATCTTTTTAAAGCAAAAAAGATTAAAGAAGTGATTGATGAAAATGTTCAGCAGGTAAAGGCGCATCTTACCGACATTCAAAATTTTTTCAAGCAAGGTTTAGCAACCAGAAATGAAGTATTAAAAGTCGAAGTTCAATTATCCGAAGCTCAATTAAATCAAATTGATGCTAAGAATGCAGTAAAGTTGGCAATTGTAAATTTCGATAATGTTTTAGGATTGCCGTTGTCAACCGAAGTTGAGGTACAGGATTCTATTACGGTAACAAATACCGATAGTATGAATGATATTGATGAATTAATTAGCAAAGCCCAGGATAATCGCCCGGAACTAAAAGCTATGTTATATAAAGTAAAAGCCAGTGAAAAAGGAATTACCTTTGCAAAATCGGACTGGTACCCGCAAATATTTTTAGCCGGCGATTATAATTATGCTAAACCGAATCAGCGGCTTTTGCCTACAAAAAATGAATTTTACGGTACATGGGATGTAAGCCTGGGTCTTTCTTTAAGTCTTTGGAATTGGGGTGCTACAATTGATAAAACGGATCAGGCGGAAGCCCAGTACGAACAGGCTAACGATGGTTTAAAAACTCTTAAAGATGCGGTTACTCTGGAAGTGACTCAGGATTATTACAACCTGATTAAAGCAAGTGAAAAAGTAACGGTTTCTCAGGAAACAGTAAAACAAGCGGAAGAGAACTATAGAGTAACCGACGATAAATTTAAACAAGGAATGGCTCTGAACTCTGAACTGCTTGATGCCGAGACTGCATTAAAGCAGGCGCGTACTAATTACACTCAAGCTTTAGTAGATTATGAACTTGCAAAAGCTCAGATTGAAAAAGCTACGGGCGGAAAATAAAATTTTAATAAATAGAGGATGATAATGAATAATAAAATAAAATATACGCTTATAATACTTGGTACTGTTGCATTAATATTTATTGTCTTGCTGCATAACAGGGCAAAAATTAAAGCTGCTGAGAATGTAGTTAAATTAACCGATTATCCGGTTAATGTAGATACGGTAACTTACCGATATTTATCTACTCATCTTAATTTAGTTGGAACAATTTATGCAAATAATGATGTTCCGATTGTTTCCGAATCTCAGGGAAAAGTAGTTAAAGTATTCGCAGAAGTCGGCGATTACAAAACCGCCGGTTCAACATTAATTCAATTGGAAGATGAATTGGAATTAGCTGCATTTAAAACAGCACAGGTAAATTATCAAAAAGCACAAAAAGACCTGCAGCGGTATCAATCATTGTACAATGAGAAATCCGCCACGGATGCACAATTGGAAAATGCTAAACTGGCATTTCAATCTGCAGAAGCTCAATACATAGTTGCCAAGAAAAATTATGATGATACAAAAATAACTACTCCGATTTCAGGCATTGTTACTTCAAGATCCGTAAATCTTGGAGATTATGTCAACAATAAATCTGTAGTAGCCGAAGTGGTAGATATAGCTACCTTAAAAGTAATGTTAAACGTTTCCGAACAGGACGTTTTTAATTTAAAAGTGGGAGATAAAGTTCAGGTTACCACGGATGTATACCCGGGAATTGCATTCGAAGGAAGAGTTAAAACTATTTCCGATAAAGGAGATCCGGCACATACATATCCCGTAGAGGTTTATCTTCACAACAGTAAAGAACATCCTTTAAAAGCCGGAATGTTCGCACATGTTATTTTTAATTCCGTTTCTAAAAACAAATCCTTAGTAATACCCAGAGATGCATTATTGGGCAGTGTTAAGAATGCTCAAGTATTTCTAGTTGATAATGGTATTGCAAAGCTTCAGAATTTAGTTCTTGGAAATGCTTCAAATAATAATTTGGAGGTGCTGTCGGGATTAAAATCGGGAGACGTGGTAGTGGTGAATGGTCAAAACAATCTTAAAGATAATTATAAAATTAAGATAGTAAATTAATCTGTTCCCGAGTTAATGAATAGAAATAGCAAAGTTTAATTAGGAGATTTTAAGATGACAATTACAGAACTCTCAATCAAACGGCCGACGTTGATTGTGGTGATTTTTTCAGCACTGATTATTTTGGGAATTTTCAGCTATACTCAGATGAATTATGAGCTGCTGCCCAAAATTACACCTCCGGTAATAACCATTACAACATTGTATCCGGGAGGTTCTCCGAACGAGGTTGAAACTTCAATTACAAAGCCGGTGGAAGATGCGGTTTCCACTCTCGATCAAATTGACAACATTACTTCCACTTCGGGAGAAGGTGTCTCTTTCGTTGTAATTCAATTTCTGCAGGATGCAAATGTTGATGTTGAAATGGAAACGGCTCAAAGAAAAATTAACCAGATTATAAATACTCTGCCTACAGAGGCAAAGGCACCTGTTGTATCCAAATTTGCATTAGATGAAATTCCGGTATTGAGAATGGGTGCAACAAGCAGTATGCCGCCTAAGGCATTTTATCAATTTGTTGTAGATCGGATTCAGCCGAGGCTTTCCAAATTAGCCGGTGTCGGACAGATTACTCTTATAGGCGGCGAGCAGCGGGAGATTAAAGTAAATTTAAATGAAGATAAAATTCGTGCTTATGGATTATCGGTACTTCAAGTAGTTCAGGTAATTCAGTCTTCAAACTCTGACTTTCCCGCCGGGAAAATAGAAAACAATTCAAATCAATATATTGTTAGGCTGGCAGGTAAAATTACATCGTTAAGTACTTTGAAAAATTTGGTGATAGCTCATTTGCCGAATGGAAGTAATATTCATTTGTCGGATGTAGCGGAAGTTGAAGATGGTGTTAAAGATCCGAAAAGCATCAGCAGAATCGACGGGGTATCGTCGATTGGAATTCTTGTACAGAAACAGACCGATGCAAATACTGTTGATGTAAGCAGGCTTGTAAAAAACGAATTGAAAAAAATTGAAAATGATTATAAAGCTTACAATGTCAAATTTAATATTGCGCAGGATGAATCTACTTTTACTATTGATGCTGCAAACGGAGTTAAGTTTGATCTTGCTTTAGCAGTGCTATTAGTTGCAATAGTTATGCTCTTATTTTTACACAGCATAAGAAATTCATTTATTGTAATGATGGCTATTCCGTGCTCGCTTATTTCAACATTTACTGTAATGTACATATTCGGTTTTACTTTAAACTTAATGACTTTGTTAGGACTTTCTCTTGTTGTCGGCTTTCTCGTTGATGATTCCATTGTGGTAATTGAAAACATTTATCATCATATAGAAAAGGGAGAAAGTAAAAAAGATGCCGCCATAAAAGGCAGAAATGAGATAGGATTTGCAGCACTGGCAATTACAATGGTTGATGTAGTCATTTACGTTCCGCTTGCTTTAACAGGCGGATTGATCGGCAATATTTTAAGAGAATTTGCAGTAGTAGTAGTTATTTCAACTCTGCTTAGTTTGTTTGTTTCATTTACGGTAACCCCGCTGCTGGCTTCAAGAATCGGCAAGCTTGAAAAATTAGCCGGAAGAACACTGATAGGTAAATTTGCAATATGGTTCGAGAAAGGTTTCAGGAATTTAACTGAAACTTATATTAGAATCTTGAAATGGGCCCTGGTAAATAAATGGAAAGTTATTCTTATTGCTTTTGTCTTGTTCTTGGCATCGTTAGGACTTGTCAAAGCAGGATTTATCGGAGCGGAATTTATGACTCAAACCGATAGAGGAGAATTCGCGGTAATTCTTGAAATGCCGTTGGGCTATTCGCTTGATCATACCAATTTTGTTGCCCAGAAAGTTGAAAATTACATTCGCAAAATGCCCGATGTAAAGAAATTATTTGTTAATGTAGGCGCGTCAAACGAAGGTTTGATCGGCCAGTATTCCAATAATGTTGCGGAACTCGATGTATCGCTGATTCCGAAGGATGATCGAAATAAATCAACAGATGAAATCGGCCAGGAAATAAAAGCTATGGCGGAAAGTATACCCGGTGTAAAAGCGCGTGTCAATCCGATAGGAATTTTCGGAACCGCCAATCAAACACCCATACAATTAATTGTGAGCGGTTCTAACAGAGAAGATGTTACAAAAGCAACAGACATTATAGAAAATGTTGTTAGGAAGATACCCGGTACTGCCGATGTTCGCTTATCGTCCGAGGATGGTAATCCGGAAACACGAGTTGATATTGACAGACAAAAGCTTGCAGATTATAGCTTATCAATAGCTGATGTAGGTGCAGCTTTAAATGTTGCATTTCAAGGAAATGATGATTCTAAATTTAGAGACGGCGATGATGATTACGATATAAAGATTTCGCTGGATAAATTTGACAGATCAAAAATTTCAGATATTAAAAATCTTACCTTTGTCAATAAATACGGCCAGGCAATTCAACTAATGCAGTTTGCTAATGTTTATCAGACGACCGGACCGACAACGCTTCAAAGGATGAATAGAATACCGTCTGTTACTATATATTCACAAGCAGTTGGAAGACCTACCGGCAGCATTGGAAGCGATATTCAAAAGGCACTTTCAAAAACAAAATTACCTAAAGGTATTGAAATTGCCTATATGGGAGATCTTAAAAACCAGTCGGATTCTTTCAGCAGTTTGGCCCTGGCATTATTAGCCGCCATATTATTTGTTTATATGGTTATGGTTGCTTTATACGATTCTTATTCAGATCCATTCGTAATATTGTTTTCAATCCCGATGGCGATTATTGGCGCCCTATTAGCATTGGCTTTAACTATGAAATCCTTAAATATATTTTCAATCCTCGGAATCATTATGTTGATAGGATTAGTCGGTAAGAATGCGATACTACTGGTTGATAGAGCCAATCAGCAGAAGAAGGAAGGAGCATCTACTTTTGATGCATTGATTGATGCCGGACGAAACAGAATAAGGCCTATAATGATGACCACTGCGGCAATGGTTTTCGGTATGCTTCCGATAGCTACTTCGCTTGATGCTGGTTCGGAGTGGAAATCGGGACTTGCGTGGGCTATTATCGGCGGTTTAATAAGTTCGATGTTTCTAACTTTAATTTTGGTACCTGTTATTTATATGAAGGTTGAAACATGGCGAGTGTCCCTGCCCGCATTCTTTAAGAGAATTTTTAAAAAGGAAGACAAACAAAAAGAATTGGGTTTCGAGAATAAATAATATGTTTTTGTGGCGTATATTTTAATCCGCCCTTTCTTTTCCATTCTTTATTAATTCTTATTCGATTTCTTTAATATTTATACTTTGAGCATTGTGTTAACGGTCATTATGGAATTAAAACAACCTTGATACTACTTCTTAGTTAAAATATTTTTTAGTTCAAATTTTGAAGAAGCCACTCATATTAAGGTACACTTTATTTAGGATAGATTTTAAAGTTGTTTTCATAATCAAATAATATGCAGTGGCTTTTTCATAAATTAAAATGGGCAAAAATATTTGTCAAAACATGATTGTCCTGACCTAACTTACATCATCATTTAACAAGTGGAGTTAAAAGAATGAAAATATCCCGTAGAGAGTTTTTTACAAAAACTGCTCAGGGTGCGGCTTTATTAGCAGTACCTGCAATTTTAGGTTCTGTATTGGAAAGCTGCAATCAAGCAAATCCGGCTAGTGCAGGTTCTTCTTCCGGTTTACAAACTATTAATGTAACACCGAGCAACAATGTAATAACACTAAATATAGATTCTACTTCACCTTTGGCTTCAACCGGTAGTGCGGCCCTTTTGAAATATCAGAATAGTTATTTATTGGTCGATCATCCAGCTCAAAACACATTTAATGCATTATCCGCAATTTGTACGCACCAAGGATGTGTTATTACTGATTATGATTCTTCCAGCCAGCAGTTTGTCTGTCCGTGTCATGGTTCAAGATTTAGTACAAGCGGGCAGGTTACTAAGGGTCCGGCCGGCAGTCCTTTATCAAAATACGCAAATCAGTTTGCAAATAAACAGCTGAAAATTACAATTTAATTTAAAATGTTACCGGTATTATTGATGAACATAAATGGAACGGGGCTCACGTCTTTAATTAAACAATTATTTTATATTCATAAAAATTTAAAGGTTTGGTTAAATCAATAATAGATTTAAGCAAATACTAATTCTTATTAATTAATTATTGGGTGGCATAATAATGAGCGGTGTAATAATTGAAGAAATTACACTAAATGTTTCCGACGGAACTTCTATGAAAGCTTTTGTATCAAGGCCAAAGGAAACAGCAAATTATCCGGGAATAATGGTTTTCCAGGAAGCTTTCGGCGTAAATGCATACATAAAAGATGTAACGCAGCGATTTGCAAATGAAGGTTATATTGCAATAGCGCCGGAATTATTTCATAGAACAGGGCCGGGCTTTGAAGGAAGTTATGATAATTTTGAATCAGTTAGAAAGCATACTCAAGCGCTAACAGTCGATAATTTGGCCGCCGATATAAAAGCATCTTATAATTGGCTGAAAGACCATGCAAGAATTTTACCGGACCAAATTGCTTCCGTCGGATTCTGCATGGGAGGCAGAGTATCTTTTTTAGCTAATACTTCATTAAAATTAAAAGCAGCTGTTTCATTTTACGGCGGCAATATTACCGGCATACTCGACCGGGCTGATAAAATGGAAGCTCCGCAATTAATGTTTTGGGGCGGACTCGATAAACATATCGGGCAGGATCAAGTTTCAACAATTACGGATACTCTTAAAGAAAAAAATATTAATTTTGTTAATGTAGTTTTTTCAAATGCAGATCATGGATTTTTCTGCGATGCCCGTTCAAGCTACAATCCCGATGCTTCTAAACAAGCTTGGGCATTAACTAAATCTTTTTTAAATAGATATTTAAAGAGAAATTAATATTAGCTCATCATTACCGGAAAGAATAATATTAAGATTGGAGGATTATAAATGCAAAAAAGAAAATTAGGAATTAATGGATTAACTGTTTCTGCTTTAGGATTAGGTTGTATGGGAATGTCTGAATTTTATGGCGAAAGAAATGATAAAGAATCAATTGCAACAATTCACAAAGCAATTGAATTAGGTATGGACTTTTTAGACACTGCCGATATGTACGGTGTCGGCCATAATGAAGAACTGGTAGGTAAGGCGATTAAAGATAGAAGAGATAAAGTAGTTTTAGCTACAAAGTTTGGAAATGTAAGAGGTAGTGACGGCAGCTTTCTGGGAGTTAATGGAAAACCGGAATATGTTAGGAAAGCATGCGAGGCAAGCCTAAAAAGATTAGATGTGGATGTAATTGATTTATATTATCAGCATAGAGTTGATCCGAATACACCGATTGAAGACACAGTCGGAACCATGGCTGATCTGGTAAGAGAAGGAAAAGTAAAATATTTAGGATTATCTGAAGCAGCGCCTCAAACAATAAGAAGAGCAAATAAAATACATCCGATTTCAGCGCTACAAACCGAATATTCGCTTTGGACAAGGGATCCTGAAGACGAAATTTTGTCAACTTGTGAAGAATTAGGAATCGGATTTGTTGCTTATAGTCCCCTTGGCCGCGGTTTTTTAACCGGCAATTTTAAAAAGTTTGAAGATTTGCCGGAAAATGATTACCGGCGTTTTTCTCCAAGATTTCAGAAAGAAAATTTTGAATATAATGTTGATATTCTAAAAAAGATTGAAGAATTTGCCGCTGAAAAAAAATGTACGCCGCCGCAATTGGCATTAGCATGGTTATTAGCTAAAGGAGATTATATTGTTCCCATTGCCGGAACAAAGAGAATAAAATATCTTGAAGATAATTTAGGAGCGTTAAAAATTACATTAACTGATCATGATCTTAAAAGATTGGATGAAATAGCCCCCAAAGGTTTTGCAAAGGGAATGCGCTACCCCGAAAGAGCAATGAACGCAGTAAATAAATAGTTTTACAAAATGAATAATCATCATGTAATTGTATCTTATAGAGTTGAAGAAAAGGAACGTTCAATTTATAATGACATTTTGGACAGCAGGGTAAAAATAACTTTTCTAAAAGACTATGAAGAAAAGGAACGCAGCTCACTAATTCAGCAGTCCGATATTTTGCTTGCATGGAATCCTCCCAGGGAATTACAGTCGGTTGCAAAAGTGTCTTTTAAAAACTTAAAATTTGTGCAGCTTCTTTCTGCAGGTTACGATCATTTAAATTTCGATATGTATTCCAATGAATGTATTATTGCCTGCAACCAAGGAGCTTATGCAGAGCCGATGGCGGAACATACCGTTGCGATGATTCTTGCCCTGGAGAAATTACTTTTGGTAAATCATAAAAAAATGGCTGCCAGAGAGTTTGATCAGAAAACTAATACACGATCCTTAAAAGGAAAAATCTGCGGTATTATTGGCTTTGGAAGTATCGGGAAGGCAGCTGCAAATTTATTAAAAGGATTCGGTGTTAAAATTTTCGCTGTTAACAGCAGCGGTAATACCGATGAAAATGTCGATTTTATCGGTAAACTAAGCGATCTGAATTATGTTTTACAGGAATCCGATATTTTAATTGTTTCAATTCCTCTTAATGAAATTACCAGGGGTTTAATAGGGAAGAAAGAATTAGGCTTAATGAAAGATGATGCGGTTATAATTAATGTTGCACGCGGTGCAATAATTCAAGAAGAGGCATTATATGAACAGTTAAAGGCGCATCCGAATTTTATGGCCGGAATTGACGCATGGTGGCGCGAGCCGTTTAATTACGGAGAATTTAAATTGAGTTACCCTTTCTTTGAACTTCCGAACGTACTCGGCTCTCCTCATAATTCAGCAATAATCCCGGGTGCTTTAATAGAAGGACAAAGAAAGGCTATAGTAAATATTTCAAATTTTTTGGAAGGGAAGCCGGTTAAGGGAATCATAAAGAGATAGCCGGATATTAAATCTGTTTTTATTGTTATTACTTAAAATTAAATAAGGAGGAAATGATGAAATATAATTACCTTGGGAGAACAGGATTAAAAGTCAGTAAAATATGTTTGGGTACAATGAATTTCGGTTCATATACTTCGGAGAAAGATAGTTTTAAAATAATGGATAAAGCTTTGGAACTGGGTGTAAACTTTTTCGATACTGCTAATGTTTATGGAAATGACAAGGGAGTTGGATTTACTGAAGGACTTATCGGCAGATGGCTTGAGCAAGGCGGCAGGAGAGATAAAATTGTTTTGGCTACTAAAGTTTACGGCAAAATGAGTGAAGATGTTAACGACTCGAAACTTTCTGCTTATAATATTCGCAAAGCTTGCGAGGGCAGCTTAAAAAGATTAAAGACAGATCATATTGATCTTTACCAGATGCATCATGTTGATAGAAATACTCCCTGGGAAGAAGTTTGGCAGGCAATGGAGCAGTTAGTCAGAGAAGGAAAAATAATTTATGTAGGAAGCAGCAATTTTGCTGCATGGAATATAGTTGAGGCAAATTATATTGCAAAGCAAAGAAACTTTTTAGGATTGGTTTCGGAACAAAGCATATACAGCTTGAGGAACAGACACGTCGAGCTGGAAGTTCTGCCGGCTTGTGAAGCAATGGGTGTCGGTGTAATACCCTGGAGCCCGTTAGGCGGGGGAATTCTTTGCGGAGTTCTCGGCAAAATAAATGCTGATCAAAGGAGAAGCCGGGAAGCACTTCAGAAGTCGGTTGAAAAACTTCGTCCGCAGATTGAAGCTTACGAAAAATTATGTAAAGATATTAATATTAAACCTGCAGATGTTGCGTTAGCCTGGATGTTAAATAATCCTGTTATAACTTCACCTATTATCGGTCCGAGAACTTTGGAACAGTTCGAGCAGAGTGTTGAAGCGGTAAATATTAAACTTTCGGAAGAAGTTATGAAAAAACTCGATGAGATTTGGCCTGGTCCGGGTAATCAGGCGCCGGAAGCTTATGCCTGGTGAAATTCATAAATTTTTAAATGCTACATTGTTGTATTTTAATTCAGAAAAAATTCGAAAACTAAGCCGAGATTTGACTCGGCTTTTTGATTTAGAATTTTTAATTTTATTCAATTCTTTTTTTAAAACATTCAGATTAATTTAATGAAAACTCAAATAGATGAACTTTTAAAATGGCGTGAAGAATTTCCAATTCTTAAAGTTAAAACTTATTTGATTTCCAATTCACTTGGGGCTATGCCCAGGTCTGTTTATGATAGGATGCATGATTATGCAGAAATTTGGGCAACAAAAGGCGTAAATGCCTGGGAAGAGGAATGGTGGGAATTATCCTTTAAAGTCGGAAATATAATAGCCCCACTAATAGGAGCATTGCCGGAAGAAATATCAATGCATCCGAATATTTCATTAATACAGGCAATATTAATATCATCTTTTAATTTTCAAACTAAAAGGAACAAAGTTGTTTTTTCTAATTTGGAATTTCCTTCCGATATGTACGTTTATGAAAAGCTAGCGCAAAATGCCGGCGCAAGAATAGAAATTTATAATTCTAGTGACGGCATAACTTTTCCTACGGAAAAAATAATTGATGCAATAGATGAAAAAACATTGCTGGTTCCCATTTCTCATATTTTATTTAGAAGCGCCTATGTTGTTGATGTAAAATCAATCATTGAAAAGGCCCATTCGGTTGGAGCCATTGTAATTCTGGATGCATATCATTCTGTGGGTACAATTAAAGTTGATGTAAACGAATTGGGTGTAGATATATTAATAGGCGGTGTATTAAAATGGTTGTGCGGCGGGCCGGGAGGAGCTTTTCTTTGGACAAATCCCTTCCTAAAGAATAAACTTGAGCCGAAAATTACCGGGTGGATTGCGCACAAGAATCCTTTTGCATTTGAAGATAAAATGGAATATACGAATACCGCGTACAGATTTATGAACGGCACTCCATCGATACCTGCATTATATGCAGCTCAGGAAGGACCTAAAATTGTTGCTAAAGCAGGTATAGATAAAATTAGGAGAAAATCTGTACACCAAACATCAATAATTATTGCGGAAGCACAAAAGGAAGGTTATAAGATCAATACTCCGCTGGATGAAAATGTTAGAGGCGGTACGGTTACTTTAAATATGCCGTATGCATATGAGATTTCAAAAGAATTAATCCGGCGAAACATTTTAATTGATTATCGCGAAGGCGCAGGTATCCGTTTAGCTCCTCATTTTTATAATACGGATGACGAAATTCTTTTTGCTTTAGATGAATTAAAAAATATAATCAAAACAAAATCTTTCTAATAAAATAAATGGGAGTAGAATATTGAAGCATTCAAAGATCTGCATATTATTTTTAATGGTTTTTTCTCTTGTATCAAGCATTGTAAATGCACAAGATCAAAAAGAAAAATTAAATTTAATGCCTGTCCCTGCAAATACTGTTTTTATGCAGGGCAAATTCAGATTGGATACTTCTTTTTCAATATCAATTTTAGGAAATCCAAATAAAAGAATATATGGTGCAGCTACACGAATGTTGAGACATCTTTCGGGCCGCACAGGATTATTCTTTCATCAAGATTTTATAACCGACACAAGCAAAAGCGATACTTCAAATTTTATTATCCATTGTAAAGAACCGGGTAAACTCGGACTTCATGAAAAAGAGTCTTATACACTTTTGGTAACTCCGCAAAAAGTTGAATTAAATGCGGAGACGGATCTTGGTGCAATTCATGGCTTGCAAACTTTTATTCAATTGCTGAGTGTTGACCGGAACGGCTATTTTTTCCCCTCACTTAAAATAACGGATCATCCTCGTTTTCCATGGAGAGGTTTGATGATTGATGTTAGCCGGCATTTTATGCCTGTTGTTGTAATCAAAAGAAATCTTGATGGGATGGCTTTTTTAAAAATGAATGTCCTTCATCTTCATTTAAGTGACGATCAGGGATTTCGAGTTGAAAGTAAAATTTATCCTGAATTAACAAGACTTGGGTCGGATGGTCAGTATTATACCCAATCGCAAATTAAAGATATTATTGCATATGCCGGTGCAAGAGGAATTAGAATAGTACCTGAATTCGATATTCCTGCTCACACTCAAAGCTGGTTTGTTTCCCACCCGGGATTGGCTAGCGCACCCGGACCTTACTTTATCGCTCTGAGCTGGGGTGTATTTAATGCAGTATTTAATCCTGCTATTCCGGCCGTATATAAATTTCTGGATAATTTATTTGGTGAAATGGCAAAGCTTTTCCCCGATGAATATTTTCACATTGGCGGAGATGAGAATAACTTCAAGGATTGGAATACCAATAAATCTATTCAAGCATTTATGAAGAAACACAAAATTGCAGATAATGCCGGTCTTCAAACTTATTTTAACAAAAAGATTCTTAAGATTCTTACAAAGCACCATAAAAAGATGATAGGGTGGGATGAAATACTTCAACCGGGCATGCCTAAAAATATCGTAATTCAATCTTGGCGCGGAAGAAAGGCCTTATTTGCTGCTGCTAGAAAAGGCTACATGGGAATTTTATCAAGCGGGTATTATATCGATCTTATGCAGCATGCATCGTATCATTATTTAAATGATCCTATTCCGCCTGATTCAATATTAAGCGATTCGGTTAGGAAAAATATTCTGGGAGGGGAAGCAACAATGTGGTCCGAACTGGTTACTCCGGAAACTATCGATTCTAGAATTTGGCCGAGAACAGCCGCTATTGCTGAAAGATTGTGGTCACCGGATTCAGTTAGAAATGTTGAGGATATGTATAGAAGACTTGATATGATAAATTATGAGCTTGAAGATTATGGCCTTACTCAAATTAAAAATTACGATATGATGCTGAGAAGATTAACTAATTATCACGATATAACGGCTTTAAAAAATTTTGTTAATGTTGTTGAACCTGTAAAGGGCTACAATCGACAAAACCAAGGAATTCATTATACCTCTTATTCACCTTATACCCGTGTTGTAGATGCAGCTAGACCGGAATCTGAAATTGACAGACATTTTAAAAATTATGTAAAGGAATTTTTAAAAGGTAATACTGAATTTGAGCAGAATATAACTTTTTGGTTAAACCTTTGGAAGGATAATTATCAGAACCTAGAAAAAACTATTGAACTATCACCAATTCTTAAAGAAATTGTACCGATGTCTAAAAATTTAAGAGATATTTCTGATGCCGGTTTGGAAGCAATTAAGCTGATTTCATCCAATCAAAAAGTTGATGCTAGTTGGGTTAATCAGAAAATGGAATTAATTAACGCTGCAAAAAAACCATATGGACAAGTTGAGCTGGAAATGATTCCTTCAATTGAAAAATTGATTAATGCAGTGAAAACAAAATAATAAGTAGCATGGTTGCATGACAGCATGGATGCATGAATTCTTTAATCCTACTATCATGCAATTATGCAGCCATGCATTTATGCTATAACTTTATTTTTAAACTCCGGTTGCGAATCTTGACATTATAACAATAATTCCAACCTGCATTATTCCTTGTAATGCAACTACACGTACATAAGTTTTCATTAACTTCTGAATCCTTTGACCGTCAGGTTTTTCTTTACGCATCTCAAAATATATTTTAAGATTTGTAGGAAGTAAAATACCGAGTCCTTGTATGGTTAATATTCCAACAATTATTAGTGCGCCGGCCAGCCACCAAGCTGTCGGGAATGGTAATGTAAAAAATCCCAACCATTCAGCCATATACCAGCCGGCTGTTGTAGTTATAATTGCAATAAGCGGCATGTAGAAAAGCATCTTCGGCATTAAACGGAGAATTATTTCTCGACGGGCTTGTATAGTTATACGTCTCATTATCGGACCAATCATAAAGCCCATGAATAAATCCGTGCCTGTCCATAATATTCCTCCGAATACATGAACGAAATTAATAAACCACAAAACATGACTTAATATGGCTGCAACCATAATAGCCAATGGAATCAGCACCCACCACTGTTTTGTAATTTCTATTTTAGATACAAAAGTATCATTTGGAACAATACCGACTTCTCCTATACTCATGTATATCACTCCGATTATTTTAATTTATAAAATAGGATCCGCTTTGAGGTATAAAAATTAAATTAGTTAATTATAATTTAATCTTAGATCTATTGAAAATTATATTATCAAAATTTTATAAGCAAATGTAAAAGTTTGAAAATTAATGGATGGCTAAAAATTATAATCGGAACTAAAATTAATGGGGAGGAGTTACTTATTTCAGTTTTTTTAGCAGTTCTATTTCTTCTTTACCGTTTCTTTTAAGAAGAAATTCTTTCATAACCTGTGTGGCGGGAACAGAGTTTTATCGATGAAGAAATCCAACCCAATTCCTTCTAACAGTACACCCAAATATCTAATGATTATATGTTTAGTTATAAATAATCTTTAAAAAATCAACTAAATCAAGCGCTTTTTGAGATATATCAAAGTCTATTTTATCAAAATAATTTTGGATATTGACATAATACGACATTATATTTATTTTTGAATGAACGTTTAGTCAAATATAAATATAGTTATGTCCCCCAGAACAAAACAGCAATTTGAAGATATAAGAAAATCGAGGAAGGAATCGCTGGTAAATGCGGCACTTCATTTATTTGCACACAAAGGAATTCAATCCACTTCAATTAGTGATATTGCAAATTCTGCCGGAGTTTCAAAAGGATTGCTTTACAATTATTTTAAAGATAAAAACGAACTTATTAGGGAAATTATTATAAACGGTTTAACTGAAATGATGGCCGAGTTGAATTTTAATGCACAAAATGATCTTACAAAAGAAAGTTTTGTCGATTTGATAAATAAAAATTTTGAAATGTTAAAAAATCAATCAAATAACATAAGACTTTATATAGCGGTTCTTACTCAACCTTCGGTTGCTGAAATTGTAAAAGATGAAATCTTTAAAATTTTTAAACCGATGATTCAAAATATTGCTGCATATTACCTTGAGAAAGGTGTAAAAGATCCTTTGATATACGGATTGCTTATCGGTGCAATTTTAGATGGAATATCAATAGACTATATGTTTTTCCCGGAACAATATCCCCTTGATGAAATTCGTGATTTAATAATTGAAAAATTTGTATAACAAAATCAATCAAATAAAATGAGAACCCAACAAAAAATCTTTCTAGCAATTTTAATTTGTACCTCAACATTTTCAATAACATTGAATGCACAATCTTTAACTGCAAAAGAAGTTGTGGCAAAATCTTATAATCTTTTTCTCGGCAAAAATAGTTTCGGGGAAATGAAAATGACTGTTGAACGTACCACCTGGAGCCGTTCAATTCAAATGCAAACATGGTCGTTGGGAGATGATTATTATATTGCTTACATCACTTCACCCGCACGCGACAAAGGGCAAGTGTTCTTAAAATACAAAAATGAAATGTGGAATTATATTCCGGCAATAAACCGGATTATCAAAATTCCGCCTTCAATGATGATGCAGCCGTGGATGGGCTCTGATTTTACTAATAACGATTTGATGAAACAAAACAGCATCATAAAAGATTATACGCACACTTTTAACGGAAGTGAAAAAATTGATAATTATGATTGCTACGTTATTACTTTAAAACCTTTACCGGAAGCTGCAGTTGTTTGGGGTTCAATTAAAATGTGGATTGCAAAAGGGAACTTCAATGCACTGAAAACAGAGTTTTACGATACAAAGGGGAAGTTGATAAAAACAGAAACAGCTTCCGATCTTAAAAATATGGGCGGAAGACTTTTAGCCACACATCTTGAAATGACTTCCAACATTGATAAAGGACATAGCACAGTTATTAATATTCTAAATGAAAAATTTGATTTAAGGAATATCGATCAAAAATTCTTTTCAATTCAAAATATGAAAAACATTAGACCACATAATAATTAGCATAAGATTTGTTTATGAAAACACTCATCAAAATAGCATGGAGAAATCTTTGGCGAAACCGCAGACGTACAATACTGACTGCGGCTTCGGTAGTCCTTGCAATTGTGCTGGCTTTATTTATGCGTTCAATGCAGTTTGGTTCTTACGAACAAATGATCCAAGCCGGCGTTAATCAAGTTGGCTATCTCGAAATTCACAGCAAAGGATTTTGGAAAGATCAAAGTATAGACAAAGCTTTTTTTGATGATAATAAAATCAATAGGACACTAAAGGACACTAAAGGCATTTCATTAGCTCTGCCGGAGCTTCAAACTTTTTCACTCGCTTCATTTAAAACTCAAACAAAAGGCGTTATGGTTTCCGGTATTGATCCTAAAAAAGAAAATCTCCAAACAAAAATTGCAAGCAAAATTATAAAAGGTAATTATCTTAGTAACGAAAGCGGTAATGTTTTAATCGGCGATAATTTAGCCCAGTATTTAAAAATAGGCGTCGGCGACAGCCTTGTTTTAATCGGGCAAGGTTTTAGGGGCGTTACGGCTTACGGTTTGTACAAAGTTTGCGGAATTTTTCATTTACCTTCTACAGAAATGAACGGCCAGCTTGTTTATATGAATCTAAATGACGCACAATATTTTGTTTATCCTTATCAGCCAAGACTTTTAACGGCAATATCAATTTTCCCAACCGAACCGTCGCAATCAGATAACATTAAAGCAAGTTTGGAAAAACAAATCGGCAAAAATTATGAAGTAATAGGCTGGCAAAAAATGCTGTCCGATATGCTTCAAACAATTAAAGTTGATAATGTATCGGGACAGTTAATGTTATTTGTGCTATACATAATTGCTGCTTTTGGTATCTTCAGCACTATACTGATGATGACAATCGAAAGGAAAAAACAATTTGCAGTAATGATTTCAATCGGGATGCAGAGGAGAAAATTAATTTCAGTGAGCATTATTGAAACGTTTATAATTACATTGATAGGAATTATTATCGGATTAATTATTATAACTCCGGTTTTAGTTTACTTACATTTAAATCCAATTACTTTTACGGGTGGAATGGCAAAAATGTACGAAGAATTTAACATCGAGCCGATACTTCCGTTTTCAATAAAAGCTCCTATTTTTTTCAACCAGATTTTTATTGTGCTCGGACTTTCACTTTTGTCCGCACTTTATCCGATAATTTATATTTCAAAGTTTAATATTCTTAAAGCCTTTAGGCATTGATGGTAAAATTATGTTATCAAGAATAGCTTGGCGAAATATCTGGAGAAGTAAACTCAGAAGCATTATTATTATTGCATCGCTTACAATCGGAATTGTGGGTGCAATTGTAATGATTGGCTATATGATGGGTATGACGAACCAGCGAATAAATTCCGCAATAGCAAATGAAACTTCAAACATTCAAATTCACAATCCTAAATTTTTACTCAACGAAGAGATTAAATATCTCATTCCTAACGCAGAAGAAATGATAAGTAAAATCAAAAATACTTCCGGCATAAAAGCAGTAAGTTTAAGATTGAAAGGTCCGGCTATGGCTGCTTCTGCAAGCGCCGGAGCAGGCATAACCATCAACGGTGTTGTCCCCGAAAACGAATTTCGCGTTAGTAATTTACACAATCATATTGTTGAAGGTGTTTACCTGTCATCGAAACAAAAGCTTTCGGCCGTAATAGGCAAAAAACTTTCCGAAAAATTAAATCTTGGATTGTCCGATAAAATAATTATAACTCTAACGGATTCAAGCGGAAGCATAACAAGCGGTGCCTTTCAGATTGTAGGCATTTATAAAACTTCCAACGATCAATTTGATCAAGCAAACGTTTTTATTAAGCGAGATGATCTTGCACGTTTAATCGGTTATCCGTCAAAAGATGGAAATGAAATTGCAATTTTGCTTTCAAATAATGATCTGACAAATCAAATGCTGAGCAATCTGAAAACTACCTTTGCGCAAGAAATAAAAGACAAACAAATAATCATTCAAAGCTGGGAAGAAATTCAGCCACTGCTTCAATCAATGGTAGAAATGATGAACTTTTTCTCTTATTTATTTTTATTGATAATTCTTGTTGCACTTGCATTCGCAATAATAAACACAATGATGATGGCAATGATGGAAAGAACACGCGAAATAGGAATGTTAATGGCACTGGGTATGAATAAAATAAAAATTTCAAAAATGATTTTGCTGGAAACCTTGTATCTCTCTCTGCTCGGTGCTGTTGCCGGTTTGGTGACGAGTGTTTTAGTTGTCCAATATTATTCTGTGCGCGGACTCGATCTTTCTTCTTTTGCAAGCGGATTAAATTCATTCGGCTACAGTTCAACAATTTATTTTAGTGTTAATCCCGAGTTTTATTTTGTAACTGTTATTGTAGTTGCGTTGTTTGCTCTTCTATCTGGAATTCCGGCTGCGTTAAAAGCTCTTAAGCTTCAGCCGGCAGAAGCAATAAGAAGAGATGAATAATTTATAAATTATTTAAGAATTGAATTAAAAATTGAATGGAAAATTTCATGGCAATAATAGAAGTAAAAGACGTTTATAAAATCTATGATGAAACAAGCATTCCAGTTAACGCGGTAAACGGAATTAATTTGAAAATTGAACAAGGTGAATTCACTGCGATAGTGGGGCCTTCCGGTTCCGGTAAAACAACTTTGCTTAATCTGATTGGCGGTTTGGATCTTCCTACAAGGGGAGATATTATTATAGAAAAAACAAATTTAAAAGACCTGAATTCGCGACAGCTAATTGATTTTCGCTTAAATAATATTGGATTTGTTTTTCAAGCATACAATTTGATTCCTGTTTTAACTGCAAAGGAGAATACTGAATTTATTATGGTTTTGCAAAACCGTCCGAAAGAAGAACGCGAAAAGAAAGTAAAAGAGCTTTTAGAAATTGTCGGGATAGGTGATAAAATGGATCATAAGCCGGGGCAACTCTCCGGTGGGCAGCAGCAGCGTGTCGCGGTTGCAAGAGCCTTGGCTTCGCAGCCTAAATATATTATTGCAGATGAACCAACAGCAAATCTCGATTCCACTGCAACAAACGAACTACTCGACCTGATGCTTGAGATGAATAAGAAATTTAACACAACATTTATTTTTGCCACGCACGATCAGCGTGTTATGGATAAAGCAAGAAGAATTGTTACAGTTGAAGACGGCAAAGTATTAAAAGATCAAATGTTTGATAGATAAAAATATTATATGAATTTATGAATAATCTCAAAAAAATATTTTATCGAGAATTAAAATTCTACAAAATATTTTTTCTGATATTTCCTTTCTTACTGATTAAAAACATAAACGCACAGGAGAGTAATTTTTCTTACACTTCTTATATCGAATATTTGAACAATACTTGGGTTACTTCCGGCGATATTTATAAACAGCACGGAATTAACAATTGGCTTAGTCAATCGGAAATTTATAACCGCATTAATTTAAGCTACAATCCAACGAATATTATACAGGTAAAAATCGGGTTGAGAAATATTTTTAATTTTGGTCCCACAATCGCCGCATACAATAATATATTTGCTTTAGCTGGAATTAATTACAATATGGTTTCCACTTCCGATAATGGGTTATTCAATCTTACTTATAAAATTGCGGATAATAATTCTTATGTTCTTTATTCAAACTTTGACCGTGCAAATATCAGCTTGACGTTAAATAGCTTTCAAGTTACAGTTGGAAGGCAGCGAATTAATTGGAGCATAAACACAGTTTGGAATCCGAATGATATTTTTAATTCTTATAATTATTTTGAATTTAATTATCCGGAAAAACCAGGAAGCGATGCAATTTTATTACAATATTATACCGGGAATTTCTCTTCGTTTCAGCTTGCTGCAAAAGTAGGAAGAGTACAAAACTATACTTCATCCGGAATACATGGTGTAAAAAAAGTTACTGCAGCATTGTTATACAGCTTTAACGAATGGAATTATGACTTCCAGTTTTTCGGCGGAGCGATGGAAGACGATTATACTGCGGGCGGTGGCTGGTCCGGTTCAATTGGAGGTGCGGGTTTTACCGGCGAAATCTCATGGTTCAGGAATAAAAAAGATTTTGCAAACAGTAATAATGTTGTTGTGGCTTCATCTTCTGCGAACTATACTTTTCAAAATAGTTTGTTCATAAATTTTTCTTTTATTTATAACAGCAACGGAAGTACCGGACTTGCAAATGCAGGCTATGGAAATACTGTTGCATCGTTGACGAATATTTTTCAAACTAATTTAAATGCAAAAAATCTTACCCGTTCACGGTTGGATTTATTCGGAGAAGTTTCTTATGCCGCAACACCATTAATAAATCTTGATCTTGCTGCAATTTATAACCCGTGGGATAAATCAGTTTATGTAGGACCTACTGCAGATTTTAGTTTAACGGAAAACATAACACTAAAAATAATCGGACAATTGTTTTGGGGAAAAGCATTTGCCGAGTTTGGAGACATAGGGCAAATGTATTTTCTTGATTTAAAGTGGACGTTTTAATTATTCTCTAAAACACTTTAATGGTGAGGGAACAGCTAATAAATTTGATTATGATTTACTCGGAATTTACAGCGGCAAAATAATTAATTTAAGCAAAAATTATCTTATAATTAGCGGCAGCTACCAATATACTCCGTTGTTAACATTTACACTTGCAAATAACTGGAATCTTAATGACGGCAGCGGGTATGTAAACTTAACGGCTGCATATTCTGTTTCCGACAATGCAACAGTTACTGCCGGTGCATTTATAAGATACGGAAACCAATTTACCGAGTACTGGTATTATCCTGATTCATATTACCTTGAGGCTCAATTGTTTTTTTAATTTGTTCCAAACGCTGCAAGTACGCTCCGCTTTTTACAATCGCTACACCTATAAAAATGACTACTGCTGCCAAAACTATAAACCAGTTCATCTCTTCGCCTAAAATTAGCCAGCCCAGAAAAAGGGCAATAACCGGATTTACATATGTATAAGTTGAAACGAAAGAAATGGGTAGGTGTGTTAATGCATAAATATATGAGGTATAACCTACTATTGATCCGAATAAGATCAGGTAAATAAATGCAATAAAACTACTTTCATCGAAGGAAAATTTTGAAGCTTCTCCCAATAGTAATCCGATAGTAACCTGAAATATACCTGCAATTATCATTTGAATTGCTGCACCCAGTAACGCATCTACTTTTACCTTTTTGTATTTTGAATATACCGATCCGAACGACCATGAAACTACAAGAAAAAACAGGGCTATGATTCCGGTTATATATGAGCTGTTCATTAAGACCTTCAAATCATGACCGATAATCAGAAAGACGCCGGATAAACCTAAAAACAAACCAAATACAATTTTTAAATTTAATTTCGGACCGGAAGGTAAAACAGATTCCATTCCAACCATCCAGAACGGAATAGTTGTAATAAACAGAGAAGAAATACCGCTGGGAACATATTGTTCGGCAAAATTTAAAAGTCCGTTTCCTATTCCTATTAAACAAACAGCTACAACGGCTAAGTTTAATAAATCTTTTAACCCGGGAAATTTCTTTCCTTTAATTATAAGGAATGTAAAGAATAAAGAACCTGCTGCCAGCCATCTAAATCCTCCGAATAAAAATGGAGGGACATGGGAAACTCCTATTCTGATAGCAAGGTAAGTCGTACCCCAAAATACACATACGCTTATATAAGCCAGATATGCTTTAAAATTTTCCTTCGGCATCTTTAAATTTTAGTTGAAAAATGTAGATGAAAATATAAAGAATAATAATTTAAACATTAAATATTATCTGAAATTAACCCGGGCGGTTAAAAATATTTTATAATAGATAACATTTTTTAATGAATGCAGATGCGCCTTTTCGCCGTGCTTTTCTGTTTGATAGGTTAATAAAATAAATCATTAATTTTAAGTAATAATAACCTTTCTTTTTCTTTAACCTTTCCCTAATTTTGTTGTGCAAAAAAGGGATTTTTCTATTTAATTATTAAGTATAATTTTAAAAGAATTAGGAGATAATAATGACAACTATAGTTGATGTTTTAGGAAGAGAAATATTGGACTCGAGAGGTAATCCTACACTTGAAGTTGAAGTACTTTTAGAAAGTGGAATTATCGGAAGAGCAGCGGTACCAAGCGGGGCATCCACAGGCGAACATGAAGCCGTTGAGTTAAGAGACGGGGATAAAACCAGGTATAACGGTAAAGGTGTTACAAAAGCAGTTGATAATGTTAATGATAAAATTGCCGACGAATTAATCGACTTCGATGCAGTTGATCAGGTAGCCATTGATCAATTGTTAATCTCTCTTGATGGAACACCAAACAAAGCAGTACTAGGTGCAAACGCTATTTTAGGTGTTTCCCTTGCTTGTGCAAAAGCTGCAGCGGAAACATTAGGCCTCCCGCTATATCGTTATATCGGCGGAACTAATGCAAGAACTTTACCTGTGCCGATGATGAATATTCTTAACGGCGGCAAGCATGCAGATAACAACGTAGATTTCCAGGAATTTATGATTATGCCGGTTGGTGCACCTAATTTTAAGGAAGCATTAAGGATGGGCGCTGAAACATTTCATGCATTAAAATCCGTTTTAAGTAAAAAAGGTTATAATACTGCTGTTGGCGATGAAGGCGGATTTGCACCAAATTTAAAATCGAATGATGAAGCTATAGAAGTAATTCTGGAAGCTATAAACAAAGCAGGCTATAAACCCGGGACTGAAATTGCGTTAGCTTTAGATCCTGCCTCAAGCGAATTTTTTTCAAAAGAAAAAAATGTTTACCAATTCTTTAAATCAGATAAGTCGGAAAAAACCTCCGCACAAATGGTAGATTATTACAAAAACTGGATTGACAAATATCCTATAGTTTCAATTGAAGACGGACTAGCTGAAGATGATTGGGACGGCTGGCAGCTTATGACTGAAAAGCTTGGAAATAAAATACAGTTAGTCGGCGATGATATTTTTGTAACCAATACGGAAAGACTTGAACGGGGGATTGAAAAAGGAGTTGCTAATTCAATTCTGATTAAAGTAAATCAAATTGGTACACTAACCGAAACTTTAGATGCAATTGAAATGGCAAAGAAAGCAGGTTACACAAATGTAATCAGTCATCGTTCCGGTGAAACGGAAGATACCACAATTGCTGATATTGCCGTTGCAACAAATGCCGGACAAATAAAAACCGGTTCATTATCCAGAACCGACAGAATTGCAAAATATAATCAATTACTTAGAATAGAAGAAGAATTGGATACAACAGCAATCTTTTTAGGACTCGCTGCTACTAATTATACTGCTTAACCACTTAAATAAATGATCCGGTTTCTTTTGGAAACCGGATCAAATTCATTGTTTAATTTCCAAGTTTGACGTTGAATATTTGCATACCGATTTTCTCATTTAAATAAAAATTTTTTTTCTTTTAATCTTTATTTAATTTTTATTATCAAATAATATTAATAAATATTTTTATTCTTTTTTATCTCAAAGCTTAATTCTTATGGCATATCTTGGTGAACTAAGTGCTTTATTAGCTGCTCTCTGCTGGTCCGGTTCTTCATTTGCATTTTCTTCGGCCTCAAAAAGCATAGGCCCTTTGCAGCTTAATATTAATCGTATGATTCTTGCGGTGATTTTTCTATTCTTTACTATTTTAATTTTTGATATTAAAGTTAACCTTTCATCATTTCAACTGACACATTTAATTTTAAGTGGTGCTTTCGGACTGGTATTTGGTGATACTTTTCTATTTAAAGCATACCAACATATAGGTGCACGTATAAGTATGCTGCTTATGTCTGTCTCTCCTATTTTAAGTGCTCTTCTGGCTTATTTATTTTTAAATGAAATTATAACAACATGGGGAATTATAGGGATGACAATTACTATTGCCGGAGTATCACTTGTTATATTCGAAAGAAGCGAAATTCCTTCCACAAAATATAAGATAAGTAAAGTCGGGATTTTTTATGGACTTTTGGGAGCTTTGGGTCAGTCCGTTGGATTGATTTTTGCTAAATATGCCTTTAATGCAGGAGAAATAAACGGATTTGTTGCAACTTTTATAAGATTACTTTCTGCTGTTTTACTAATGCTTCCTGTTGCAATAATAATAAAGAGATACAAGAATCCTGTGAGATTATTCGCAAATGACTTGAAAGCACTTAGATCTACACTGACCGGAACCATACTTGGACCTTATTTCGGTATTACTTTCAGCTTAGTTGCAATAGAAAATGCAAAAGTAGGAATAGCTGCCACTTTAATGTCTACCGTTCCAATTTTGATGCTTCCAATAGCTAGATATGTCTTCAAAGAAAAGCTAAATTGGCGAGCAGTTGGAGGAGCTATTCTTGCTGTCGGGGGAATTGCAATTTTATTTTTAAGATAGTTATTTAATTAACCGGCAAGTCCTCAATTTCTTTTTTGTAAACATTGAAAGTTTCGCTGTCATAACAAACAAAAGTTACTTTTTCTATTGAAGCATTTGTTTTTAGAAAGTTAATTGTTTCTGTTATTGCTATTCTGGAAGCTCTTTCAAGGGGGAATGAGTAAATGCCCGTACTTATTGCAGGAAATGCTATGGTTTTAATTTCGTTTTCAACTGCGAGTTTAAGCGAATTTTTATAACAGCTAGCCAGCAAGTTATCTTCATTCCGATCGCCGCCTCTCCAAACAGGGCCAACCGTATGAATAATGAATTTCGCAGACAGCTTAAACCCTGGGGTAATTCTTGCTTCGCCGGTTGGGCAGCCGTCCAACTTTCTGCAGAAATCTAATAATTCTCGACCCGCAGCCCTGTGTATTGCACCGTCAACACCGCCGCCGCCAAGCAAGGAAGAATTGGCGGCATTGACAATTGCATCAACTTTCAATCCGGTGATATCGCCTTGATATATTTCTATTTTTTCGTTCAATGATAGTATTTTTAATAATTTTATTCCGTCAAAAGTTAACTTTGTCTTTTAAAAAATTCGGCAGACATTTTTTCCCAAGTATTGTCATCGAATTGTTCAAACTCACCTATATATAATTGTTCGTCTGTTACAGGCGAAGTTTTGCCTGCGGGAACAATTTTCTTTCTCAACTCAAGGAAATGATCTAAATCATCTTGATAATAATTAACAGCCGCTTTGCCCAATTTAAGATTTTTAATCTCAGAGTCAATATTGTCTGCATCAATAATGCAAATCCAGTTGGTTTCATATGGCGTAATATCCAGCGCTTCAAGATTAGTATTAAGTAATGTATTAATCCGTGTTATTTTACCGCTAACCGGCGAATAAAAAGCAATTGAACGTGTACCTTGTTTAATTGAGAATAAAGGTTGTCCTTTTTTTATGATCATTCCTAAATTAGGCAGCTCTATCGAATCAATTTTGCCTACAAGTTTTTTTGCAAAATCATCCAGACCGATTTTTGTCGCTCCATCCTCTTCAAGGCTTAACCAGCAGTGATTCTCGGAAATAAATACACCGCCCGGAATTGCAAATTCATAAGATAAAAAGTGTTTTGAACCTGCCAGGTGGGTAATGTGAACTTTCGGTTTCAGCTGTTTCTGAATTCTGTCCTGTCTTCTAATCAGGATTTTTTTAACAAAGTCAAGCAGTTCATCTTCTGTAAAAGGCTTTTGAACATAATCCATCGCACCGAACTTCATACAATCAACTGCCGTCTCAACAGTAGCGTATCCGGTAATTATAACAACATCAATATCCGGACGAAGATGCTTTACGGATTTGGTTACTTCGACACCATCCATTTCGGGCATCTTAAGATCCGTAAAAACAAAATCATAATGATGGGATTGGATTAATCCTAAAGCTTCTTTACCGTTTTCCACGGTATCTACGGAGTAGCCATCCAGAACAAGAATTTTTCTAAAACTATCAAGAATTACAGATTCATCATCAACACAAAGAATTTTTGCTTTCGGATTTTCTACTTCAACTCGCTTTAATGATTTAGCTTCTCTTGTATAATCAAGATTTAAACTAACAACCAAAGCGGCTTCGCGGTCCTTCCTCAATTGTTTTTCTCTTATACTTTTACCGAAGTATCTGATTAGGACGTCCGCAATTATAAATAATATGACGGCTAATATTAATAATGGCATTTTCAGTTCTCCTTTAGAATAATTTTACTGAAATTATTTCGTTATTATTTTTATTCATTCTTTATATATGTTTATTAAAGCCTGTCGGAACTACACGGAATAAGGCGCTTCAACTCATAGTCACTTTCCGCAGGAATGATTCTATAGAACCAGCCGTTGAAATACGGATCCTTTTCAACAATACTTTTATCCGTTAGTAAAAGTTCATTCCTTTCAATTATTCTTCCTGTTACAGGACTTAAAACCGTATGATTTAAACCATCTTTTGATTCTATTTGTGCACAAGGATTACCCTGAACAATTTCGTCGTCTATCTTATGCAATTCTATTTGTTCGATTGATTCAATTGTTTTAATATACAAATCAGTTACACCTAAAAGAACAGAGCCTGTATTTTCCAGTGAAGCCCAGCTGGAATATCCAAGTCGATAATATTTTGCAGGGCACGGAACATAAATTATTGAAGTATCATCAGACTGATTAGTTGAATTTATTATTTTTTGTAATTCCAAATATTTAATGCCGCGTTTAACCGAGTTAAGTAATTCATCAGCAGTAAAAGGTTTCGGAATAAAATCTATTGCACCTTTGTATAGCGATTTAACAGCGTTTTCAACTGTCGAATATCCGGTTGTCATTATAACCGGTGAAATAATTTTTTCCTTCGAAATTTCATTTAATAATTGAAATCCGTCAACATCAGGCATCATTATGTCACAAATTATAAGATTGTATATATTTTTTTTCAGTTTTTGCAGGGCATCATTTGCGTCTATAGAATAGTCGACTTTATAACCTTCTGCCGAACAAATCTTAACGACTGCATCAATTATAACCTGTTCATCGTCTACAATTAATATGTCGAATTGTTTATTCATTTTATCTTATTTGTTTCAAAGGTAATCTGATAATAAATGTAGTTCCCTTATTAAGTTCACTTTCAACATTAATTGTTCCATTATGATTATCGATAATTCCCCAAATTACAGCTAAACCTAATCCTGTTCCCTTTTGTCCTTTTGTACTATAAAAAGGTTCAAAAATTCTGATTAAATCTTCTTTAGAAATACCGCATCCGGTATCGGATATTCTAACTTCTATATAATCTTTTTGACCTCCTAAGTCAACTGCGTCCCATTTTTGCCAATCACATGTTTTGCTTATACATCCTTCAAAATATCCCTGCTGCGGAACTTCGAAAGTATAAATGGGTGAACCGCACTTAGGACATTTTTTACCTTCTTCCGTTAATGAAGTGTTGCATTGCGGACACATTATCTGAATATTTTTTTTAAGGTCTATTTCTATGCCGTATAAATGGCGGAATTTCCCGTATACCGGATCGAGGTTCACAAATCCTTCATTGCCGTTTGAACGAACCTTAATTTTAACGGAAGACATGCCGCCAATCTTAACCTCGGAGTCAATTAATTCATGCCTTTTGGGGCAGACAGCTTTTTTGACATGTGTAATTCCGTACGGAGATAGTTTTAAAAGTGAAGAAGATAAAGTAATTGTTCCGCCGTTTTTCCCAATTGCATCCGAAGCATTTACAATTAGATTAATAAAAACTTGTTGTATTTGGTTTGAATCTACCGTAATTGTAGGCAAAGCCGGTTCCAAATTTTTTTCAAGTTTTATATGATTGATTGAAAGCTGATTTTCCACAACATTAATTGCATGTTCAATAATTTCATTCATTTTTGCTTCATTCTTTTTAGGAACAGATTGCCTTGCAAAATCCAACAAACTTTTAACTATCTCGCGGCTTCTTTTAGTCTCGCGAACAATTACTTTTAAATCCTCCTGTAATTCAGGATTGTCCTGGGTCCTTTTAAGTAAAAAACTGCTGTATGTTAATACACCCGTAAGCGGATTATTTATTTCATGCGCAACGCCTGCCGCTAGTCTGCCTAATGATGCCAGTTTATCCGATTGAAATAATTGCAGCCTCGCTTCCGAAAGTTTTTTTGTCATAATATTAAAAGAATGTGCAAGTATCCCAAGTTCATCTTTACGAATATTTTGGATAGTATAATTAAGATTTCCGGTGCCTACCTGGTTTGTTGCATGTAAAAGTTCTTTCACCGGTTTATCTACCCATTTTCTAACAAAGAAACCAATTATGAAACTTAAAGCCAAGACAGCTGTAATTGCAAAAATTACAATTTCTATTTCGCCTTGTTTGATTTGCTTATCGACTTCTTCAAGAGAAATGGCTACATCCAATACTCCCAGCACTGTTTGGCTTTTTAAATGTGCATGACAGCTTGCAGACCAACATGATTGTTCATTATAAATTGGGCTGATTATTCCCATAACTCTCGGAGAATTTGCAGAGGTTCTGAAAATTCTTGTTCTATCTTTTATTGCCAATCTTTCTAGAGGTTTATTTGCAGCATGGCAGGCATAACAGCTCTCGGCTTTTTTGTCTACCATTTTTCCTATGTCTTTATGGTTTGAGGAATAAATAATTTCGCCTATTTTATTTAATACTCTTACGCTTCTTATTCCCGGCTGCTGCCCGATAGTGTTTATAATTATATTTATGCGGTCTCTTTGATTTAAAAGCATGTCGTATCTGGTGCTGTGTTTTACGGTTTCACTTAGCTGATTAGCACTTCTTTCGACTTCTGCCAATAAGCTGCTGCTGTGCGATTGAATATTAAAATAGGAAAAAATTCCAATAGTCAATAAAGCGGTTACGCCGACAGCAACAATTAATTTAAATCCGATTTTCTTAAACATTTTTATTATTCCAAATGATAATCTATATCATTTTTTGTAAATAAAAATTAATAATTTCATTCAATAAATTATTCTAATTTAATTATTTCTTACATTTTTATATTCAATAATTTCCCGGGTTTATCCTTCGGAAAATTCTTATCATCATGACAACCAGTACATGTCGGCTGTTTGGAAAAATCTTTATCTAAATGACAATTTTCGCAATCAAGTTCTACATGGTTGTCATTTAATTTTAATCCTGTAACCGAATGATCGAATTTACCCTGCACAAAATTATTGTGGCATTTTGTACATGTAGGATCAAGCTTCATATACTTTTCAGATTTACCATGACATTTGGAACAAGCTAAGTTTTGGTGGAAACGGTTTAATGCCCAGCCTGTTGTTGCTTCATGGTTAAATGGTTTTGCTTCTTTATTTTTATGACAACTTGTGCATTTATCATCTTGGTGGCATGAAAAGCAAGGTTGATGATGTTGATCTGCAGATTTATGAATTTTTACCGGGAGGCCGCTTGAGAAAACTGCATTCATTGTCGCTTTCTCTTTATCATGGCACTGAGTACAATTTTCATTCTTATGACAGCTAATACAGGTTATTCCGAAACTGTTAATATGTTCATCATGATAAAAAGTTACGAACTTGCCTTTATTATTATTTGTTTCGTAGACAATCTTTTTCGGTTCCTCAATTTTCGGATGACTTTTCCCAGTAATTTTGTTTATAGTTGAATTAATACTGTTTGGCTTTTTATCATTTTTTAATGCATGGCATGATACGCAACTATTTTCGTGACTCCATTCACGATGACAGTTAATGCATTGACGATGATATGCAGCTTCTAAATCAGGCTTACTTATATCATCTCTTTTCCTTTCAGCATTATGGCAATTTTTACAAGGTTGAATTAAACCAGTAGTATTATAATGATGACAGGTTTTGCATCCGCCCGACATTTCCGACATTTGCGCATGTAGTTTATGAGGAAATACGACCGGCATATACTTATCAGACAATTCCTTAAGTACCTCAACTTCGGGTGCTTTATCCGGGGATTCATCCAGGTTGCTCATCTGAGCTCTTGGACATTGATTTAAACAAGGGTCCTGTCTTGTCGGTACGTCGCAGGCATGACATGTTTTACAAGTCAGTTTTGTTATCGGATGATTTTTATCCTGTTTATTTTGACCGAAACAGAAAGAAGTAGTAATAATAAATAATATCAATATGTAATTTATTTTAGTCATTTTTAATTTCCCCTAATTTTAAATTTAGTTTGGATCATGTAATTTTTATCCGGTAAACTAATGACAGGGAAATTCATAACTATAAATCTGTAAGCTAATACCAATAATGCAATAAAACCTAGGGTAACGGAAATTTCTCCAAAAGATGGAAGATATGCACCGAACGAATAAGGCGGTTTATAAGCCACAATAAAGTTATCTATTCTATTTAACAGCACACCAAATATTACTAGAGATGAAGCAATAAATAAAAGTACTTTCGACTTTAATACTGACTCGGAAAGGAACATTCTTAGTGGGATTATAGCGCCGAACAAAACCTCTATGATAAACATAACGCTTTGAAGATTAAATTGAGTTAAATACACAAATGTTCCGCGTATAACCATATCTCCGATTTTAAATGCTAAAAATACTCCAAGTATCGGCGGGACCATTCTTCCCAAACCGGATAGAGTCTCCATTTCTGTTTTTATACCAAAGGAATGTGAAGCAATGATGGATTCAAAAATAACCATAGGAAAACCTACTGAGATAGCAGACAATAAAAACAATAAAGGAAGAATTGGAGTCTGCCACAATGGATGCATCTTTGGTCCAGCAATAATCATCAGGGTCCCAAGAGATGATTGATGTAATGTTGAAAGAACTACACCTAAAATGATAAAGAAAAACATTACTTTTGATAAACTTATATCCAGAATTCTTAAAAGTTTGTCAACCGGTTTATTCAAAAAAGAAATAAAACCTTTCAAATTTACATTCCCGATAAATCTTTCGGTTACGACAGGAAGGAACTCAATGTATAAAGTTGTAAGATACATCATTACACAGATGCCTACTTCAAAAAGTGCTGAACTTCCATTCCAGAAAATTAAAGGATGCCAAATGAAATACCATCTGCCAATATCAACAGAAACACCTAAAGCAACAAAAGTATAACCAAGCATTGCGGTTAGCAAAGCCGGTCTTGTAATAACATTATATTCTTCTTTATGAATTACATGGCTTAGTGCAGCGGTTGTGAAACCTCCGGCGGCTAATGCTACACCTGCGGCTACATCCACACCAATCCATAATCCCCACGGGTATTGATTATTTAAATTTGTTACTGCTCCTAACCCTAAGAAAAACCTTCCGGCTAAAAAAATCAACCCGTTGAGTGCAATAATTGCAACTACAATAACACCGGGAGTAAAAAATTTTTTTTGAATCGGAACCGGTTTAAGATAATTTTTCATCAATTTTTCTCCTGTTCTGATTCATTTCTTTTTTTTGTTATCCACATGATACCTCCTAATATTGCATACAAAGAAACAGGCGGTACAAAGTAAGCGAATATTCCATGCTGAATTGATTCGGAAGTACCAGGCATTGTTTTATCCCCTGGATTTGGAAATGCCAATTTTGCAAAATCCTGGTTTGCTAAATACATCCATGATGTTCCACCTGCTTCATACTCACCATAAATATGATTAATATATCTATCAGGATTTCGTTTTATTTTTTCTCTTGCTATTCTAATTAATTCTGACCGAGTCCCGTATGTTAGAGTCTCAACGGGGCAAATTTCCACACAAGCCGGTAACTTGCCTTTTTTGGTCCTTTCAAAGCAAAAATCACATTTCATTATTTTTGGATTTAAAGCTTTATCGTACTGGAAAGATGGTACTTGAAATGGACATGCAACCATGCAGTATCTACACCCGATGCATTTACTTGTATCCCAAATTACCGAACCGTTTTCTTGTTTTGACATAGCACCGACTATACACGCTGAGACGCATGCGGGATGATCACAGTGCATACATTGTACTTTGACATCAGTAGGTAAAGAAACATTCTGAGGATTGGGATATTCATTCACAACCGTAAGTGCTTTTTCATTTGGTCTTCTCATCTTCTTAAAAACGGATCTGTCTGCATATTCGTCTCTCGGTTGAGTAGAAATATCATGAGCTGTTTTACAAGCCCATTCACATTTCCTGCAACCGATACAAACTGTTGTATCAACAAGAACACCCATCCTATCATCAGAAAGGACATCTTTTGGTTTGGCTTTAGTCTTATTGGAAGATAAACCGGCTATTGCAGTACCTAATAATGCACCGGTTTTTAAGAAATCTCGTCTGTTTTGTTTTTGCATGTTAATGCCCCTTTATTCAGGATTATTCGGTTTAATTATTTGCTTTTAACTATTATTGTTAATATAAAACTATGCCAAAGAACGCTTTTCATTTGGCAAATAAATTTTGCTTGTTTTAATTTTCAAAAAATGAAAAAGGAGAATTCTTTTATATTTATTTAATGAAATTTTGTGTGAGTGTATTTCTCACTGTTGGTAATAGATGTAAAAAATATTTACTGTAAGTGAGAAAGGTTTTATGAAAAAATATTCCTTCTTAATTAGAATAAACTCGTTTAAAATTGTTGAATAGAAATAATTGTCGAATTGCAAATTTATTTCATAAATTAAGGTAAAATTCTTCCAAGTTTAAATTAATGTTTGGCATTAATATCATGCTTGATATTTCAACACACCATTGATGAATATCCTTACAATTTTTTCATTTCTCAGTGCAAATTAATTATTCAACTTTCCTATATCTTTATATAATATAAATAGTTACAACTAATATTAAAAATCTGTTTCTAATGGTATACTAGTTGACCTTATAGTAAATGAATTAAAGAATTTAAGGAGTAAAGTAATGCTTACCTTTTTGCTAATCTTAGCGTTGGTTTTTATAGGGGTAGATATTTTTGTTCGTTTAGTTATAGACCCACTAGCAGATAAACAGAATAAAAAGGATCGGAAAAAATCGGGATCCCTTACAACAAAGCCATTAATAGGTATTGTCGGTGTTACACTATATGATGGAGGTGAAATAAAAGATAACACAGATGAAAAAAAATCTGATGCTGAAAATTTTAAAAATGAAATTCCGAATCAGATTAAAGAAAGTTAAATACTGACATAAAAAAATTTAATACGAGAAAAATATGGTTGCTATTTCTGTAGTACTTGCATTTTTATTTTTTATCTTGATTGATATTGCGGTTCTTAAATATCAAGGAAAGTCACACCCTGCTTTTGAAAATAAAGCCAAAGATAAAATGGTTCCAATATTTGTTAACGGTTTTGATTTACCTGAAGATGTCTTTTTATCAAAGGGACATACATGGGCTAAAAAACTTCCATATGGTTTGTACCAAATTGGCATAGATAATTTTATTCTTCAAGCCTTCAAAAAAATTTCTGTAAATAAGGTATCTGAATTTGGAAGCGAATTGAAAAAAGGAGATGTAATAATGGAAGTAGAGGTGGAGAATAAAATTTTAAAATTCCGTTCTCCCCTGGATGGAATAATAAAATCTATCAATAATATAACTCAGGAAGAAAATAAAATATTAAATCCTTATGTACAATGGCAAGTTATGTTGCGGCCACTGAATGAAAAGGAAGATAGAAATAAACTATTGTCAGGTAAGAAAGCATCAGTTTGGCTGAATGAACAATTTAAAAAGTTAGAAGAATTTATCTCTATTCATGCTGGAAATTTAGAATTAGCCGGAACAACAATGTATGATGGAGGTAAGCCAGTAGATAATGCATCTGCATTAATTCTTGAAAGCAACATAGAGGATTTTGAAAAAGAATTTCTCACATTTTAGTCGGGGTAGAAAATGTTGAAAGGAAAAGGAATTCTCTTTGACGTCAATCTTTGCATCGGATGCGGCGAATGCTATAAAGCTTGTAAAGAGAAGAATAATTTACCTAATAAAAATTCAGAATATCTAAAAGATCATCTTTCGGGATATACCTTTACAGTTGTCGAACAATATGGATGCAATTATGCTCGAAAACTTTGTATGCATTGCGATGAACCATCTTGTGTTTCTGTCTGTCCTGTTGGTGCGTTTAAGAAGAATGAATTTGGTGCTGTTTTGTACGATGAAAATAAATGCATAGGCTGCAGGTATTGCATGCAGGCATGTCCTCATAAGGTACCGCGGTATGAATGGAATAAAACTCAGCCGAGAGTCCGTAAATGTAATATGTGCAGTGATAGAATTGAAGCCGGCGGAATAACAGCCTGCGCTGAGGCATGTCCAACAGAAGCAACGCTTTTTGGAGATATGGAAAAATTAGTAGCAGTTGCTGAGCAAAGATTGCAGAACAATCCCTCAAAATATTATCAACATATATACGGAATTGAAGAAGCAGGCGGCAGCCATGTTTTAATTATTTCACCTGTTCCATTTGAACAATTAGGTTATACTTCCAAATTACCAAAGAAGCCAATGCCGGAACTTACAATGCAGGCTATGGATAAAATACCTCCTGTCGTGGCAGTTGGAGGAGTATTTTTAGCAGGCATGTACTGGCTGACAAAAAGAAAAAATGAAATAGCAAGAGAAGAAAGAAAAATTTCTGTTAAACAATAAAATAAAAATTAAACGAATAAATCATGAGACATAGAGATATTTTTAAACCAACATTCTGGAAAGTAGTTTCGGTAATAATAATTATAATAGGTGCATACTCAACTTATTATAGATTTTCAAAAGGACTTGGAGCTTCAACAAATCTATATGACACTGGTCCCTGGGGATTATGGATAGGATTCGATTTTCTTGGAGTTGGATTAGCTGCAGCAGGATTCACAATAGCAGCAACTGTTCATATCTTCCATATACATAAATTTGAACCAATTGTAAGACCGGCTATTTTAACTGCGTTTATAGGTTATTCATTAGTAGTTTGTCTGTTAATCGTAGACTTAGGTCGACCCGAAAATTTTTGGCATCCTTTGGTTATGTGGAATGTTCACTCGGTAATGTTTGAAATTACCTGGTGTATAATCTGTTATTCAACAGTGCTTATTTTAGAGTTTGCACCGGTTGTGCTGGAAAAATTCAATCTGACCAGACTATTAAAAGTATTCAAAAAAATCTCAACAATTTTTGTTATAGCAGGTGTTTTATTTTCCACACTTCACCAGTCTTCCTTTGGTTCTTTGTATTTAATAGTACCGGGAAGACTTCATCCATTATGGTATTCTTCTTTATTACCTGTTCATTTTTTTATTTCATGTATTGGTGCCGGGCTCTCAATGATCATTTTTGAATCATTTCTAAATGCAAGAGCCTTTAATACCGGCATTAGAATTAATATTTTATCAAGTGCTGCATTCGTTGTCTTGATAGTTCTGATAATCGGATTTCTTTTAAAATTGGTTGAATTTACTTCTCCCGGTAAATTTATCTATCTAACCATTCCTTCAACCGAGACCTATCTTTTTTATTTAGAAATTTTAATTGGGACTTTTCTGCCTGTTTACATATTGAGCTATAAAAAATATAGAGAAAATAAAAAATGGTTATTTATTTCTTCGGTCCTTGTAATTTCAGGATTTATTTTGAATAGAATGAATGTGAGTATAACAGGATTAGCGGCATCTTCCGGAAGAAATTATTTCCCGTCTTTTGATGAAATCTCAATAACAATTATGCTTGTTGTTTTAGCAATGTTTGCTTTTAGATTGGTAGTTAAAAATTTTCCAGTTTTTAATGACGAAGATAATTTTATTAAAAATATTGATAATGTAAAAGAAAGAACATCAAAGCAAATTATTTTAAGTGAATGATATGAAAGATAAAGATGAAGTGTTTAATAATTCAAACATATTACAAAAATGTGTTTGGATGGATTCTAATGTAATTGAGTACAAATTATGTGATAAAAATTTTGATTGTGAAAATTGTCAGTTTTATAATGTAATGAGAAATCCAAATTACAAGGATGAAGATCGATTAAATAAGATGCAAACTATAATAGACATTGCTGAAAATAAAATTAATTCTATTAAGTACGATGAAACTTTTATTTATATGCATAATTGTTTTATAATAAAGCAGGTAATGCCTAATACTTATTACCTTGGTTTGAATCCTATTTTCATAAGTTTTTTTGATAATTTTAGTATTATGATGAAATACAGTCAAAACAAAAGCTTTTTAAAAGATAAAACTGTTGTGCAATTTTATGGAGAATGGGGATCAATTAATTTATCAGCACCCATGAATTTTTCCGTTTATGATGGTATACAGAATAATACTTATGATATAGCCAGATCAAAATGGATAGCAATAATTTTTGCAATTCAACAGGATGTTTCAATTGGACAGATCAGTAAACAGGAATGGGAAAAACTTCACAAAAAATCTGTTGAAATATTAGAAGAAATTAAATCGTTTTATCCGCAAGTGGGACCAACCATGATGGATGGTGGTAATCAGGTTAAATATTTATATCAGCTCATTGGAAAAGAAAAATTTTTAAAGATACTGAAATATTTAGCTTTTTAAAATTTATACCGATTCTATTATTCATTATCCATTCAAATATTAACAACTTTAAACAGAATTGGAAGTAGAAAAAGTTATTCATAATTTTACCGTAAGGAAAAGGGGTTTTATGAAAACCAAGCTAATAAATAAATTAAGTGTAAGACTAATAATTTCCATTTCTTTAATTCTTTTCAGCATATTTGCAATATATACATATTTCCTTATTAAAAATCTTGATAATTATTTAACACAATCGCGTTTTGACAGTGCATACAATATAAGCGACTTAATTAAAAAGTCTACACGTTATGGTATGCTGTTGAATCGAAGGCAGGATGTTCATGAAATTATTAAGACACTTGGTACTGAAAGAGGCGTTAATGATATAAGAATTTATAATAAGCAGGGCATAATAATTTTTTCAACGGACAGTTCAGAAATTTCCAAGAAAGTAAACCTCTCTGCCGAAGCATGTATAGTTTGTCATAATAGTAAAATTCCATTAAGCAGCCTTACTATTCAGAATAAAATCAGAATTTATAAAAATAAAGAAAACAGAAGGGTTCTTGGATTAATAAATCCGATTCAAAATGAACCGGATTGTTATAACTCAACATGTCATGCACATTCACCTAATGTTCAAATTCTTGGAGTTCTTGATGTAGTTGTTGGGCTTGATAAGCTGGATGCAATTATCGCTAAAAATACAAAGGAAACAATTCTGAATGCTTTTCTTATTACAATTGTTATCTCTTTTTGCTGCGGTTTATTTATAACAGTTCTTGTTAATCGCCCTATTAATAAATTTACTAAAGGGATTGAAGAAATCGGTAAGGGGAATTTATCGTATAAAATAAATCTAAATACCAAAAATGAATTGGGACAGCTGGCACATCAATTTAATGATATGTCTTTAAAGCTTGACGCGGCTTATAAAGAAATAAAAAACTGGTCCGAAACACTTAATGATAAAGTAAATGAAAAAACCGTTGAATTGAAAAATATATATAATCAGGTGAACCAAATAGAAAAGTTAGCATCTCTTGGAAAACTTTCTGCAACAGTTGCTCACGAACTTAATAATCCGCTCGAAGGAATTTTAACCTACAGTAAACTGATAATAAGGAAATTGCAGTCGATTCAAAAAGATTCTGAACATGCTAAATTAATAGAATATCTTGAATTGATTTCGGGAGAGTCTTCACGCTGCGGAAAAATAGTTAAAGATTTGCTCTTGTTCTCCCACGAAGAAAGAGATGAATTTGCTAAAGAGGACCTTCAAAAAATAATTGATAAAAGTATAACTGTAATAAGACATCATCTTGAGATTTCTCAAGTTACAATTGAAAAAGATTTATCTTCGGATCAAGTAGAAATTAACTGCAGCGGGCAAAAAATTCAACAGGCATTAATGTCGCTTTTAATAAATGCAATTGAAGCTATGCCTCAAGGCGGCAAAATTATAGTAAAGTGCGGTTGGGAAAATAAAAAAGCTGTTATTAGAATTATTGATGAAGGTACTGGAATTTCAAGTAAAGATCTGCCTCATATCTTTGAACCTTTCTATTCAACAAAGGACGCTTCTAAAGGAACCGGACTTGGATTAGCAGTTGCATATGGAATTATTACTAATCAAAATGGCTCAATTAACGTTGAACAAACTTCACCAAAAGGTACTACTTTTAAAATAACAATTCCCCCAAATGAAAATATTTCCTAAGAGTATTTATGGATAAAACAGAAAAAATATTAATTGTAGATGACGAAAAAATCGTTAGAGAATCACTTTTCCACTGGTTTGAAGAGGATGGATATATTGTTGATACTGCGGAAGATGGGGAAGCAGCATTAAAAAAATATGAACAAAATAAATATGATCTCTTGCTCGTTGATATGAAAATGCCTGGTATAAGCGGCATTGAACTTCTAAATAAAATTAAGGCATTTGATAAAGACTCACTTATAATTCTTATTACTGCATTTGCATCAGTTCCGACTGCAATTGCAGCATTGAAAAATGGAGCATACGATTATGTTACTAAGCCGGTTGACCCTGATGAACTAGCTCATTTAGTTAAAAATGCACTTGAACAAAGAGCTTTAAAGATTGAAAATATTCATTTGAAGGAGAGTATTGATGAAATTGTAAGGCCGGATAACTTAATTGGCGAAAGCTTCCAAATGAAGAAAATTTATAACCTTATTCAAAATGTTGCACCAACAGATACTACCGTTATGGTGAGAGGTGAAAGCGGAACAGGGAAGGAACTGGTTGCAAAAGCTATTCATATAAACAGTAAAAGAAAATACTTTCCTATTATTCCAGTCAATTGCGGCGCTTTAGCTGAAACTATTTTAGAAAGCGAGTTATTCGGTCATGAAAAGGGTGCATTTACAGGTGCTCAATTTAGACGTAAAGGAAAATTTGAATTAGCCGACGGAGGATCAATTTTTCTTGATGAAATTGGTTCTATTTCAATTAAAATGCAGATTGAACTATTAAGAGTAATCGAGACTAAACAGTTTAATCGTGTTGGAGGAAATGAACTGATTAAAAGCGACTTTAGAGTAATTGTTGCTACAAACGAGCCGCTTGAAGAACTGGTAAAAGCAGGGAAATTTAGAGAGGATTTATATTACAGGTTAAATGTATTTTCGATTGTAATACCTCCTCTGCGAGAAAGAAAAGAAGACATTCCGCTTCTAGTAAATTTCTTTATCAATAAATATTCGAGTTTAATGAATAAAAAAGTAAAAAGTGTATCAAAAGGAGCAATGGACTTTTTAATTAATTATGATTGGCACGGGAATGTTCGTGAATTGGAAAATGCAATTGAAAGAGCAATGGTTGTAGGCAAGAACGAATCCATAAATGTTGAAGATTTGCCTTTCCATCTTTCTTCCAACCATCTCTATTTTGATGAGGGAAATAAGAGCCTTGCAGCTATGGAGAAAAAACATATAAATAAAATTCTAAATGAAAATAATTGGAATATTTCCAGAAGTGCACAAGTTTTAGAGATTGATAGAGTAACCCTTTATAATAAAATAAATAAATATGCTCTTAGTAAGAATGATAATTAATGGAAATTTTTATTGCTCCAATAAGATTTTCAAATGTTCGGCTTTTAAATAATCTTCTAAGTGAATTATCAAAAAGGTTTGCGGAACCGTTTAAAGTACTAGAGCTTCAATTTGAACTTCAAAAATTCTTTTCGAAGGAAAGAAACCAATATTTTTCCACTCAAATAATTGCCGAGGCAATGAACCTGACAGAAAATGTAAACGGCAAGATCATTTTACTTAGTGAGATTGATCTTTTTGTCCCGGTTTTAACGTTCGTTTTTGGCGAAGCACAACTTGGCGGAAAACATTCTATAGTTTCAGTCTGCCGTTTGCATGAAGAATTCTACACAAGTGAATCGAATGATAAATTACTTTTGGAAAGAACAATTAAAGAAGTACTTCATGAACTTGGGCATAATTTCGGTCTCCGGCACTGCTTGAACTGGGATTGCGTGATGCATTCTTCTGCAGGAATTGAGGAGGTTGATATTAAAGGAATTGACTATTGTAATAAATGCAGGGGAAAAGTTGATGGATATAAATTTCTACATTTTTAAAAATTAATTCTCAGTACTGAAAAACAAATTGTTAAATATTTTCAGGTAGTGAGAATTGTTTTAAATAAACCAAAAATTTTTTTTAATCTAATCATTTTAATAATATCGAATATTCCCCAAAAATAATTACTCATCAATAATTGCTCAAATGCAACTAATGCTTTGTAAATAAAAAAAATTTCAACAACTGTCTTCTTTTTATTCTAGATTCTCGCTAAAAAAAATTAAAATAACATAATATATCCGTTCAATTATTTTTTTATCTGTCTTTATTAATTTTAATGTAAAATATTGGCTCGCAGTTTGCTTAAGTAATCTTGAATTAATTAACAAATAGGGGTGTTATTATGCCTGCTCAAATATTTTATTCTGAATATTATATTCTTACCAAATTACTGCATTGAAAGAGCATATCAGTTTATGGTCAAAATGAATCAAAATATTTACAAAGGTTCGGGCAGCGATCTGGATTGTATTTGGATTGGTTCAAATATTATTGAAGATAAATTATGTAATAGAGAATTTGATTGCGAAAATTGTCCGCTAGATAAAGTATTAAAAAACCTTTTTTCTGATTCGAATTATAAATGTAATTACGAGCTGCATAGTACTGCATTTCTTGATAATATGATTAATAGAATTGAAGAAACTAGTTTTGACCCAAAATTAATTTATTTGAGAAATAATTTAGTTGTTAAGAATATATATGCAAACATCTTTTATCTCGGTATAAATCCCTTAATAACAAATTTATTGGAAAATATAGTTCAAGTAAAAGAATATATGCGAAAGGTATATTTTGTAAAAGATGAAAAAATTTTATCAATTGAAGGAGAATGGGGAAATTTAGCTATTCGCTCTTCTATAAATTTTTTATTACTTGATAAATTAGATTGGTCGCCGGAAGGTGTTGCAATGAATAAATGGATTGCTCTAATTGCAATAAATCAAAACGAAATTTCCGATAATTTGATTTCTCATAATCAATTACAAGTTCAACAGACAAAAATTTTAAACCTGATAAAAGATTATCGAGATTGTTGTCTAATTATTAATACAGATTTTAATAATAGCAATGAGAAGATTAGGTATTTTTATCAACTCATCGGCAATGATGAATATGTAAATATCATAAATAATATAAATATTGATTCATAAAAATCTAATTATTTAACGTATTAGAGGATAAATAATAAAAATTAAAATAAATAAACTTTTAGTAAAATTTTCATCAAATAGATCAAATAAAGAAATTAAAAGCCGGGATTATTATGAATATAAACGAAAAAATCTTAATCGTTGATGATGAGAAAATCATTAGAGAATCTCTATTTCATTGGTTTGAAAATGAGGGTTATCAAGTAGTTATTGCCGAAGACGGGGAGTCAGGATTAGCAAAATTTAAAAATGAAAAGTTCGATCTGGTTCTGATTGATATGAAATTACCTGGGATTAATGGATTACAGCTTCTAAAAGAGATAAAAGATATTGATAGTGAAGTAATCGTAATAATGATAACGGCATTTGCTTCAGTTCCTTCTGCAATTACTGCATTTAAAGAAGGAGCATATGATTATGTTACCAAACCTGTTGATCCTGATGAACTTACTCATATCGTGAAAAAAGCATTAGAAGAAAAAGCCCTAAAGTTTGAGTATAGTCAATTAAAAGAAAATATTTATGCATATATAAACCCCAACAGCCTAATCGGTGATAGTTCCCATATTAAAAAAATATATGAATTAATAAAAACAGTTGCACCTTCGGATTCAACTGCACTTATAAGTGGCATATCTGTCCAAAATAAATAAAAAAGAATCCCTCTAGTAAAGTTGGTAAATTTG
>CAZCFZ010000023.1:0-60600 GCA_964498065.1 uncultured Ignavibacteriaceae bacterium
CTTATTTAACGAATAACCTGAGACTTTTTTATCTTTCTATTTCGGATTTGAGAATTATACACAATCTTTTGAATGATTATGCGAAATTTCTAAAATTTTATTTTGAAAATTGATCCAAATTAAAATTTTTTAATTATTAACTTGACAAATAAAAAAAGTATTTTATATTTGCACATTACATTATGAAGAATACGAACGGGACATATTATTTTACAAATAATTCATTTAGCCAAAACAATTGGTGGTGGTATAATATGCAAAATAATATGACCCGGTAATTTTGAGATAAATAATTTTTAATTAAAACCCTTCTCGTAAAACCGGGAAGGGTTTTTTGTTTTTAAAGTAAAAATATGAAAATAGAAAAATTTAAAGAACTAGCATTAAAGTATAATTTGATCCCGGTCTACGAAATTATAACCGCGGATTTGTTAACTCCAGTTTTGGCGTACTTAAAAATTCGTGAAAAAGGAAAACAAAATTTTCTTTTGGAATCTGTTGAGGGGTCAACTAACCTAGCCAGATATTCATTTATCGGTAAAAATCCTGAAAAAATAATTTCAAATAAAAATAAAGAAATCTCTATTGGAATTAACGGAACTAAAGAAACCGTTGAGCAAACTATTTTTGAACATATTCGCAATGAAATTAATAAATATAAACAGCCCAAGATTGATGAACTTCCCGATTTTACAGGCGGAATCGTAGGCTTTTTGGGTTATGAAAATATTTCTTTAGTTGAAAGTATAATTCAGTTTAAGTCAAAATTTTTTGAGAACCCCGATTCAATTTTCGGAATTTATTATACAATACTCGCCTTCGATCATTACAAACACCAAATTATTTTAATAACAAACGTTAAAATTGAAAAAGACACTAACCTCGATCTCGCTTACCAAAATGCAAAAAAAATACTAGCAGATTTAAAATCAGAGCTTAAAAAAACAGTTAATTATAAATCAGATTTTTCACTTGACGGAGAAATTGCAGAAAACTTCGATCCGAACGAATTTTATACTCAGGTGGAAGCAGGCAAGAATCATATAGTTGAAGGTGATATTTTCCAGATTGTTTTATCAAAAAGATTTTTCTCAAATTATACCGGTGACCTATTAAATGTTTACCGCGCCCTTAGAATTATTAATCCCTCACCTTACATGTATTATTTAGAATTCGAAAATGATTTTACAATTATCGGCACTTCCCCAGAAGATTTATTAAAAGTTAAAAATCGAAAAGCCCAGCTATTACCGATTGCAGGCACAAGAAGAAGAGGTAAAGATACCGCAGAAGATAAAGCCCTTGAAGAAAATTTGTTAAATGATCCTAAAGAATTAGCCGAACATACAATGCTTGTAGATCTCGGTAGAAATGATCTTGGCAGAGTCTGCGAATACGGGACAGTACAGGTAACTGAAAAAATGAAGATACAGAAATATTCCCATGTAATGCATATTGTTTCGAAAGTGGAAGGCAAACTTGCAGATGATAAAGATTCAATTGATGCATTGATGTCATGCTTTCCGGCCGGTACAGTAACCGGCGCACCGAAAATTCGTGCAATTCAATTAATTGATAAATACGAAAAACATGAGCGAAATGTTTATGCAGGTGCAGTCGGCTATTTTGATTTCAGCGGAAACTTAGATTTATGTATTGCTATCAGAACTCTTTTTTCAAAAGGTAAAACAATTTTCTGGCAGGCCGGTGCCGGTATTGTCGCAGACAGCAGACCCGAACTTGAGGCAAAAGAAATAAAAAATAAATCGGCAGCATTAGTTAGAGCATTAAAATATGCAGAGGTATTAGATGAAAATTCTGGTAATTGATAATTACGATTCCTTCACATATAACCTTGTCCAATTATTGGGAAGCTTTAATTGCGAATTAATTGTAAAAAGGAATGACCGCATTTCTTCCGATGAAATAAACGAAATGAAACCGGATAAAATATTAATTTCTCCCGGGCCTGGAAAACCAGAAGATTCTAAAGTTTCACTTACAGCATTTGAAAATTTCGGAAGTACAATTCCAATCTTAGGAGTCTGTTTAGGTCATCAGGCTATGAGTATTGCATACGGCGGCAAAGTTATTAAAGCGCCAATCTTAATGCACGGCAAAACTTCTCAAATAAAACATGACGGCAAAACGATCTTTAAAGATATTGATCAAAGATTTAATGCTACACGCTATCATTCACTTATGGTTGAAAGAGAATCCCTCCCTGAACAATTAGAAATATCTGCAGAAACAGATGATGGTAGTATAATGGGAATCAGACATAAAAATTTTCCGGTTGAAGGAATTCAATTTCACCCGGAATCAATTTTAACATTAGAAGGCAAAAATATAATAAAAAACTGGTTGACATCATGATAAAAGAATATTTACAAAAGGTAATTGATAACGAGGATCTTACTTTTCAAGAATCCTTTGATTCAATGAGCGAAATAATGAGCGGTAATGTGAACAATTCGCATTTAGCCGGATTTTTAATCGCTTTAAAAAAGAAAGGCGAAACGCCTTCTGAAGTTGCCGGCTTTGCAAAAGCAATGAAAGAAAAAGGTGTAAAAATAAATTGCGATGATGAAAATGTAATAGACGTCTGCGGAACAGGCGGAGATAATTCAGGCAGCTTTAATATTTCTACCGCTACTGCTTTTGTTGTAGCCGGTGCGGGGATAAAAGTTGCTAAGCATGGGAACAGGTCTATTTCCAGCAAAAGCGGCAGCGCTGATGTCCTGCAGTCGTTAGGCATAAATATCAATCTAACTAAAGAACAATCTGAAGAAGCGATAAATACGGTCGGCATAGCTTTTTTGTTTGCCCCGTTATATCACCCTGCAATGAAGTATGCGGCAACCGTTAGAAAAGAATTAGGAATGAAAACTGTTTTTAATATGCTGGGTCCTCTAACAAACCCGGCAGGAGTAAAGAAACAAATAATCGGCACATTTAATTTAAAAGCAGCTAGGACAATGGCAGAAGCCGCAAAATATCTTGATCTTCAAAAAGTATGTTTTCTCTGCAGTGTAGATAAATACGATGAAATTTATTTAGGCGACATAACCGAAGTGCATGAATATAATTACGGTGAAGAAATCAGGACATACAATCTTTCCAATGAAACTTTTAGTTATCCGAAAATCTCTCATAAAGATATACAGGGTGATTCACCTGAATTAAATGCACAAATAATATTAGATATCTTTAAGAACAAAAATGCAAACGGAGCTTTTCATACGGTAGCAGCTAATGCTGCACTCGCTCTTTATGCGGCAGAATTCTCCAGCGATTTGACTAAATGCCAGAAAGCAGCTGAAGATTCAATTTTGAGCGGTGCTGCTTTAAAAAAGTTAAATGACTTTGCCTCATTCAGCAAGAAATATGCGGCATAATTAATCTTAAAATTAATTTGAGAAAACAATTTGAATATTCTTGATGAAATTCTTGAAGTAAAAAAGTCCGAAGTAAAAGAATTAAGAAGTAATTATACTTTCAATTCATTCAGAGATATGGAATTTTTTAATGTAAAATCTTTAAGCTTTTATGATAAGTCTAAGCTGAACGGGAATATTTCAATTATAGCCGAGATAAAAAAGGCGAGCCCATCAAAGGGAATAATTAGAAAAGATTTCAACCACTTAAAGATTGCTGAATTTTATTTTCAGGAATCTGTTGATGCAGTTTCTGTGCTTACCGATAAAAAGTTCTTCCAAGGTGATATTTCTTTTCTTAATGATATAGCAAAGATTAAACAAACTCCCCTTCTCCGTAAAGATTTTATTATCGATGAATACCAGGTATTTGAATCAAAAGCTAACGGAGCTGATTTAATTTTATTAATCTGTGAGGCTTTATCAAAAAATCAAATCCGGGATTTAACACAATCCGCTTCGGAAACAGGCCTGGAAGTTTTGCTTGAGCTTCATTCGGAAGAACAATTAAGCAAGATAGATTTTCAATTAAATAAAATAATCGGCGTTAATAACCGTAATCTTGAAGATTTTTCAGTCAATCTTTCAACAACTGAAAAAATAGCCAAGCACTTACCGGATGATGTAATTCTTGTTTCGGAAAGCGGAATAAGTAAAAAGGAAGACATAGATTTCATTCATTCGGCAAAGGCAAATGCAGTTTTAGTCGGTGAACATTTAATGAAAGCTGAAGATATAAAATCAAAACTTAAAGAACTTCAGCAGTGGTGCTCAAATGAAAGTTAAGGTTTGCGGGATAACTAATTTACGTGATGCTTTACTGTGTGAATCATCCGGCGCAAGTGCTTTAGGATTTGTATTTTATCCGGAAAGTAAAAGATATATTTCTCCCGATGATGCCTTAAAAATAATTGAAAATCTTTCACCGTTTACTATGAAAATCGGAGTGTTTGTAAATGAATCATCTGAAAAGATAAACGGCACTGCTTCAGATTTAAAATTAAATGCAGTACAATTGCACGGAGAAGAAACCCCTTTGTCAACGGCTGAAATAAAATTTCCAATAATTAAAAGTTTTAGGATTAAAGAACATTTTGATTTTTTAACTCTTCACGAATATAAAAATGCATATTATTTACTTGATTCATTTTCAAAAACTCAATTCGGCGGAACGGGGATTAAATTCGATTGGGAATTAATACCGGAAAATTTAAAAAATAAAATTATACTTGCAGGAGGAGTATCGGTGGAAAATATTGAAGAAATATTTAATACAATTAGACCTGCAGCAGTTGATTTATCTTCATCTTTGGAATCCGAACCGGGTAAAAAGGATAAAGAAAAAGTGAAAGAGTTTTTTAGGAAGTTTAATTCTCTAAGTATTACATTATAAACCGGAGGTAGAGAAGTTAAATTGCTAAATTGTCTTATTGCTGTTTTGTTAATTACAAATTTCACAACAATAAAACAATTTAACAATATGATAATTTTAGCTTTAATTCACATATGCAAACTAGAATTAAGTAGCTTTAGAAAAATAAGTTAATTTCAAAGAAAGAATGTTATGTTAATAATAATGAAACTGGATTCTCCCAGAAAAGATATTGATAGTGTAAAAAATAAAATTATTGAAAAAACCTGCATACCGCATGAAATTCCAGGTGCCAGCAAACTCGGGATAGGAATTACCGGTCCGACAAATCTTCTCAATGAAGAAGACTTTTTAACGATGGATTCCGTTGATGAAGTAATAAGAGTTACCAAACCATATAAGCTTGTAAGCAGGGAAATGAAAAATGAAAATACAATCATTAAAATAAATGAAGAAAACATAGGCGGAGATGAACTAACAATAATAGCAGGGCCTTGTTCGGTTGAAAGCCGGCAGCAGCTTTTTGATATTGCCGGCGAACTAAAAGAAATGGGAATAAAATTTTTAAGAGCAGGTGCTTATAAGCCAAGGTCGAGTCCTTATTCTTTCCAAGGTTTGAAAGAAAAGGGATTGGAATATTTATCCGATGTTAAAAAGGAATTAGGAATGATGGTAGTAACCGAAGCAAAAGATACTAAATTACTTCCTTTAATTTCCGAAGTTGCGGATGTTATTCAAATCGGTGCAAGAAATATGCAGAACTTTTCTTTGCTGGAAGAAGCAGGTCAATTGAGGAACACCATTCTTCTAAAACGCGGAATGGCCGCTACAATTGAAGATCTACTTATGAGCGCCGAATACATTTTATCCCAGGGTAATTTTAATGTTATATTATGCGAAAGAGGCATTCGTACTTTCGAAACAATGACAAGAAATACTCTGGATTTAAACGCAGTTCCGATGATTAAAAAGCATTCTCATCTCCCGATTATAGTTGATCCGTCCCATGGAATAGGAATATGGGATAGAGTTCCGCCAATGGCTATGGCAGCTATTGCCTGCGGTGCAGATGGTTTAATGATTGAAGTTCACAATCATCCGGAAAAAGCCTTGTCGGATGGATTTCAATCATTAACCCCAAAAAATTTTAAAAAACTTTTAGAAAAAATCGAGCAGTTGGCTCCAATTGTCGAAAGAAAGATAAATAATTATGCAGCAGTTAATTGAATACAATTTCCCGGACATTAACGGACGCTTTGGGATATACGGCGGGAAATATGTTCCCGAAACATTAATAACTCCTCTTAAAGAACTAGAAGAAGTTTATTCTGAATTAAGCAAAAGTAAAGAATTTCAAAATGAACTTGACAAACTTAACAGAGAATACAGCGGACGCCCGACTCCGCTTACATTTGCTGATGGATTAACCAAACATTATAATGGAGCAAAAATTTATTTAAAGCGCGAAGACCTTTGTCATACAGGCGCACATAAAATAAATAATGCATTAGGACAGATTCTTCTGGCAAAAAAATTAGGTAAGACAAGAATAATTGCTGAAACAGGCGCCGGGCAGCATGGAGTTGCTGTAGCTACGGTTTGTGCAAAGTTCGGAATGAAGTGCTTTGTTTATATGGGTGAAGTTGATATAGAGAGACAAAGTCTTAATGTTTTTAGAATGAAGCTTCTAGGTGCGGAAGTTATTCCCGTAAAATCGGGCAGCAGAACATTAAAAGATGCAACCAATGAAGCTATACGCGATTGGGTAACTAATGTAAAAGACACTCATTATATAATAGGTTCCGTAGTCGGTCCCCATCCCTACCCTATGATGGTTCGCAATTTCCAATCGGTTATCGGAAAAGAAGCTAAAGAACAAATTCAAAAGGCAGAAAACAAACTTCCTGATTATATTGTTGCGTGTGTAGGCGGCGGCAGCAATGCTATTGGAATTTTTTATCCTTTTATAAATTCAAACGTTAAGCTTATTGGTGTGGAAGCTGCAGGATACGGTATCAATACAAATAAACATTGCGCAACTTTAACACTGGGTCGTGAAGGAATTTTTCAAGGAATGAAAACCTATCTTCTGCAAAGCGAAGAAGGACAGGTTTCGGAAGTTCATTCAATTTCAGCCGGCCTTGATTATCCCGGCGTTGGACCCGAACACAGCTTCTTTAAAGACGAAATTATTGCCGATTACTATTCTGTTACAGATGATGAAGCAATTAAAGCAACAGAATTACTTTCCCGAGTAGAAGGAATAATTCCTGCTTTAGAATCCGCACATGCTGTTGCCTACTTGGAATACCTAATGTCTAAAACAAAAAGAGAAGAGATTGTCATTGTTAATGTAAGCGGGCGCGGTGATAAAGATTTAAATACTATCAAAGATAAATTAGGATATTAAATGTCATTTATTGAAGATTACATCTCGAATAAAAATAAATTGAATGGAAAAGTACTTTCGGTTTTTCTTACTTCAGGATTTCCCTACAAAAATAATTTCCCTGAACTTGCAATTAAAATACTAGAAGCCGGTGCCGATATGCTTGAGATCGGATTCCCTTTCAGTGATCCATTAGCAGATGGACCTGTTATTCAGCACTCTTCTCAAATTGCTTTAGAAAATGGAATTGATCTTAAAACTACTTTTAATTTTATAAAAGAAATAAGAAAAAAAACCGACAAACCTTTAATCATGATGGGTTATGCAAATCCGGTTTTGTCATACGGCATTAATAAATTTGCTGATGAAGCAAAAGCGTCAGGCGTAAACGGCGTAATAATTCCCGATATTCCGATAGAAGAATATGATAATTTTTTTGATGATAATTTTAATGATCTTGATAAAATCCTTTTAATAACTCCAACTACTCCGGACGATAGGATAAAACTTATTGATGAGAAAAGCAGCGGCTTTGTTTATTGTGTTTCAGTTAGCGGTACAACCGGTTCTCATCTTAAGGATAAAACCGGCAGTATTGAGTTTGTTAAAAGGACCCATTCTGTTGTTAACAAGAATAAAACACTTGTCGGATTCGGCATTTCAAATGGAGAAGATGCAAAAGCTTATGCACCATACTGCGATGGAGTAATTGTAGGAAGCGCTGTAATTAAATCATTGATGAAGGATGATGAGGAATTTCAGCAAACATTGAATCTTGTTTCGAATATAAAGAGAAGCTTGGTATAATATCTTTATCGTCTTTTCATATAAAAATAAATTCATTTTTTTAAGAGAATTAATTTCCGTAAAAGAGGCACCAGATACTTGATACCTGATTCCTGATACCGGATAAATTTTAGCTTTATTTAAAAAATTCCTATAATATATTTAAACAGATTTTGGCCTTAATTTTTAATATGCTGAATTACAAAAAGATATGATTTTTCTTAAACTTTATTTAATTTAGGAACAAGCGGAAATATTTTAATAATCAAAAAAATAATATGAAAAAAATAAAATTACTTTCCTGGAACGTTAACGGTTTAAGAGCAGCTTACAAAAAAGGATTTTTAGATTGGGTATCAAAAGAGAATCCTGATATTCTTTGTATTCAGGAAACCAAGGCTCATGAAGAACAGCTTTCGGATGATTTAAGAAATGTAAATGGTTATCATTCCTATTTTTGTTCAGGTGAACGCAAAGGTTACAGCGGTGTTGCTATTTATACCAATCAAAAGCCGGTTAACATTAAAAAAGGTTTCGGAAATAAGAAATTTGATAATGAAGGAAGAATTCTAATTGCCGAATATTCAGATTTCACCTTATTCAATATTTATTATCCTAACGGAAAAGCCAGCCCCGAACGGCTTAAGTATAAAATGGATTTTTATGATGCTTTTTTCGACTATACCAATAAATTAAAAAAAGCCGGTAAAAAAATAATTATATGCGGAGATGTAAATACCGCACACAAAGAAATTGATATCGCACGTCCGAAAGAAAACTCAAAAGTATCCGGTTTTCTTCCCGAAGAAAGAGAATGGATAGATAAATTTTTAGAAGCAGGTTATATAGATACTTTTCGTATGTTTAATTCTAAGCCGGATAATTACACATGGTGGGATATGGTTACCCGCGCCAGGGAAAGAAACGTCGGCTGGCGAATTGATTACTTCTTTGTTTCCGAAAATGTGAAAGCCGACGTTAAAGATGCTTTTATATTAAGTGATGTAATGGGTTCGGATCACTGCCCGATTGGCATTGAATTATCAATTAGCAAAAGCAGCTAAGAATCTTTAACCTAAATAAATTTGACCGATTGAATTTTCTAGCCAGGCTGCTTAATAAATTTCAATCTTACGAATAATAGTTCCATAATTTGGTTTTCCCGCATGTAATAATTTCGGATCGGAACATATCCTATTTTCTGTATACACTTTATTATCCAATGATGCCGTTATAATCTTACCCGAAAGCAGGCTAATCTTCATTTGCACATTAAATATTTCCTTGCCGACAGAGGCATAATATTTTCCACCGGGTATTTTAACAATCTGCACCCAATTGTTGGGAGTATTTTTTACCGGTTTATGCATCCAAGCAGCCGGTAATTTAACATCCGGTCTAGATGGCGGTACATGGCGGATAATAAATTCTGCAGTATGATTATCTAAATTGATACTCTTTAACGCTATATTAAAATCAATTGCATCCTGGCCAAGCAGTACACGATGACCGTCTGCCCATGAATTTGGTTTATTGTCTTTTACATATACATGATCGCCCGGGTGAACTAATCCGTTCTGCCGCATTGCAAGCCTGAGATCAGCATAAAAAGTAAGAAAATCAACTATTGGTCCAATAAGATTTGGTTGTACTTTTCCTAAGCCAGGTATGGAAAGTTTATAACCTTTCTCCAGCGAAACGAATTGACGAAACTTTTTACTTGATTGGGTTAGAGTTTCTTGTTTTCCGTTTACAATTAAATTTCTCCATTTATATTCTTCATAAAAGGTTCCGGCAGAATCTTTTTTAACATCTCCTACAGCATCAATGCTGTAGCGCCTTACATTTTTCCCGCTTTGATTTATGCCTTTCATGTGATAAATCAATTGTTCACCAAGACGGTAGTGACGAACAAATATATTAGATCCTCTCTGAGATTTTGATTTGCTTAATTGGTTTACCGGTGCTTGATAAAACAGGCTGTTAGCAAAAGAATTTTGAGTAAATGCAAAAAACAATCCGATAATAAAAATTTTTATGATTGAAACCGAAGTGCTTCTCAACAATTCACAAGAATTTAAACACGATACTCTTTTATATAATACCATTTTTTTGCACTCATTTTTTGGGGAGAATATAACTAATACTTTTCCGCAAAAAGTATTTTTACAATGATACTTTACTGCTTTTTTAAATTAAATAAATTTCTTAAAATGCACAATCCAATTTAGTCTTTACTCACTTCTACAATCATCTCAATTTCAACCGGCGCGTTCAGCGGCAGTTCATTAACGCCGACAGCACTTCGTACATGCTTTCCGTTTTCTCCGAATATTTTAGCAATAAGTTCCGAAGCGCCGTTTGCAACTTTCGGCTGATCTGTAAAATTTTCTGCACTATTCACAAATGCAGTGAGCTTAACAATTCTTTCTATGTTATCGAGATTTCCAATAACACCTTTTATTGCGCTTAAACAATTTAAAGCACAAATCTCGGAAGCAGTTCTGCCTTCTTCAATTGAAATAAAAGCTCCTAATTTCCCGGTATATTTCAGTTCTCCTTTAATCATTGGCAATTGACCAGCCGTAAATACTAAATTATCTACTTTTAATGCCGGAATGTAAGCTGCTAAAGGTTTTGGAGCTTCCGGCAATGTAAATCCTAATTCCTTTATTTTTTCTTCTATCATATAAACTCCTTTTTTATAAAGCAAAGATTTTATTATTTTTATTCTATTAATGATTAAAAAAAGATTTTTAATTTAAAGGATTAAAAATATGACCGAAAGTAAATTTAATGATTTTGTAGCGATTGTTAAAAGATTAAGAAAAGAATGTCCGTGGGATAAGGAACAAACAAATGATTCTATAAAAGCAGCCACTATTGAAGAGACCTATGAATTAGTAGAAGCAATTGATAAAAAGGATTTTGAGGAAATGAAGAATGAACTAGGCGATTTGTTTTTCCATGTAATTTTTCATGCTGTAATTGCCGAAGAAGAAAATAAATTTAATCTTGATGAAGTTATTGGCTCCATAAAAGAAAAGCTTATTAGACGTCATCCGCATGTTTTCGGTGAAGTAAATGTAAACGATTCCGAAGATGTAAAAAGAAATTGGGAAGCAATCAAACTTACCGAAGGCAGAGACTCGGTCTTAGATGGTGTTCCTGAGAAGCTTCCTTCACTTCACAGAGCGTATCGTCTTCAGGAAAAAGCAGCAAAGGTAGGCTTCGATTGGGACAATAAAGAAGATGTCTGGAAAAAAGTTATAGAAGAAATTGAAGAAATGCATAAATCGGAAAAAGAGGAATCAATTCAAGAGCTTGAAAGCGAAATTGGCGATGTGTTTTTTGCAATGACAAATTATGCAAGATTTTTAGGAATAAATCCAGAAAATGCTTTAAGAAAAACTAATGAAAAATTTATAAATAGATTTAAGTATGTTGAAAAAAGAGTGAAAGAGAAAGGTAAAAAGATTAATGAGTCCAACTTAGCAGAAATGGACATATACTGGAACGAGAGCAAATCTATTTATAAGAGCTAAAAATAATTTTAATTCGATTATTTCTTCGAAGAAACAGACCCATTAAATTTTTCATAGGCATCAATAATATCTTTTACAAGCTTATGCCTAACTACATCAGACTTATCAAAATAGACGAAACCTACTCCGTCTATATCTTTTAAAATATCTTTCGCTTGAACCAAGCCGCTCTGTGTCTTTGAAGGAAGATCAATCTGAGTAATATCACCTGTTATAATTGCTTTGGAATTTACACCTAATCTTGTAAGAAACATTTTCATTTGCATATCCGTAGCATTCTGCGCTTCATCCAGTATTACAAAAGCATTATTTAAGGTTCTGCCGCGCATATAAGCAAGAGGCACAATCTCAATAGTTTTTTTCTCAATATAATTTTTTAATTTATCGGAAGGAATCATATCATCAAGCGCATCATACAACGGACGTAAATAGGGATCAATCTTTTCTCTAAAATCACCCGGCAGAAATCCCAAACTTTCACCGGCTTCTACTGCAGGTCTTGCCAAAATAATTTTACTAACAGTCCCTTTCTTCAATGCTGAAACAGCAAATGCAACAGCCAAATAGGTTTTACCTGTACCGGCCGGACCTATGGCAAAACAAATATCATTTTTAAGCGCTTTTTGAAGATAATTTACTTGACCAGGTGTTCTAACTTTTATAACTTCGCTTTTTGTATAAAGCACAATTGCGTCAAATTCATTGTCGGTCATTATTTCCACTCCCTGACCGGACAATTCCAGAATTGTTTCAATGTCCGAAGTTTTTAATCTTCCTTTTGTATTTAGGACATATATCATTTCCTTAATAATTTTTTCAATAACTTCTACTTCTTCAGCTACTCCTTTAATTGTAACATTTTCGCCTCTCACTGTTATTGATGCATTAAATTTTTCTTCAATTAACTTTATGTTGCCGTCATTAATGCCGAGCAATGCTAATAAGTCAACATTTTCAAGGACCATACGTTTTTCTACAGCAGTCATTTTACTCCTTTTATAAATACAAAAAGCCCTTATCATCTATAATGACAAGGGCTTTAATAGTTTTATAATAAACTAACATTCAGTTAAACGGCTATTTAACCGGAGCTGGTTTATAATTTGTTCTAATCTTTTCGTATTTAGCTTTCTCTTCTTCTGTTAAATGAGGAATCTTAAATACTTGTTTAGGGAAAATCAAATTAGGATTCTTAATTTGATCGCGATTGGCTTTATAAATATTCGGCCAAGCAAACGGATTTGAATATATATCTGATTTTTTAGCAATATTCCACAAGCAGTCGCCTTTTACAACAGTATAATTGATTTCTTTTGGAGCTTCAACCCATGCGTCCAAAGCGGCCTGCATCTGGTTATGGACCTTGTCAAAATATTCCGGCAAGGCACTTATTTTATTTTCTTTCAGTGCATCCAGATCTTTCTGTCTGTCGGCTTTTGGTCCTTCTTTTCTGCTAATCTTACCGTCGAGTTCGTTAACGGCATTACCAAAATTATCAACATCTTGCTGGGTTGCTCCGACCATTGCATAAAGTTCTTTCATGCAGTCATCGTAGCTTTCAATATTTTTTGATTTTAAATTATTTACATCTGTCTGTAATGAGCTGATTTCTTTCGTTAAGCTGGCTTTTTGCGCAATTAAACGCGCAGTATCAGCTTGCCATTCATCTTTTGTCATCTTTTTTTCCTGTGCAAAAACAGCTACAGAAAATAAAAGCAAAAGAGAAAAAACACTAATTAAATTTCTACTTAATTTCATAAAACTTTCCTCCAAGTTAAAATTAAATTTCTTCTTCAAGCTTATTTAGAAGATAATTTTTCCAAATTAGCTTTGGTTTCTTCTTTTTCTTTATTGCACTGTGCAAGTTTTTCTGTTTTTGCAGCGATTTCTTTTTCCAGATTAGCCCTTTCGTCTTTCAACGAATTAGCTTGAGATTGTAATGAACTAACCTCACTTTTTAGGTTATTCAATTGAGCCATCTCAGCTTCACTAACACCACCACAACCGCTTAAGAAAGCCGTAGTAACAGCAAAAGCAGCTATTATAGCGGTATTTCTTACAACTTTCACTATCTTCATATTGAAACCTCCAATTATTAATTATTTTTTAGTAAGTTGTTTAAGTTAATAGATAAATCGAACTCAATGGTAATTTACAAGCTTAACCGTTGTTTTATTGATAACTTATTACAGATTAAGTTTTTATAAACGTATACTATATAATAAAATGACTATATAAATTCAAGCAGAGTAATCAACAGTATTTAGACCTATGCTATAGATAACAACTATATAATTTTTTTTTCAACAAAGCTTGTATAAGTAATCCCTGCAATTATTATATGATCAAATACCGGAATATCCAATATTTTCCCTCCTTCAACCAATTTTTTAGTTATTGCAATATCTTCATTACTCGGTTCGGGATTACCGCTAGGATGATTATGGAGCAAAATTATACTTGCAGAACTATTTTCAATTGCTGCTTTAAATATCTCGCGAGGATGGACCACGCTCGAATTTAAATTCCCTATTGATATCGTTTCAAATTTAATTATTTTATTTGCCGAATTCAAACAAATTAATATAAATTTTTCTTTCAATTCATCCTTTAGTAAAGGTATAAATATTTCCGCTATTTCCTTTGGAGAAGTAATTTTACTTTCGGAAAACCACTTTGTTTGAGACTGTATCCTTCTGTTTAGCTCAAATGCGGCTAAAAGTGTAGCAGCCTTATCTTTACCTATCCCAAGACTTTTTGTTAAACTATTTAACGACTTTGAAGCAAGAACGGCTAAATTTCCATGCTGTTTAATTAATTCCTGTGCCAAAATAATTACGGACTTACCTTTTGTCCCCGTTCGTAAAAGTATAGCGAGTAATTCGGCATCTGTTAAATTTTGAGCCCCTCTAAGCATAAGCTTTTCACGGGGCCTATCATCCAGCGGAAGATCCTTTACTGTTAGAATACTTTCCCCCTTTATTCCTTAGTTTGTTAATTTAAATTTATCAACAAGTTCAAATTTTCCGTCACGGTAACGAACAATATTTAAAAAACTGTTTATCCTTGTTTGATCAAAGCAATAATTGTTGTGAAAGCCTTTAAATATAACTCCCGATTCCATACTTCTCATAATACTCTGCCTGCTGCTGTTAAAATCTCTTATCACATTCAATAAATAGTCGGCAGTATCATATCCGTATAAAACATTTCGGTCAACATCAATATTGGTTTGAGCTAAAAATCGTTTACTGAATTTACGGAATAATGAATCGGAGTAGTCAATAAAATAATCGGAAGTAAAAGTAATCATATTGCTCAAAGTAGAATTAGTTTCATAACCTTTAGCAAGGAACCAATCCTGATTCCCGTATATGGATACATTTAAATTATTAGCAACAAATTGGGAAAGTAATGCCGGCACGTCTCTGTTATCCGCTAACGGGAGATATACACCCTGCAGCTGCAGCGAATCTTTTGCTATCTGTGAAACTTGTTCACTATAAGATATATTATTACTATGATAAGTCTGCTGTTCTAAAATTTGTCCGCCTATTTTATTAAATTCATTAACGAAACCACCGGCCAATAACGGCGAATATCCCTCATCTGCATTAAGGACAGAAATTAATTTTTTGTTTTCAACATAATAAATATATTCCGCCATAACCTGTCCTCTTACGGTAAAAGAAGGGTTAGCCTGGAAAAAATTCGGATATAATTCCGTTAAATTATTTTCCGTGGCCGTTGGTGAAATTATAGGAATGTCCGTATCCTTAAATGCATCCAGAGTTTCTTTTACCTCATCACTATAAATGGGACCGATAATAACTTTTAACGAAGGAATTGAAGCAAACTCATGTTCAATACTTTCTATTTTAACTTTATTTCTCTCCGTATTTCTTATAATTAAACCGACCTTTTGATCGTGGTTTTTATTATACTGTGCTACCGCAAATTTAATTCCTTCTAAAATTTCCGCTCCCGCATTAGAAATTGTATCATTGGATTGATAATTAAAAGGAAGCATTACTCCTATAAGCGGAGTAGTAGGCGAAGTTTCTTTATCGGTTAAAATACGCTGATATATTGTTACTGCTTCTCCTTTTTCCTCAGATGCAGGGTAAAGATGTATTAAATCAGACAGTGAAGCTTCGGCATCATTATAATCATGTTTTTGCAAATACATCTTTCCCAATGTAAGAAGAAGAAACGGCTTTAACTTTATATTTTCCGTACTATCGGATAAATTTTTAATACGAACAGGATTTAAAAAATATAATGCTATCTTTTCCCCGGTAGATTGAGCATAACTATAATAAAAGGGTGAATCAGTCGATTCAATAATTTGTGTTAGGATTTTAAATGCAGAATAGTAATTATTCCGATTAACATTTATTTCTGCAGACATTAGCTCTGCTTCATCTTTATATTTGCTTGCACCATATTGAGCCATAAAATCATTAAGAACGGAGTCGGCAGTTTCATAATCGTGAAGCATTATTAAAGATTTAGCATCGAAGATTAATGATATTGTAGTTTTAGAATTAAAATTATTGGTATAAGATATTTTATTAAAAATTATTTGCGCTTCATTAAATTGTCCGGAATTATACAGATCAAGGGCAAGACGGAATTCGGCATTTACCTTTCCGCTGTCGATTTCGGTTTGAGCACTTACAATCGGTTGAAGTAAAGTTATAAAATAAGTGATGAACAAAAAATATTTAACCATCTGATACCATATTATTATTAAGAATATAAGCGGCTTTGTTTTTTCCGGCTAAGGCCGTTTTGTTTTCAGGGTCAAGTTTAATTGCAATATCAAAATATGCCAGAGCTTCCTTCGGCTTTTCACCCTTTAAGCATGCCTCGGCTAATTTTGCATAAATATCCGACGAAGCATCTTCAATCGTCTCTATATACTTTAAAAAATATTTTTCAGCTTTTAAATAGTCTCCTAATTTAAGGTAAATCCTCCCGGCTGTTTCATATGGAGATGGTTCTGAAGAATTAAGCATAATAGCTTTTTCTACAGGTGAAACAGCGTGTGCGTACATTCCTAAACTGTAATAAGTTTCGGCATAAATTTGATTTAACTCCCAAAAATTTGAATATAGTACATCTGCTTTTTTTGCGTATAGTAAGGCATTTTCATAATCATTCATTTTTAGACAAATTTTTGCCAGATAAATATTCGCCTCTTGTATTAGTTCCGATTTATTTTCAACAGATATAAAATTATCCAAATTTATTTTTGCCAGTTCATATTCTTCCAACATAAAATGAGCATAACCGACAAAGAAAGCAACAATTGGTTCATCTTCGGGTAATATAAAGCTGAAAATGTCAATTGCTTCTTCCCATTTAGAATTTCTAAGAAGATATTGTCCTAAAAAAAGTCTTATATCTTTATTATCCGGATTATTCTCAAGATAGGATTTGAGCAATTCCAAAGCCGGTATAATATTTCCCATGTGTTCGTAAAGATTTGAAATATTAAAATATACTTCTACATAATCCGGGTATTCCTGAATTATCTGGTTATATATTTGAGCTGCGTGCAACAATTTTCCCTCAAGCTCAAAGTTTTGAGCAACCTTCATTTTATGTTTTAATTGATAATCCTGATCCAAATTTTTATTCCCACTCTATAGTTGAAGGAGGCTTGGAGCTTATATCATATACCACCCTGTTTATCCCCCTAACTTTATTAATAATTTTATTCGAAACCATTGCTAAAAAATCATGATCGAAATTGAACCAATCTGCAGTCATTCCATCAACTGAGGTTACCGCCCTAAGAGCCAGCACATTCTCATATGTTCGAAAGTCACCCATTACTCCGACCGATTGAATTGGCAGTAAAACTGCAAATGCCTGCCATATTTTATTATAAAGATCAGCAGCTTTAATTTCTTGAATAAAAATATCGTCAGCTTCACGTAAAATGTCAAGTTTGTTTTTAGTGATATCACCTAATATTCTTACTGCCAGCCCGGGCCCAGGAAACGGATGCCGCTCTATAAAACTTTCGGGTATATTTAATTCTCTGCCTACATTTCTAACTTCATCCTTGAATAATTCTCTAAACGGTTCGATTAATTTAAGATTCATTCTTTCCGGCAGGCCGCCCACGTTATGATGAGATTTAATTGTAGCAGATGCTCCTTTTACGGAAACCGATTCTATTACATCCGGGTAAAGCGTTCCTTGTACCAAAAATTTTACGTTTTCAAATTCCTTTGCTTCTTTTTCAAAAACTTCTATAAATGTGCTGCCGATTATTTTTCTTTTCTGTTCCGGATCAACAATACCTTTTAATTTATTTAAGAACTTTTCCGATGCATCAATATGAATAATCCGGAGACTAAATTTATCCTTAAACATTTCTTCGATTAATTTACTTTCATTTTTGCGCATCAATCCGGTATCTATATGTATGCAGATTAATTTATCTCCAATTGCTTTTTCTACAAGCACAGCGGCAACAGTAGAATCAACTCCTCCGCTTAAAGCGCAAATTACTTTGCTCGTCCCGGCAACAGATTTAATTTTTGAAATACTTTCCTCAATAAAATTTAAAGGCGTCCAATCTCCTTTACAATTACATATATCAAACAAAAAATTATGAATTATTTTTGAGCCTTCCTCGGTATGAAAAACTTCGGGATGAAATTGAACGCCAAATAAATTTTCTTTATCATTTTCAATGGCACAGAAAGGTGAATGATCCGAATCGCCGATAATTTTAAATCCGGTTGGAATTTTAGTAACCAAATCCCCATGGCTCATCCAAACAGTAGATTCTTTCTTTACATCTTTAAAAAGCTTAGAATTATTTAAAACCTTAAGGGTAGCTTTCCCATATTCCCTATTTTTTGCCGGTTCGACATTCCCGTCAAGATTTTTGCAAAGCCATTGCAATCCGTAGCAAATAGCCAAAACCGGGATTTTTAGTTTTAGAATTTCCTTTTCCAGAACAGGAGCATTTTCATCGTAGACACTCATTGGTCCGCCGGAAAGGATAATTCCGATAGGATCAATCTCTTTTATTTTTTCCAGAGTTATTGTGTGCGGATAGATTTCGGAATAAACTTTTGCTTCTCTAACTCTGCGTGTAATTAATTGAGTGAATTGTGAACCGAAATCTATAATTATTATATTTTCTTTTGCGTGCATCAAATATCATAAAAATTTTTAAGCATAACCGCAGCTAATTAAAAAAGAAGACAAAATCCTTTTTAGGATCTTGTCGCATCAGCTAAAAGTTTATTAATATTTTCAGGTTAAATAAACTGCTGTTGTAAAGGTAAAAAATCACCGAAAATATTATTGACCGATAAGCTGCTTGTAAGCCGGCGTATCCAATAAATTATTCAACTCGTTTTTATCGTTAATTTCAATTTTTATCATCCACCCCTGGCCATACGGGTCGGAATTTACTACTTCCGGTGAATCGGCAAGCGCTTTATTAATTTCGATAACTTTTCCGCTGCAAGGCCCGTATAAATCACTTACAGTTTTAACTGCTTCAATTGAACCGAATGTTTGACCTGCGGATATTTCAGTTAACTTCGGGTCAATATCTACAAAAACCACATCACCTAATTCGCCTTGTGCATATTCGGTAATTCCGATTGTTCCGGTATTACCTTCAACTAAAATCCATTCATGATCTTTTGTATATTTTAAATTCTCTGGAAAGTCCATTATTACCTCGGTATATAATATATAAATAAAATTTTATGAAAAGACAAAATGCTCTAGGAAACTGGTATCGAAGTTTCCGCTTAAAAATCTATTATCTTCAAGAACTTTAAGATGAAACGGAATTGTTGTTTTAATTCCTTCGATTACAAATTCTTCAAGTGCACGCCTTCCCCTGGCGATTGCATGATCTCTATTTTTTCCCCAAACAATTAGCTTGGCAACTAAAGAGTCATAATACGGAGGAACAGAATAAGAAGTGTAAATGTGAGTATCTACTCTTACCCCAAAACCTCCCGGGAAGTGAAGAGATTGAATTTTTCCAGGAGAAGGTCTAAAACCGAATTCAGGATCTTCGGCGTTTATTCTAAATTCCATACTATGGCCAACCGGTTCGTGCGGCAAAGTATCAACCTTTTCTCCTGCAGCAACCAATATCTGTTGTCTTACAATATCAACACCGTATACCCATTCGGTTACGGGATGTTCTACCTGTATACGCGTATTCATTTCCATGAAATAAAAATTTTTATGTTTATCAACAAGGAATTCTATTGTACCTGCACCTTCATAGTTCACCGAGTGTGCACCAAGAATTGCCGTTTCACCCATCTTTTCTCTCAGTGACTGGTCTAAAACCGGAGAGGGTGATTCTTCAATCAATTTTTGGTGTCTTCTTTGAACCGAACAATCTCTTTCGCCATAATGATAAACATTACCGAACATATCTCCCAGAACCTGAATCTCCACATGCCTTGGATTTTCAATAAATTTTTCAATATAAACATCGCCGTTGCCAAAGGCAGATTCCGCTTCAACTCTTGCAGTTTGAAAAGATTTATCAAAATCTTTCTTATCCCAGACAATACGCATGCCTTTTCCGCCGCCGCCTGCTGATGCTTTAATAATTACAGGATAACCTATTTCTTCAGCAATTTTTTTGCCTTCATCCGGTTCGTTCACAACGCCGTCGCTTCCCGGAATGACAGGGACATTGTTTTTCCGCATTGTATCTTTAGCAAATGATTTATCGCCCATTGCACTAATCATTTTTGGTGAAGGCCCAATGAATTTTATATCTGATTCGGTACATATTTCCGAGAAGCTTGCATTTTCTGCCAGAAATCCGTAACCCGGATGAATTGCATCCGCACCGGTTATTTGTGCTGCCGATATTATTGAAGGAATTTTTAGATAGCTGTCCCTTCCGAAGGGAGGACCAATGCAAACTGCCTCGTCGGCAAATGTAACATGAAGAGAATCTTTATCAGCTTCAGAATATACTGCAACTGTTTTTATCCCGAGTTCTTTACATGTTCGAATTATTCTTAAGGCAATTTCGCCGCGGTTTGCGATAAGTATTTTTTTAAACAATATTTCCTCGAAGTCTTAGATATGTATCAGCTTTTCTGAATTAAAAATAGAGGTTGATTATATTCAACCGGTTTACCGTTTTCAACCAGAATTTTAACAATTTTCCCGCTTACATCCGATTCAATTTCATTCATCAATTTCATTGCTTCAACTATGCATAAAACGGAACCCGATGATATTGTATCTCCAACCTGAACATAGGGATCTGAATCCGGAGCGGGTGCTCTATAAAATGTACCAACTATCGGTGATTTAATTTCGTGCTGCCCTGATATTGGTTCCGCAAAAGCAGGAACTTTTTCTTCCGATGCCAATTGAGGAACTGTTTCTTGCACTGCAGGGGATTGACCGATAACTACCTGGGGTTGTCCGTCCATTTTAAAGCTTCTAATTTTTTTAGCAACTTTTATCCTAAGACCATTTTCTTCAACTTCCAGGTCTGTAACTTCACTTGTATCAACAATTTTTACAAGCTTCTTTATGAGGTTTAAATCCATTTGATTATCCTATATTTAAGATTTTACTCTCTCGACATATCCCCCGATTCTTGTATCTACTTTTAAAATATCATCTACATTTATAAATAAAGGGACACTTATGGTAGCCCCGGTTTCTACTTTTGCCGGTTTGGTTGCTCCTGTTGCAGTATCTCCTTTAAATCCGGGTTCTGTTTCGGTTACTTTTAAACTAACGAAAATCGGGATTTCCACATTAACTATTTCAGTTCCGTTAAACAGTATATCAACCTCTTCACTCTCTTTTAAATAATTAACTCCATCTCCGAAATATTCTACGGGAACATTTAATTGTTCGTACGTATCATTATCCATGCAGACTAAAAAATCTCCATCCCTATATAAATACTGATATTTTCTCCGTTCAACCCTAACAACTTCTACATTCTCTCCCGCTCTAAAAGTATTATCAAGAACTTTTCCGTTTTTAAGATTTTTTAACGTGCTTCTTACAAATGCACCGCCTTTACCAGGCTTAACATGCTGAAATTCAACAATTGAATAAAGATCATTTTTAAATTTGATTATTAATCCGTTTCTGAAATCCGAAGTATCTGCCATAAATTGTATAATTATTTGTTTATAAATAGATCAAAAAAATAGATATATAAGGTCTGAAAGTCAAGAAATGAATTTAATCGATTTTTAACAGATTTTTATAATTTTTGACATAATTTTGACTCTTTTTAACCATTTTTTGATAAAATCGGGAAATTTTAGTTAAGTGATTTTAACCATTGTTATGGTAAGCAGAAATTAAAATAAGAAAGAAGAAGATAATTAAGCGAAGCAAATAGGGCTACTAAAGTGATATTAATATCCATATCAAACTGCTATCCAATAATCTAGATTTCCATATTTACTGGTTAAAAATTCATTTAAAATTTGAACAGAAGTCTCTAATTAACCTGGGCCAAATATTGATTTATTTTACTTGCTTCAGGAGAAGTATCGTAATCTTTTTTTATTTTTTCGAATGCATTTTTTGCTTCGGACTTTTCATTTGCGGCTAAAAAATTTATACCTGCATGTAAAAGATATTCTGCATTTAGAACATCTTTTTCACTTACCCTTGAAGCTTTTAAATATAAATCAGCAGCTTTTTTATAATCATTTTTATCCGCATAATAACCTGCTTGTCCGGCATAGGCAGCAGACTGATACATCTTTATACTTCCGTCGTAATCTTTATAATATTTAAAAGCATCGTCATATTTCCCTAAACGGTTATAAGAATTAGCAAGATATATTTTGGCCGTTTCACCGTTTTCAGTACTTCCGTATTGCTGCACAATTTTCTTTAGTCCGATAACATTAGTCCCTGCCTGACCTTCTATTGCTTCAAGGTATGCACCGTTATCGTAATAATTCAGCACTGATGAAAGCTGTATTCCGGCAGCATAGTTCTGCTGGTTTTTATGATTGATGTACCAGACAGCCGCTAAAATTACAGCAACAAGTACTGCTGCATAAGTAATTACATGAGATTTATTATCATCAAAATAGCCGTATACTTTATAATAAAGTTCTACCAGTTTGTCTTGTTTAATTTCTTTTTTAGAAAGTTTTTTCTTTTTAGTAAGCATTAAATTTAAGCTCTCCTATTTTTATTACTTTTCATTTAAAAAATTCTTAATAAAGTAAAAATTGATTACGAATTTAACAATATTATTATAATTTTCAATTATATTTTTTCAGGTTAAAACTACCTGTTGTGCGCCCAGAAGGACTTGAACCCTCAGCCTTCGGAACCGGAATCCGACGTTCTATCCAGTTGAACTATGGGCGCAGCTTTAAATTCTGCAATTCTCAAGACTTTTAGGATGCAAAGTTAACAAAAAATTTTTCTTAAAACACCTCTTTGGTTGGTAGTGTCCTAATTTGCTTAAATTTTGAAAATTATTTTTTGTCATCCCGGGCGAAGACGAGGGATTTAATGAAATTAAAGGATGTTTGGCTCGACTCCGCTTGCATGACATCCTTTAGCGAAAATAATAATACAAACTAGGATACCACTCTTTGGATTTACATTTAGCTGACACAGGTTTTATGCTTCCAAAACGAATTCATGCTAAAGGAGAAGGCATTGTAAGGCATTTTCAAAAAGGAACTGATTAATATAATTATTTTGAAATGGCTTATAAAATATTAATTATTTTTAAAATTTTAATCTCGATAAATTTATAGCAGGTTTATTTTTTACGGTCAATTTAAGTATTACAACTAATATTGTAAATGCAACTAAAGCAAAACCAATTCCAGCAAGTATAGTTTCGGGTGTGTCAAATTCGTCGGCATAAAACTTTTTAATCGAAGAAAAAGGAATTTTTTTATTCTTTTCATTTTTTCTTACTTATCACTTAATAGCCCGTATTTATAAATGTTGTATCCTTTTACAATATAAATAAGAAATACTACACCTATAACAATTACTATCACAAAACAATTAATATCCTTTTGAATCTTTTGTAATAATTTTTATTTCATCTTTTTTATGCTGCTGGAATTCATTTGCTGTAATTTCATTATTCGAATAACAACCAGCTACCTGCAATAAAAAGACAGGTATTAGTATTGAAGTTATCATTTCCTTTAACATATTAAATCCGGTTTATTTTCTATTTAAATTTATTTTCTGCTTGAACTATAATTGTCAAAGAAATGTCAAAGTTTGATAAATATACTATTAGGAAAATTTTATAAAGTTTTATTTGAAGAGATGAATTGAGACTAATATAAGATTGATTGAATTCCCAAAATTAATTTTAAACCGTATAACAATATCGCGCTTAAGCTGCCCACCCGCAGCCTAAAGACAAACGCGTTAAATAAAAATGAATCGCCAGTAACTTAAAGACGATCATAAAGCCCGGATCGTCACTGCGAAAGTGAAAGCGAAACCGGATAACTTTAATCGGCGTCATTTATGAATAGTAATCTTTTTTTTAATACATATTGATAACTAATCAGTCAACCTTTTTCAAATAAGCTGTTTTTCCGCACAATTATATTGTGAAGTTCAGTATAATGTGTTGGATTAATAAAAGATTAATAGTTGAAGTTCAAAATTAGAATTTATTTTGCCCGGTGAATAAGTTTTTAAAATCTCAATTCTAGGATAATCCGATTCTTGTACTCTTATTTCACATCCTGTATTGGTGAGGAATCATTTATTGCCATAGTGATATCACTGCCGGGCAGTTAATATTATTTTAATCTAGTTTAATTTGGAATGTAAAGTATTAAGCCTCTAATAAAGCAAATTCAGTATTAACAGTATTAACTTTCATTTCATCTAAATCAATTGGCCTGGTAGTAATGTCAGTTTGAAACTGCTTCCAGGTTACTTCATCGAAAATATACATAATTCTGCCGGCAACCTCCGTATGTCTGCCCGGCTCAAAAGATGTTTTAATACCCGTTGTATAAGATTTATGCATATCAAGTGCAACAATATCGGCAAGCATTACCGGGAAATATGTTTTGAATGGACGATTGACCGTTCGCGGAAGTCCTAAATATGCATGAAATCCTTTTGGATATTTTGAATATATTTGCCATTCATAGGTACTTAATTGTTTATACTTTTCTATAATGCCGTCTTCATCAAAATAAATTTTTCCTAATTCCATTTTTACTCTTTCAAACAGTGTATAAATTTTAGGTGTCCATGATTTGAAAAAAGATATTTTACGCTCAAATAATTTATAAAATACTCCACATTCATATTCCATACGATGCTCTTTAAATAGTTTTCGTTCTGCATTATCAGTCATATTATACGCTAAGCACATATTTTCCTACAATCCTTTATAATTAGTAATTATTAATACTGCCCTGGAAATCTCAATTCTAGGATAGTTCTATTTATACAATTAAAATAAAGTCTATGAAGGTTAAAAATGGTGATATTGGTCTCAATTCTAGACTAGCTTGCTTCATACCGCAAAACATAAAAAAATTCGCACTTTTTCATTTGCTAAAACTACTTAATTCAAAAAAAGCACTAAGAAAATAGTACTTATGCTCAAAATAATTTGTTAAGATATTTCTTTTATGGCACGAACACTTTGAAAAAGTACGCAGAAACGGGATGACTAATCTTAAAAACTCACATAAATGTAATGCGGGAAAAGAGGTCAGCATAAAATGCACTGCTAGGTAATAAGATAATAAAAATTTTTTAATAAATAGCTTGCACTATTTAAATCAGATATCAAAATTTGATCCCAAATGATAATGAAGAAGTAAAACCGATTAATCCTATATCTGTTACTTCATATGCATAGTCAGTTCCTGTTATTGATTCTTCCATTTGTTCTTTAGGTACAATCCAGGCCCATCTATATCCTGCGTCAATATTAAGGAAATAATCTCCTAAGTTAACGGAAGTACCAATTGTACACTGAGCACACGGCCCCCATCCACCATTTGTCAATTTCCTATTATAATTATATTCTTGAAAATTATTGAATTTAACTTCTTGTGTAACCATTACGGAGGAATGAGAAAATCCAATCTTAGGATTTATTACTATTGGAAACTTTCCTATTTTCTGAACAACATAGTATACATTTAATAAAATATCATAATTACTTATTGATCCATTTATTTTCACGATGCCTGCATAATCCTTATAATTAGAATAAGCGGGAGAATAAAAGTATCCGAAAGAAATACCCACCCCTATGTTTGCCAAAAAATTATAAATGAATCCCGTATTTGCTAGTATTGTAGGCCCGAATTCTCGCTGAGTATTAATTGGCACACCTGAAAATCTATAACTATCAATCAGTGATTTATAATATTTACTGAAACTTCTTGATTCCGTACTCCCGTAACCAATAGAAACAAATGTTTTCCATGATTTGAGAGCTCTCTTTTGTTGAGGAAATACAGATTGAATTAAAAATAATGAGACAGCTAGGATTATTAAAGACTTTTTCATTACTGGTTAGCTCCTATATCAAGTATCCATTGATTTGTTGATGTGGATAAGAAAAGATAACTACCGTTTTTAGATCCAAGTATACTATTAACGATAGACGGATAAATCCATGAATTTTTTAACTGTTGGCTAATAATATCGTATTCTGCAAGAAGAGTTGTATTCGAATTATGAAAGTTTATTGTATATGCAACATAAAGGTTATTAATATTTGCAAAAATTGCAGTTATATTAGATACATTAGGTTCTGAAGCAGGCAAATCAAACGAACTGATAGAATTGAGTGTTTGTGTATCCCAAAGCTCAACGATTTTATCTTGACGTTTTATAAATATTCTTGAGTTGCTCCAATCCGTCCAGAATAAATCAATATGATCTTGAATCGCAGACTGTAATTTATAAGTGATTGTTCCGTTATCAATTGAATACTTTTTTATTCCATTATCTTCAACATCCAGTAAAGTATGACCATCCGGTGAAATACTCAGGAAACGGCTAATACTTTCAAAATTAACTGCTGGAGCGATAACCGTATTTACTTTTTCAAAATTATTATAAACAAATAAGTAATTTTTTAAGTTTGATTGTGAAATATACAATTTACCATCAGGTCCGGTTGATAAGGCATTGGCAATATTATTTGTCCCAATGTGCCGCTTATCGATAATATTCAATTGGTTCACGCCATATGTGTAGAAATACCTGTTACTATTATTCCAGCAATATATTGTATCACCGCTAACACTTTTCGCCCATAATGCAGACGAAGCATTAAAGTCTATAGGGACTTGATTAATTATTTCATGGGTCTGCGTTGAAACTGATGTGAGATATTTAGAGTCGGCAAAAATAACTTGATCATTTAAATTATCCATAATGTAATATGCCGGGTTAATAGATAGTGTTTCTCCTTGTTTAAGGTTATATGCATTTGAATATGCGGCCTTCTGCCCCGTGATCGAATCACCAACTTCGTAATAAAAATTGAAAAAATCCGGCAATGTTGAATCTATGTATGTTGAGTCATCCTGCGAATAAATTTCATCAATTATTACTCCGTTCTTTCTAATTATATATGAATGAAAAAAATTAAAATTCGTTGGCGTCCAAGATATTATAGCATTGTTATTTTGAAGGGTAACTTTAATATTTGTTGGAGCAGTTGGCGTAGTATTATCAAAGATCAGACTTGTTTTATAAATATATAAAGCATTAGTTAGCAAGCTCATTGTCCCCAGTGAATCGTTAAGACTTGGAATTTTGTATGCATAAAGTATAATATTATATTTTCCATTAGGCCACGCTTCTGTGTTGATCTTAAATTTAAATTGAAGCGGGTAGTATACCGAAGGAACGATCTTGGCTATCCTTGCTGAGTCTACAAATACTATAACAGAGTCGGTATAGATTGGATCCCAATCTAAAGAAAACCCGACGGTAATTGTACCAGTTACAATTTGATCTTCTGAATAATTGATTAATTTAGCATTCTCATAATGAGTTTTAGGAGGGTGTGCATCTTTATTTACAAATGGTTCCGGTTCCGTAAAATAATTACATGATAGATTTAATATGATTGCCGCTATAATAATTATATAGCGAACAGGTTTTAGTATTTCTTTTAAAGTCATTGCTTACTCATTAAATATTTTTTATTATTTTATTTCAATAGTATTTCCACAAATATAAATTTCCCGAATTTGTTCTTACGATAAAATCATTGTGGGAGGAAAATGCATTATCAGTTGGTATTTCATTTCCCAAATCGATTGTTTTAAATCTCTTAAAGATTTTGTAATCGCTTGTTAAAGACCAAAAATCAATTATTATTTTACTATTTATACTATCATTCTTAGCAGTACGAAAAACTGACAAAATTGAACCGGCATTATTTATATTAACTCTATCCCGGCTCCCAAACTCATCTATAACATAATCTAAATCATTAAATGAACTAACTATGGTTTTTTGATTGAGGTCATAAAAACAAAAAGAATTGCTGACATAAAAAAATATATCTTGATTAACAACATGGGGGATAACATAATGACCATTGATACCAGCACTAAAAATTTTTTCATACATGTTTGTATCGTAAACAGTATATTTATTAATATCTAATGCAATTGCAACCAAATATTTATCGTTTTCACTAAACTTAAGATTCCAATATTCAGCATATCCTTCTTTCTCAACTTTTAGGGATAGACTGTCTTCAAGATTCCATACATATAGAGTTTGAGGTTCATAATCATCATAAAGTGCAATAGTATTGCCTTCATGATTGAATGCAACAAAAGTTTCATTGTTAAATGGATTTGATATTGAAGTTTCAGCAATTAATGCCCCGTCTTTTATTCTAAAGATTTCTAATTCTCCATATATTACAATAGCGATATTATTATTACTTAAGGCTATAACCAAAAAATCTGCGCCGTAAGCAAAGTTAAAGGCTACACTACCATTGGATACATTATAAACTTTTACTCTTCCTTTGCCACCACTTTCCTTTCTATAAACTGCTATATATTCACCATTTGGACTTACTAGAAAACCATCTACATTCTCAGCCAGCTTAATTTTATTAATATAATGTCCTGTAATTATATTCGCAGTGTTTTCTGTAATAGTATTCTTCATACGCAACCTGTAGTAATATGCATTTAGATTATTTTCTAAGGCGGCTGAATCTATAAAGGAAGTAACATTTCGATCAACCAGCCCAATATTAGTAAAATTACTATCATTATTAATGGATCTTTCTATTACGTAGCCATTGGTATAATTACTATTGTTTTGCCATTCTAATTTGATAACGTTTTGCGATAGAACGTATATTTTGAAGTTTGATGGTGATTGTCCCTGAAATAATTCTGATTTTGGATCATTATTATTATTGTAATCTGGAGCGACTGCTTCCTTACAACTGCTTAGCAGCAATAATGGAAATAATATAAAAAGTGATAATCTTTTAATTTTTGTTAAAATTTCCATTGTAGTCCTACACCAATTCTTTTATAGCCGATTTCATTTTTTAATTCAAATTGATTTTTCTGCTGATAATAATGCATGATATCAATTTTACTGCTAAATAATATAGCATCCACCAAATTATAGAGATATAATCCTACTAAGGCACCAAATCCTAAATCCCTTAAAGTAGAAGCAGTATTTGTTTTTTCATAAGCATTTTGTGTCATGGAATGATAATAAAGGGCATCTGCCTCGGTTGAAGCAGAATAATATTTATCTTGGTACATTTTATATTCATCATTTTTTCGATGATAATTTTTTATTGCCCACACTGTATAAAAACCGCTTGCAATGGTGGATACAAATATTAAAGTACCCTTTATGTAAGATTTGTTATATATCTGCCCCATACCGGGAATAAATGCAGAAATAAGTAAAGGTTTAAACGAAAATTGATCATAGTTAAATGAAACATCATAATGATTTTCAGGAGCCACATCAATGTTATCATAAATTTCCTTATTAAATTTCGTATCTGATAAGCGTATTTCATGATTCCCGATTGGAAGTATATAATTTTTTAATTTGTTTTTATTCAATACTTGCCCGTCGATATAAATATTTTGATCACTTGAAATATTGTTAAAAGATAATGAACCAAATGGCCTAATTAAATTGACATTAATCATTTTCAACCTGGGAGTAACTGCAATAAATTTTTCCCAAGTTAAATAATTTTCTTTTTCAATTTTTACAAAATTTATACCCGACTTTATTTTATATTTGTCTAATGGCGTTTTTCCTATTAACGTATCGTTTACATAAACATCAGCTCCCAAAGGATCAGAACGAAGTGTTAATAATCCATAATTTCCATCCAATACAGCATAAATTTGAATACTCGAATCCTTTTTCAGAAAAACATTAGCAGTCCATATTTTTGAAGAATCCTTCACTAGTTTAATTTTTTTAAAGCCGGCATCAATATTTAGCAATTCAATAGGTGTTTTACCATATAACACATTATTAATATAAACATTAGCGCTATCGGGCTTTGATCGAATTGATAAAACAGATTGAGCATCTATTTTTCCTATAATTAAAAAACAAAATAGTATGATTATTTTTTCTCTCATTATAATTTTCCTGTACAGTTTTAAAATTTGATTAAATAAGTTTCAACAAAGCTTTTATTCAGCACGGCACAAATACATATTCTCGATAAAGCCCGATTTAATTTTTTTATCTTCTCAATATTTCTTAATAAAAACATCAGGTAAATCTTCTCCCGATTTTCTATGTGTTTTACCTTCGCATGAACTCAAAGTATAACATATTGTTCAATGCATTTTTTTACTAAATCAAATAGCATCTGTTAACAAATTTAATTTATCAATCTTGGTATGCCCCATGCGTGTCATAATGCAGATACAAAATCCCCGCCCTAAATTATAGTAGCTTAATATGCCGGTTTAAAATTAAAAATATTATTTTAACTCAGTAAGAATATCTCAGCAAATTATAAATTTCCTAAACAGAAAAATTATAAAAGCAATAAAATTATTATTTAAATATTACATTTTATGTTTTGGTTTAAAATATGTAAAACCTTTTTTTCCTTCCGAACCAAACGGTGATTTTAATAATATATATAGGAAAATTCCTAAAAATAATAGGAGTGTAGTTACTACAAATAATAAAAAATCGTGAAACATAGCATTCCTAATTTATTGTCATTAATTTGTATTAATTAAATCCCACCGAAAACTTTTTAGTCAAAGAAAATTCCAATTTAACAATTAGTTTCTGTCTAGTTTAACATATAGTTTTGATAACTAAATAATTTTTAACTGTAATAATTTAGTAAATAATAAAAGAATGTCAAGTAATTAGAATTAATTGAGAAGAAAAAATTATTTATTATTCAACCAAACCAGTGCCTCGTCATAATCATAAAAAATCTTCGTATTATAACCAATGCCTTGGCAAACATTTTCATAAAAGATAAAATCTTCTTTTTTAATATTCGGAGCTAGCAATACAATTTTAATATCATGAGATAATTTTGGTTTCATATATTTTCTTGGTAAGTCAAAAAAATCCAGCGCACCTAATTTTACTTCTTTTATATTTCTAAAGTCTATTAAATAATTCAAAATGCCGAAATCATTTTTCCATTCAAATATCTCATTTATAAGCTTTTCCTCAGATTCACTATCTATTATACCTTCAGTTTCAATAAATAATATATCGTCATTTTCATTATATGAGATTTTATATTGCATTTTTAATTTATATCAATTTTTATGAATGTCCTGCCGGATAACATTTTTTATAACATACTAAAATCGATTATTATCTTTTAAGCAAGATAGTTTTATCGTTTACTCTTGCTTTAGTCAAAACTTTAAAAAGGAATAGGAAGCAAAATGACAACGAAATTGCTACCAATAATATTACGCTGCAGGATATTATTATATATAATTCAAAAAAAGTTAACATTATAAAATAAACGAAAAAATTTCATTTAAATTTTGATACATATTTAAATTTATGAACTGCCCGGATAGTTCACTTTTTATTATAAAACTAACAATAGTCAAATTTATACTATCAATTGCAATACAAGACACATGATAACGAACAATGTTTATGCCAATTGGGAGAAACAGTGAAAATTCTAAATATTAGAACTAATTCAGTTTGGTAAGCTTTAATATCTGAAGGCGGTAGGAAAGATTAGTATGATTTTGGCGAAATATTTACACAACTTTTAATAATATATATACCGGTAGAGATTGTGTCTATAATCAATACTTTCCTCTAAACAATCCAATAAAAGATTAAATTTACAGAAAGGCGGTTAGAACTTGTCGACTTTTATTTGTGAAGGAACAATAAAATTTTTTCCTTGTAATTGATTTAAAATTAATGAATTAAACTATAGTTTTATTTTTATCGTTGACAGTCGTCGTTTAAAATATTAAATTAAAAATTAAGATGTTAATTAAAAAGAAAAATATTGAAATCAATAAGGTAATAACACCTTCTAATTTTGCTTTGAAAAAGGGAATAGATAGGAAATGGGCATATCGATTAATTTACAGAGATGTTATCGATTATATTAAAATTGGTGGTGTAACGTTCGTTTATCTTAATAAAAAAAGCAAAAGCTACAAAAAGAGAAGATAAAACTTAGATTTTAATCAAAGACTTTCTAAACCGGTCAAACGGAAATAAATAATTTTATAAGATAATAGCTCAATGAGTTTAAAGCTTTGATCGAGTTGGAAGGTCTCTTGAAGCTATTTTAATTTATGTTCTTAGAAGTAGTAATATTGATGAAATTTAGATAACAATTTGTTTAACTATCCTTAATAAAGCTTTTTATTCATTTCAAATTCTCAGCACGCCTTCGGAACCGGAATTGGATTCGATTCTCTTAAACTAAATATGACAATAATCACTTATTTGTGGATATTTTTTTGATTTACTAATTCAAACGGAAAATAGTAAAGCCGGTTCACTAAACCGGCTTTGATTAATTCATAAGCATACTATTTATATGTGAGAACTACCATTCTAATGTTGGTTATGTCGTAAGCAGCTACCCTTACCTTGGAAATAATTGTATCCTTATAAGTCGTATCTTTAGGCGCAATATAAACTGAATAAGTTTCAGTAGACAGATATTGAAGTTTAAATTTGCCGTTTTCATCTGCTGATGTTGAAACCGAATCCGTATTGGAAAAAGCCCAAAAATTTGTAACTACTGATTAAAAATCTTAAAGGCTCAAATTAAATTTTTAACATTATTAGTGGAAATATTAGCTTTAAAAATTTCAAATTAAATTTTGGAACCTCTAATAAAAATCTTTATTGTATTTAAAAAATTAATTAACCCTAATGTGATTGAATATATCCATCAACTTGGCCAATATAAGTAGTCTGATTATACTCCTCAGTTATGAACAACTGCATCCCTTGAATATCGCCACCTTTTCCAACTCCTGTCATTTTAAAATAACCGATTCCATTTTTACTAAAACCATTCCAGTTAATTTCCCACACCCCGTTCACATTTTGATTCGGAACTGTTGTACCAGGTTGTAAAATGCCGATACCATGTACAGGGCCTTCGCCGTTCTCATCGAAAGAACTGTTACCGATTATATGAACCATTCCTGTAACACGCGGATCAGTTGCATCTAAATAATCCCAGCCATCTAGACCCTTGCCAACTGCCCGCTTACCGTTATTAACTGTGTCACCAAAACTATTGATGTAAAGTGTTGGATAATCAGTTCCCGTAAAATGGGTTAAAACCGCTTTATTTAAAGTTTGAGATGTTCCTGCTTGATCCGTCGGAGCTATCGGCTGGGATTTTTCAGTACAGCCTATGAATAAAAACTCAGTAAAAATAATTAAGACAAAAAAATATTTTAGGATTTTCATAATACCCTCCTCCTTTTATTATTTTAAATATTCTCTAAATGTTTTAGAGAGTTAGCTTGTTATATTTTCTATTATTGATTTTTGAGCTATCCATTTTGTCTTTTTAATTCTTTTATAAGAATTAAAATTGCTTATACTATATAATTTTTAGATTAGCATTTATCTACCAATCTTGTAGATATTAATACAACCTGTGTCGTTCTAATAGTTAAACCGGGAATTATTGGCTATTTATAAAATTGTAATGATATTGAGAAGAATTAAAATGAATTGTTTTTGAAAAATACTCGTTAAGGTAAGACTATATTTCAAATCCGGCCACAAAATCTTTATTCAATATTTATTATGATCTCTCAATAATATATTTTCTAAAATAACTTTAAAAAAATAGAGGTTTTTAAATTACATCATTAATTAAAAATCATTTGGATGCTGAAGGCGGAATGTACTGTAAAATACTTGTTAAAGCCGCATGTGTTCCTTTGGGATCACCATTTAAACCGCCAAAAATGTATAATTTATTATTATAAACATAAGTTTGGAAAGCGCGCAAATGAGAAGGCATTGAAGTTCCTGTTGTCCATTTATCGCTGCTAAAATCATACTCCAATAAATCATGAAGTAATGTAAAATGGTCACTCCCTCCTTGTAAGTAAGATGATATTCCTCCGCAAACATATAGTTTATTATTTATTATTCCCGAACCGTGAGCCCACCTGGAAGGATTTATATCTGCTTTTGAAACCCACAAATCATTCACAGGGTCATATATAAGAAAATAAGGAGAAGATGTTCCTGTAGACCCTCCACTAGAAGATGTTCCTCCTCCAATTATACAAATCTTTTCATTAAATACACTTGCAGTATGAAAGCCTGTGCCGATCGGAAGAGATTCCTTTGCTGTCCACTCGTCAGATTCAGGATCGTACATCTGAACTACGAAACTACCAGTATATCCTACCGTACAACCGCCAATAGCATAAATTTTTCCGTTAACAACTGAAGCTGTTAAGTAGGCTCTTGACGAAGGCATATTCTTTTTTCTAACCCAGGAATCAGCAGCCGGATCATACTGATAAGTATAGTTTAATGTTGTCCCGTAATAAACGTCATCCGTTCTACCTCCAAATGTATATATTTTCCCGTCGACCTCTGCCGCAGCCATACCACATATTTTTTTAGGCATATTATTTTTTACTGTACATACATCCTTCTGCAGATCAAATTCTTCAACTGCATCAGATATACCTGGCGAGGTAAAGCCGCCAAACAGATAAACTTTCCCGTTTGCTTCCGCACTACAGAAAAATCCTCTTGCATAGTTCATATTAGCTAAGGTTATCCATTTGTTTTCATTTGTTTGAGTATTTCCATCTGTTGAGGAAACCGGGTTATTTTTATGGCAGGAAGTTATAATAAGTAAAAAACTGATTAATAAAATTTTCTTAAACATTTTTCTTCCTCCCTTTTGTTGATAAACTCTATAATCCCGATCTCAAGATAAAATGGTAACCATCCTTAATTAGCAGATGGAGTATATTCTAATACACTATTTAGTGCTTGCTGAACTCCCTGGTTACCCGCAATACCGCCAAAAACATATAATTTACCATTAAAAGTAGCTGTTACAAAGCAGCGCCGGTGAGAGGGCATAGATGCCCGGGTTGTCCAATTATCCATGTTAAAATCATATTCACATAAATCATAAAGCAAAGTACCGCTACCGGAAACAGCAGTAACACCGCCACAAATATATAATTTATCGTTTATCACTCCGGAACCGTGGCCCAATCTTGATATTGAAATATCTGTCTTTGAACTCCAGGTATCCGTTTCAGGATCATAGACATCAAAATATGCAAATGAAGTTCCTGCATCGGCCTTTTGACCATCACCTCCTCCAATAACATAGATTTTTCCGTTATATACATTAGATGTAAGTGAAGTCCTGTTTACCTGGAGACTTTTTTTGGCTGTCCATGTATCAGATGCAGGATCATACATCTGAACTATAAAGGTGCCCGAATATCCTGAAATTGATCCACCAATCGCATATATATTTCCATTGACAGCAGAAACAGATAAAAATGCCCTGGGGGTGGGTATATCCTTTTTTCTTGTCCATGAATCTTCATTAGGATCATATAAATAAGTGTATTGTAAAGATGTACCGCTAAACAAATTCCCGGTTCTCCCTCCAATAACATATATTTTTCCATTTAATTCTACTGCGGCTTGACCAACAATTTTTTCAGGCATCTTATTCTTCGTTGTCCATGTATCTGTACTAGGATCATATGCTTCTACGTCGTCGGAATTATGACCCGATAGATCTTTTATACCTCCGAAAAGATATATTTTCCCATTTACTTCTGCTCCACAAAAATAACCCCTTGCAGTAGGCATACTGGTTTTTTGTATCCATTTATTTTCTGTCGACTGCTGATTATTCCCGGTAGAGGAAACCGGATTATTTTTATGACAGGAAGTTATAATAAGTATAAAAACGATTAATAAAATTTTCTTAAACATTTTTCTTCCTCCCTTTTACATCTCTTTAAAATGATGAATATTTTATTAATACAACAATAAAATGTCTTACATCATATTTCTACCAATCTTGTAGAAATTAATACGACTCATGTCGTTAAGGAGGTAAAAAGCAATTTATTTATTGTCCATGGTATTATGATGATAATGAGAAGGATTGAATCCGAATTGTTTTTGAAAACACTCAGCAAAATATGATGGGTTATTAAAACCGACTTCAAGTGCGATTTCAGAAATATTACCCGATTTTTGTTCAATTAATTTTGCTGCTTTATTTAATCTGATTCTTTTAATGATTTCTCTTGGCGGCTCACCCAATAATACCACAAGTTTTTTATGAAGTAATGATCTGCTTACAGCTAAATTTTCAGCAAGTTCTTCAACACTAAAATTACTGTTTGATAAATGCTCATTAATTAAAGTAATTGTCTGCTGTATAAATTTTTGATCCAAAGAAGTTATTTTGTCTTTATCAATAATTATTTCAAATTTTTGAAAATGCTCATGTATTCTATTTCTTTGTTCCAACAAATTTTTTATTCTTGCTTTTAATTCTTCAGCTTCAAAAGGCTTCATTATGTAATCGTCTGCGCCGGTTTGCAATCCTTCAATTTTATCATTCAAAGTAACCCTTGCGGTAAGTAAAATAATAGGAATATGACTGGTTCTTGTATCTGATTTAAGTGATTGACACAACTGAATTCCATCCAACTTAGGCATCATAATATCACTTATAATTAATTCAGGAATCAATTCAAAAGATTTTTTTGCTCCTTCTTCCCCATTGTCAGCTTCTTCTATCATATAATTATCAGCTAAAATTCCTCTGATATACTTTCTCACATCGGAATTATCCTCTATAATTAGTAGCACGGGTCTGCTTTTATTTTCAAAAGATTCAATCCGGGTATTATTAGTTAAATGATTAATCAAAGTAGAATCATTAATTAGGTGAGTTTTTTTGTCTTTTGTTTTTATTTCACCTTCAGAAAAATTTTCAGCAATTTCGCACGACAGTAAATGTTCTTTTCCCAAAGGAATACTTACTCTAAAAATTGATCCTACCCCTTCTTCACTTTCCACAGAAATTTTCCCTTTGTGCAGTTCGACTAATTCTTTTGTAAGCGATAATCCTACTCCGGTACCTTCATATTCTTTTGATAGTTTATTGTCAACCTGGTAAAAACGATCATATATTTTATCAAACTGTTCCTTAGGAATTCCTATCCCATTATCTGAAACTGAAATTTCAACATTATTATCGTTCTTATAAATATTTACACTTACACTGCCCCCACTCTGCGTAAATTTAAGAGCATTAGACAAGAGGTTGCTTATAATCTTATCTATTTTTTCTTCGTCTATATAAATAACTATTTCTTTCTGAGCAGCCTTAAAATTGAGGGATATATGTTTTCTTTCTGCAAATGATTGGAATGAATAAATAATTCTTTTTATTATCGGCACTAAGTTTTGCTCACTTGTCTTTAATTTCATTTTCCCGGCTTCTATTCTGGAAATGTCTAACAATTGATTTGCCAGCATATTTAATTTTTTTGCATTTCTATAAATTAGATTTACTTCATCTTTAATTTTTTGATTTTCTGTTTCTTCTAAAATTTGTCTGGAAGGACCTAGTATTAAGGTTAACGGTGTTCTAAATTCATGAGAGATATTTGTAAAGAAATGGTTCTGTAATCGAATAATATCCGATAATTTATCCTGAGCCTTCTTTAGCTCAGCAGTTCTTTCATTGACTTTTGTTTCGAGATTATCTTTATAATCTGTAATAGCCCTTAATACAAGTGAATCATGAATTGATATATTAATTATTGGAAGCAGATAATTTAGTAGTTCATTTAATTCTGAAACATCTGCATCAGCTTTGGGAAAGACAATTAATTCACCGATTCTATCATTATCTATTACAATTGGATGTTTTATTGGATTCACAATTGTTCCCGCAGTACCGCTGGATGCTTCTGCTTCAAATGTGTTCCCCTCTATATCTTTAAATATTTTTATTTTTCCTGAAGAAACACCGGCATCATTTACTAATGCAGAAGTGATTGTATTTAATGTTTTAGTAACATCAAGACTCTGTCTTATAGACCTGGTAATATTATATGCCGTTTTAAGCTGGGTAGTCTGTCTTTGCAGTAATTTTTTTGATTCTTCCAATTTATTATAGTTTTCTAACAGTTCATCATGTGATTCGGTTAAATCAGTAAATGCTTTTCTGATATTGAATAACCAGCGTAACCAACTCTTCAACTTATATGTAAATCCCACTTCATCCCACGAAACATCATAAATACCGCCGGTTGTAGTCAAAGTAAAATCAACCTTAAACCCTTTTTTTGCCGTTCTACTGCCAAGCATTTCTAAAACTCCGATGCTCATATAAAACATTTCCGGACAATGGCTATATCCCGGAAAGAGATCAATATGAAGTCGGGTTTTATTTTTATCGATAAAATCTACCTGGTTACTTACACATGAATAAATTGGCCTAATTATAGCCAAACCCTCTTTTGATAATTGTTTCTTTAAGACAGTGGTTAGTTTGTTCGAGGAAAAAAGTATTGAAAAGAAAATAAAACCTTCTATATAAGATTCCTTTTTTACAAAGTTTTTTCCCAATTCGATAAATTCATTTATAGTAAAAAAGGCCTTAATGTTCGAAATTAACTTACATAAAATCATCCATTCAATCCGCTCGTGTTTATTATAAAGATATGAAAGTTCATAAGGAATCCCATCCAATATTTTGGATAACTCTATATTTTTATTTCTTGCCGCATCAATAATCGTAGGTAACGGTTTACACGAAACTTCTTTTTCTATTTTACTGTTTTTATCCATATAATTTTCAGTTCAATTAAAAGTTTCCGGATTTTAAAGCGATAAATCATAATCAATTGAAACAATAAGTAATTAAACTCAAACTTATTTAGAAAGAATCTGAAATTAAGAAAAATATTTTGAATGCTCCCGAAACGTAGGTAAATGCAGAACTTACTGCATTCATATTGAAAAATGTATTCAATTTTTAATGTATAAGCAAGAAGATTCTTATAGAAACTTTATACACGAAATGACAATCTTCTGTTTTAATTATTAATTGATTTTCAACATTTTCATTTTCCGTTAAATAACTATTACCATTTTTATGGTTCTTAATTTTGTTATTTAACAGCTGGACACAATTCGAATAAATTTAATTTATCCTTTCATATACCCTAAACAGGTTATACAAAAATTTTAGCATGCTGTAATTTTGGCATATATTATCTCATTATTCTCTTGATATGTTTACACGAATTCAAATTTTTTAATATTTAAGGAGGCTCTATGGTAATAAAACCTTTAGCCGTTATTAGGTTATCGGCATTATTTTGTGCTGCTATTATTGTATCATTTATGAGTACAAGTTATGCACAAATTTCTTCTCCTCAGAATTTAAATGTTTCAGTAAACAACAGTGAAGCTGCCCTTTCATGGGAAGCCCCTGAAAGCGGTACAGCTGCTCAATATTTTATATATAAGGCATATGCAGAAGATGCAAATGCCGATCCTGCCTCCCTTCAATTCCTTATGTCTGATTCTACAACATCTGAAAGTTATTCAGATGATCTAAGCCTGGCATCAGAATCTACACCAGTTGTCTTTTATTATATTACAGCAGTGGATGCTAACGGCAATGAAAGTGTTAAAAGCAGTATTGTTAATGCTGCTGCTTCTAAAAAAGATAACGGCGACGACGGGGATTAATTATTAGTTTAGTTTTAATTAATTAGAAGCTTCTTTTAAATTGCTTCATCATTTGTGATGCCGGCTTAAAAGTTAAGAATATAATTTTATTAATTTATTATTGATTTTCGGCCGGTATCTATAAATAATTATAGTATTGCTATTTAAATGAATTATAAATTATTATTCCTATTGCTGCTTTTATGGGGACAAAACTATTACGCTCAACAAATTAATTTAAGAGTTTCCGGTTACAGAGGTAAAGCTTATATATCGGAAGTAAATGGAGAACAGACTATTCTAATCGATTCCTCTGCTTTTAATCAAAATTATACTCTAAATTATTTTTATTCAAAGAAAAAATTTGATGATGGCCTTTATAGAATTACATTCGGCAAAAATAAACGGCTGGATTTAATTATTGACGGCGGGAATATATCAATTTCAACGGACTTTAATAATATTTTAGACAGTTTGAAAATAACTGAATCCGAAAGTAATAAATTATATTATAATTTTTTAAAATTAAATAGGAATTATCAAACAAAGATAAATCTGCTCAATCACCTGCTTAATGAATTTCCGGCTGAAGAAGATTCCATAAATATGGTAAGAGCCGATCTTGATAAGATTCAAAAAGTTTACTATAAATTTGTCGACAGCACTTCACAGAAAAAACCGGATTCGTTTATAGCAAGATATATTAAATCGTTCCAGCTGCCGGATGTAAATTTCAACCTCAGTATAGAAAAACAAACTGAATTTTTAAAAAAGCACGGCCTTGATAAAATTAATTTTGACGACGGCGAACTCACTTTTTCAGATTTATATACAAAAATAACTGCGGAATATCTATCATACTACCAAAATCGTCAACTGCCGAGAAATATGCTGGAAGCTGATTTTACTTCTGCCTCGGATATTCTGCTGAATAAGGCTAAAGTTAATATTAGAGTATTTAAACAAATCACGGAGTATTTAATCGACTATTTTGAAAAACATGGTTATGAGTATGACATTGAATACGTTGTTAAAAATTATGTTGTAAAAGATAATATATGCCTTGATGACGAAAACAATGAGTTCATAAACAATATGATTAACCAGATGACGTATCTCCGCACCAATGTTAAGGTGCCGGATATTATTATGAAAAATAATAACGGTAAAGAAATTGAACTTGATAAAATTAAATCGGATAAAATTTTAATTTTGTTTTATGCAAGCTGGTGTCCGCATTGCAAAAAATTAATTCCGTTATTAGTTAGTTACTTAAATAAACTGCATGATAATGATTTGAAAGTTTTAGCAATTTCTTTAGATGAAAATAGAAACGATTGGCTGAATTTTATTATAAAAGATAAAATGAACTGGATAAATGTAAGGTCTGACAAAGGATGGGGGTGTAAAGCGGCAAAGAATTATTATATATATGCAACACCTACAATGTTCCTTATTAATAAGGATAAAAAAATAATAGGTAAGCCGCTGGATATTAACAAACTGAATAATCTACTTTGATAAATAAAACTTATTTGCAATACATTTTATATTGGAATTGTCATTAAAAGTTAATCGATGTATTAAACTAATCTTAATCACTTCTTAACGAATATTATTTAAACTTGTTTTTAAAAAGAACTGTCAAATATCAAAAAAAGATCAATATTGACTATGAGGTAAATAAAATGAAAAATAGAATGGTTATAATATCGAATTTTAATAAAAGAGCGTTTATGTTTTTCTTAATATTAATTATTTCGATGAGTTTTTACAGTCAAACTAATGCGCAGGGAAGAAGAGGTCATTCGGAAAGAAGATATGAACCCAGGATAGGATATTATTCTCATAATTATGAAAGAGTTGATATTGGCGCAAGAAGATATTTTTATAGAAACGGATCATTTTATAGAAGAACCCGCCGTGGATTTAATGTAATCGCAGCTCCTATCGGCGCGCGGATTAGAGTGCTTCCTTATGGTTTTGTTACATTTAGAATCGGCAGCCTGGATTATTTTTATTATAACGGTGTTTATTATAATTTCCTACCCGATCAGAACGTCTATGTTGTTGTACAAAAGCCTGCAAATGCTGATAATAATTCAAATTTAAAACTTGATCAGGTGAAATTATATAATGGTTCGGTTTTGTACGGCGTTTTCCAAGGTGCAACCGACAGTACAATAACATTGAGAGTCGGCAATCAGAATCAGGATATAAATATTTCCAATATAATTTCTATAAACTTTGCCCCATTTATTAGCGACAGCACCCAGCAATGATACTTTATGGATAATTAATTATCTACGCTGAACTTTAATATAATCCTGCAAATTATATTCAATTTTCATTTCTAATTTTTACGCTAAAGCCCGAATAGTTTTTTTATCCGTGCAAATTTAAAATGTTTAACGAGATTCGTTATCAGACTAATTTTAGTAATGTATTCCGTACAAGTTAATAAGTATTTTAATTCCGCACCGGATTGAAAAAATGAGGGTAAACTTTTTCATCCGGCCCTTCATTAATGTTTTTAAATAAAATACTTTCATACATTTCTATTCCATCATTCATTATGACCAATCAATCCTAACAAAAACGAATAACTGTTTTCCGATCTAATTTCACTACGCTTTCTTTTAAAGTCGAATTCTTCAGGACGGCAATAAAGACTGTTCTTTTTTTACCTTAGGACTATATAAAATCTCTTTTTTAGTAAGATTTACAAAAAGCCTTCTCTCCGTTAAATCCAGTTTTAAAACTGTAACCGGATTTATAATTCGGAGGTCCGGCTCTAAAAAGATTCCGGTATTTATTACTATTCCTTGAATTTTCCGCAATCTTTCATCGAAAATAAATTCATGAACCGATCCGGCAAATCCGTCAATCGCATCAATCCCAAAGCCCTTAAAAGTTCTTATACTAATTGACAATACCTTCTCTTCTTTTTATTAATTTTTATATAACTTTTCCCATGTTCCGGTTTTTACAATTAAGTTATTTATTTACCATACACTAATTTATTTTCCAATTGTTCTGCAATCTGCTTAAATATATAATCATGGCTGCTGTAATTTTCTACCGGATTAACATCTAATAAATCCCGTGAACTTAAATAGATACCTGCCAAATAAGCTTTTGCCCTAATAGTTTTATCAGGATAATTTTGTGCTATATCATTTAATTTTTCAACTACATCCGAATAATCTCCGGAGGGATAATACTTCTTAATTTCGATTAGGTTATAAATAGTTGATTCGACTATTCCCGGAATTTTGCTATCCAACGATTTTGGAACAATTTTATAAGCTTGCTTCGCTCTTAACTTTTTACTAACAACTATATTGCCTTGTGCAAATAAATTTGATGAAAAAGTAATACTGCATACAAACATAACTAAGCATAATGATTTGAAGATTTTCATAATTTACTCCTTTATTTATTGTTCACAATCGATTATTCAAATGAGATGCCAAAATAAAAGGGTTAAAAATGATTGATTTAATAAGGAAATCACTATAAAATAGCTTAATAAATTTAAACCAATGCCACTATTTAACTTAATTTATTAAGAAATTATCTGTAATCTATTGAAATACAAGCGGTTAAACATTTATACGTTTTTGTGGAGATATGCAAATTTGTGGCAACCTTTTCAGATAAGATTCTTAACAATAATTTAACATGAATGATCACTCAGCCAGTTCGTTCTTATCATCCGCTCTTCTCAGCCTATTGTTCAAAGCTCTTCTGGAAATACCTATAAGGTCCGCAGCGATTTTCTGATTTCCATCTGCCCTCCTCAAGGCTTCTTCAATAAGAGAGTTCTCAGCTTCTTTAATTGTAGGCAGTTTTCCCGGAAAATTAATTAATTCCGTACTGCCAGTTAAGTTTTCCGAATTGTCCGATGAATGATTTTGATAATGATTGTTTCCTATGGTTTTATTTCTTATAGACTCCAAAGATAAAATACCGGACTTATGCTGACTTACCGCATCAAAAATAATTCCTTCCAATTCACGGACATTGCCGGGGAAAGAATAATTATTTAAAATCGTGTACAATTCTTTGGGTACAGCCGGTACTTTCTTGTTTAACTGCCGGGCTGCTTTATTTATAAAATGATCGATTAAGATGGGAAGATCTGTTTTACGTTCCCTTAGCGGCGGTATTATAATCTCGTGAGATTTTAATCTGAAATAAAGATCCGGTCTGAATTTATTATTCTTCTGCATGGAAATTATATTCCGGTTTGTAGCTACAATAATCCTTGCATCGGAGAGTTTGGCAATATCGGAACCTAAAGGATAATAATTCCCATCCTGTAAAAGTCTAAGTAATTTTACCTGGGATTCAATATTAAGGTCTCCGATTTCATCAAGGAACAAAGTACCGTTCTCGGCTTTTTCAATTAATCCTTTTCTTTCAATTTCGGCTCCGGTAAATGCGCCTTTCTTGTGGCCGAAAAGTGTATCCGAAAAAAGATTGTCGTCAACACCGGCTACATTAACGGGAACAAGTTCGCCTTTTCTTCCACTGACCTTGTGAATTGCCTTTGCAAAAAGTTCTTTGCCCGTTCCTGTTTCCCCCGAGATCAATACAGGAAGATTGGTTTTACCAATTGCTTCAATATATTTAAATATCGATTCCATTGTGCTGCAGTGAGTAATAATTTCACTAAATGATTCGGGGTCTTCCAAATTTGCACGCAGAAAAGACTGCTTAAGCATTTTATTTTCATTACGAATTTCAGCCAGTTCCAGGCCTCTTTTAACTGTTGTTACAAGTCTTGTGTTATCAACAGGCTTTACGAGATAATCAAATGCACCTTCTTTCATACAGAAAACAGCGCTGTCAACATCATTAACTGCTGTAATTATAACTACTGGTATATCGGGAAATTGACCTCTGATCGCCGGTAAAAGATCTAGACCGGAAAGGTAAGGCATGTTAATATCAAGAATTACGAGAGAATATTCTTTTGCGGAAAGCAGCTTCATTACTTTGCTGCTTTCTTTGCAGGTTTCAATATTCTTAATTCCTTGAGAAGATATTGCTAATTCCGCACTTAATAAAAAATGCTCTTCGTCGTCTACAAGTAAAATAGGATTAATTGGAGTAATAATCGGCTTCATGTTTTATTCTCCCCAAATTCGTTATTATTAACCGGCAGACAAATTTTTGCTAAAGTACCTTTGCCCTTCGAACTTTTTAAGCTTAGGCTTCCTCCATGATTTTTTACAATATTATAAGATACTGTTAGACCCAAGCCTGTTCCGCCGATATTTCTTTTCGTTGTAAAAAAAGGATCCATAATATATTTTAAATCGTTTTCTTTGATTCCTATCCCTTCGTCCTTCACTTTTATTTTTACTTCATTTTTTTCCTCGCTATAAAAAGTACGGACTTGAATCGAGCCGTTTATATCTTTTAACGATTGACATGCATTGGTTATTAAATTTATGATCACTTGTTCCAACTGTTGTCCGTTTCCCCGCAGCAGCGGAATATTTTCATCATACTTTACGGAAAAATTATTAGTTGATTTCTTAATTAAATTGTTTGTAATCATAATAGCCATTTCAACAATTTTATTAATATTTACAAACTCGTTTAGATTACCGTCATCTGTTTTGGAATATTCGGTTAAACTTTTTGTAATATTTTTTATTCTTTCGGATCCCTGCAATATTCCTTCCAACGATTGAGTGATTTTTTCCTTTGACCTCTCATAAAGCATGCCGGCTAAAACAAAGTCTCCGTTGTTTTCGTAATATTCATCGAGTATGGGTGTTATATCTTTCCATATCTGCATAAACAAATTAACGTTGAGGAGTATAAAATTATTCGGATTATTTATTTCGTGTGCAATGCCTGCAACCAAAATACCAAGCGAAGCCATTTTATCCGCCTGCATAAGCTGCCGGTTTTTTAAGTGTGCAATTGCTTCTGCTTTTTTTAATTCCGTTATATCGTTTATTAATCCGTCATAAGCTACCGGACTGCCGTACTCATCTTTGGTTACAACAATTTGATTTTTAACCCATCTTATATGTCCGTCGCGATGGACAATTCTATGTTCTATAGAGCCGGCTTCTTTACCGGTTAAGGCAAGGTTAGCCTGTTCTAATACTTTTTCCCTGTCCTTATTATGGACCATTCTATACCAAAGTTCAGGATCAGTTTTATAATCTTCCGAAGTATATCCTGTAACCGAAACACATCCGGGTCCATGAATTGTTTCAACCGCAATGCCGTCCGTAATTTTTACGGTATAAATATAATCGGTCAGATAATTTATTAAATTTTGATAACGAGCCGTTAAATTCATATTAACAATATTTCCATTTGTTTCGAATTTTTAAATAAATGAAAGGATTTGTTCATTCTAATAAAGAATGAATAAAAACAATCCGCTTTAAATTTTTCAAGTTGAAAGATATATTCAGAAGTATTCTTTTTATGCTTTCAAATTTAAGAAATAATTTTCTGAGAAGATGTGCGGTGATTACGGGTAAATCCAAACAATATTATTTCGCTAAAAGTTAAATTAATTTTTTATAACTTTTTTAAGGGCTGTTGGGATTTATTTGAAAAGAAAAAACTTTTTAATTTTATTTAATAATTTTTTGAAATGAATAAAATGATCCGGGCACCTGCAATTAAACAATAACAAATACCCGGATCTAATTTATCTATTTAGATAGTACTTATAAATAAAATATTTTTAATCTAAATCATATCAAATTTTACAGTAACTAATGCCTGGATAGTTAAAATTCTCCAATTAATATCCTGCTCAACCTGGGTTAATCCATAACCAAATGAAAGCTGGGGAGTAATAAACATATTACCGGCGGGGATATCATAGCCCCCTCCAAATTTTAATTCAAAACGTGAATTCATATTCTGAATAGAACCTTTATTTGAAGTTGAGGTATTATTACTCTGATAAGGAGCCGGAAAAGTTTCTGTCTGTGTTTGGTCATAAGACCCTTCTACATTAAAACCTAAAGAAGGACCTGCAAAGAAAAATAAATTATTATTTTTCAAGCTGAGTTTAAATAAAGCTTCAAGATCAAAATATGCGATGCTTGCAGAGTTGTCGATTGATACTGTTGATGTAACCGGGTTACCTAACTGGTCTTGATATTGATTTGAACCTGTTTGAGTAAAAGAACCGCTTCTATTATCATAAAATTGCATATTTGCAATTAAACCTATCATCGGTGTAAAAGACATATCTGCCTGCCCGCCGATAACAAATCCAAAACCGCTACCGCTCTGCGGTAAGTCTGAACCTGTATGGATATTATAATTAGCCCCTATTGACGGCCCAATTTTAAGCCGAAACTGCGAAAATGCAGAATTTGTGAAAATAATAAAAAGTGCAAAAATCAACAAAAACGATAATTTTTTTTTCATAATGACTCCTTAATATTTAATATTTTGAATATTTAGTATTTACAAAAATCAAAAAAATGATGATTGTTAAAACACTTATTGCTTAATAATTTTTATTTCTATATAACAATAATCGAAAGAATGAAAAAATTATTTAATGTATTGGTAAAAGATTTACAGATATTTTATTTTTTCGATGATATACCGAATAATTAAAATATATTTTAACCAAATTTTATGGAAATGATTTTATGATTTGAAAATCGGAATTTAAACATACATTTCTTCTAAATTTCTAATTCATTAATCTATCATTGACGAACTCAACAATGGATTAGGAGCCCAATTTATCATGTGAAGACTTATATAATTTCCAAATCCCCTAATTTGTTTTGACCCAAGTACCGAGCTGTAGCCGGAAGAAGTGAAATTCCATCTAAGTCTTCCTAATATGGAAAAACTTATAACAATCCCTAAGCTTCTATCGTGGCCCGGTCTCTTCAAAGGAGAAGATATTAATTCCCCTTCACTTTGGGAAAGGATTGGTGAATGGGCTTATCTAAGCAATACTATCTTCTTTGTTGAAATAAAATTTCATGACTTCAACTGGTAGAAGTATAGCCCTGTTTTTATTTCAAGATATAAATTAATTTATTATAAAAATTTCGTTAGGTTATTCATTAACATTTTGTAATTTTCTTAAAGAATCATTTAAAGTAAGTATTTTGTATATTTTTCTTTTGCGGATTAAGGAAGATTATTTTCTAGACCTTAAAATTAATTCTAATACAATAATTCAGATTTATAAAACTGTTGAAAAATAAAGCGAACTTGTATACCAAATTTGCCGTATAGTTATTTGATATTTTGTTTATTTTCGATTAAATATAAATAAATTAAACACTGCATTATGCCAAATTAAGTGAAAGAGAAACTATGAAGAAGATAAATTTAAAAATGATTGAGAAAAAGATTGTATTGCGTCAATTACAAATTGATGATTTTGATAAATTGGTTCATCTGCAGAGACTTTGCTTCCCGGGAATGCAGACATGGAAGCGTGAACAAATCGAGAGTCAGCTAAAATACTTTCCGGAAGGACAAATTTGTATAGAAATTGACAATGAGATTGCAGCTTCATCCAGCAGTCTTATAGTTGATTTTGATTTATATGAAGAAATTGACGATTGGAAAACGCTCAGCGATCATGGTTATATTACAAATCATGATCCTGAAGGGGAAACTTTATACGGAATTGAGATTATGACACATCCCGATTTTAGGGGGATGAAACTTGCTCGACGACTTTATGATGCTCGAAAGGAACTGGTCCGAAAATATAATTTAAAGAATATAGTTGTAGGAGGCAGAATACCGGGTTATAGTAAATACAAAGATAAAATGACTGCACGAAAATATGTTGACAAAGTTTTAAATAAAGACATTCACGATCCGGTTCTTACTACACAACTGGCAAACGGCTTTGTTTTGAAAAGAATTATCCCTTCATATCTTATTGGTGATGAAGAATCGGTAGGATTCGCAACACTGCTTGAATGGTCAAACATAGATTATATACCAACGAAGGGAAAGAAAGTTGTCAGTTCAAAAAAGGTAAGAATATGTGCAGTACAATACCAGATGAGAGAAATAGATAATTTTGAAGATTTTGCGCAGCAATGTGAATATTTTACCGATGTAGCGTCCGGATATAAAAGTGATTTTATTTTGTTCCCGGAGATATTTACTCTTCAGCTTTTATCGTTCCTCCCGAATGAAAGACCGGGCGTTGCCGTGCGCAAATTAGCTGAATTCACGCCAAGCTACCTTGAACTGTTCAACAATCTTTCTATTAAGTACAACGTGAATATTATAGGAGGATCACACTTTACCTTGGAAGATGACAAGCTTTATAATATAGCTTATCTTTTTAGAAGAGACGGATCAATAGAAAAGCAATATAAAATTCATGTAACACCTAATGAAAAAAGATGGTGGGGAATTCAACCCGGGGATAAAATTGAAGTTTTCGAAACCGATAGAGGAAAAATCAACATACAAATATGTTACGATATAGAATTCCCGGAAGTTAGTAGAATTGCAGTTTCAAAAGGTGCTGAAATTATTTTCATCCCATTTTGTACAGATGAGCGATACGGATACCTCAGAGTAAGACAATGTGCACAAGCCCGGTGCATAGAAAACGGCATATACGCAGTAATGGCTGGAAATGTAGGCAACCTGCCTTTTGTAGAAAATATGGATATTCAATATGCACAATCCGGGATTTTTACACCTTCCGATTTCATGTTTTCGAGAGACGCAATTGCCGCAGAATGTACACCAAATGTTGAGACAGTTGTAATACAAGATGTTGATCTGGAGTTATTAAAGAGATTTAAATCCCAGGGAAGTACGCTTAATTGGTTCGACAGACGGAAAGATCTGTATGAAGTTATTCTGAAAAAATGATAAACATTTATGTAATGTTAAACATAATAATCAAATATCTTCTTTCGTTTGATACTATTTAAGCAATACCATCTTCTTTGTTGATATAAAATTGCCGGCTTTCTGATTTCATGGTTGTGCAAAAACTATTGAGCCGTTAAAAATTGAATAATTAAGATTTTAATTTTCATTTAATTAAAACCTGTTGTGTGAATTAGATTATAAACCGTTAAAACGGTTAATAAATTAACTGTTTGCCATTAATCCACGGATTAATCCGTGGGTTAATAAAACCTTAAAACCATAATTAATAACTGTTTTAACAGTTTTTTATAATTACACTTTTTAATTTACACAACGGCTTAATTAAAAGATTTTTTATTTGCGCTTATTAATCAATATGCTCTTTTGAGAATTAAATTCTTTGAGATGGTATATTTTTCTTAAATAAATTCCCAAAGAGCATATAATTGAAATCATTTTGCTAATTGACGGATATAATCCACCAATTCCCAGCGCTGGTTTGCAGATAAAGCATTTTTAAATGAAGGCATTGGAGAATTTCCGTTTGTTATTTCCCAATAAATAGCACCGTCGCTTTGCTGCTGTACCCGGTTTGAAGTCAGGTTTGCCGGTTTTGGATGCAAAGATACCGCAACAGGTCCGTCGCCTTTGCCGTCTGTACCGTGGCATGTAAAACATTGAGCATTAAAAATACTCTTCCCTTCCCTGCTTGCTTTAGCAATATCATTTAAGGGATTTGTTAGTTTATTTGCCGAAGAGGGAGCAATCCAATTTCCGTTTTTGTCTGTCTTGATATTTTTTGAATTTGTCTGTCCCATCATACCACCCATCATTCCGCGTCCCATCATGCCACGCCCCATCATCCCGCGTCCCATCATCATTCCTCCGTTCATCCTACCCCTGCCCATATAATTACCGTTATGTGATGTTGAATCCTGATATGCAAACATCATGCTGCCCATAATACCGTTGCTGCTGAATGTAAACCCAAACAACAAAAGAAGTGAAAGTATAAATCCTAATATTATATAAACATTTTTAATTCGTTTCATTTTAAATTACTCCTAATTCTTAATCGTTTTTCTTAATGTTGGATATTTTCAAAAAAGCAAATATGGTGCCTCCTGCAAGTGCCAAATAAATAATCAACCATATTAAACCGCTACTTATCATTTTAATTTCTTTCTTTTAATTTATTTTAATCAATTTCAGTGCCAAAAGGATATTTAATTTTTTTATTGAAAATGCAGAGCCGGTAAAATATTTCTTCAATAATTAAAAGGTTTATTAAATAATTTAACAACGATTAACCTGTTGTTTGAAACTTTATTTTTCTTAATAAACCGTCTACCTTCAATAGATAAATTGCAACGGTTATAAATTAAGTCCTTATATCATTAATGTTCACATTGGCTTAGCAGTTTTTGAAATATTACCAAATGGATTGCTTGATCATTATAAATTTTAATATTATTGGTTTCCGGAATATTATACTAGGCAATTATGAAAGCAATGAATACTCCTGTAACGATCGGCACAAAAGGAATAATAGATTTGGTCGGAAATATTGTAGAAAATGAAAACGGCAAAACTTTAGTAAGAGTTCATAATGAATTGTGGTATGCGGGAAACCCGAAATCACTTTCCGAAGGTGAATATATAAAAATAACAGGCATAAAAGGACTGCAATTGTGTATACAAAAAGCTTTGGAAACAGGCTGAATTTATTTAATGCAGGTATTAAACTAAAGAATAATTTATGTTAAAATATTTTAAGAATTATCTCGAGTTTATTTGCTTACCCGTTATTCGAAATTGATTTCATAAATTGTGAACTGTTAAAACAGTTAAATTATCTATAATTATTTTTATTAACCCCGGGATTAATCCCGGCGTTAATAATATAAGAACTCATATTGTAACCGTTTCAACGGTTTTAATTTAAGCTTCGAAGAGCTGTTTTAACAAAAATTTATTAATGACAATAATTCATTTATATTTATTCAATATAAATTTTATTTCTTCATGTTAGGATTAATAATTATTTATTTAAAGCTTTTTAAGCCAGCACTTAAATTTTCCATGCTGCTTAAGCTTTCATCTTTAAGCAGGAAAATATCCATATTTAATTTATCCAGAGTCTTTATCCCTTTATTTTAATTAAATCAACTTCAAAATTTAATATGTCTTTTTTCAACTGATAAAAGGTTTCCAGCAATATAACGTGATATGCATGTAATGCTTGACTAAGCGCTTTAATAGCTTCGTTATTATATTTTTTATTTTCAAAGTATATCCAATCTTCAGCTAAATATAAATATAAATTCTTTTTTTGGTCTTCTTTAATAATCTTTTTATATATCTCATCCTTTAACAAACGGCTAATATATTTTTTGAATTTATCTTCCTTCTCTTTTAGAATTTTAATCCCTTCTTCAATTTGTTTAAATGGTGTAGGCTGCTGCATAAAATATATTGATTTAATAATATCAATATAAAAATCGATTTTTTCTTTAAATTCCGGGTAGAAGTTGAGAAACGCCAAATATTTTTCTTTTAACAATCCTTCGGTTTTTTCTTGTTCGGCCAGATGAAAAAAATATTTGTAAATTTCAATGTCGTTATTCTTTATTTTTTCTTCCAACTCATAATTCTCTTTTTCTAATCTGGTAATTAATTGTCTGCATTGTTTTTTATTATATTTTACGCCGTCATAATCAAAAGATTTAATTTTAATTTCATCATTTGCAATGTTATTCAAAACCGCGATATCATCTCTCAATGCAATTGAAGTATATACTAGATTAGTCATCTCATCACTGAATAAATCGGCAATTCTTTTATTGGAATTATCAAGGATGCTTTGATCCGGATTAAAGCTAGATATTCCCTTTTCATTGTAATAATTATTAAATATTCCGTTTATTTGATTACTCTCGTATTCCTTGGTAAATTCTTCTATAAAATTTGACGTATCTTTAATGCATTTCGCTTTATTTAACTTATAATACGAAAAAACTTTATTAGTACATTTTTCCTGAATATCTGATATATTAATAAAATATTCGGAAGCCGGTTTCCCCTCATCTTCAGTTGTTGTTATATTCAGTTTTTCAAGATTTGCTATTCTATCCTTTAGAGACGGATGCGAAGCCCATTGCTCTCCGATTTTAAGCTTCGATTTATTAAAACGGTTTGTAAAGCTAAGATTTACCAAAGGTAAATTATTTTCAAAATTTATTTTATTTGTACGTGCAAACAGATCAATTACATATCTCTGTTGCGGATAAATATTTATTGTTTTTATCGGTTCTTTTATGGAATGAGTATAATAATTAATTACCGATGATAACGCGGAAGCCGCTAAATCAAGTCTTAAAAGTGAGGTAATAAGTGCCCTTGACCCTGCAATATTAGCTGAAATTGAATCAGCCTGAAACTCCATTTCAATTGATAGTTTTGAATAACTTCTATTTACGATTGAATAAAATCGTTTTAATATCCATTGAAGACCCTGTACCACTTTTACTGCTGCAGCGATAAAAAAGCTTATAACTCTGTGGACTCTAGCCCACTTTTTAATAATAGAATAATAATCAATATTATCATACAGCATATTGTGCAGCGCATAATTAGCATAGTATGCATAGCTTCCGACTCTCATTGAGCCTTGTGAAAAATGACCAAATTCATGTGCAAGAACGGCTTTAAACTCATCGGCAGTCGTTGAATTAACAAGTCCCAAACCGATAATTAAATTTTTACTTGATGGGAAAAACAAGCTGAGAAAATTTGAATTAAAAGTTACCGCCGCATTTACATCGGGAGAAATAAATACTTTTTTAGGCGTACTCGTATTTATGGAATTTACAATTGTTTTTACAAGTTTGAAAAGTTTAGGTTCATTTATTTCGCTAACTTCAATAAATAAATCCGTATTTAAGATATTTTTTTTAAAAATAAATTTTATTAAAAAAAGCAGGATTGCCAATCCGAAGCTTATAACACCGCCAGCCAAAAGTATTGTAAAAGTGTTGGGATCGGTTGCAACCATTAAAAATGTCACATAACCCAAACCTATAGTTAAACCTATGACAATGCAGGTAACAATTGTATAAAAAATAATAAAAAGAATTATAGATAGAATTACAGATAATGAAAGCTTCCTTATTCTATCGGCAGAAGAAATTAATTGTTGTTCCATAAGCAAAAATAATATTGAATAAAGCAGTTAGATATTATTAACATTTCAAATTTCATATTGGTTAGAAGGTCTTACATCAAATCCATTTTTAAAAATTAATTGATTTGAAGTTTTTAATGTTTTCAAAACTTACCTAATAATTATTCTCATTTATAATAATTATGATATTATTCATACTATCCCATTTAAAAGAAATAATTTTTACAATGTAATTACGAATATCGGAATGAAATTTAACTGGATTAAAAAATAAGATAAAAAAGGAATAATCTACCATCCCGGATTTCGTAGGACACTCACATATTTCAATTCCTAATCCGGAAGAATGATTTATGTTTTTATATTCTTGTAATATCCAGCCTGTTTGAGTAAGCTGTTTGTCTATATTTTGCGGCTCCCCTTCTTCAGGCTTCATCGGCGTATCTTGTTAATGTATAACAAAATCCCCCAAGTGATTAATTATGATAAAATAACTGCAAATCAATTTAACAAAGGCGGTTAAATAAGTAAAGAAAAAACTATATTGAAGTTATTGGCTTATTCCAACTCCTTTCAAAGGAAAAGAGATAGGCCCTCCCCTTGGTTTGATGTTTTACGGCAATGATTCGAAAATAGGTTCCAATTGGGAAGTGTCCAAGTTAGATTTAGTATTTTGGTTATTTAATATTACAAAATTATTGTCCTTTTAAGGAAATTTTAAGAATTAACTTAGAATGGTTTAAGACATGATTTAATATGTTTGGGTCAAAAAAAGTAAAGGAGAAGAATATGTTTGACCCGACACATATACACCCGATGATAGTACACTTTCCTATTGCCCTTCTAATAGTAGGTTTTTTAGCGGATGCTTTAGGCTTAATATTTAAAAAGGATTTCTTTAGCAAAGCAGGATTTTATTTATTAATTTTGGGAACCTTAGGTGTTGCAGCTGCTTATATTTCAGGTAATCTGGCCGGCGGCGATATTACCGAAGCAGGGAGTCTTAAACAAGCGCTGGAGACACATGAGTCCGCCGCAGAACTTTCTTTGTGGTTAATGGTAATTGCGGCACTTGTAAGGATTACATTAATTCTTACAAAAAAATATGTGGGAACATTTCGCTGGATAGCATTATTTATATTTTTAATAGGAGTGTTGTCGATTGCCAGAACCGGATATTACGGAGGCGAACTTGTTTTTAAACATGCTGCAGGCGTTCAATTTAATTTCGGTTCTTTCGATTCCGGCTTTAATAACGATCAAGGAAATGAGAATCATAATGATTAAAATTAAAAGGGAGAATAAATGCGAATTCTTATTGTTGAAGATGAGCCCGGTATTGCCAACTTTCTAAGGGACGGGCTTGTTGAAGAATCCTTTGCAGTTGATACGGCCTGCAATGGTAATAAAGGATTGGAAATGGCGGAAATAAACGATTACGATCTTATTCTACTCGATTGGATGATTCCCGGTATAAGCGGAATTGAAGTATGCAGGCAGATAAGAAAATCAAATACAAAAACACCTGTAATATTTTTAACAGCTAAAGACACGGTTTCCGATATAGTCTTCGGATTGGAAGCAGGCGCCAATGATTATATAAAAAAACCATTTAAATTTGAAGAACTGCTTGCCAGAGTACGCGTTCAGTTGAGAACAAAAGACGGCGAACAAACTGTTCTTCACCTGAACGATATTCAGATGAATCTCGAAACTCACCAGGTATTCAGAGAATCAAGAGAGATAAATCTAACTCAAAAAGAGTTCGCCCTGCTGGAATATCTTCTTAGGAATAAAAATAAAGTTTGCACCCGTACAAGAATAATCGAACATGTATGGGATATTCATTTTGATGCGGATACTTCCGTTATTGATGTGTATATAAATTTTTTAAGGAAGAAGCTTGATATAGGATATGGGACTAATTTCATACATACTGTACGCGGAGTCGGATATATTGCAAAAGAGGAATAATGAAGTTAAGTCTTAGGACCCGTATAACATTTTTCTATCTCGCTGCTACAAGTTTATTAATAGGGATTTTATTTATAACTATTTATTTGGTTGTTCATCAGACTGTTTACAATCATCTTGACGGTGATCTTGATACGGAAGCTTCCGAGATCGAAAAAAATCTTGTCATACTTAATAATCAGTTTATGTTTGCAAACAAATTCGAGTGGAATGAAAATGAACACAGCCAGATTGAAGTGAATCCCGTATTCGTTCAGGTGGTTGATACTGCTGGGAAAGTTATTAAAAAGACCGGGAATTTATTAAGTGGAAATCTTGAGTTTGACCATACATTAAAAACAAAGACCTACTTTAATACTAAACTTTCCGGCCAACCGACTAGACAAGTTCAGCTGCCTATTATAAATCCGGTCGGGAAAACATTAGGCTTTATAATTATTGCTATGCCTCTCGAAGAATCGGCAGTTGTTCTTAACAATTTATTTATTGTTCTGATTAATTCTTACTGGATAGTTTTGTTCGCCTTATTTTATATTACAAGATTTATTGCAGGTGCAAGTATTTCTCCGATAAATAAAGTTATATCTACTGCCGAAAGGATTACTAAAGAAAATTTAGATGAGAGAATAGACCTGCCGGTTCATAGAGATGAAATTTATACTTTAACATCAACTATTAATGAACTGTTAAACAGGCTTGAAGATGCCGTGTTAAGGGAAAAACAATTTACCGCTGATGCTTCACACGAACTGAGAACTCCCCTTTCGGTTATTAAAGGTACTCTAGAAGTACTTATAAGAAAACCCAGAGATATTGAACAATATGAAAGTAAGATTCGTTACTGCATAAATGAAGCAGACAGAATGTCCGGCTTGATTGATCAACTGCTTATGCTGGCACGTTATGAAAGCGGAAAATTAACTCCTGTGATCGCTAAAATAAATATCTATGACAGCATTAATTCGGCAATTACAAGACTGCGGAGTTTTATAGATCAAAAGGGAATAATTATTAATTTGAGCTGCTGCGATAATGCTTTAGTTAATGCAGATATATCAATGCTGGAAACAATACTGGAAAATATTTTATCCAATGCAGTTAAATATTCCGATGAAGGAAAACAAATAGAGATTTCGGTAGATAAAAAAAATGGAAATGTTGTGTGCTCAATAAAAGATAACGGAATCGGGATGACAGAAGAACAGGCTTCCAAAATATTCGACCGTTTTTACCGTGCGGATGAATCACGCACGCCTCAAGCCGGCGGCAACGGAATCGGTATGGCAATTGTAAAAAAACTTGCAGACCTTCAAAATCTTGATTTAAATGTAGAAAGCAAAGTTAATAACGGAACAACTGTCTATATTAAATTTCCATCATGAATATTTTTCTGATCCTTACTACCTCATGAGTATGTTTTTAAATTTCAATTTAACTTTTTATATCTATAGACAATTTCGTCGAATATTAAAACATTAACTTAATTTTTTACAAAATTTAACCGGATAATTATTCAGTCAGAAAATTATCATAGTATTTTAAGCAATTTTTAAGAATAGTTTAAAGTTGGTTTTAGACTAAAGTATGTAAGTTTGATTCACAAAAAAACAATATTAAAACTAAAAGGAGAACTAAATATGAAAGCTAAAACTTTTCTAACTTTTGTCTTTTCTGTTTTATTTTTATCTACCTTAAATTTTGCTTCTGATTCTTCAACAAAAAGTAAAACTGTTGATAACCTAAAGGCAGCGTTAACCGGAGAAACAACTGCCAGTGCAAAATATGCAGCCTACGCTAAGAAGGCTGAAGAAGAAGGATATAAAAATGTTGCCTTATTATTTAAAGCGGCTTCCAAATCGGAAAGCGTTCATGCGGGAAATCATAGAGCCGCATTAAAACAGTTAGGAGTTGAAGTAGGTAAAATCGAACCTAAATATGAAGTTAAAACCACTAAAGAAAATTTACAGGATGCAATTAAAGGTGAATCTTATGAAGTATCGACGATGTACCCGGATTTCATAAAAAAAGCGAATGAAGAAAAAGTTAATATTGCAATGCTATCTCTGAATTATGCATATCAAACCGAAAAGAAACACAAAGTTATGTATCAGAGTGCTCTTGAAAAATTAAATGCAGGTAAAGAAAATACAATGCCAGCAAAATATATGGTTTGTTCAACCTGCGGTAATACATATGATGGCGAAGCTCCTGCCAGGTGCGGAATTTCCATGACACCTAAAGACAGGTTTTATACTATTCAATAAAATTAATAATAATAATTTGGAGGCTGTCTCTTTTTATTGAGTATATTAGTAACGAGACAACCTCCTATTTTATCGGCATTGATAATACTTATCTATTAAAATCAACTTCAATTCAGATATTCTTTCAGATGTGATTCTTAATAACATTAAAATTGTTAAGATGAATTTGTAATCGCGTTAAATTATTTTTCCGGCGCATTTATTTCTTTTAATTTAGCCGATTTTATAATAATCTTATTGCAGTTATTTTTGTTATGAAATATTTTCTCCTGTCTCTTTTAATCTTTTTCCCCGTCCTTATCTTCGGGCAAAATATCTTTAAGGCAAAAATAAATGATGAAAAAACCGGTGAAGCGCTTGTCGGTGTAAATGTTTTTATTCAAAAATTAAATACAGGCGCGGTTTCAAATAATGACGGGATTGCTTTAATCAAAAATATCCCTAACGGTATTTATGAAATTGAATTTACTTCCGTAGGCTACAAAACATATAAAATGAAAGTAGGTTTCCCGCTTTCAAATCCCGATACAACTTTTAATGTCTCTCTCCAACAACAAGCGGTAAAAATGAGTGAAGTGCAGGTAACATCTACAAGAACCAGCAACCGGGTTGAAGATACACCTATCCGTGTTGAAGTTTTAGGCTTAGATGAGGTGAAAGAAGAAACCGGTATAAAGCCTGGAAATATTTCAAAATTATTAGGCGAAACTTCCGGCGTCCAAATACAGCAGACGTCAGCTACGACAGGTAACGTTGTCTTTAGAATACAGGGACTGCCAGGCGGCTATACACAATTATTAAAAGATGGTTTTCCATTATACAGCGGATTTTCTTCGGGTTTGAGTTTACTGCAGATTCCCCCGCTGGATCTGCAGCAAGTTGAGGTTATAGAAGGATCGTCTTCTACCTTATACGGCGGAGGCGCTATTGCCGGCATCGTAAATCTTGTTACAAGAAAACCCGGCCCTAAACCGCATTGGTCGGTTTTATTAAACCAGACTCAAAAAGGTGAAAGCGATATCAGCTCCTTTTATTCCGGCAGAACAAATAAACTTGGTGTTACATTTATGGCCAGCTACAGCAGGCAGAAAGCTGAAGACGTAAATCATAACGGCTTTACGGATATTCCCCAATTTGAGCAGGCAAATTTTACTCCTAAATTATTTTATTACTTTAACAATTCTGCTTCGCTTATGGCAGGTTTAACCTTATCGTATGATAACCGCAAAGGCGGCGACATTTACGCCATTAATAATACACCGGATTCTCTGCACAGTTATATTAACAGCACAAAGTCTTCAAGAACAATCAGCATATTAAAGTTCACTAAAAAATTTACATCGGGAAATAAGCTTACTTTTAAAAACAGCATAAGCGGTTTTAACCAAAATATATCTGTTAATTCCACATTTTTTAAGGGGAATCAAATTTCAAGTTTTTCCGAATTAACATATGCAGTTATTTATAAAAATAACAATATGGTGCTCGGATTAAATTTTAATACGGATAAATTTACAGAGGACAATGTTATTCCGGTAATACCTCTTAATTACAATTATTTTACAACCGGGATTTTCGGGCTGGATAATTGGGACATTTCAAAAAAGATAACCATACAGTCCGGGCTGCGCTTTGATTACCATAATAAGTACAAATCGTTTATCTTACCCAATTTAGCTGTCCTCTATAGATTTACAAATAATTTTTATGCAAGGTTGGGAGGAGGTGCCGGGTATAAGATTCCTACCGCATTTACTGATCTTTCAGAAGAACAAGCATATAAAAATGTTTATCCCGTTGCAGATTATATTAAACCTGAAAAATCGATAGGAGCAGATCTGGATTTTAATTACCATCTAATTCTCTCAGGTGAATTAAATCTTTCTATAGACCAATCTTTTTATTATACGAGAGTTAATAATTCACTTATTCCTCAGCAGGATTCTTTAACTCTAAATAAAATATTTTATATCAATTCAACTTCTCCGCTTGAGTCGAAAGGGATTAATTCAAATATTGAAATTTCATTAGGTGACTTTGGAATCTTTATCGATTACACCAATACAAATGCGGTATACAAATATCCTTCCGGCATTAAGCATCTTGAACTTACCCCGATAAATAAACTAAATACAACTTTTACTTATGAAGTTGAAGATGATTGGAAATCCGGTATTGAAGCATTTTATACGGGAAGACAATATCTAAATAACAACATAAAATCTCCCGGGTATTGGACAATTGGATTGATGATAGAAAAAATATTTAAACACTTCTCAATTGTCGGCAATGTAGAAAATCTTTTCGATGTAAGGCAGACAAAATATGAAAGCATTGTAAATCCGCCTTACACAAATCCAACCTTTAAGCAATTGTATGCTCCTATTGACGGAGTTGTAGCTAATATTGAATTAAAAATAAAAATGTAAATTCCTTATGGTATATATTCATAATTAGTTGAAAAAAAAGAGACTCCTAAAAATTTAGTAATTT
>CAZCFZ010000024.1:0-49663 GCA_964498065.1 uncultured Ignavibacteriaceae bacterium
TTCGGCGAATTCCGGTTTTCAGGAGTTAGCCGTTTTTTTATGTAGATTTTTAAATCTAAACAAGTTGCAAAAAGAGAGCGAAAATATTATTTTTGAGGACTAATTTTTGGGGCTCGTAGCTCAGTTGGTTAGAGCAGCTGACTCATAATCAGCGGGTCGGAGGTTCAAGTCCTTCCGGGCCCACATCTTATAAGATAAAGACTTAGCAAAATTTTTGTTAAGTCTTTTTTTATTTGTAATAACTGCGTAGCCATTCTAATTATACCCTAAATTGTTGGAAAACTTGGATAACCTTAAAAGGTTATAATAAAATATCTTACATACAAAATTTGTCTTTGCAATAAAATTAACTATAAATCTAAATTTACAATTGTCGGCTTTTTTAATATTTTTATTTCAAAATATAAAATTATTTTATGCTCCGCAAAATAGGTTCTGAAATTGCTTTTAGAAGAATAATTTTCTTAACTTCATTTGCAGCCTTAATTTTAATAGCTGCAGCCGTCCTTTTCTATAACCAGCAAAAAACAGCCATAAAATCCGAACTTTTTGGCGAGCTTCAAGGCATTGCCGATTTTAAAATTAATGAATTAAATAATTGGCTAAGAGAGCGTAAAAGTGATGCGGAGTTGTATTATACAAATCTAGATTTTAAAAACGATGTTGAAAGTTATATTAATTCCAACGATTCTAAACCGGCTAAAATTATTTTAAATTCTTGGTTCCAAACCCTCTATGATTATCATGATTATAGAAATATATATTTATTGAACTATAAAGGTGAGGCTATTTATAGTTATAAAACCGGAATTGTCGGAATAAATAAAGAAACTGCTGAAGTTGCATTAAGATCATTAAGCAGGGATAGTCTGGAACTATCTGAATTAATTAAAGATCCTGCAGCTAATATTATATACTTACAATATTTTATACCTCTTATAAAACAAACAAAGCATAATAAACCTCAAAAACTAGGAGTATTAGTTTTAAGGATTGATCCAAATAAAATTTTGTACCCGACAATTAAAGGTTGGCCGTTTCCAACTAAAACTGCAGAATCTTATCTGGTAAAGAAAGAAGGGAAGTATATATTATATTTATCAAAATTAAAATATATGAAACATGCGGAGGTTACGTATAAGGTACCTCTTAATAAAAGTGATTTTGCCTCTGAACGGGCGATTAAAGGTGTAAAAGGATTTTATGAAGGCAAGGATTACAGAAATAAAAATGTACTTGCCGATCTCAGAAAAGTACCCGGTACGAATTGGTTTATAGTAACTAAGATTGATATTGATGAATTGTATACGCCAATTCAAATTATGGGTGTTAGAATTCTAGTCGGTTTACTCTTTATAATATTTACTTCTATCTTATTACTTTTATTAATATTGAAAAACCGACAGGTAAAAGAGCAGGAACAGCAATTAATAGAAAAGAACAATAAAATTAGACTGCAAAAACGTTTGGAATTGTTATTAAAAAATGCAAATAGCATAATAGTTGTAACTGATAAGGATAAAAAAATCATTGATGCAAATGATCTTGCGGTTAAAGTTTACGGATATAAAAAAGAAGAAATATTACATCTTTCTATTTATGATTTAAGAGCGGATAAATTTAAAAATAATGTGGATAAAGATTTCCAAGAAGCAGACGAAAAAAACGGTTCAATATATTTATCCGAACATAAAAAAAAGAATGGAGATACTTTCCCGGTAGAGGTAAGCCTGAGCCCGATTAATATGGGAGATGAAAAATTATATCAGGAAATAATAAGAGATATAACGAATCTGAGAGATAGTGAAAAAAAGATTATGAGACTTAACCGGGTTTATTCTTTATTAAGCAATATTAATCAGCTTATTGTTAGAGAAAAAGACAGATCTAAATTATTTAGGGAATCCTGCCGGATAGTGGTTGAGGATGGCAGATTGAAAATGTCCTGGATCGGTTTTGCAGATTTTCTACATTCAAAGGTTCTTGTTGAAGCGAAAGCTGGTAATGTTGAAAATTATTTTGATAATTTCAAAATTATGCTTGATGATTCGTTGGAAGGTTCAGGGCCGACAGCTAAGTGTATTAAAACTGGTATGCACCAGGTATGCAACGATATTGAAAATGATCCGGCTGTAATACCGTGGAGGTCTAAAATGCTTGAAAATAGTTACCTGTCATCCGCAGCCTTCCCTTTGAAAATGTATGGTAAAACCGTTGGAGCTTTTAATATGTATTCGGAAGAAAAGAATTACTTCGATAAAGATGAGCTGAAATTGCTTGACGAAATGGCAGTTGATATATCATTTGCAATCGAATATTTAGACAGCGAAGAGAAAAGGAATAAAGCAGAGGCAGAATATAATCAGGAGAGAAATAAATACGAAAATGAATTAAAAGAAGCCAAAGATCATGCTGAAGAAATGAACAGGCTGAAATCATCTTTCTTGGCAAATATGAGTCATGAATTAAGAACACCTTTGATAGGCATATTAGGATTTTCCGATATATTAAAAGAATTATCTTTGAGTAAAGAGCATAGAGAATATGCGGATATTATAAAGCGAAGCGGACTGAGACTTCTTGAAACATTAAATTTAATCCTGGATTTATCAAAAATTGAAGCAGGGCAGCTGCAAATACAGAAAAAGGAAATTGATGTAGTTCCTTTCATTCAAGACGCTATTATGATTTTAAGTATTACTGCAAAGGAAAAAGGTTTATATATCAATATTACCGGAAAAGAAAAAGAGATTATTGTTTTACTTGATGAAAGAATGTTCAGAGAAATAATAATTAATCTTGTTAATAACGCAATAAAGTATACCCAAGCCGGAGGAATTACAATAAATATAGAAACAGAAGAGGTTAATGAAAATAAACAGTTGGTAATATCAATTTGCGATACCGGGATCGGCATTGCGAAAGATAAGCTTGAATTGATTTTTGACCCTTTCCGGCAGGTGAGCGAGGGGTATAACCGGGTATTTCAAGGATCCGGCTTAGGACTTACCATAACTAAAAAATATGTGGAAACCTTAAATGGAAATATTAAAGTTGAAAGTACGCCGGGGAAAGGAACTTCATTTATAGTCAGCTTACCATTTACTAAAAGCGATATATTCGTAGAAATAGATAAGCCGGATGCAAAAATAAATTTGTTAAAAGAATTAAAAGATGGAAATAAGGCAAGAGAAAAAATATTATTTGTTGATGATGATGAAACTACAAGAGATTATATAAAAATAATTCTAAAAAAGCATTTCATAGTAGATTTAGCATTAAACGGGGAACAAGCAATTGATATGGTAAAGTCTCATTCTTACTCAGCAATATTACTTGATGTTAACCTGGGTTCCGGATTCAGCGGTGTTGAAACTTTGAAGGAAATTAAAAAAGCACCGGGATATTTAAATGTGCCGGTACTTGCTGTTACCGGTTATGCAATGGACAGCGATAAGGAAAAACTTTTAAACATGGGCTTCCATCATTATCTTTCAAAACCTTTTGATAAAGAAGAATTAATCTTTACAATTAATAAAATGCTGGGAAAAATATAGGCAATAAATCTAACTTCTAATATTGCAAATCGATAATTTGGTTATAAATTAATTTCATTCGGTAAAATTATTTTATTTATGATTTTGCTTTGTCCAAATTAGACTCAAGTGTTTTGCTTTTTGATAAAAGCGGTACAGTTCCTAAAATAATTGCAACAATTACTACACAAATAGAACCAACCAAATCCGGTTTAACAGTCATTATAAAGACCGTACCTAATCCGACGGCAAGTTCCGATTGCAGATGATTAATAAGTTTAAGTTTATTTATTTCCTGATGTAATTCGTCATTTATATCTTTAGAGTTCGGTTCTAATAGATTTCTTAATTTTCTAATCCGATTCCCTAGAACCAGTGAACTGTGCAGAACAATGTAAAGCCAAAGAAGAAATGAAACTATTATCCAGGGTGTCCAGCCCCATTTTGTGGAGGCCATATAAGCGCCGGTTAATAGTAGTAATGAGCCTGAGCTTATAAATAGGGCTTTTAGCGATGAAAGAACTTTAATCCATTCGTCAAATTGTATCCTATTAACAGCAATTTGAACCCTAACTATTCCAATCCACGCAATTGCCATACCCATAAATAATGCAAGTGCACTTGATATGTGTAAAAACAAAATCACATCATAGAATTTCATAAATTACACCCTTTAATTTATGATAGAAATAATTTATCATTTTAAACTAATATACATCATTAAAAATCACCCCGCAAAGTTAAAATGTGATAAATGGCATTTGCAAGTCGTCTCCTAAATCCTTTCAGCTTATTATCAAAACAAAGGGAAACTCGTTCATTAAACTTTCTAATGAGGAAGAAGGTTTAGGGTTTTAATTTTCATTTAAAGTTTAAAGGAGATTGAATTTGATTATTATTAAAAGATGAGTGTATATTATATAATTTTTTCCCGAATTAAGTTTAGGTAAGTGCGGCGAACAAATTTTACCAGCTTTAGAATTTCTTATGTGATTTGAAATAATTCATACTGCCAAATAATTTAATATCACAACAAGCAGGAAATAAATGATTATATTTCTTTGGATTTACTTATAAAAGATAATAACAGTTTCGGATGAAAGTAATTTTATACCGGAGGTCTATATGAAAATTTTTATATCTGCAATTTTGTTTACACTCTTTTTATTTTTTAATAATATTATTTTTGCCCAGACAACTCACATTGTGCAAGCATCGGATTTTGTTTTTACTCCGTCTTCTTTAACTATTAGTCAAGGAGACACAGTAAAGTGGGTCTGGGTTAACGGCATGCATACCACAACCTCGGATAGCACCGTTGGAGAAGAAGTATGGAACGGGCCTCTTGATCAAAGCCATCTTTCATTTAGTCATGTATTTTCACATGACGGCGTTTTTCACTACAAATGTATTTATCATGTCGGCCTTGGCATGATAGGTACGATCACTGTTGAGTCACCAACTTTTGTATCAAATAATATTGAAAAACCGTATAGTTATAGTCTTGAACAAAATTATCCGAATCCTTTTAATCCTTCCACAACAATTCGATATTCACTTCAGTATGAGAGCAGGGTTAAACTTATAATTTATAATGTCCTCGGGGAAACCGTAAAAGTTTTAAGAAATACAACTGAAACAGCCGGATATCATAAAATAAGTTTCAATCTAGCCGGTTTGACTTCCGGAATTTATTTTTATGAAATTGATGCAAGGTCAACTGACGGCAGGCATCAGTTCCTTAATGTAAAGAAACTTATTTTATTGAAATAACATTAGGGAGCTTAAGCTCCCGCCTTTCCTGCAAAATATTTTTATTAATAATTAAAAGTTAAGTTACTTAAGTTGACAGCGGCCTTGGATAAACCGTATACCTTCAGTAAATAAATTGAAACGGTACATGTACTTAGCATTTTTAATTAACCGGAGGATTAAGAGGTTGTGTGAAAATTATATTTTGATTTATTAATATTCATAAAACTGAATAAGACAATTACTATTTAATATTGAACACTTACGGAGCAAAACCAAAAAATCTAACTCCACTAGGAGTTATGTATTTGTATAAGAAAAATACCGCATATCAATGGAACTCCGTTAGGTGTTCAATGAATAATTTAATATTTATTTGTAGATAAAGTGTTTCATTTAGTTTCTTAATCCCGACTTTAATAACAAACAAAATTCGCATTTTTAACTATCCCTCAGTTGACGGATAACAATTCTCAAATTTAGATGGTTAACTTGAGTTAAGTTAATTGTCTTCTTCGGAATTAAGGGTATATATATTTTGAACAGGATCAAAATATTTTCAGTTCTATCCAAGAGTTCCAAAAATCCTATTCTCAACAGCAATTATATTTTATTTATTACAATACTTTGGTTAAATAAAAATTAAAAAAATGCACCCCATTATCACTTCCATCCATTTTCCCTGCGTTTATTAATAAAGAAAAATAATTTTAATGAAAAAGGATAATTTTAACTCTATTTGAATAATCCTTGTGCCTATAGAATGATCAATTTTAATTGTTAACAGCAAATAAAATTTTGTTAAGTGCTGTATCACATTAAAACCACTTTTGTCAAAAAATGATATCTATTTAAGAGTTTTATTGTTATTATAGAAATGCGGATACACTCACTAAGGGCATGGGACCAGTTATCTTTTAAAACTCACATTAAGCGGATTAATTAATAATATCTAAAATAAAAAGAGGCAATCATGAAAAAAGTATTTTACTGTTCAACAGCATTCTTTTTTCTCGCATTTAATTTATTTTGTTTGGCTCAAACTCCCCAGGACCCTTTCTTCGGCCATTACAAACTCGGCAGTTCCGATGAACTTTCACTTGTCTGGCATTCCGGTGGGAATGTACCTTTAAAACATCAGACATATAGGTATGGAAGCAACAACGGTGCGAGTTATATGGATTCAACAGCGGTAGCAAGTGATACAAATACGGCAATATCAGGTCAGAAAAGAATTGATGCTGTTACCGGAGATTTCACAGGCACCGGATTGGATAACATCGTTATTGCTGAGGAAAGTTATAATAATTCAATTAAAATTATTGTACCGAAAATAGATAAAAATACTTTGAATTGGACAGGTGAAAGCATCTTTACTCTTTCGAATGTTTTATTTCATAATCCGCTTAATTATCAAGCAGTTCGGTTTAGATTAATCAAAGGCTATTTTGATGAAAGCCGGACGCCTGAAATTGCAATTGCATACTGGAATAAAGATGCAAAAATTCAAATCACCGTACTTAAAATTGATCCTTCTACTTTAATGCCGTCGGTACTGGCAACAATTGCAGATGTAAATATGGATACAACTTCGTACTCCGCCGGTGTATACGATATTGCTTCCGGAGATTTTAACGGTAACGGAAAAGATGAGATAGTTCTTGTATATCATTCTTCATCAAGCGGCTTGGCAATTTCAGCTAAGATTTATGATTTTGTAAATAATAATGGAACTTATTCTATTGTACCGAAGGTCGATAAAAGTGATTTTTTTACTTCGAGTAATTTTTTTAGTCAATACTATACTGTAAATGAAATTGATGTTGCAGCAGGAAATTTTAACAGTAAGACTATAGCAGACCAATTTGTTGTCGACTTTGTGATTTATAATTCAGGTTCCGAAACATACGATTATTTATTGCCTGCTTCAGTTACAACCGGTTTAGATACAATTAACGTGAATTATAATAATCTTTTTATGGTAAAATCAACTTTAGGAACTCAAAATTTGCCGATCAATATTAAGACAGGAGATATAACACATAACGGTAGGGATGAAATAGTTACTTATACAAATGGCGCTATTGGTATATTTTCCGTTGGTGATACATTGAATTTAAGCGGAGGAGATGTGAACAGTGTTAATAGTTCAGATCTTCCCGTTCATACGGACCTAGTTCTGGCTGATTTGAATGCAAGCCCAACAGATTCCATATGGACACCTGAAATTGCTTGTATGTCAGCAATACAATGGGAACCGGATAGTGGGCCCTGGTACTCCACTTTTACAATCAATGTTTTCGAACCTGTTGTAGATGCAAACGGAGTTATTACATCAGTAAATAAAAGAGCATCTATGACGGTAGATTCCGTCGTTACAAACAATACGGATTTTTACTGGGCTCTAACTGCCGGCGATTTCGACGGCAAAAGTATACGGCTCGGAAATCCGACATATTATCATGTTACCAATATTGACCAGCCTTTGGTTATTCTAAATGCACCTCCAACTCATTTTGATGTTTTTAACGATACCAGTTTTGACGTTACCGACAGCTATAATGGTCAAACTTCTAATTTCTATTCGGATTATTATACAACGACGGAAACAGATTTTCAAATGCAGACCGAACTTCATACAGGCTGGACTGTCGGAGGAAGCGCTTCGGGAACTTTTGTTATACCTGAATTGGAAATCCCTGTTACGGCAAAAGTAAATGCAGATTATGGACATAACTTTTCCAAAGTTCAATCGAGTTCTCAAAGTTTTACAATTAAACAAAGCACACGTGCAAGTAATGACGATTATATTTATGCAATGGTTGTTGATTATGATGTTTGGGAATACCCTGTTTATGCTAACAATGTACTGGAGGGTTACACTTTAGTCACTTCACCAAAATTGCAGCAGAGAGATTGGTTCCCAAGTAAAAGCCCGGAAGGAGATACTTATATTCCAAATCATGCAGTTGGAAATATTTTGTCTTATCAGCAAATCACAAATCCTTCCGATAATTCAAGTCTGTCTCAGGCAATAAGATGGAGTACTTCGGATGCAGTAACTCTGGATGTTAATTCAGGTGCCGGATATGATTGGTCTTTGGAAAAGCAGACAAGTAATCAGACGACAACAACAAATGAGGTAAAATTTGATGCCGGTGCTTCACTTGGGTTTGAAATTCCTATTCCCTTTATCCCTAACTTTGAAATTCACGGTGATTATTCTCATGATTCAATTTCGACTGTAACAAATACTGTAACCTATACACAAGGGCTGGATGTACATTTAGGTCCAATTAATCCAAGTATACCCGGCGGCGGATATTATACGGTAACACCATATGCATATTGGGCAAGAGACGGCGCACTAGTTTTGGATTATGCAGTTAATCCGGGAGTTGCAAATGTAAATGAACCTGAAACATGGTGGCAGCAGAGATACGCTCATGCTTCTGATCCGGCGTTAATTCTTCCCTGGAGATTAGACAATTATAAAGGATATAATTATTCTGCAGATAAACTTCAGCAGACAAAAGAAATGATTTTTAACCCGGTAAATCCAAGTCCGGGAGATACAGTAAATATTCAAGTAAGGATTCACAATTTCAGTTTAATTCCCACACCTCAGCCGGTTCAGGTAAAATTTTATGTTGGCGATCCTTCAAACGGTGGAACTTTAATACAAAGCTTAAGCGGAAAAACACTATTCTCTACAAGTGATTTTATGCCAGCACGCGGTAGTGCTATTATAAGCTTTGATTGGCATATTCCTTCAAATACTCCTTATAATCCAAGAATATATGCCGTACTCGATCCCAATAATTCATTTCCGGAGATACATCAAAGCAATAATATTGGCTGGAAAGTAATGAATATACAAAGCAAAATTAATGGAATAACAAACAAGATTAACACACCTAAATCATTTATACTAAGTCAGAATTATCCAAATCCGTTTAATCCGACTACCGTTATTCAATACGAAATTCCTAAAAGTGGAATGGTATCGTTAAAAGTATATGATATTCTGGGAAGGGAAGTGAAGACACTCGTAAATCAATATGAAAACAGCGGAAACTATAATGTTAATTTCAATGCATCCTATCTTGCAAGCGGAGTATATTTCTATCAACTTAGGACAAATGGTTTTATTTCCACGAAGAAGATGGTTCTGTTAAAATAATTTTAGGGAGTGCAAGCTCCCTATTATTAATTTCAAGGTTATTGACGAGAGCTCTTATCTAAAAATGAAATTCTTTAATAAAAAAGTTAAAAGTTCGTAATCTTAATTTTAAATGATTAAAGATAAATAAAATTTAAAAAATTTTATTAACTTTTAGTATTGTTTTTAAAAATATGTAAAGTCATTAAGATCATTTACACAAAAATTAAACATTTTTTTACGAATACATTAATTCAACCTAGTAATTAAGTTTTAATTTCAAATATGCATTCATTATGTTTTTTGGGGGACAATGTTATATAATATATTAATAATTGAAGATGATGATACCGTAAGAAGTTATCTGAAAAGGATGATACAGAAAAAGTTTGAGTTTAACATTTCAGAAGCTGAAAACGGCCGCATTGGATTGGAAGTTTTGCAGAAAGTAAAACCGGATATAATCTTTCTGGATATTTCAATGCCCGTGATGAGCGGATTAGAATTCCTGGAAAAAATTAAACTTGATCCTGCGTATTCTAAAATACCGATATTGATCCTAACTGCAAACAACGATAGGGAAACAATACGAAAAATTATTAACCTTGGCGTTACTGATTATATATTAAAACCAATAGATCCGGCAAGAACATACAGTCGAATCCAGGAATTAATAGATAATCTTAATTAAATTTTATTAAATCTTCCTATGAGCTTAAAAAGCGAATTAGAGCATCCTTTATAATAAATTTGTTAAGATTAATCCTTTAAATCCTTAATCATTGCTTTCGTTTTTAGTAGAATCATTCAAAGCCTGGTATTGTTCTTTAGTCATTGTCGGCAGCTTTTCCATGAATGCAACAATATCCCAAATTTTTTGGTCACTGTGAGTTTTACCGAAAGAAGGCATACCGGTAAGTTTAATTCCGTTCTTCGTAATCCAGAATAGCTGTTGAGCAGGCATTTCTTTAGCTGAATGTGCAAGATTCGGCGGATGCGGATAAAGTCCTTTTCCAATTTCACTTCTTTCAATTCCTGGTGCACCATGACATGTTTGACACATTTCTCTGTAGTGAATGAATCCTATTCTAACTAAGGAAGTGTCATTTAAATTATTTGGAACTTTTATGTCTTTTGAGTGATGTTCGATAGAATTATCTTTAACTGCATTAATCAGCATAAGTGTTAAACTATTATGAGGTACCATTGCACTAATATTATACGTACCCGATTCAATATAAATAAACGAAACGGCTATTATAACTACAATTACAATAATTGTTCTTATCGCATATTTCATTGTCCACCTTATAAAAATTGTTTAGCGAAATTAAATGTTTTCTACAAGGTAATTTGAATTTCAAATCACATTGATAATTCTTTAACAAGGATTGTACTTCAATAAATAATAGCTGAAATTTTAACCTTAATTAAAGAGGAGATATAATTAATAAATGAATGATTAAAATATTTTAGATTTCAACCTTATTCACTTTACTTCTTCTGATAATGACAAGAATTAAGCCAATTGACATTATTAAGACACCAAGCCAAACAAAACTTATAAATGGTTTTGTACTAACTTCAACGGTTAATATTTCACCGGGTTCAGTATTCTTATTCTGAAAAGAAGTATTAGATGCTTTAACCTGATTATTATCTACATATGAAATCGGTGAAAAATATAAGTCTTTTGTAAAGCTTTCCAGAATATACGGCTCTCTCATTAAGCTGTTGTTATAACCCGAGTAAAACATAACGGGAGAGACAGTATATAATTTTTTCTTCTCCTGCACATTAATATCAAAAGTATATTTATCGGTGTTGGCAATAAGTTTAGGTCCGGTAAAAGTTAAATCAACATTAAAAACATGGGTTTTAATTCCCAGCGGAAGATCAACCTGTTCCGAACGGCTTAAAGTGGATGATGCTAAAACACCGAAAAGGAAAAGAGCAAAACCAATATGAGCAAAATGTCCTCCCCAAAAATAAAAACCGCTTTTTATTACTCTGATAAGCATTTGTACATTAACAGCTATTGTAAAAATTAGTGCAAGAAGTAAAAAATCATATTCCAAATTTTTTATATTGAGTGAAATTAAAATTAATATTGTAACTGCTATTGATATTAAAAATGCAGGTAATAAATTCTTTATCCATTCATTTCCATTTGTCTCTTTCCACCTTAGGAATAAACTAAAACCTATTAGCAGGCACATTATTATTACGAGAGGCAGATTCATTTGATTATAAAAATTAACTTCAACCGATTCACCTATTAACGGCGAAGATGTCCCTACGAAAACCACTAAAGCAGATGCAACCAGGAATAAGGCGCCGTATAATAATCCGGATTCTCTGGATAGAAATTTTTCTTTATTTTCATTTGAATCGACTAGTGACTTCCTTCTGTAAATTATTCCTCCGATACCTGCTATGGTAAATGTAGAAATAAAGAAAATTAAAAATATATAAACAGCAGCGCCCGGATTTTCAAAAGAATGCACGGAAGCTTTTGATAAAATTCCGCTGCGCGTTAAAAATGTACTGTACAAAACCAATATAAAAACCAAAACACCGAGGGTAAGATTTGTTTTGGCAAACCGCCCGATTCTATCCAGAATCTGCGTCTGCTTTTGTACTAATAAAGTATGAATCAAAGCGACACTTATAATCCAGGGAATAAGGCTTGCATTTTCCACGGGATCCCATCCCCAGAAACCGCCCCAGCCTAAAACTCCGTAAGCCCAATATCCGCCGATCATCAGACCCAACCCGAGTACTGCCGCTGCTGTTACCGTCCAAGGTAATACTAACTTAACCCATTGATTATATTTATTTTTAATTAAAGCGGAAACTGCAAATGTAAACGGGACCGCTGAAAGCGCATACCCCAGAAATAAAATCGGCGGATGTACTTCCATCCAAAAATTTTGTAATAGGGGATTAAGTCCTTTCCCTTTGATTAAAAAATCACTAAAAGGTATGCCGTTTGATTTGAGAACCGATATTAATTGAGGACTCATTAGTACATATTGCTGGTTTGAACCCGAATTGCTGTATACAAAACTCTGGAATACAGGCATCTTTAAAAATGCCTGGTTGATATATCTTATATCTATATAATTCGGATCAGTCCAGATTAAGGTAAACGGGCTTTTAAATAAAGGAGTAACCATCATTATCAAATAAACAATTATTAAGGAATAGACCATCATAAAAGCAGGCTCTAAGTCGTTTCGCTTGGAAGTATAATTTTGTAAAACAGCTCCGATTATTACGGCCAATAAAAGCCACAGCATGAAACTGCCTTCCTGGCCTGCGTAAAAAGTTGATAGTAATAAACCTGTGGATAAATCGGCATTGCTGTAATTAAAAACGTAATTATATTGATATTGATGCGTTAGAATTATAAGAAGGAAAAATATGCTTGCTGCAATTACAAATGCAGTTGTAATATGATAAGCATACCTTGCACGTATAAGAGCTTTGTTATTTCCTTTTGATGCTAGATAATATGCTATTACACAGTAGATTGCAGTAATAAGCGCTAATATCGTAATTATATTTCCGAACATTTATAAACTCCATTAATACTTTTTAAAATATTATAATTTTTATTCTTAGTTTTGCTACAAGGAATTTGTTACCAGACCGCCGTATTTTTTATTTATCTCAAGAGCAACCTGATCCGGTTTCTTACCTTTCTCCAAATTTTTCGTTATGAAATTTCTTTCTTGTACTGCCACATCACAATCGCATACATTCAGCGAATCGCTGCACTTCCCGCACGCACATTCAAAATTAGAAGCAACAGTATAAACTTGAGATTTAATTAAAGGATCTACAGCTTTCATTTCCGTAATCGCCGGTTGATAAGTATTATATTTATGAAACAGCAAATCAAGTGAACCGGCGATCCCTACAGATAATATTATTATAATTGAAATAACCCAGACGTTCTTGAATTGCCCTGCTAAAATTGATTTTCTATGGCTATAATTTTTATGAGACAATTTTTTTTCAGTTCTCTTGTCGGATTTTATATTGCGTTTTATACTTTTCCTTTTTATATGCGCAGAAGGATTTTGCTGCTTAATTAATTCCGCGCCGCAATTTAAGCAAAAATTAGCTTGGAAATTATTCTTTGAGCCACAATTTTTACAAATAACCATATTACCCTTTGAATTATCGGACAAATTTGTGCCGCATTCTGAACAATATTTATTACAGTCGGGATTATTACTGCCGCATTTGATGCAAGTTTTCATTTTTAAATTCCTTTCCAATTAAATATGCAGTTATTACTCATTTCTTCACATGAAAACCATGATTTAATAAATTTTCTCCAGCTTCTTTAATTGTAACTTCTTTCAACTTCATACCGCACTTGGGATCGATTCCCGGCTTATCTGATAAAACGTTAAAATCCATAGGACATTGATAGATTTTCCCGTCTTTATTCTTATCTATTTCTTTAAGATTAATTATCCCTTTATAAAGTCTTGGCTCTTCCGAATTAGTTTTAGATATATCTTTCATTTCTTTCATATTCATTTCCATGTTTTTTGAAGAGTATTTTTCCATTTTATCGTTATGTGTTTGATTCATTAATTTGTTTTGTCCAAATGAATATGATGCGGACCAGAAAGAAATAATTACTATAATGCCTAAAGTTCTTAAAATTTTTAATTCCATTTAAAATCTCCTTAAATTATTAATAATTGATAAAATAATTTTATCTATTTGCAGCAGTCTTTGCCTTTAGATGCATTCTTAAATTTCCGGCGAAGTATAAAAACAAACAAAGCTGCAACTATTATTAGAACTAAGTATTTCGTAATTTTTCCCTTATTTATATAACATGATTTACTTTTTCTATCTCATCTTAATACTATAAAACCGGAGACGAAAATAATTTTATCTCCTTTTTATATTAATAACTGAAGTTACGCAATTGTCATGCTGAACTAGATTCAGCATCTAAAAATGTTGAAAAAATGAAGATTCCGAATCAAGTTCGGAATGACAAAAGATATTTTTTATTAATTATGCGTAACTTCAATTAATTATTTCCATTCAATAATTTTTTAACTTCAAATTTCTTTATAATATAAAAGATAGCGGGATAAAATGTCAGGCCGATAATCATTGTTGTTAGAATACCGCCGAACATCGGAGCAGCTATCCTTTTCATTACATCTGATCCGGTGCCTGTGCCTATTAGTATCGGGAATAAACCGAACAATAATGCCATTACAGTCATCATTACCGGTCTTATTCTATTTGCTGCTCCGTGAAATGTAGCCTCGCGAAGTGCCGAAAATGAGGTCATTAAACCTTCGTTTTTCATTTTATCGTAAGCAATATCGAGATAAAGCAGCATTACAACTCCCATCTCTGCGCTTACACCAAGCAGAGCAATTACACCTACCCAAACAGCGACACTGGTATTATATCCTGCAAGATAAAGGAACCAAATAGCTCCGACCATTGAAAACGGCAAAGATAATAAAATGATTCCTGTCTTTATAACAGATTTGGTGTTTATATATAATAGAAGCATAACAAGCAGCAAGGTTAACGGTATAACCATAGCCAGTCTTTTTGCAGCATCCTGCATATATTCATACTGGCCGCTCCATATCAATGAATATCCCGCCGGAAGTTTAAGCTTGGAATTTAGAATGCGTTGAGCATCTTTAACATAAGTACCGATATCGATATTTTCTATATCGATATAAACCCATGCGTTCGGCCTTGCATCTTCGGATTTAATAACAGGCGGACCTTTTTTAATTTGAAGATCCGCAAGCTCTGCCAGGGGAACGCTGCCGCCTCCCGGTATCGGTACAAGTACACGCTTAAGTGCTTCGATGTTATTCCTGTAATCTCGCTGATACCGCAAGTTCACAGGGTAACGTTCCAAACCCTCAACAGTTTTGGTAATATTCATTCCGCCGATTGCGGACATAATTACATCCTGCACATCCTGAACGGATAACCCATACCTGGCTATTGCGTCTCTATTAATGTTGAAGTCTATGTAATTTCCGCCGTATGATCTTTCTGCATAAACTGATCTTGTGTGAGGAACCGTTTTAATAATTTGTTCTATCTGCTCTCCGATTTTTTGAAGCACTTCCAGATTTGGTCCTGCTATTTTTATACCGACAGGTGTTTTAATACCGGTAGACAGCATATCGATCCTTGTCTTGATCGGCATTGTCCACGCATTTGTTAGTCCGGGAATTTGTATTGCTTCATTCATCTTATCAACGAGTTTCTTTTCCGTCATTCCTTCAGGCCATTGATCCTTAGGTTTAAGCCTGATGGTTGTTTCCAGCATGGAAAGCGGGGCCGGGTCCGTTGCCGTGTTAGCACGACCGGCTTTCCCGAATACGCTCTTAACTTCGGGAAACGATTTAATAATTCTATCCGTCTGCTGAAGAATTTCTTTAGCCTTAGTTATGGAAATTCCCGGAAGTGTTGTAGGCATATAAAGCAAATCACCTTCGTCAAGCGGCGGCATAAATTCGGATCCCAGTCTTGAAAAAGGAATAACTGTAATTAAAATAATAACAATTGCCGTACTTATTACCCACCATCTCTTATTTACTACAAAATCTACAACCGGCTTGTATATTTTTATTAGGAACCTGGTTATCGGATTGTCTTCTTCCTTTCGCATTTTACCTCTTACGAAGAATCCGATTAAAACAGGTACAATAGTTACGGCAAGAATTGCTGCTGCCGCCATCGAATATGTTTTAGTAAAAGCTAAGGGTTTAAATAACCTTCCGGATTGCTGTTCCAAAGTAAATACAGGTAAGAATGAAACTGTAATTACTAAAAGAGAGTAAAAGATGGAAGGGCCGACTTCTTTAGAAGACTCAAGTATTACCGTCCAATGAGAACGCTGTTTTTCCTTAGGCTTTTCCTGCTCTTTTACCATATGGCTTTGAGCATTTTCTACCATAATTATTGCAGCGTCCACCATTGCTCCTATTGCAATTGCAATTCCTGAAAGCGACATTATGTTTGCATTTATTCCTTGAATCCTCATTACAAGAAATGCAGCAAGTACTGCAGTAGGCAACGTAAAGATAGCAACAAGAGAACTTCGTACATGCATGAGAAAAAGGATAATAATGAAAGCTACCACTAAACTCTCTTCAAGAAGTTTATCTTTCAAAGTGTCCATTGCTCTAATTATTAAAGAAGAACGGTCGTACGCCGGAACTATTTTTACACCCGGAGGTAAAGAACTTTTTATTTCTTTAAGTCTTTGCTTAACTCTGTTTATCACCTTTAACGCATTTTCCCCATAACGCATTACAATAATTCCGCCTACAGTTTCACCTTCGCCGTTCCAGTCTGCCACGCCTCTTCTAAGATCAGGGCCAATGTCGATGTCGGCAACATCCTTCAAATAAATTGGCGTGCCGGTTCTAGGAGAAACGCCTATTGCTATATCTTTTAGATCATTCGCGTTTTTAATATAACCCAATCCTCTAACCATAAACTCCATTTCGCCCATTTCGAGCAGCCTTCCCCCGACATCATTATTACTATTCTTTATAGCCATCTTAATTTTTTGAAGTGGTATACCATAATAAGCAAGTTTGGTAGGATCAACATTTACTTGATATTGTTTTACAAATCCTCCAACGCTGGCAACCTCGGCTACTCCGGGGATTGCAGAAAGCTCATATTTCAGAAAATAATCCTGGATTGATCTTAGCTGCTGTAAATTTTTTGTTTTTGATTGAAGAGTATATTCATATACCCACCCAAGTCCGGTTGCATCCGGACCCAATTGAGGAGTAACACCTGCCGGCATATCGCTTCTTAAAGAACTTAAATATTCCAGCACTCTGCTTCTTGCCCAATATAAATCGGTTCCGTCCTTGAATATGACATAAACCATTGAGAAACCGAAGAATGAATATCCTCTAACAACTTTAGCATCTGGAACTGAAAGCATCTTTGTTGTTAAAGGATAAGTAACCTGGTCTTCAACAATTTGCGGACCTTGTCCGGGATATTCGGTATATATTATAACTTGAACATCGCTCAAATCCGGGAATGCATCAACAGGGATACTTGTTAAAGCCCAGATGCCTCCGCCGATTAAAGCTATGGTAAGAAAGATTACAATAAATTTATTATTAAGCGACCATTCTATAAGCCTTGCAATTGCACCGTCTTTCGATATTTTATCTGCAGTCATTATAAGCTCCTTCCTACTTAACTTTAAATCCGTGTTCGATTAAATTTGCTTTTGCTTCGGCTATTGTAACTTCCTGAAGTTTCATTCCGCACTTTGGATCAATACCGGGTTTATCCGACAAAACATCAAAATCCATCGGACATTGATATACCTTCCCGTCATGATTTTTATCAACAGCTTCAACATTTATAATCTTTGCCTTTATATTTTCAGACACCTGTTTTTTTGTTCCGTTCATTTTCATTGGTTTTTTATTTTCGGATTTCTTGTTGTCCATTTTCATATTCTTCATTGTTTTGGCGGAATCTTTCTCTTTTCCATTTTTATTTGCCGGGACAAATTGCTGAACTGCCGCTCTCAAATTGCTTTCGGAATCAATTAAGAATTGGGCAGATGTTACGACTTTAGTGCCCGCACTTAATCCTTCAAGTACTTGATAATAACCATTTGAATAACCGCCGAGAATTACATCTTGAGGTTTGAATTTTCCATCACCTAATGAAATAATTACAAGATTTCGCATCCCGCTTCGTATTACAGCATTTTCAGGTATAATTGGATGAACACCGAGCTTTCTACCGCTGATCTCAACATTAGCAAACATTTCCGGCATCAGTTTGCCTTGTAAATTGTTAACATCAATTCTTACTGTTGCCGTCCTTGATTTAGAATCAATAGTGGGATAAATAAAAGATATTCTTCCGTCATAAACTTTTCCCGGAAAATAATTGAATCTAATCTTTGCAGCAGAACCTAATTCTATTTTGTAAAGTTCGTATTCATAAATATCTGCTGTAAGCCAGAGAGTGGAGAGATTTGATATATGCATTAAAGGCTGTCCTGCCATTATCTTTTGACCTTCAAGTATATTCTTTTGAATTACGGTTCCGGAATACTGTGCATAAAGAGTTATATAAGTCTTGACTTCTTTCGTCCTTTCAATTCTTTGAATTTCCGATTCCGGGATTTCCAGTAGCTGAAGTTTTCTTTCTGCATTTTTAACGAGTTCGTTCCCGCTGTTTATAACATCACCGACATTTGATTTATCTACTGATTTTTGATAGGACAAAGCTGTAAGTAATTCCTGTTCCGCAGCTACCAGTTCGGGAGAATAAATATCCATCAGCTTTTCTCCTTTGCTTACTTTTTCGCCTGTATAATCCACATACAATTTTTGAATCCAGCCGTTAACCCGTGTTGTTACGATATAATCTTCAGTCTCATTTGTTTTTAATACACCGTTGGTGACTACACGCGACGAAAGCTCGGAATCTATAACCGTATACGTTTGCACATTCATGTCCTGTACAATTACGGGATCGATCTTTACAAAGCCGGCAGCACCGCCTTCATCTGCATATACCGGGACAAGATCCATTCCCATTTTGGATTTACCGGGATGATTATAAATTTCAGTCGGATTCATCGGTGCACGCCAGTAAAGAATTTTTCTTCCTTTTTTTGTAGTAGTTTGTGCAGCTGTAATTTGGCTAGAATTTCCTGTAGTAGAGAAGAAATAAATTCCTGCTGCAATCACTACTATTCCGATTATTACATATAATATTATTTTATTTTTCACTTTTTAATCTCCAAAATTCTGTTATACATAAATTTCTAATTTAATTTTGTGCCTGTTAAAAACTCTAATGCGGCAACTTCCTTTAAATAATTTGTCTTCAACCTATAAATGTCCGTGTGTATTTTATACAAATTGTTTTCCGCATCTATTACATTTATAAAATCTATTTGACCTACCTGGTAGCTGGATAAAGCTGCATTATAAGTCTGTTCCGCTTGAGGCAGCAGCCCGTTATTTATGAGATTAATTCTTTTCTTTAAAGTATTAAGTTTTGAAACTGCGCTTCCGAAGTTTGCATTAAGCATTTGCAGAGATGAGTTGTACTGCTGCATGTAAAGTTCTTTCATTGATTCTGTCTCTTCAACTTTTGCGCTTACTTTACCGCCGTAATTAAGCGGCAGAGAAATTCCTACCATAAATGAAACCAGATCATGGAGATCCATGTTTGTTTGTGCAATCCTGTCTCTTTGAGTGTATTGGATGCCTAAACTAAAATTAGGATAATAGTCGTAATCTGCTAAAGATTTTTGAAGTGCGGCTTTCTCTTCTGCAATATTTATACCTTTTAAAAACGGTCTATTTGCTCTTGCCAGCGAATCTAGTTCGGATTGCGTCAGGGATAAAAATTTAATATTAAAATTTTCATGAACATTTAATGTAGAATTTGAAGGTTTTAATAAATATGAGTTTAAAACTGCCAACTGGGAAGATTCTTGTTCTGCCAGTTGATCAAGCTTATCGTTTACTTTTGTTATTTCTAATTCTATCTTTAATAAATTCTGCTGACTCGCCGTTGAAACCGAATATTTAGTCCTTACAACTTCGGCTATACTTTTCAGCAGCTTACCGCTTTCATTTTCAAGATTAATTGCTTTTCTTGTAAATGAAAGTTCATAGTAAGCAGAAGCAACATTTTTTCTTATTTCGTTTTTAGCATCATCTAGTTCTTCTTTAACAATATCGGCATTTTTTTGTGAAACCTTACCCATTGTACTTAACTTTCCTGGAAAGGGAATCTTCTGTGAAAGTCCTATTATTTTCCCGGTCATAGCTTCTTGCGTAAATGAGAATGAATTTGTCGGTAAATTCATTAAGCCGAGTGTCAACATCGGATCGGGAAGGTTTGAAACTTGCGGAACCATATCTTCACTTGCATTAAGTTTTGCCTGAAGCATTTTTATTTTAGGACTAACTTTAATCGCTTGTGCAATTAAAGAATCGAGTGTCGTTTGTGCCGAAACCGGTGATCCCGATAAACATGCAGATATAAATAATAATGCGCATAATATCTTTTTCATTTAATTATCCTTAACCTTAATTTTTTTTCTTATGAATAAAAATCTAAAAACCAATTTTATGAACGAAACACGTACTGATATAACGGGCATAGTAATGCACCGCTACAAATTAAAATCCGTTGGTTTTTAGATTAGAAGTGTAGAGTTAGTTAGATATAAAGAATTGCTTGAAAGAAGCGGGGGAGAAGTATCACAATAAATTTGGTTGAAGCTGTCCGTAATAATAAGATCATTATTTAAAACCGGAAGTGCCATTACTGCTAATAACTGTACATTACCGGAAAAATTATTGTTTGAAGATAAATAATAATCTTTAATTGGAGAATCAACTGTCTTAACGGTACAGCAATTGCTGGTAATTCTTGTACCTTGAATATTATCAACGGCTTCCGATGTGCATGTTTCTCCGTTACTCATTTCTGTTTGCATAACCATCGGGCATTTATCCATTGAGTAAGAATTTGTCATATGACAGAAATAAATACTGACCGGTATACTTGTTATGGAAACAAAGAATACGATTATTAATGATAATATTGATATTTTTTTCTTCACACTATAAAATATTTTGTTGTGAAAAGTTAGACAATTCCCATGCCATTTAATAATATATGTCTAAACATCATTAAATTATAGGAATAAATCAATGTTGCAGGATACAAGCATTGAAAATTAGCACAAATATTGCAAATTATTTCTCATAATAGATAATTCTAAATTCAGTTATTAAAAATTTTTTAGGGAATACGATGATTATATGTGTTAAATTATTTCTTCCTAAGAATAATTGCGGCTATGTATTTATACGCACTGAAAGAAAATTTTTAATTTAATTTGTTGACTTTATAATCTTAGGTAATTAAAATAGTTAAGCGGAAATAAAAGCTTAATTAAATCTATTTTCTCTTTGATAATTAACATTTTCATTATTATCTATCCTATTTGGATTTTGATTTAATAGATAATCTTAAATATGAAAGAAGAATATGAAAAAAATACTTCTACTCTCTTTTATAGTTGCGATTTTAAGCTTTAAATATTCTCAGAAGTTGTTTAACAAAATTAATAAAGTAGAAAAATCTAATTTAGCCGAACCTGTTCAGGGGAATCATGATAATCCTTTTGCTGCCCAGGAATTTAGATATAATATGTTAAAAGGGAACAAACCTTATTTAGATCCATATGCGAGACAAAGAGCCATAAGTTATACCAAAAAATATTTGTTAAAGAAAAAACCTGCAAATGCGGAATCAATTACATCATGGACTTCAATTGGGCCCGGAAATATAGGGGGAAGGATAAGAGCAATTTTAATTAGACCAAACCATACAAGTACTTTGCTTATAGGAGCAGTATCCGGGGGGGTATGGAAAACAACCGACGGCGGTGCAAGCTGGTTTCCCACAATGGATAACGATAATCCTCTTGCCATTGATTGTATGGTAAACAGAGGCGACACTGTTTATGCCGGTACAGGCGAAGGCTGGGGAAACATGGATGCAGTTTATGGAGGAGGTATTTATAAATCTACCGATTTTGGAGATACATGGTCGCTGCTTCCCAGCACTGCTACAATTGATCCGTTATCAACAATATCCTGGAATTTTAAGAATGTTTTAAAATTAGCTTTCGATCCCGATGGTAACTTGTATGCCGTAACTAAGGCATTTAATTATAAAGACGGCGTAGGAAATTTCCGTTCAAACGGCGGCCTTTTCAGATCCACCGATGGAGGTGCTTCGTGGTCGAAAATAAGCAGCGATTCCATAGGATATTATTATAACGGCTGCGATGTAATACCCATTACTTCTTCTACAATTTTATTTGCAGCTCAACATAGCGGAATATATAAAACTACAAACGGCGGAACTAACTGGCTGCATATTACAAGCGGACTGCCGACTTCATTTGATAGAATTTCCATGACTCAGGATCCTAATTCTTCAAATACTATTTATGCAGTATTTTCGGAATATAATACAAGTACCGATCAAGCCGGCATCTATAAGTCAATAGACGGAGGCAGCAATTGGAGTGCCTTATCTACACCAGGCACAATTGCATCAACAGGAAATGCTTCCTATCTTGGTGGTCAGGGGTGGTACGATAATACAATTGCAGTCGATCCTAAAAATTCAAATAATATTTATGTCGGCGGTGTAGATATGATGAAATCAACCGACGGCGGCGGCAGCTGGTTTCAATTAACTTATTGGTCAACAAGTTACGGAAAACCTTATGTTCATGCCGATCATCATGCGACGACATTCGATACTATGCAAACCAACGTATTATATGACGGCAATGACGGCGGTATTTATAAAACCACTGATGGCGGCGCATCTTGGACAGCTCTTAATAATGATTTGAGTATCACTCAATTTTACGGAGGCTGTGCATATCCGACCGGGAATACCTTTTTAGGCGGCACACAGGATAACGGGCATTTATCTTACGATGGTTCAAACAGTAATTGGACGGAAGTTTTTGGCGGAGATGGAGGATATGCGGCAATTGATCAATCGAATTCTTCAACAATCTATGAAGAATATGTTTATCTTCAGCTTCATAAATCTATAAATGGCGGTGGTTCATGGAACAATGCTTATAATGGATTAACCGATGCTAATTCAAGTTCTTTATGTTTATTTATTGCACCATTTGCAATAGACCCTGAGAATTCTTCGGTTTTAATTGCCGGCTCCGATAAAGTATGGATTACTACTAATGCTACAATTAATTGGAAGAAATCAAGCTCTACACTTTCCAGCGGGCAACTGATAAGTGCTGTTACTGTTGTTAACAGTTCTTCTCCGTATTTAGGCTTTGCCGGTACTACCGGCGGTAAAATATTTAAATGTACAAGTTTAACAGGCAACAGCGATTCATGGACTGAAATAACTCCTTCATCGAATAACGGAGCTTATGTAAGAAGAATTGTAGTAGACCCCAGTAACCTTCAACATATTTATGCTTGCTATTCGGGGTATAATAATGACGGTATAACACCAACCAAGCATGTTTTATATTCTTCGGATCAAGGCACAACTTGGACGGATATTTCCGGCTACCTGCCTGATGTTCCTGTTCACTCATTGGTAATCGATCCGTATGATTCTCAAATATTATATATCGGCACCGAAATAGGAGTTTATGAAACAACTAACGGCGGGACAAACTGGATTAATACAACAACAGGTATGGCAAGTTATGTCCCCGTGGATGAACTGGTTTTGCAGACCGCAACAAATAACCTGCTGGCTTTTACACATGGAAGAGGAGTTTTTAAAACTACAACACCTTTACCGATTGAGCTGACTAATTTTACTACTCAAGTTGATAATGAAAAAGTGAATCTTAATTGGCAGACCGAAGCTGAGTTGAACAATTATGGATTCGAGATAGAAAGAAGTCTATCCCCAAATCCTTCACAAAGAGAAGGCGGAACTTCGGGAAAAAGCTCCGCGATGAATTGGGAAGCCATTGGATTTGTTCATGGAGCCGGAAACAGCAATTCACTTAAGAATTATTCTTTTACCGATAGCAATCCAGTCGGCGGAAGTAATTTTTCTTATAGGTTAAAACAAATTGACAGTGACGGCAGTTTTAATTATTCAAAAGTACTCAATGTAAAAGTTATTCCGTCGCAGTTTATGTTGAAACAGAATTATCCAAATCCTTTTAATCCTACCACAACTATAAAATATTCTTTACCGGTAGGAGACAGAGTAGAATTAAAATTATATAATATTACGGGTAAGGAAGTTGCATCTTTAGTAAATAAAGTACAGGAATCCGGCAATTATTCCGTACAATTTAACGGATCTAATCTTGCAAGCGGAGTTTATTTTTATAGATTAACTACAAGTAAAAATTCTTCGGTTAAGAAAATGATTTTGTTAAAGTGAGTAATGCTGATAAAAAAGAAACGAAGTAACAAAAGGGAGGTTGTTTTTATAATCATGGAATAATCGTATAATTTATTCACGTTGCTAATTTATTTCATTCACAATACAATATTTTTCAGCGCAGTATTTAAATAAATGAAAACCTGTTCCTGCTTCTTCCACAACTTCAAAAAGTAGTTTAGTATCCGTAATTTTTGTTAATCCGAGAATCTTAACATTGTTTTTAAATAATACATCCGGTATCAAACTGCTTGACGGCCCGGTGACTATTACTTCAGACTTGGGGGAAACTGCTTTCAACAAATCATCCATAGTATTGTTAACTAAAGTAAGGCCGGTAATCATAACTACGTCCGATTCGGGAATAACTTTAATAAATTCTTCAGCCGGTACATAATATTGTTTCTGATCTTCGTTCAGCGCTTCTTCATCAAGTTCCAATACATAAAGTTTATTTTTAGAAGCTGCAACTTTTTTTATGTAGCTTTGAAATGCACCTACAATTGTAATCGTTTTTGGCGGAGTTAAATCTACCAGTTCAATCGGGTCGGTACCTTCTAAAATTTTGTAATTGGATTTTGAAATCAACTTTGATGAAACTGCATTTAACACTGCAGCCTTTAAAGTTTCTCTTATCTTTAATCCGGAATGATCTTCAAATAAATCTGTAACTTTTTGGCCTTTTATTTTTGCCGGTGAAAAATTACCGAAATCACGATCCTTTTTGTAGCAGTTGGAGTGGGAATCAATATTAGTGCTTGCTGCTCCGCAGCTTCCATCTGACAATAAAACTGCAGTAAGAAAAACGCCAACCCTTACATCGGAAATTGTAAGATCATTTAAAAAGTCTATATGTCTTGATTTTATTAATTCGTATGTCTGATCCAGAATCATTGGTTTATTCCCATAAAATTTCTAAGAATTAACTTTATAAAAATAAAAAAAATTAAATCTTAAATTTAAAGTAATGTTTTAATTTGAATATTTGTTAATGTCATATCCATACAAAGTTGGGTGACTTAATTACTTATAAAAATGTTAGAATGGAATATAGAAAGACATAATTGAAAAAAGTCTTTCCCTTCACAAGCATTTACGTTAACTTAATTTTATTATTAATCACTGTAATTTAATATAGATAAACAAATTACAGATATTTCAATTTAAGCCAGGTAAAATATTGAACTCCTAACGGAGTTCCTTTAAAGTTGGTTTCTTCCTCGTTACAAACATATGACTCCCATCGAAGTCAATCAAAAACTCCATTGGAGTTTTATGTTTGTAAAAAGAGTAAATTACAAAGAAACCAGCACTCCGATAGGAGTGCAAAGTTAAGCAGTTAATGTAAATTATAATATAATTTTATTCATTAGTATTTATATTTTTAAAAGTTAACTTGAAACCTATAATTCCCAATAGAAAGATTAGATAGGGTTTTTAAATATGTCACCGCTTAAAAATACAAGTCAGGATGCGCAAACTAAAATAATTATTCTTATAATGTTGAACCAAACTAATTTATAATGCATCTTATAGTTAATTCGATTTGAAATTAATTCTTGTCTGATAAAAAATTGTTGGTATAAAACGATAAATGTATTTTATTTGTAGTGAACTATAATTTAAGGAAACCTACAAAATGGAAATAAAAGCAATTCAAGATTATTACCCGGAAGAATTAAGCTACTGCTACGGCTGCGGCAGGTTGAACGAATACGGCCATCAAATAAAAAGCTATTGGGACGGCGAAGAAACCATTGCGCATTTCACTCCGAAAGATTTTCACATCGCAATTCCGGGATATGTTTACGGAGGATTGATCGCTTCTATAATTGACTGTCACGGAACGGGAACTGCAGCTTTAGCCGCATATAAAGCGGAGAACAGGGAACCTGATTCACTTCCTCCATTCCGTTTTGTAACGGCGTCTCTTCAAGTGGATTATATTAAACCTACTCCGCTTGGAGTTGAACTTGAATTGAGAGGAAAAATAATTGAGGTAAAAGGAAGAAAAGTAATTTCTGAAATTACGGTTTCTGCCGACAATATGGTCTGTGCCCGCGGTAAGGTTATTGCTGTTCAAATGCCGGATAATTTTATTGCACAGAATTAATTTTTTATAAGGAATTATATAGATGCTTGTTGTAATAGGTTCGGATGGTAATACCTTGGAAAGCAAAGTTGCAAAAAGATTCGGGCATGCAAATTATTTTATACAATATGATACAAATACAAAAAATTATGAAGCTTTTGAAAATTCGACTGAAGGTCATAACCATGAAAACCTCCGGGTATTTTTAGACAGGGGAGTTGAAGTATTTATTGTCGGAAATATAGGCCCGCACGCTTTCGAAATGATTAATACACCTAAAAGTAAAGTTTATTTAGCAAGAAAGATGAGTGTTTCCGAAGCAATAGAAAAATTACAAAAAAATAATTTGGAGCATTTAACCGAGCCAACAGTAAAACATAGTATTAATCAACGGCATGAACACTAATATGTGGATTTATCTTTTGTACTTTTAGGGGAATTTGATTATTTGTATCTCACCCTCTTCATCTTTAACAGGATATAATTATCTTATCTAAGTTTGTCTAAGAAATAATTTAATAAATTAACTTTATTGGTAAATAAAAAAGATTTTTGTTGTCCTCAAATCAGAGCCTAATAGTTCTTAGTACTTTATTAACCAAAACATGTTGTTTAAGATAAAAATGAAAGTATAAGAAATTGTTAAAACAGTTGAAAATAAGCTTTAAAAAAGTCATTAACTTCGGGATTAATCCCGAAGTTAATGGTAAATAACAATATCCAAAACCGTTTTAACGGTTTACTTAATAAACGTGTAACTTTAAATAATAAAACAATAATTACATGCCTTTTTCCCATTCCGGAAATCTGCCGGGCGTATAAGGCGCGCCGTATTTATTGAGTTTAGATTCAACGGTTTTAACTTCATTATCAATCGATTTAAGCGTAGTTAATAATCCGCCGAACTGGTCGGCTGCAACATCATAGGATTTAATAAATGTTGAAGTTGGAGCAGAAGTCGTTGTCCATAACGATGAAGTAATCAAATCAATTCTGTCTTTTAATGATGTCGGAGTTGCACCTTCATATTGAGCTAATAAAGGATTACCGTTAAGTTCTCTGTTAAAAGCATCAAGCTCTTTTTTAATTGAAATAATCGAATCGTAAGTATCATCGGGAACATTTGCTCCTTCGATAACCGCCTTTTCCATGTAAGCAATTTTGTTGACGAGCGATTTTCTAAATGCATCAGCGGCAGACATTGCCCTGGTAAGTTTGGCAACCTTCTCATTGAATTTGTCTAATGCAATTTTATTTTTTGCCGGCAGTGTAGTATTATGAAGCTGTCTGCAGACAAATTCCTGAGGTTTAACCAATTCCGTAAATTTACCGTTTTCAAATTTGGAAAGTGAAACTTTATATTTACCGGGTACAACCATGTAGCCCAAATCCGGCTGTTCCCAGGGAACGCTGTTGTCGGGCTTTTTTAAGGAAACAGCGGTAAAGGGTGCATACCGGAAATTCCAGACAATCCTGTTTACGCCTTTATGCGCTTCGGTTTTTAGCTTTCTGATAACATTGCCTTGCTCATCTGTTATTGTAAATAAAAGATATGATTTCGGTTCTTCTTTTTCATTTAACAATTCTTTATAAGAAGGGTATTTGATGTCTTCTTTTTCCTTCAACTCCTTTTTTTCTTTATCTCTTCTTATTTCTTTAAGAGATTTAATATCATTTTTCAAATAATAAGTGAACACGGCGCCAAACGGTGGATTAGGTGCGGAATAAAAATTTGCTCCCTGGAATCCTATTCCTTTAAAACCAAAAGGTGTTGACTGAATATACATAAGTGCATCCTTGATCGGGAAGATTACCGCATCTTTGTTCATATCTTTCTTTAAATATCTGAGCGGAGTATAATTATCAAGTATATAAATTCCTCTTCCGAAAGTCGAAACCACAAGATCATGTTCTCTTCTCTGGATTGTCAAATCCATTACGCATTCGGTGGGAATTCCGTTTTTTAATTGTATCCATTCTTTCCCGCCGTCAACGGTAAAGTAAACTCCGAACTGAGTCCCGATAAATAATAAATCTTTGTCAACATCATCCTGAGCAATTGTATAAGTACTTCCTTTATCGGGAAGGTTCCCGTTAAATAAAAACCATGAATGTCCTCCATCTGTAGTTTTAAATAAGTAAGGTTTATAATCGCCGTCAACAAAATTCTGGCAGGCAGCATAAGCAATTTTTTTATCAAAGTGTGATCCGATTATCTGTGAGATCCTTGCATACTTTGGAAGGCCTGGTGTTGAAGATTTAATCCATGTTTTGCCTCCGTCGGTTGTAACATGTATAAGTCCGTCTCCGGATCCGACGAATAATAAATTTTCATCAAGAGGAGATTCTGCAATTGTGGATATTTGAGCCATAGTACCTTTTCGCGCTAAATCATCCACGCTCCAGCTTCTGTCCATTAAGTTCTGCATTTCTTTAGGTACGCCTCTAGTTAAGTCGGGACTGATTACTCTCCAAGAATCACCGCGGTCGTCGGTGCGGAATAATTTGTTCCCGCCTAGATATAATCTTTTATTATCAAATTTTGAAATAAGTAATGCAGCATCCCAATCAAATCTGTATGCGGTATCCGTGTTGAATTCATACGGTCTTATATATAATTGTTCGCCGCTTTTTTTATCGTATCTAACCAATCCGGCATACTGTGATTCGGCATAAATAATATTCGGATTCTTCCAATCAACCTGCGTTTGAAAACCGTCACCGCTGGTTGTAAAGAACCAGTCGCGGTTTGTTATGCCGCTCGTGCTAATTGTTCTTGAGGGACCGCCGAAACTGTTATTGTCCTGCGATCCTGCGTAAACATTATAAAATGGAGTATCATTGTCTGTTGTTACTTTATATATTTCTGCTATCGGGATATTTGATTTGAAGCCCCAGTGCTTCCCCTGGTCGTAAGTTACGTAGACGCCGCCGTCGCATCCGTCAATCATATGCTGATTATCGGAAGGATCAATCCAAAGCACGTGGTTATCAACGTGCTTATCTTTCTCGCCCAATTTTTTCCACGTTTTTCCTCCGTCTATACTGACCTTCATAAAAACATCCATGCTGTATAATCTGTTTATATCTTTTGTATCGCAAAATAGTTTCTGAAAATAAAAAGGATAAGTTGAAACATAACTGCTTTCTTTTGTCCAACTTACGCCTCTGTCTGTGCTTTTATAAACTCCGCCGTTTTTTTCTGCTTCTATAATTGCAAACAAAACATCGGGATTAACCGGAGAAATTGCCATGCCGATTCTGCCGACATTTCCTGTGGGTAAACCCTGTTTCATCTTTTCCCAGGTAGTGCCTGCATCCGTACTTCGGTAAATCCCGCTTTCCGGTCCTCCGCTTACGCCGGTGTAAAGTTTTCTCATTCGCTGATGCGCGACTGCATATAATAAATTATCGTACCTGGGATCCATGTGAATTTCATAGCAGCCGGTGTACTTGCTGATGAACAAAACATTCTTCCAAGTTTTTCCTCCGTCTGTTGTTTTAAATATTCCTCTGTCGCCGCCGGCTTTTCTTAATGAACCGTAAGCCGCTACATAAACAGTATTAGGATTTTTCGGATCAACGACAATTCCTCCGATTTGCTCAGAATTTTTTATCCCCATATCTTTCCATGTTTGACCGCCGTCTTCACTTTTGTAAACGCCGTCTCCGTAAATTACATTATCCTGGTTATCGTTTTCACCGGTACCTACCCATACAACATTCGGATTAGTCGGGTCAATTGCTATGGCGCCGATTGCATACGCTCCTTCATGGTTAAATATAGGGGTAAAAGTAATTCCGTTGTCTGCCGTTTTCCACAATGAACCGTGACCTGAACCGACAAAATATTCACTATGATTAAACGGATTAACTGCAATTGCAACAACCCTTCCTCCGGTTATTGCCGGTCCTATGCTTCTGAACTTTAAACCTGTTAACGGAATATTCTTAAGAGAATCCGTTCCGGATTTATCAGCAGCACTGTCTGCTGCGTTAATTTTTATTGTTAAAAAAATTAGAAAAAAAATGAAGTGGAATTTTAACATCTTTTTCATACTGATCCCGCTAATTATTTAAAAGATTTTTTAATTATTGAATTATAACTTATAAAAAATGGTCTGATGAATTCATTAGAAGTAATATCGGATTTTCGTTCACTTTAAAATAGTTTTAAGCAATTAAGTTATATAACGGATATAGAAAATTCAGATTAATAGCTGCAATGCAAGTAACTATTCCGGCCTGACCTTAATTATTTTAATTTGGTCGCTAGACTTTAATACGATCTCGGGACTTCCTTTATAATCTGTTACGGTTCCTGTAATGGCCACATCCCTGCCTTCAAAATTTTTTATATTCATGAAAGATGAAGAATCTTTTGAAAAAATAACTACTGTAAAAGTATTATCCGGGAATTTCCCGCCCATATTAAGAAAATAAGTTCCGGTATCTGTTAAATGAACCTGATCAACAATTCCCGTAACGGTAACTTGTTTACCTACAAAATTTTTAGCCGAATCCGGAGAAATTTCGGTTTGTGCATATAATGATGCAGATGTAACAAATAAAAGTATTAAAAGAAAGTAAAGCTGTTTCATATTTGTATTCCTTGTCTTTAGCAAAAAATAATGAAAATATTTGGATAACGGTATGAGTTTGAACATACGTATCATATCTGTCCAAAATAAATAATAATAGGCTTGTATAAATAAATATTAATAAACCCGTTGTGTGAATTAGAAAATAATATACACTAAAGAAAATTTCCGATTAAAATTATTTTCAAATATGTATTAAATTGTCGTCATAGTCGAAATCGAACTGTGAATATCAGTCTTCGACTCCGCTCAGACTGACATAAATGTTTGTTTATTTCTCTAGCTTTTAAATAAATTTTTAATTCACGCAAACGGTATTAATAATGTTATAATGTCATCCCTACGAGTTTAAAAACTATATTAGCTTATAATCTAATTATGATAATTTCAGCTCTTCGGGCTTTTTTACAAAACGCCGAAGGCGTGAAATTATTCTAAAAAAATAAACAGATAAACCCAAAATCCCGTAGGGATGACATTATTCTTATTTGGAATTTTTATCTTCTCCGATTATTTTTTTTGACAAAAATATCTTGTTGCTGACTTATATTGGATAGCAATTATGCATATAATTTATTTTCCCATTTAAGAAGATTTAAAGATTAAGAGTGACTTTATATAATTTTATTATCAAATAGTAATTTGAAATTCATTTTAAGTAATCAAACATATTTTAACCTCAGTTTTTATTAATAATTAATTAAAAATTTGGTAATTTTATCAGAAGATCTAAAAACTAAATTTCAAAAAATAATTTCTTATGCTTCCTGAAAAAGAAACAAAAAAAGATACTTTAAGAAATATACCCTTGTTCTCGGAAATGAATATTGAACAGCTTCGAAAGATTACATCAATTTCTAAAACCTTAAAGTTTAAGAAGAATGATTTTCTATTTTATGATGATGATATATATAATGGCTTTTACATCATATTAAAAGGATTGATTAAGGTATTCAAGAATAGTAAAGACGGAAAGGAATCAGTTCTTCATATAGTAAAACCTGTAAATGTTTTTGCAGATGTCCCTTTATTTGAAGGTGGTAATTATCCTGCGACGGCTCAAACATTAGAAGAGAGCATTCTTATTTTTATTCCTAAAAATGAATTCCTGCAATTAATAAAAGATGATCCTGAGATAAGCTTAAAAATGTTCAGCGGTTTTGCTAAGCGATTAAAAGAAATGACCCATAAAATAGAAAACTTTTCATCAAAAGAAGTTATAAATAGATTAGCAGCTTATCTGCTGAAGGAAATTAAAAACAATAAAACCGATAAATTAGAAGAGCCATTTATTAGGTTAAATGTTCCTAAGAGAACAATAGCGGCATATATAGGAACAATAACAGAAACTCTCTCAAGAACTTTAAAGAAGCTGCAGGATGAAGAAATTATAAAAGTTAGAGGGAAAACAATCATTATCACCAATTATCCACGTCTAAAAAAACTTGCCGAATAAAATATAGAATACTGACTTAAGTCAAGGGAATCCAGCACTCAACAAGATAATTTTGAATCGTTAGAAAAATTAAAAATAAATTCATTTGGAAAACGAGGATTAAAGTTTTCTTAAAAATTAATATAAATGATGGATACAAAAAATAATAAGTTGATTAAAGAGAAAATGCCTATAGTTTATTCCTGTTCCGGCTGCAGTAATATTGCCCAGCTTGCAAACGATGTTGCTGTAAAAATGGATAGGGAAGGCATAGCAGAAATGTCCTGCATTGCCGGCGTAGGAGGAAATGTAAAATCGCTGGTTCAAAAGGCAAAATCGGGAAGAAAAATAATTGCAGTTGACGGATGCATTCTTCAATGCGCAAAAAGCTGCTTAAAAAATATAAATGTTGAGGCGGATGAACATTATATATTAACTGACTACGGAATGAAAAAAGAATATCATAAAGATTATGATGATGAAATTGTAGATGAAATATTTGAATTATTAACACAATCCAAATGCGAAGCTGATCTAGCTTAATTAAAATTATTTGAAAATTAATTCTAAAAAAGAAAGGAAACAAAATGAGCTTAACAACAATTAAAGAACTGGATATACGGCCGGTTCCGCCAAGGGATAAGCACCCTAAGATATTTGCAAATTTTGATGGATTAAAAGAAAGAGAAACTCTTCAATTAATAAATGATCATGATCCAATGCCTTTATATTATCAATTTCAAGCCGAACGTTCGGGGCAATTTAATTGGGAATATTTGGAAAGAGGTCCCGAGGTTTGGAAAGTGAACATAACAAAGACAGCATAATTAAAACTACATAATAGTTATGAAACCAACCTTGCCAATAATAAATTCAATAAACCGTAGATTTGAAATGAATATTTAAAAATGACAAAAGATTGACTTTAGTCAATTTGCCCTTTGCTTGCTGCGTATAAATTTGAATTAAGAATTTAAATAAAGAATTTATAATGTATCAAAGAATAATTGAAGGAAATGCAACTATGAAACTTCTTAATACAATAGGAATAGGGGTATTATTATTATTAACATTGTCACTTGGTGCCTGCAGCAATTCACAAAATAAAACTTCGGTTTTTGACATGCCTGCAAAAGAGAATGTAGATAATTTAAAACATGTTGTAGAAAAATTAGTTCCGCCTCCGAATCTTCCGGAATATAATCAAGTTGATAAAGACGCACCAAAAGTTGTTGAAGTAAAACTTGTTGTTGAGGAAAAGAAAATGGAAATCGCTCCAGGTGTTATTTCCTGGGTATTAACTTATGATGGTACGGTTCCGGGGCCTATTATTGTTGTACATCAAAATGATTATGTACAGGTTACAATTGTAAACCCATCTACTAATACTCTGGTGCATAATATTGATTTTCACGCAGCTACCGGAGCTCTTGGAGGAGGAGCTATAAGTAAAGTTGCTCCCGGACAGCAGGTAACATTCCGGTTTAAAGCAATAAAGCCTGGAGTATTTGTTTATCATTGCGCACCCGGTGGAATTATGGTACCTCTTCATGTAGTTTCCGGTATGAACGGAGCAATAATGGTTTTATCTAGAGACGGTTTGAAAGATGAAAATGGAAATCCATTGCATTATGACAAGGCTTATTATGTAGCTGAACAAGATTATTACCTTACTAAGGATAAAGATGGAAATTATAAACAATATTCTTCACCAGCCGCCGGTTTTGGAGATTTAATGACTGCAATTAAAACTCTAACTCCTTCACATATTGTATTTAACGGGAAGGTCGGATCTCTAACGGGTGATAATGCTTTAACAGCAAATGTTGGAGATAAAGTTTTGTTCATTACTTCCAGTGCAAACAGAGACACAAGAATACATCTTATCGGCGGTCATGCAGATCTCTACTGGGTTGGAGGATCTTTTTCCAATAAACCTTTAACAAATTTTGAAACCTGGCCGGTTCCGGGCGGGACGGCAGTTGCGGCGTTATACCAATTCCGTCAGCCGGGCACTTACCTTTATCTGGATCATAATTTAATTGAAGCTTTAGCATTCCATGCAATGGCCGAAGTTAATGTAAAAGGAAAGTGGAATGATGATTTGATGAAAGTTATACACAAAGCAAGTTCCATTAAATAAATTGACTTTTTTAGATCTTAGATTAATCAATTAAAATGCGGAATATTATATTATCTACTCAATTTGACCGCATTAAAAAAAAAGGGGTTAAAGGCCTTTCAAATTTATAAATATTTATTGGCTAACGCCTTAAAGGCGCGGCTAAAATATGGGGCTGTCTCAAAACTGTCATTCCGGGCTTGACCCGGAATCTAAACATTCGAATTTCTCTTAAAAAGAGATGCTGAATCAAGTTCAGCATGACAAATTCCCTCTTTTGAGACAGCCTCAGATGGAAAACCTCTCCAAATTGTCTGGGCTTTAGCCCATTAAAGTTTGGCGGTTAAATTGAGTTATCTAAATAAAATAATATTCGTCTTTTTATTAAACTCATGTCTTATCTAAATCATTACAGAAATCTAAGGTTGTAAAACCTTGTTGAGTTTTTAAGACTCTTGAAGCGTGAAATTATTATAGAACAAATAATAGTTTGATATTTCAAAGGTTGCTTCCTTATTATTTATTGCCGATAGGTATAATTAATTTATAAGAAATGCCCGGAATTACCCGGGCATTTTTTTAAGTTAATGATAAGGTTTATATGGGAATTCGACAACCTGCTTGTAGTTTTATTTATCTAAGGCATTGCAATCTTTTAATCCTAAAAATAGCATTGCAAAAAACTTTTACAAATAATTATCCAGTTCTTCCTCGAAACCTGCGTTCGGTACCCATAAACTTTTTTCTGTTCCGACTAAGGTCGAAAAAGTATGAAGCATCCCGTAGTTTTTACAACGGACACTGCACCATTCAATATTTCTATTTAATGAAAGCTCATTTTTTATATCATCAATTATTTCTACGCTTGTTTTCCGTGAGCCATGGATTTTTTTAATTAAAAAAGACTCATCTTCTTCCGTTAAAAAAGAATATACAGGCGACAAAGCATGTTGTTCAACAATATCAATTATGCTTTCAGGATAAATATCTTCCGAGGATTCTATTTCAACATGAACAAGGCTCAGTTGTCCGAAAGGACAATGAGATTCAAGTTCTGAAGTTTGCGGATAAGAACTAATAATCGGGATTTCAATCTTTAATAAAACTTTCGGCATCATAACAGAAGATTTTTTTGCCGAATATGTGCAGTTGTATTTCATTAAGCATTTTTCGTTTGATACCGGTGTTTGCTTTTCTACAAAATACGGGTAATCAAAATCTATTTGAACCATTGTTGCATTCAAAGTATTAAAATAATCCATTATATTTTTACTCATGGATTTTGTCCCGATTGAATCCCGGTGTTTATGGATGATATGAATAAATCTGTTTATCCATTGTGCTTCGAATTCATGCATTATTCTTGCAGATACGGATATATGCGCTATGGTTTCCTGTCCCGATGGATTTGCCCGGGATAAAACTTTTATCGGGAAAGGAAGATTGTTTAACGCTACGTCTACTAGAAATCTTTTATTATTTTCCATTTTAATTAACTCCAATTTTATTTTACATATTTAAGAATTTATTATTCATTATTTCCCACCTGTTTATATTTAAACAGAGTAAATTTATTTTAGAAGCAACATCACTAATAACACTTACCTTTTCATTACCAATATCATTATCGTTTAAGACTAAACCGGTGAAAATCAAATTATTGCAGATTTCAATTATCAATCCTTTAAATTCCTTAATATTATTTCCGCTGAATATTATTAAATCCACACCGCCTAAAATTGATATATAAGCGCCGATATATTTTAGGATATTGTAAATGAATATTTTAAGAGCTTTCGATTCATTTTTCCCATTTTTATTTTTTAATACTTTATTAAGAGATGAATCTTTTCCTAAAAGTCCGGTAAAGCCGCTTTTATCGGTTAAAATATTGTTAATCTCTTTGAAGGCAATGCCTGTTGAATGAAGCTGAAAGACTATAGTCGGATCGATATCACCGCATCCTCTATCGGATAATATTCCTTCTATTGGAGTAAAACCAATAGTCGTATCTACAGGTATGCCGTCTTTAATTGCTGCTATGTTGGTATTCTTGCCAATATACACGCTTATAATTTTGTTACAGTTTGATTTAAAAAAATTATCGGCAAATTCACATGCATAGTGATGATATATTCCGTATCCGCCGTATCTTCTTACACCTTTCTTTGCTAAAATATTAGGAACTGCGTACAAACTGGCCTCTTCAGGAAGGTTGGTAAAAAAACCTGTATCGCAGAATAATAGATGTTTTACCCAAGGCATCCTTTCCATCCAAATGCTAATCGCTTCATAAGTCAATTTATTATATTCGGGCAGAAGATTTATACAAGCTTCCAGGTCTTTTAACGAGTTTGAATCAAGAATTTGCAATGTCGATTTAAATTTTTCACCGCCGTTATATAAAACGTATCCTATCCCGTTAATCTTTCTGATATTTCCAATTTTTTCAATAATTATGCTAATAAAATCCGGTCCGAGCATTGACTTGCCTTCAATTATTTTATTGTTGTCCGAAATTTGCCACTGTATAAAAGGCGGCCGGGGATTTAATAATAAAATCATTTTACATCCCCTTCAATTAATTTTAATCCTTCATTATAAATTTCAAATTCTTCTTCCGTAGGTATAATTAATATTTTGACTTTAGAATCTTTAGAATTTATTTCGGATGGATTATCACTTACGGCTTCTAAATTTTTTTTCTTATCTATTTTCATATTACACCACTCCATATTTTCACAAACCTTTTCTCTTATATACCAGTTATGAACACCTATATCATCGGTAAAGACAAGGAGATCTAAACCTTTCATTATAGTTATAAAACTTCCAATATATTTTTTTAAACTATGTACATACATCTTTAAGGCGATTCCGGATCGTTCGTCTTCGGAAATTCTATTTATCAAGTCTCTTATATCGCTTGAGAACTCGGATATGCCCAGAAGGCCGCTTTTCTTATTAAACAAATTCATTAAATCATCAGGCCGGTATCCGTAATTACACATTAGATAAACACTAAGCATCGGATCTATATCTCCGGTTCGTGTACTCATAACAAGGCCGGTAAGGGAAGTATATCCCATTGAAGTATCAATTGATTTTCCGTCTTTAACAGCAGCAACACTTGAACCTCCGGTTCCAAGATGACATGCAACTATCTTTAATCCTTCTTTCTTCGATTTTAAATAATTGCATGCAGCATCGGTAACATATTGATAAGAAATCCCGTGAAAACCATATTTTCTAAAACCGAATTTTTTTACCAGATCATTAGGCATGGCATATGTAAATGCTTCAAAAGGGATTGTTGAATGGAATCCGCTGTCAACCGTTATATATTCGGGAACAGCAGGAAGAAGAGTTCTGCATTTTTTTATTACGTTTAATATTGCCGGGTGATGTATCGGAAAATAGGGGATCAAATTTATTAATTTTTCTATTAAATTATTATCAATAAAGGCGGTATTAAACTGTCCTGCGCTATGAATCCATCTATGACCGATATAATCAATTTTAATATCTCTTTCGTTTAATTTTTTTAAAATCAGTTCCGAAGCTAACGAATGGGACTTCTCAGAGAGCTTTTTCGTTTCGTGATTACCATTATATTTTAATTCTATGTACGGAGATTTATCGTGTGATTCTAATAATCCATGTGCTTTTCCCTCAAAGACAATTTTAGGATTATTTTTACCATCCTTTTCAAAAACCTTAAATGTTAACGATGAACTTCCGCAATTAAAAACCAATATTTTCACTTTAAACTCCATCTTTCAGATTATTTATTATCCAAAAATGAAGCCAGCGTATATAATTGTATTTTTTAATTAATATATGAATTATAAGCAGTTAATTATTTTAATTGTTGCATCATTACAACATTGTTAATTGAAATAAGGATAATTCTTGAAAGATTTTTAGAATTGAAATATTTTGTTAACAGAGAAATAGGTGTAAAATTCTAACGGGCTTTAGTAAAATACTTTAATTACTTTGTACTAAATTAAAATCATCCCGATTTAATTTGTGTAGGTTATCCTCGATAGTACCATAAGAATTATTAATTACTTTGATGCCGGCTCTGTTAAAAATTCTTAAGCCGTTTTGGGAACAGTACCCGGTATATACTTTTTTTACATCATAACTTATAATAAGTAATGCGCCGAATATCTCGGCATCATAAATTCGGTGTTTGTGATGATTTTTTATCGGGATGAAATTTCCTAAATAGCTTGTATCTATTAGAATTATATAATCTGCCGAACTGAAATCTGCGGATATTTCCGAGCATAAATCTTTGCCGTTAGAGGTTATAGCTATTTTCATTTTAAGCCTCGATTACATTTTAATTATATTTTAAGCGCCGGTTTTTTAATTTAAATGCTATTAAAACAATCATTTACTTTTATTAATTGCTTTTGCTTAATTTCTAGTAATTGATTTATAATTATATGATAAGTGTCAAATAGCTTGCCAATCACGTAGAAGGTTAAAGTGATGTTTAAATATTAAGGGTGTACTCAAGGAATGAAGCGGAGGAGTTATTGAATTATTGCAACAAGTTATATCATTTTGTTGCAGGGAAACAACAAAGAATAAAGTTATAATAAATTATAAGTTTTCATTTTTCGCCAAAGTGTTGTCCTTTCAATCCCGAGCATAGATGCTGTTTTTTGACGATTACCACCGCTTTTTTCGAGTGCATTTATGATCAATATTTTTTCGGCATCTGCCAGACTTTTAATAGACTTATATTTTTCCACATAATTTTCAGAAGCTGAAATTACTCTATCCGGTAAATGTTCTCGTTTTATTTCTCTTCCTTTGCACACAACGTATGCATGTTCAATTGCATTTTCCAATTCGCGTATATTACCCGGCCAATTATAGTCTTGCATTAAACGTAAAGCTGATGGTGAAATAATTTTAATATCCTTATTAAATTTTTTATTAAATCTTTTTAAAAAATAATTCACTAATGGTAAAAAATCTTCCATCCTATCTCTTAAAGGAGGAAGGTGGATATTTATCACATTAATCCTGTAATAAAGATCTTCTCTAAACCTTTCGGCTTTTATTTCTTCTTCCAGGTCTTTATTAGTGGCTGTTATTAATCTTGCATTCAATTTTATAGACTGTGTCCCGCCGACTCTTTCGAATTGCCGTGTTTCCAGGACCCGGAGCAATTTAACTTGAATTTGCTGGCTTAGATCTCCGATTTCGTCAAGAAATAAAGTCCCTTCACCGGCTAATTCAAACCTGCCCGGTTTTGTATGAAGAGCTCCGGTAAATGCACCTTTCTCATGCCCGAATAATTCACTTTCCAATAGTGTTTCGGCAAAAGCACTACAATTAATAGCCATAAACGGTTTTGACTTCATCTTGCTGTTTATATGTATAGCCCTGGCAATTACCTCTTTCCCGGTTCCGCTTTCCCCGGTAATTAGAATATTACTATCGCTTTGAATTACATTTTCCATTAATTCAAATATCTTCAGCATTGATTTACTATGCCCGATGATATTTTCAAATTGAAACCGCTCCTCCAATTGTGAAGTTAAATTTTTAATTTCACTTATATCTTGAAAGGTTTCTACTGCTCCGATTTGTTCCTTATTAGCATTAAATAAAGGAGCGGAATTCGTCCTTACATGAACTTTCCTGCCGCCTTTCTGTTCAATAATTATTTCGTTGGAATATGTCGGAATTCTTTTATTAAGAGTAACACTCAAATGATTTATATCTTTAGGTTCGTTTGAAAGAAAAATTTCCCGGCAATCTTTGCCTATTGCTTCTTTGGAAGTAAACCCGGTAATATTTTCAGCAGCGCGGTTGAATAAGATAATTTTCCAATCCATGTCAATTGTAAAAGTTCCTTCTGTTCTGCTATTGAAAATAGCTTCTATTTTATTCTTTTCATTCTGAAGTTCAAGGTTTTTGCTTTGAAGCTCATTATAGACTCTTATCATTTCCAGTGTATCACGGAAAATAATAATGGTCCCGATTATTCCCTGAGAATGCTGCTTCATGGGAATAATAGATGACATAACATTGATATTTCCTTTTTCAGCATGAGAGATTTCTAGTGGTAAGTTAGAGTAATTAGTCTCACCGGTCAGACTATTTACAATATGCTGAACATCATCTGGATTTCTGAAAACCGCTGATAGTTCCTTTGTTAAAATTTCATTTTCAGTATAGCCTGTTAAACGGCATGCTGCCTGGTTGAATGCAATTATCTTCTTCTCCCGGTCGATTACAATTATACCGTCAGGCTGAGAAAAAAAATCATTATTATTTGTTAAGCCGTCTGAAGGATTCATATGGGAAAAAAATTTAGTTAAATGAATTGATTTTTATCTAATTCCAAAATTCTTATTTGATTCTTTTTTTTATTTATTATTTATGCACAGCCTTTATAATTTTTAATCAAATGTATAACGGAAACGTCCTAGTCTTCAAAAATTTATATATTACTAAAAGCGGCTTAATCCGATGTAAAAAATAATACATATAAAAGTATTACCAGGAAATTTTCCACCTATGTTTAACAATATGTCCAAGTGTTGTTTAAATAAATTTGATCAACAAATCCTGTAATAGTAACGTGTTAATTTACAAAAATTTTTACCGAATCAGGAGTAATTACACTTTGTGCTTATAAAATAGCAGAGGTAAAAAAAGAATTGTCAGAATGTTTAGTTTTTTCATATTCGCATTTCTAATTTTTTATAAAAAATAATGAAAATAATCGGATTAAGTTATGTGATCAAACATATTTAGAATGAATTTTTTATGAATTGATAAAATATCTGCAGCGGAAATAGGAAACCGTACTTTTAATCAGCTAACTACAAATTACGATTAAAAAAGATGTAATAAGGGCATGCCAAAATTAATTTTGGTGTGGATAAAATCACTATAAATTTAATCCAAATTGCATAAATAGCATTAGTATTCTAATTTTACATTTGTCACTCTTTTGAATAGCGGACAAACTATTTAAAATCAAGTAATTCCTAATTTATAACTATAAAGAGGTAGCTTAATGCCCAGCAGTAAATTCTTAAACCGATTTTTATTATTTATTACCGGTGTTTTATTAATCCTGCTTTCAGCCGGCTGGACTTCGAAAGATTCAAATCCACCTAATAAGACAAAAGACTCCAAAAATGGAAATGAAAAGACAACCGATGAAGTATTTAAAAATATAAAAGTACTTAAAGGAATGCCTGCCTATCAGCTGCTGCCTACCATGCATTACTTTGAAGCTTCACTTGGATTTAATTGCTCGAACTGCCATGTACGGGGGCATAACGACAGCGATAAAAAGCCCGAGAAAAGAAAAGCACGCAAAATGATAAAGATGATGGAAGCCATAAACAAAAATGATTTTGACGGCAAACAAATGGTAACTTGCTATACATGTCATAGAGGAAATGCTAATCCTCAAACAATTCCAGAAGTTGCTACTGTCGCAATGATGAAAGAAGAAATAGATCAAAAAAATAATGATAATATGATTAATGTTCCGAACCGTTTGAATAGTGCCGAAGAAATTATTGCAAAGTTCCAGCAGGCAATAGGGGGAAAAGATGCATTTGAAAAAATAACCTCTTTAAAATTAGAAGGAAACGTTTCTGCCGGAGAAGGAAGGAATTTTCAAGTCTCAATTTATAAAAAAGCACCGGATTTTTATTTATCTTCTTCACAATCGCCGTTTGGAACATTTGAAATGGGATACAACGGCAAAATCGGCTGGGAAAAAAGTCGGTTTGGATTAAGGCAAGTAAATCAACCGGATATTCAGGATTTAAAGCTGGACGCCGATTTTTATTCGCCGCTTGATTTCCTAAAGAATTATTCCAATTTAAAATTTACCGATGTGCAGATTTTGAATAACGATACCGTGTACGTTGTCGATGGTACTTCATCGAATATTAGGAGATATAAATTTTATTTCAGTACTAGGACAGGCCTTCTCTTACGGGAAATCCGTTTTGATAAAACTCTGCTCGGTAATCTTCAGACTAAAACCGATTACAAGCATTATACAAATGTAAACGGAGTCCTTTTCCCCGATGATATCCGTGTAGCAAATTATGAACGGATCGAAGAAACAAAATACACAAACATTTCGGCCAACGTTCCGGTAGAAAACTCAATATTTGAAATGCCGCCTAAAACCAACTGAGTAATTGAAAGGTATTCTAAATACTGCACAATGTTGTCTTTAATTTTATTTCCTGATTGAGCCTTGCTGAAACAAGGCTCAATGATATATAAATAATATTAAATAATATTAATGTTCCGATTTTCTGCTCAATAAACTAATGTAAAATATCATTTATACTTGAATAATATTCGTTAGGTTCTATTTTATTCAGAATAAATAATGCTACTCTTTATAGTTAAGACAAGAAGTATAAAATGTGTTGTAAAATATTTAAGATAAATTGAATACATGTAAGATTATTGAATTTCTATTTTTTAGAAAATGTAAAAAAACAATGTGACAAGTTTGAAATAATTTCAGAACACACAAAAATAGGCTGTCTCAAAAGTGGAAAATTGTCATGCTGAACTTGATTCAGCATCTCTTTTTAAGAAAAATTCGAGTGTTTAGATTCCGGGTCAAGCCCGGAATGACAGTTTTGAGACAGCCTCTGAATAAATTATAGATAGAATAAAATAGACTTAATCCTCTTCGTAAGCAATCTCTCCATGTAATGAAGAATCCAAACCGGCTATCTCTTCTTCTTGTGTTACTTTTACAGGAGTAATTAAATTTATTATTTTTAGTACTATATAAGTGAAACCGAAACAGTAAGCACCTATAGTAACTACGGAAATTAATTCTTTTAAGAAAAATTCAGCCGAACCGCCAACTAAAAGGCCTTCAACCTGTACTGCAGGATTGACAGCTTTTGTTGCTAATAATCCCAGCATAATAATTCCTAGTGTGCCGCCGACACCATGTACACCCCAGACATCAAGTGCATCATCCCACTTTAATTTGTTCTTTAATGAAACGGCAAAATAACAAATAAGTCCAGCAACAATCCCTATTATTGCTGAGTCGCCAACAGTAACATAACCTGCGGCAGGAGTAATAGTTGCAAGTCCTGCAACAGAACCGGTCAGCAGCCCTATTAGCTTAGGTTTTTTTTCCAACGTCCAAGCTAAAAACAGCCATGTAACAGCAGCAAAAGAGGCAGCCACATCGGTATTAAGAAAAGCAGCAGAAGCAATGGTATCGATTTTCAATTCACTCCCGCCGTTAAATCCATACCAGCCGAACCAAAGTAATCCTGTACCTATTGCTACTAACGGTAAGCTGTGCGGCCCTCTTTCGAATATCTTTCTTCTTCCTACATAAAAAACAGATGCCAAAGCTGCCATACCTGCACTTGCATGAACAACAATACCGCCGGCAAAATCAAGAACTCCCCATTGTGCCAAAAGGCCGTGGCCCCAAATCATATGTACCAAGGGAAAGTAAACGAAAACCAACCAAAGTGTTAAAAATAATACGTAAGCAGGGAATCTTACTCTGTTGGCAAACGCACCTGTTATAAGTGCTGGAGTAATAATTGCAAACATCATTTGATAAGCTATAAAGACATATAACGGTATTTGATTATTACCAAAGAACACGGAATTAATGGTTGTTCCCGAAAGAAAGACCATATTTAGGTTTCCGATTATACCGCCCTGACCGCCGCTGAAGCATAATGAATATCCAAAGGCAATCCAGATAACGGTTGTCCATCCCAAAGAAAAGAAACTTTGGATCATTATAGTTAAAACATTTTTTCTTCCGACAAGACCGCCGTAGAAAAGCGCAAGACCAGGTGTCATTAACATTACCAGACTTGCCGAAATGAGCATAAATGCCGTACTTCCTGTATTGAACATAAAAACCTCTTGTTTAATAAAATTTATTTTGAAAGAAAATCTTAAAATTATTGAATATTAAGAAAGGTTTAAGATTATTGTGTAATTCTGCCCGGATAATTTTTTCTACCATAAAGTTAGAGGTAATGAATTATGATAAAGCAAGATTTAAAATTCACTTTTCAAAACTGAAAAAATTTGCACTTATTTAATAATTATATTCAACGAGCGTTACAAATTTGTCTTAAACGGGATACGTTGAACGTTTAGCAATTGTTCTAGTAATTATGTTAAATTCAATTAAAGAAGATTTGGAAATCGGAATGGAATTCTCACGGATGTTTTTTATGTTTAGCTGATAAAATTAGTGCAATTTTGAAAAAAGTATTGATTATTGAATCTTCAGGGGAAATATCAGACAAGATAGAAAATATTTTAACCTATCCGGATTATAAAATTTTTACCTCACATGAAAAGACGGACGGATATAAAATTGCCGTACGTTATTTACCCGATTTAATTTTATTATACATTAACGGTAACAGGGATGATTTATACTTAATTACAAAGTTTTGCACTAACGAAGCTTTTGCGACAATACCTTTAATAGTTATTACAAGGAATTTTTCTTTTGAGGAACAGCGTGAAGTAATGGAGTTTGGAGCGGATGATTATATCCCGGAAGAGTTTGTAGAAAAAAGCCTTTATAATTCCGTTAAAAACCGCTTATCAAAATTGTCTCTTATACAGCAGTCAGTACACAGTTCGGTAAATACTTTTGATGAATATAAAAATGAAACGAAAATTAATGATCACATCCTGGTTAAAATAGGGAACAAGTTGAAATTGATAGAATTTTCTGAAATAATCTGCATTACTGCTTTAAAAGAATACAGTAAAGTAATTACCGAAAATAATTGTAAGATTATAGTCAGGAAATCGCTGAAAAATTGGGTGAAAACTCTTCCGTCGGAAACTTTTTTAAGAATACACCGCGCAACTATAATCAATATTAATTACATTGAAGAAATTACAAAAGTAAACGAGCGTACTTTCACAGTTCATTTAAAAAATATTAAAGAAACTTTCGATTTCAGTCACAGGTATGCGAATATAATGAGGCATACATTTCTGAAATAAGTGATTAGATCTTATATTAAGGCAATTAAACTTAACAAGCCTCAATTTAAGCGTCAGCTTTTAACTAAAAGTCTTGCAAAATTTTTATACATATCTGCTGCCTAATAAAAATTGGAAAAGGCATAAGTATCCTATTCACTTTTCTGTACAAATTTTTTCTAATAGGTTAATGTTCTTCTAGTGATAATTTCTAAAATAAAAAATGCTAAATCTACGAATTGTTGAAATATAAATTTATTTCAACTCTAAGTTATAAATCCGCTTTATTTATAATGATGATTATTTTAGCAAGGGAACAATTATAAAATAATTATTTTTTGCCGGCAGCTTTTTGATTCTCTTCATACATCTGGTAGAAAATCTTACACATATTACTTACTCTATCGCTTTTATCATATTTAATTTCTTGCTTTATCGCATAGATTCCTCTTGCGTCTCCGATTTTAAAAAGAGATAAAGCTGCCATTATTCTCGCTTCGGGCGATTTATCCGAATGAAGCATTTTCATTAAAGGGATAACTGCCGAACTGCTTTTCCGTTCCCCAAGATAATAGGCGGAACTAACTCGTAAACCTTCATTATCGGATTTAATACCTACAAGATAATTTTTGTCAACATTTTTTTTGTTCATCTTAGGCATTACTTTCAATGAATCTTGAGAATAAACAGAACTAACAGAAAACAGCAGTAAGAAAAACACTCCTAGCAGAACAGTGTAAGTTTTCATGATATCTCCTTTTTATTTGTTGAATGAAATAGAAACTGTTAAAGTGTTTTAAGCATTGGAAGGAATATTTTTTAATATGTACAATTATTTTTAAATATGCAAGAGTTATTGTTAATATATTAACTCGATGAGAGTTAAAGCAAGTTATATGAGGTGTGCCTGAACTAAAAAAATAATTGGGGATAGTAATTATTGTGATTATTATTAATTCGTTTTATTATTTCTTAAGAATTACAATTTAAATAAGCCTTCTTAAAATTAATATTAGATTTTTAAAATACGTATTATGCATGAAGATGTTAATTTATTAAAAGATCCTTTTACAGTAATGTTCCACTTTATTATTGTACAATAATCATTTCTTAAACTTCTTTTATAAATATTTTAAAAATCTTTTATATCGGAGGTTCTTGGTGTTTTTGGCATCAGAATGCGGTTTTTCATTTTCTTTTCATCAAGCCTTAATCCAATAGATACAGAATTTATATTAAATACAATACACGTTGTTCTTTGTAAATCAGGTGATAAAAACACCGGTAGAAACATTAACCTTTTATTTTACTAAGTTTGTTAATCAACGATTTGTTCCGGGAAATTAAATATTATGAATAAAGAATTTGATTTCAGTATAATTTGAAATAAAAAAATAAAACTCCTAACGAAGCAAACAAACAATAATAACCAAACCACTGCCAGCGTCCGTTTTCCAGCCAGCGGGATAATAATTTTAAAGCCAGCAGGCCGGCAATAAAACTGAATATCATTCCAACAATACCCGGTATAAAAAGATGCAAAGGAGAACTATTCCCTCTAAGTGAATGGTCCTTTAACAATCGATAGGCTTCCCTCGCAATGGCAGGGGGAGTTAACACTACAGCAAGCGCAAAACTGAACTCCTCGAGTTTCTGCTTATTTAATCCGAATAACAGTCCGGTGGAAATGGTAGATCCCGAACGGGAGAAACCGCGGAAAGGTATTGCAAGCCCTTGAACAATTCCAATCCATATGGAATGTTTTGATTTAATTTCTTCAACATGTTTTATTTTTGATTCAAGTTTTCCAGAATAAATAATTAAAATACCTACTATTGCCAGAGCGATCGCTATTAAAGGCAAATCGGAAAATAGACTTTCAACCTGCGCATTTTTGGTACCATGCATAAAAACTTTTTCAATTAATTCTATCAACCCGAGACCGACAATACCTGTAAAAAATGATGCGATAATAATCTGGATAACAAAATCGCGAAGCTTTTTTACCGAAGAAAAATAATCGCGTTTCCATCCTTTCCAGAAATAAAAGATAACGGCAAACATAGTACCTGTGTGAAGCATAACTAATAACATAGTCATTTCAGGTGCAGCAGGATGCAGCCCCATTATTTTTTCTGCAATTATAACATGAGCAGAGCTTGAAACCGGAAGCAATTCGCATGCACCTTGGACGATAGCGAGAATAAGAACTTGTATAAAAGTAGGCATAAAAGTAATCCGCAAATTATGGTTTTAAATTGATGTAAATATAGAGGTTTTAATAAAAGAAGGAATGAAGATAAATCACATTAACTAAATTTAGCTCGGCCAATTAAAATTTAAATTTTAAATTCTATTAAATTAATTATCCGTATTTCGTAATGTAAATAAAAATTTTGAACCTTTACCAACAGCACTTTCCACTCGAATTTTACCGCCGTTTTTTTCAACGAATTCCCTGCAGAGGGATAATCCGAGCCCGGTTCCTTTTTCTCCGGCAGTGCCGACAGTTGAATTAAAAGTTTCGAAGGTAAACAATTTATTTAATTCTTCTTTGCCTATGCCGATACCGGAATCCCGAACGATTACTTCTGTAAAGAGACCTTTTTCATTTGAGGAAATTGTTATTATTCCGCCTGCTTTTGTAAATTTTATTGCATTGATTAAAAGATTCTGAATAACCGAACGAAGCATTTCACTATCGGCTAAAACGGAGCTTTCCTTTTCTACTTTATTGAATATGGAAATATTTTTCTTTTCAGCGCTTTGCCTGGAAACATTAATTAAGTTTTCTACAACCTCAAATAATTTAATATTCTCAGGATTAAAGTCTAGCAAATCTCTCTGCATCATCGACCAGTTCAATAAATTTTCCAGCAATGCATAAAGGCTTTTCAAACTGTTATTAAGACTGCTGCTGAATGAAACAATTTCCTTATGCGATAAATTATCAATCTGTGAAGCAAGGATTTCGGAGGAACTTAACAAGGTATGGAAGGGGCTTCTTAAATCATGGGCGATGATAGAAAATAATTTATCTTTCGTAGCATTCAGCTCATTTAATTGGGCATACTGGCGCCGGATAAGGGCTTCATTTTCCTTCCTGGCAGTTATATCGCGTTCTACAAACAAAATGCCGGAAGGCCTGCCGTTCGAATCATGCAGCACTGTAGAGTTTACATCAATAAAAAACCGGCTGTTATCTTTTTTAATAGCAATATATTCCGTGAGTTTATCATCTTCTTGACCTGAAAGCAGTTTGCGTATATTTTCTTTTAAAACATTATGACTTGACGGATCTATAAAATCAAAGGCTGATCTTCCGACAAATTCATCTTTTTCTTCAATTGAATAACCATACATTTCAGGTAATTTATCCGACATTATAAGTTGTATCCTTCCATCTAATGAAATCATACCGATTCCATCAGGTGTTGCAGAAATTATTGCTTCGAGCTTACGGTTAGTTTCAAGCAGAGTTTCTTCGGTATCCTTCTGTTTAGCAATTTCCTTTAATTTATTTATTTCCTTTACATTATCCTTTGCTTTATTATCACTCGTATTAAAACCCTTTTCTAATTGAGTAAGTTTACTTTCAGCATTTATAAAATTATCATGCTTTTCATTTAACTTTTTTTTAAGAGATTCATTCTCTCGCTTTATTTTATTCAATTCAAGCAACAGCTCGTTTGTCTTTCTTTTTCCCATAATTTTATCAATTAAAATTTATTTGTGTTAATCGTATTAAAGCGTCAAATGTATAAGTAATTAGAAATAAATACAAGAAAAAGTATTAAATCATAATTTAATTTTCGATTTTTCTAATAATTTTATTTTGAAGGGATGAAATATTTAAGCTGCAGGCGGGCGTGTCACTAAGTCAAAGGCTTATAAGTACGGATAATTTTTTAAGCCGTCTTCGT
>CAZCFZ010000024.1:49763-51660 GCA_964498065.1 uncultured Ignavibacteriaceae bacterium
TCATTCCGGGCTACGACCCGGAATCTCAACACTCGAATTTCTCTTAAAAAGAGATACTGAATCAAGTTCAGCATGACATTTGAAAATTAACTCGAACTTGTCATTGCGGACTTGATCCGCAATCTCAGAGATTCTGAATCAAGCCTGCCTGCCGGAAGAGGCAGGGTTTTACTTCTTAATCTACATAACAGATATTTAAATATTAAAATAGCCGAATTTCAATAAACGATAAAAAAATATCCCGGCCGTAATGCACCGGGATACCTATCTATTTATTATTCGAAGTTACGTATGATTTGAGTTATTACTCACTTGCTGTTGTGATAGAAAACCTTACCGGGTTTCCTTCGGCGTCTAAAGTGACCACAGCAAAGTAAGCTTTGTGATAACCGTATTTTTCATAAATTAACTTTTCAGTATCGTCAAATGACCGCATGAATGAAAGCGGCTGATCCGTCTGAATCGGAACCGAATTGAATTCCATAGGATAGATATAGAATTCCCTTGCCTGTGAGTCAGCCGGTTCATCCATGTACAATACCATCAGCAGCTTTATGTTTGTTTCAACTTCCGGGTTTAAAGTGAATGATGCACCGAGCGGAGCAATTTCAACACTTATGGTATCGGAAGCTAAAGATACTGACTGCGCTGATATGGGAAATCCGAAGAACGGCGTTATTGTATTCAGGTCTGTAAGCTTGGAACCTGAAAGCTGCTTATAATTTGTCTGGAATATAAAATTATAAGTATTCAAATCTGCAGGTTTAAGCCGGTCCCATACTGCTTTAAGAGCAGGTATAGAATTGACCGCTTTGGTAAATTTAGAAGACATTGCAAATTTCTGCCTTCTTAATATGGAACGCTCATCATTAGGTGCATTAAAAATTGCCGGCTTATTGCAAATGATGTTGTTCCCTTTAAACATGCGGCTTGAAAAGTCGCCAACCGATCCTCTTAGTTTGCCGAGGATAGAGCCTTTAATTACTGCCATTGTATTTTACCTTTTTAATTTATTTTTAAAATATGTTAATTAATCTTAATGACAGGAAATGAAGGGGGAGCCCGGGAAGGGAGGTAAATAAATTCAAAGGTGATGGCCTGGATCAGCATGAAGCAGGTAAGCGTGCTGCTTGCAATAAACTGAGGGCAAGCCGGGTAAATAGGGAATTCTTTACGGATTCTACCCGGATTAATCGAGAAAGGAGTATGATCCAATCGAGAAAATATCGAGGAACGGGTATGAACCGATCGAGGAATAATCGAGAAAAATACGGATAAAATTAGAGCCTGCTGTAAAAGAAAGTACCGGCATGCCGGTTTCGATAGGTAATATTTAATATTTTCTTTTATCATCACGAACATTTTCTTTCAAAAAGTTACGCGACAAATAAAAAGACAAAAGGAGGGGGAGGTACTATATTCCGGTTTATATTGCTTTATTTCATTTTATGTTTATTTATTTTATATCAATAAAAGTTTAAATGATAAAAAAATATTTTGACTTATATACCGATATAAAGTTAGGGGCGTAATGTGTTGGGTTCTTTGTTGTAATGAATTCTTTGAACCCTATCCAACCCAGCCGTAGGCTGGCAGGCTTTTCCCTTGGGAAGGGAAAGACTTATAATCAACCTTGTCGCTGCATTTTTCATCTTAACATAAAAAATATACTTTATGGCCAGCCTCAGGGAAAGGGTGTGAAATTAGATTAACTAACCTTATTTGAATTATTAACCTTAGTAGCAAATAGATAATTACCAAACCAACCTTATTACCTTATAGTTGTGTATTCGACACAAGAGGAAATGCAGATGCCGGATCTTCCAAAGGAATGCCTTCGGCAGAGTCCGGCATGACAACATCCCTTTTGTTATTCCAGCCCCCGAGCCGGAATCTC
>CAZCFZ010000025.1:0-49166 GCA_964498065.1 uncultured Ignavibacteriaceae bacterium
TCACGTGATTATGAAAATTTTATATCTTGCTTATAGTCCATTTTTATTTTAGATTTAACCATAAATTTTCGTGCGGGACGATCTTCACTTCTTTATTTTTATACTATTCAATTTTCTACTGTACCGATTTTATCCTTCGGCAGAAGAAATCTTTTTCCCGGTAAAAATATTCTTGAAATAAAAGTTGTATGGATTTCTAACCAGGGGAAGATATTTTTTATCATAAAATTAATAAAAATCTTAAATGAAAGGAGGTGAATTTATAATTCGATTCTTATTTCAAAAACTTGTTATTATTAATAAATAAATCGGAGGAATGTAATGAATAAAAAAGACGGTTTGAATATGAGAGTAACCTTTTTTGTTATTCTTGTAACATTACTTTTCTCCTTGCCAAATATCTTTGCTCAAAAAGGAGAAATGCAAATAACTACCTCATCTAAAGATGCATTAAAAGCATTTTTAGATGGAAGAGAAAAAGCCGATCATATAGAATTTACTGCTGCAGCCAAATTATTTGAAAAAGCAATAAAAGAAGATCCTAATTTTGCTTTAGCTTATCTTTTCCTTGCACAAACCGGTGGCGGTTTCAATGTATCTCAAAATAACTTGAATAAAGCCGTTAAACTTGCTGATAATGTTACTCAAGGCGAAAGGCATTTTATTTTATTGGTTAAAGCATTGAACGACGGGGATATAAAAGAGCAAAATGTACACATGAAACAATTGCTGAGCCTTTTCCCAAACGACAAAAGAATACAGCATATGGCAGGATTAGTTTATTTTGTAAATAACGATTATTCAAAAGCCTTAGACCATTTTAATAAAGCCGAAGAAATTGATAAAAACTTTGCAGCTACTTATAATATGAAGGGCTATTGTGAAATGCGTTTAGGCAAAATGAATGACGCCGGTAAATCTTTTGAAAAGTACATAAGCTTAGTTCCAAATAAGCCGAATCCTTATGATTCATATGCGGAATATTTAATGAAAATGGGAAAATATGATGAATCAATAAAAAATTATAAAATAGCTTTGGATAAAGATTCTGAATTTATTTCTTCCTGGGCGGGTATCGGAGACGATTATGTATTCAAAGGTGATTTTGAGACCGCAAGGGATCAATACCAGAAATATTTCAATAAAGCTTCAAGAATTAGTGAAAAATTAAATGCACTTTATTTGAACGCTGTTTCATATGTACATGAGGGAAAAATAGATCAGGCATTAAGAATTTTTGATAAATACAGATCATTAGCACAAAAAGAAAATCTTATTCCGAATGAAATTTATTCACATCGTTACCAGGCTTTAATTCTTTTGGAAAAAGGCAGGGTTGAGGAAGGAAGGAAGCATTGTCAGATGGCCTACAATTTGGTTCAGAATTCAAATCTCCCCGATGCTGCAAAAGAATATTTTACAATTCATTCTTCATTATGGAGAGTACATTCATTAATTGCAAATAATGATTTAGAAAAAGCCAAAACGGAACTGGAACAATGCCAAAAAATGGTTATGAATAGAAACAATCCGGAGGAGATAAAAACGTTGCATGCGATGTACGGCTTATTTGAAATGCAGAATGGTAATAATGATAAAACCCTGGAGTATTTTTCCAAAGCAGATAATGAGGATCCGTTAGTAAAGCATTATATAGCTTTAACGCACGAAAAGAAGGATAATATTAAAGCGGCCACGGCTATGTATGAAAAAATTGTTAAGTGGAATGAAAACGGATTGAATTATGCGCTGGTTAGACAGCATGCGATTGATAAAATCAATAACATTAAATAATGATATTTATTTTGATATTATAAAATAATGTATTTGGAGGATGCCCGATTTCAAAAGAATTTGGGCATCTTTTTTTGTAGTCTATATCTCCTTTATTTTCTGTTTTATCAATTAAGAGATTGCAGGTTATTAATTTAAAAGCAGTTTTTTAATTTGATTAAAGACATCACCGCTTAAATATGAATTGACTTTAATAATAAATAGGGTATTTTAGTTTTAAATTAAAAGGGAGGTTTTAACGAGTTAAAAAATTCAATTTCAAAATTAACCAAATTCTCAGATATTGAAATTCTACAAACTTATAGACGGTTAAATAAATTGTTCTTTAATTTAATGAGGGAGGTTATATGATAAATGAATTCAGCCTTTCTTCCAATCTAAATCGTATTTTCAATTCATTCGGAATTATATATTCCTTTGAAGGAAATGAAATTCCGGTTAAATTCGGCCGATTGGAAAACGAAGGAAAGTTAAATGAAAAAGTTGTTTCCAGGATTTATATTGAGTTGATTGGTCCCGACGGCGCAACGAACAATGCAATCTTTGGACTGATAACCAAACCCGTTAATAAAGCTGAAATAATAGGTCTTACTTTGGTGGAGGAATTTGAAAGCTTAAACGGCAAAAGGCAAATTTGGATAAACGATAAAGCACTGCCTTACGTTAGAGTAACAATTCCTTCTAATATGCCTAATTTAATCTATGAAGAGGCGGACGATTTGAAAAAATGATGAGTGAAAATTGAGATATATACGAAGGGAATTATTTCCTTTCGTATATATATTATTCAAGATTTTTTATTTAAAATTTCTTCTATCTCCTTCCAGTCTTTCCATTCCGATGAACCCATCTCTTTAAAATACCATGAAATAAAAAATGATTTATTTAAAAAATATTTTGGCACTATCGACTGCCAATGACTATAATATTGTTCAAAAATCGCTTTGCAATTTTCAATAATCCTTTTTGTTTCATTCGGGAATCTTGAGAAAATTTCATTTTCATTTTTTGTATTATAATCATTTATATTTGCAACGCTGGTAAGTTTCTGCATTATCTCATATTTATCCAGAGGATATTCATTGGGTTCCGCACTGTCTTCTACGGATTGCATCCAAAGGAAAATTTCGTCGCTAAAACTAAATATAAAATTATCTATGTAGGGTATATTAATGTCCTGTTGATTAATATCTCTGATTTCAAAGCCGTTAAACCCATAAAGTACTGGAAGTTTGAAAAAATCTTTAAGATATTTTTCAATAATTTCTGAAGCGGGTATATCCTGTTTATGCTGTAAATTTCGAGATGATAATTTACCTTGGGGCAATGTTAACAGATCCTAAAAATTAAAAAAACTTTTTTATGGAATACAAAATAATATTCTTATCGTCTAATAAAAAATAAAAAGGAAAGAAAAATTTATTTATTCTAAAATTTATCTTCCGTCAGCCGAAAAACCGTCCAATCATCCATTGAAACAGCACCCAGTTTCCTATAAAAATTTATAGCCGGTCTGTTCCAGTCTAAGACTGCCCATTCAACTCTGCCTAAGTTTTTATCCTTTGCTAATTGTATAAGATGCCGTAATAGTGCTTTTCCGATTCCTTTTCCTCTTAACTGCGGACGAACATAAATATCCTCAAGGTAAATTCCGGGTTTTCCTACAAAAGTTGAGAAATTAAAAAAGTATACAGCGTGTCCGGCCGGTTCACCGTCAAATTCCGCTATAATCACTTCGGCATACTTCTTTTCCCCGAAGAGATTTTCTTTCAGCAGCGCTTCGTCGGCAGTTACGCTTGAGGATAATTTTTCATATTCCGACAGTTCTTTAATAAATTTTAATATTAATGGAATATCATCAATTGCTGCCTGTCGAATTTTTAATGATCTCTCTTTGCCCATTTTACTAAAATATTATTAATGAAATTAATTTTATTAAATTATTTATATCTTTTGTCCTTGCATTATATGTTTACTATTCATCAATTCATCTATTTTTAACACCAGAATTGCAAAAATATAACCGAAAGCCGATCCGATAATTGCTCCGCCGATAATATCCGATGGATAATGAACTCCGATATACACTCTTGAAATTGCAACCAAACTAGCAGCAATAAATACAATCCATTTTAATTTCGGAAATAATTTGTAAAAGAATACGGCAGCTGCAAAATTATTTACTGCATGATTTGAAGGAAAGGAGAAAGTACCGTTGCATCCCAAAGGTGTTATTACATTGGCCAATGCGTTACATGGTCTAATTCTATGGAAGATCTCTTTTATTATTCTAGCACTTAATTGATCGGTTACAAGTATTAGCAGTAAAACTCCGATAGCTGCTATTTTCCCTTTCCTTCCTCCTTTTACGAAACTAATACCTAATAATATAATGTAGGCTATATACCAATTGTTGACATTTGTAATTATTGTGAAAAATTTGTTTAATGCCCCGCAAGAGAGCGAATGGTTAATAAAATAAAAAACAGAAACATCTATTGAATAAAAAAAATGAACCATATATAAATAAAAAAATTAAATAATACTGAAAAATATTTATTGCAAATATAAATATCTATTTTTTCCCATATCTTTATAACAAGCTGCAAAAATTTGTAATATTTATCACTAATAATAAGTGTTTTTAAGTTTAAAAGTCATTTACAAAATATACCATACTTTGGGTTGATAAGAGATGCTCAAGATTTCGAATATTACAATTTTACTTGGTGTAAAGTCAACTTTGCCGAATTTAGCAACAAAAATAAACGCATAGTTCATTTTTATTGTAAAATATTAGGGAATGCATTTTGTGGAGTAATCCTGAATATCATTTTCAGTGAAATTTTATTACTTTTGGACGAAATAATCGTAGGAATGAGTAATGTCTGCAATTAATAACAGATCGGTTGTAGAATATATATATGATGGAAGTGTTTCTTTTTCTTCAAAAGAATATGAGTTGTTAAGAAAAGAAACTAAATCGGTTTTGGTAACACCGTTAAAAGTTATGGCTCTACTGATAGCAATTTCCGGCTTATTTGCTATGGTGTTCGAAGTCAGATATTTTTCTCAATTCTCGCTTGAGGTTTATATAACAAGGTTATTGGCGACATTAATCTCATTCGTGGTTTTAGTCGTCATGTATACCAAGGTAGGCAGGGACAGACCGGTTTTTTTTGTTCATGTGTTATTAATCATTATAATCGTTTCATCCGGTTATATGATCTATCTGATGCCTAAAACGTTAGTACTCAATTCGCAAATTGTCGGTTTAATGATTTTTACATCGGCGCTTTTTTTAAGCTGGGATGTAAAGAACCAGATAATAGTTGCAATTTATTATAACCTTGTCTTTGCTGCTGCTATATTGCTTAATAATCATGCTATTTATTTCCTTCCGAACATGTACGAATCGGTTTTATTTGTTATTTTTTTAAGTGTAATATCGGTAATCGGAAGCGCTGTTAATTTTAAATTACGAATGCAGCTTGCAGAAAGGTCCTACCGGATAGAATTATCAGAACAAAAGTTTCATTCAATTTTTGAAAATTCGGCTGAAGGTATGTTCCAATCCAGTTTTGATGGAAAATTCTTAACTGTGAATCCTGCATTGGTTCAAATATTAGGATATGATAGCAGCGAGGAACTTTTAAAATTAAATCTTATTAAGGATATTTATAAAGATGAAAAAGACAGAGTTAATCTCGTCAATAAATTAAAAAAAGACGGCTTTGTAGAAAATTATATTCTGACATTAAAAAAGAAAAATGGTGAAGATGTTATTATAAGGCTAAATGATAGGATGATTACAGACAAGGAAACGAATAAAACTTATTTTGAAGGGAGTATGAGGGATATTACAGAGTATGTAATTGCCGATAATAAAAGAAAAAAGGCCGAAGAGGAATTAAGAGAAGAAAAAATTAAGTCGGATAAGCTTGCCAGAGAAGCCACCAAATCTTCAATAATAAAAAGCCAATTCCTTGCCAATATGAGCCATGAAATAAGAACACCGATGAATGGAATTCTCGGGTATCTGATGTTAATTGAGAAAGAATCTTATAGAAATAAAGAAGAAATGAAACAGTTTGCTTCCGATGCCAGACAATCAGCAGAATCTTTACTCGATATATTAAACGATATTTTAGACTTTTCTAAAATTGAATCCGGCAGAATGGAGCTTTATGATACGGACTTCGATTTGATTAAAGTAATTGATGATTCGGTTTCACTTTTGATGACTCGGGCTAATGAAAAAGGATTAATTATAACCACAAAAGTTGCCGAAAACACGAATGTTTTAATGTATGGGGATTCAACTCGTCTTAGACAAATTTTCATTAATCTTATTAGTAATGCTATTAAGTTTACCAATAACGGCCAAATACTTATCGAAGCATCTACTAAAGCTGCGGAAGAGGATACTGTTATTTTAAATGCTTCGGTAGCCGATGAAGGTATCGGAATTCCCAAGGAAAAAATCGAAGACCTGTTTAAGCCTTTTTCACAGTTGGATTCCACGTATTCCAGGAAATACGGAGGTACCGGCTTAGGACTGGTGATATCTAAGGAATTTGTAAATATGATGGGAGGGGAGATTGGTGTTGAAAGTGAAGTAGGAAAAGGCAGCAAGTTTTATTTCTCGGTTAAACTAAAAGTTCAAAAAGGTAAAAAGTATACGGAAACCCCGGTAAAGTCGGACAGGAACATTTTATTAAACGAAACTAATAAAATAGATGATCAGCAAATTTTAGACGATCTTAAAAAAGAAAGATCAAAATTTAAAATTCTTCTGGCTGAAGATAACATAATTAATCAAAAGGTAACTTTACGAATATTAAGCGATGCGGGATTTCACGTTAATGCTGTTAATAACGGACAAGAGGCTATTAATGAAGTTCGGAATAATTCCTACCATCTGGTTTTAATGGATGTACAGATGCCTGAAGTAGATGGATTTATGGCCACTAAAAAGATAAGAGAATTAGGAGAAAAAACGGTTAACCTGCCTATTATTGCAATTACTGCTCATGCACTTTTAGGTGATAAAGAAAAGTGTCTGGAAGCAGGTATGAATGATTATATTTCAAAACCTATACAGCCGGACCTAATGATAAATTTAATGGATCGTTGGCTGGATCTGGATAAGAAAAATAAAAAAGTAAATAATGACGATCCTATAAATAATAATTATGTCTTTGATTTTAAAATGCTCGAAAAAATGAGCATGGGAGATGTCGATTTTCAAAAAGAATTACTTACAAATTATTTTGATGATGTCTCAGCAAGATTTAAGAAACTAGACGTATATTTAAAAGATAATAATATTGAAAAAATTATTAATGAAGCTCATACTATTAAGGGTGCCAGTTATTCGGTGGGAGCTAAAAAAGTAGGTGATGAAGCATTGGGAATTGAATTATCCGGAAAACAAAATGATGTGGAAAGCATTATTCAGAGAATGGATACTCTAAATGCTGCTATTTTTAATACTAAAGAAGTATTGAAAAATTTATTAAGTTAAAAAAGTGTGAGAGGAAATATTCCGCTCACACTAATAACGTAGCATTTGTTTTTAATCTAGTCTATTTGCAGCACTTCTGATATGTATTTAACTGCCCAGTCAATTTCTTCTTTTTTAATAACCAGCGGCGGTGCGAATCTTATTACATTTTCATGAGTTTCTTTACACAAAATTCCTTTATCCATTAAAGCTTCGCAAAAACGTCTGGCCCCTTTTGCTTCAGGTTTTAATTCTACTCCGATAAATAAACCTTTCCCTCTGATTTCTTTTACATGTTTTGATTTTATTTTGCGTAATTGATCTCTAAAGTAATTTCCCATTTTGAATGAGTTTTCTATCAGATTTTCTTCTACCAAAACCTTAAGACTTTCTCTTGCAATAGCAGCCGCTAACGGATTTCCTCCGAATGTTGAACCGTGATCACCGGGATTGAATACCCCGAGTATTTCATTATCGGATAGGACTGCTGATACAGGGTAGCAGCCTCCCGATAACGCTTTCCCGATTATTACGACATCCGGTTTAATATTTTCATACTCAAACGCAAAAAGCTTTCCGCTTCTGCCAAGGCCTGATTGTATTTCATCACAGATAAATAACACGTTATTTTTTTTGCATATTTCATATGCTTTTTTTAAGTAGCCTTCAGGAGGAACGATAACTCCGCCTTCTCCTTGAATAGATTCAACTAAAAAAGCGGCAGTATTTTTTGTTATTGTTTTTTCAAGAGCGGAAACGTCTCCATAAGGAATTACTTTAAATCCGGGAGTGAATGGTCCGAATCCGTCTTTATATTGATCTACTGTTGAAAAACTAATTATTGATATTGTTCTGCCTGCAAAATTGTTCTCACAAGTTATTATTTCTGCTTCGTTTTCATTTATGCCTTTTACTTTATAGCTCCATTTACGGGCTGCTTTTAATGCCGTTTCAACTGCTTCGGCACCGGAGTTCATTGGAAGCACCATTTTATAACCGGTTAACTCTGCTAGCTCTTTATATAACAACGGAAGCTGATCATTTCTAAAAGCACGGGAAGTTAATGTTACCTTATCTGCCTGTGTTTTTAACGCTTTTATAATTCGAGGATGACAATGCCCTTGATTAACTGCTGAATATGCTGCCAGACAATCTAGATATTTTTTCCCTTCAACATCATAAACCCAAACTCCTTCAGCTTTATTTATTACAACATCCAAAGGATGGTAATTGTGCGCACCGAATTTCTCCTCCAATTCGATGTAGTCTTTAGTGAGCATAAAATTTCCTTTAATAGTTGTGGTTAAAAATTGAAACTCAAATTTATAAAAAAGAGTTTATATTTGGAATGATATCGGAAGGAAAAACTACCTATTTAGGTAGTTTTTATTTGTCGATAATTTACAGAAATTATTATTCGTTTTTGTTAGAAAATTTAAATTTTAACCAGTTAATAAATGGAAATTTCTACATTTTCGTTCGATATTAAAACAAAAGGTAATACCGATTTAATCGATATAACGGAACAAGTACAATCTATTATCTCTACTTCTCAATTCGTTGAAGGCAGTGTTTTAATATTTATAGGCGGTTCAACAGCAGGTATAACAACAATAGAATTCGAACCGGGGCTTCAAAAAGATTATCCCGGCTTTTTTGAAAAAATCATTCCCTCAAATGCCGATTATAAGCATAACGACACATGGCATGACGGCAACGGTTATTCACATGTCCGTGCTGCATTACAAGGAGCTTCATTAACTGTTCCTTTTGCAAACAGCAGTTTACTTCTAGGAACCTGGCAGCAAATAATTTTAATTGATTTCGATAATCGTTCGCGAAACAGAAAAATAATAGTTCAAATTACTGGTACAAAAAACTATGAAAAATAAATTTAACTTTTCAATCATTTTAATTTCTTTAACAATCCTTACTGCCCAGACAGTATTTCCATGGGGAGAAAAGGGACATAAATTGATAAGCAAAATGTCTGTCGATTTTCTTCCTCCCGAGATGAAAGCATTTAAAGCATGGAGGGATTACCTGGAAGAGCACGCGCCTGATCCGGATTACCGGAAAAGAACAGATAAAACAGAAAGTCCGAAGCATTTTATCGATATTGATTATTATAAAGAGTTTTTAAATGGCAATATGATTGAGAACGAAGATTCGCTTATTATCGAATATGGAGAGAAAGAAGTAATACATCAAGGTATTTTACCGTGGGCGACATTACAAACTTTTAAAAATTTAACCAAAGCATTTAAAGATAAGAATAAGAAACTTGTACTGCGGTATGCTGCTGATCTCGGTCATTATGTTGCCGACGGACATCAGCCTATGCATACTGTCGTTAATTATAACGGTCAGCTGACTGATCAAAAGGGAGTTCATTCCCGGTATGAAATTAAAATGGTGGATGCTCATTTAAACGAATTGGAAAAATCATTTAAACCTACACCGGCTTCTTATGTCTCTGATCCTTTAAAATTTATTTTTAATTATATAAGTAATGCAAATTCTGTTTGCGATGTTTTATTTAGCGCAGATAATTTAGCATTCAAGCAGGCAAATTCAAGAAGAAGCAAGCAGTATTATAATTTAATGTGGTTCAGAACCAAGTATATTACCGAAATTCAATTTAATAATGCAGCTTCGGATTTTGCAGCTTTGATTTATACTGCATGGGTTAACGGCGGACGGCCGGACTTTAATGAAATGAAATAAGGAATTCTGTTATGAAATTAAAATTATCCGTAATACTTTTAATTATTTTTGCTGGTTATTCTTATTCGCAAATTGTTTACACTGTCCCTAAATTTCCTACAGTGAATGATTCTATCACAGTTTATTTTGATGCGACTCAACCAGGCGCTTCAGAATTATTAAATTATACCGGGACTATTTATGCACATACAGGTTTAATAACAAGCCTGAGTACAAGCAGTACTGATTGGAAATATGTTATAGGTAAATGGGGTGACAATACAACTCAACCGGCATTAACAAGATTAGGACCGAATTTATATAAGCTCATTATCGGACATCCCAGAATATTTTACAAAGTTACAGATACAACGGAGAATATTCTTAAGCTGGCTTTTGTGTTTAGAGAATCAAGCGGTAATCCAATTCCACAAACAAAACCCGATATTTTTGTACCTTTATACACTTCCGGTGTAAATGTAAAGGTTGTTTCGCCTGTGGCACCGTCATTTGTTAATTTAAATGATACTGTAAATGTGGAAGTTTCTTCCGTAAGTGCTAAAACAACATCTATTTATGTTAAGAATATGCTTGTTGCTCAAACATCAAGTCCCGATACTTCTTTTAAAATAGTGGCAACCGATACCGGTGATACTTGGATTAAAGCCGTTGCTACGGATTCACTCGGAATCTCGAAATCGGATTCAAGTTACTTTGTTGTTAATCCGGCTGTTACAGTAGAAGCAGAGCCGAACGGAATTGTTGACGGGATAAATTATATAAATAATACTTCTGTAATCTTGTCGTTATATGCGCCGTATAAGAAAAACGTGTATGTAATAGGAGATTTTAATAATTGGATTGTAAATCAAAATTATTATATGAAGCAAACACCGGATGGGAATCGTTGGTGGATAGAAATTGACAACCTTACTCCGCAGAAAGAATATATTTTTCAATATTTAGTCGACGGCTCAATAAGAATTGCCGATCCTTATTCGGAAAAAATTAGTGACCCCAATAATGATCAATTTATATCGGATAGTACATATCCGAATCTAATAAAATATCCTGCCGGTAAAACGACACAAATTGCAACGGTTATGGAAACAGGGCAAACACCTTATCAATGGCAGGATACTGCTTTTGTTAGACCGCCTAAAAACAAGCTGGTTATTTATGAATTACTGGTAAGAGATTTTGTATCTACACATGATTATAATACACTGACAGACACTATATCTTATCTTAAAAATCTCGGCATAAATGCAATAGAATTAATGCCGGTAATGGAATTCGAAGGTAATGATAGCTGGGGGTATAACCCGGACTTTAATTTTGCTCCCGATAAATATTATGGCCCTGCAGAAAGTCTTAAACATTTTATTGATGTAGCTCATCAAAACGGGATGGCTGTTATACTTGACGCACCAATGAACGACATAATGGGTTCATCACCACTTGCCAGATTATATTGGGATTCAATTAATAATCGTCCGGCGGCAGATAATCCATGGCTTAATCCTGTTGCTACACATCCTTTTAACGTAGGAAATGATTTTAATTATTCGAGTAAAGAAACAAAGTATTATATTCATCGTTTTACAAGATACTGGCTGACTAATTACAAAGTTGACGGTTTTAGATTTGATTTAGCCGGAGGATATACACAAGCGCCATACGGAAGTGCTAATTGGCAGAGTGTTTATGATCCCACAAGAGTAGCAAATGATAAAGAAATTGCCGATTCAATTTGGACTGCAAGTCCTGGGGCATATGTAATTTTAGAAGAATTTGTTACACATGCAGAAGAAGATACTGTGGCTAATTACGGTATGATGGTATGGGATAATATGGCTAATAATTATGAACAAGCTTCTATGGGTTATACAACGGGTTGGGATCTGTCCGGTATCTCTTATAAATCTTGGGGATGGAATGTCCCGGGTTTGGTTGGTTATATGGAAAGTCATGATGAAGAAAGATTAATGTATAAAAACGAACAATATGGAAATTCGAGCGGCAGCTATAATATTAAGAATATTTCTACCGGGCTGGATAGAATAAAATTATGTGAAGCTCTTTTTTATACAATTCCTGGACCTAAGATGCTTTGGGAGTTTCAAGAACTTGGATATGATTATTCAATAGATTATAATGGAAGAACTGGAGATAAACCGATTCGCTGGGATTATCTTAATAATCCAGATCGCTTAAGATTATTTAAGGTAACAAAAGCCTTAATTCACTTTAAGACAACAAATGATATCTTCAATACGACGAATTTTAATACCAATCTTTCGGGAGCAGTAAAAAGTGTTTCATTAATTGGAGGTTCTTTGGATGTAGTAGCAATTGGAAATTTTGCAATTGTTTCTCAAAATGCTTCTACTTCAAATTTTCCCCATACAGGCACCTGGTACGACTATCTTTCCGGAAATGCAGTTGATATTACAAGTTCTCCAATTCAATTAGCGCCCGGTGAATTTCACATTTATACATCAAAGCAGCTTCCTTCTCCGGATACTGCGGTGGTTACCGGTATTAAAGAAGATAATATTAGCATTAAAACATTTGAACTGGAACAGAACTATCCCAATCCTTTTAATCCAAGTACAACAATAAAGTTCCAAGTTCCTAAGAACAGCTTTGTATCATTAAAGGTTTACGATGTTTTAGGCAGAGAAGTTGCCACATTGATTAACGGCAATAAAAAAGCCGGACAATATAATATTAAATTTGATGCATCTAAATTTTCTAGCGGAATATATTTTTATAAACTTCAAGCCGGAGATTTTGTAAGTACCAAGAAGATGATTTTGTTGAAATAGTATCAAATTTTTCAGTTAAAGAGATTTCTGTAAATTATCAATAAATTTGTTCTATAATTGACTGGAAAACAAAATAATTCCACTTAAGAATAATTTCGTCCTCGCCAGAGTCCGTAAGACTTTATAGGAGTCTAACGACTTTTGGGATTAAAAACCGTCTAATCTAGCTTCCAATTATAAAAATATCAGCTCTACGGGCTTTTACATCAAACGCCAAAGGCGTGAAATTATTATAAAAAGCAATAAACAAACGGATAAAAAATCCCGGAGGGATGACATAAAAAATTATTAGAGTGTATTAATATTAGTTTATTATTATTTATTTTGAAATGATATAGAAAACTTTCATAATTTATTTTTCCTCAATTTTATTTTATTACACCGCAAAATTATAATAGGATTTTACCTCCTTTTTATTACATTTTAGAATAATGGTTTTTACCTAGCTTTATTCTGATTATTAAAAATTATAATTGATAATTTTGTTACTAAGTAATAATTTTATTATTAGATTTTGTATAGGTTGATCTTCTATATGAAACCGGGGTAATAATCAATTTAACTTTTCTCGGAGGAATGATGAAGTTAAGATATACTTTTATCTTTTTTTTGTTTTTATTCCCTTTTTTAGTTTTCTTTCAACCAACTAATAATCTAAATAAAACTCAAAAAGACTGGCTGGCGAAAGCAAAGAAGCTGGATAAAAATGGCTGGACCTATTTACATATTGAAGGTACTCCCGAAGAAAGGGGATTTCAGCATGGTTACTTACTAGCAAAAGAAATAAAAGACGCAATTAGAATTCTTGGAGTTGAATGGAACTATCGGACATCAATGAGCTGGAAGTGGCTTGTTAAAGAAGCCGGGAAAATACTTACTCCTAAAATTGATAAGGAAGACCTCACAGAAATTGACGGGATTGTTGAAGGGATGAAAGCTGCGGGAATAAATACAAATCGAAATGAAATTGTTGCTCTCAACGGAAGTATTGAGTTATTTGGATACTGGTGGCCTTCAATAAAAGATTCCATGATAGTACATTCGATTGACCCTGCAAAAGAATCTTGCAGTTCCTTTATTGCTACAGGAAGTATGACCGAAGATGGAGGCATAGTGCTTGGGCATAACACTATGACCGGTTATCAAGAACCTTTTTGCAATGTAATAATAGATATTCTTCCGAATAAAGGTCATCGGATTTTAATGCAGACATCTGCAGGATTAATCCACAGCGGTACAGATTTTTTTATTACGGATGCCGGCCTTGTCGGTTCGGAAACAACTATAGGTGGTTTTTTTGGTTTTAATTCAAAAGGTATTCCTGAGTTTTCGCGTATGAGACATGCAACTCAATATGCAAACTCAATTGACGAATGGTGCGACATGATGAAAAAAGGCAATAATGGAGGTTATGCAAATGCTTGGTTAATTGGAGACATAAAAACAAATGAAATTGCAAGGCTGGAGCTCGGATTAAAATATGTAGGATTTGAAAAGAAAAAAGACGGATATTTTATAGGTTCCAACGTAGCTGAAAATTTGAAAATTCTGAGAAGAGAAACAAAGAGCGAAGATACTAATATTAAATTATCATCCGTTGCTAGACGTGTAAGATGGAAACAATTAATGAGAGAAAATAAAGGTAAAATTAATACCCATTTAGCAGAAAAATTTGAATCCGATCATTATGATTCTTATTTAGGAAAAAATATTCCTGACTGCAGAGATTTGTGTGCACATTGGGATCTCGATTCACAATTATATGGACCCGATCAGCCATACGAACCATCCGGTACGGTTGATGGAAAAGTTGTTGATTCCAAAATGGCAAAACAAATGTCGTTTGTTGCAAGGTGGGGAGCTGCCTGCGGTACGGCATTTAATGCTAAAAGATTTCTAAGCGAGCATCCGCAGTATTATTGGATGAAAGATATATTAAAAGACAGACCATCCGAACCATGGACTTTATTTAAAGCAGGGGAATAAGGAATTGAGTTGAATTTTATATAAGATTTTTATGAAAATACTTAAAACAACACTTTTAACAATCTTACTAACTTTAATATTTAGAATGTCTTACTCCCCTTAATCTAAACTCAATAGTACATATATTGAATTTATGGGAGATGCAGGTTAATATTCTATAAATTATGTTAGATTATTTACTGATAATTTTGGCGGACGTATAGAATTTATGTATTTATCTAAATTTGATATGATCATCTATTCAATAGAAAATATATTTATAATGCCTATTACATTGAATTATTTTCTAGGAATTGGGAATAATAAATTTGAAATTGGAGTAGGAATAAACTATCTCAATATTTCCGGTGGGAGCATTTTCGGAATTGAAACCAATGCAAATTCTTATAAATTTGCCGGACAGCTACTATAGGAAATCGATATCAACAATCTAATGGTGGATTTTTATTTAGAATAGAATTTACACCGCTATTTGGAGCGAATGGTTTCGGCCACGGGGTGGTCTAATATTGGGATATAGTTTTTAATAAATAATTATATAATTTATTTAATATTCTTGATTAAAATCTTATAAAATTTTTCTATATTCTTAGTAAGAAAAGAAACAGAATTAATTAAAAGGGCGTCTTGTTTTTCAACTTTTCTAAATCTTATTAAAATGACTTTAATTATGGCTAAATCAATTACAAATGATGCAACCCATTCCAAAGTATTAAATATAATTTGGGAAATTATAGTTACAATATGTTCGAGCTTTTTAGCTTTGTTCATTCCTTTAAACTTACTTTTCAATCTTGAATATAAATCATTTTATGTTATTGTTAATTTATCAATTACCATAATATTTATAATAGATCTTATTCAAAGTTTTTCTAAAACCCAAAAATTAAAAAATGGCACTGCATTCGAGAGCCAACCGAGAATAATAAGTTATTTTAAAACCTGGTTTATAATTGACTTTGTTTCTTCCATACCGATAGGGCTTCTTTTCCCAGGTTCTGTTCTGCAGTTATTTCGCTTGATAAAACTTATAAAAGTTGCTAATTACATGAAAAGCTGGCGTCAACGTGCAGTTCAATACAGTAATTTATTAAGTTTAATATTCTTTGCATTTTGGATATTGCACTCAGCGCATTGGATTAGCTGCGGCTGGCTTTATTTACGGGGGTTAAATTCTTCCTTTGATATATTCACTAATTATATTCATTCACTGTATTGGTGCGTAACAACTTTAAGTACGGTTGGTTACGGTGATATAACTCCGGCAAATAATGCTCAAATCATTTATACGATTTTTGTTATGGTACTTGGCGTTGGAATTTACGGTTATATAATTGGAAAAATTGCAGGTATACTATCTAAAAAAGATCCTTCTAAAGCAAATTATATTGCCAATCTTGAAAAACTAACCGCACTAGTTCAGATTAGAAAAATTCCCATGGCACTTCAGGAAAGAATAAGAAACTATTATACTTATATGTTTAATAAAAGATTAGGTTACGATGAATCATCTTTTCTTCAAGGTTTGCCGGAAACACTTAGAAGGGAAGTATCTCTTCATTTAAAAAAAGAGTCTGTTGAAAAAATTCCTTTATTTCAAAATGCAGGAGAAGATTTTATAAAGGATATAGCCCTTCACCTTAAGCCGGTTGTATTTACTCCAGGAGATTATGTATTTAAAGAAGGTGAAGCCGGAAGTGAAATGTTTTTTGTCATTCAAGGAAGTCTTAAAGTAATGAATGGAGAAAAGACAATAACAACTTTTAACAGCGGTGATTTTTTCGGAGAAATTGCATTATTTAAAAATATTCAAAGAACAGCAACTGTTCAGGCAATTACTTATAGTGATTTGTATGCTTTAAGTAAAGATGTTTACGATAAAATTGTAGCAAAATATCCTGATGTGGGGAAACAAATAATAGAGATGGCGCAAACTCGTTTAAAGGATGATGATATTCAAAACTAAAAATGAAAGATTAGATTATAATCCATAAGTCTGCATTGTCAGACTAACATATAATGCAATAATTACAACAAACTCCAAACTTATTGCAATAACAAAAGAATAAATTCCATATTTTAAATATCTATTTTTAAATGCATTTATTCTTCCGATTGAATAAACGCTTTTTGCAAAAACTTCATATGTAAATTCCGGATCATCCAGAGCAGTTTCTAAACTTTTTGCATAATCGTCGGGGGATTTGTATTTTATAATACCGCCGAAAAATGTAGGAACTATTGTCTTTTCATCATGAAGAGTTTTTTCTTCAGTATCTCTAATTCTTGGTGCTACAACCATTACAAGAAAATAGATTGAAGCTAAAATGGCTACAAAATATAAAAATATAACCGAAAGTGTGAGAACAGTTGCCGGAATTTTGGTGTAGTGGATTACAAAAAATACGCTGAATACACCGAGAAGTGAAAGCATTGTGAAAGCTTTTTGATCAGCTCGCTGAAGAATTTGCTGTTCGCTTCCTAGGATTTGAAATAAAATACCGAATTTATTTTCCTTTTCCATCTATTCTCCATTTGAAAAATTTTAATTTTAAAATCACTCATGAATACAGATCAAAAAAATTAATTTTGAATATTCTATAAAAACATAAAATATAAATTTGATTAAACTTTATTTTTCAAGTAATTCTATAGAACCATCCCATGTTTCATCTAATATCTCTGATGAGATGTGATCAATCCTTCTTATCATATCCAAGGAAGCAATATCCGATTTTCTAAAATTTAATGATTCTTTAAACAGTTCCGTAGACTTTTGGAAATTTTTTGCCAAATAAGTATTGAATGCTTCTTCATAAATGGTATAATATTTAAGATCGTTTTTCGAAATTTTTTCATCTTTAAAACCTATCACCTCAAACACTTTTATTGGTTTTATTTTACCCTTAACCTTTATAACATCCAATACCCTTGTTCTAAACTTATCAATCGGCAGCAATAGAAAGGTGTTTTCCGAAATCATTAGTTTTGTATTATATCTTTTGTTAGCCCCTTCTAACCTTGATGCAAGATTTACCGGATCACCAATAACAGTGTAATCAAAAACTTGATTTGATCCCATATTGCCTAGTATAACGTTTCCCGTATTGATTCCGATCCTGCATTTTATTTTAGGATAATTTTTATTTCCCCACGTATTATTCAACTCATCTAATTTCTTATGCATAAATAATGCACTAGTAACAGCCGCTTCAGCATGATTATCCATTGGTATTGGCGCTCCGTATTCTGCAAGAATTGCATCGCCTATATATTTATCTATTATTCCGCCCTGACTAATAACAATATTTGTCATTTCTGTTAAATATTCATTAAGCAGGGACACTAATTCGTTCGGCTGCATATCCTCCGAAATAGAAGTAAATCCTGCTATATCTGAAAATAAAATAGTAAGTAATCTTTCTTCGCCTCCTAATTTTAATATGCCGGGATTATCTAATAATTTATCTATTACTGTAACAGGAACATATTTAGAAAACGCATTTTTAATGAATGCTTGATCCTTTGATATTATGAAATTTAAACTAATTAACATTCCTGCAAAAAGAATAATGAAACCTGATGCGGCAGTAAAAATAGGAAATAAGTTATGATTAAGAATTTGGGTAAATGCAAAAGCTGCAATGCCTGCAATTGATAAAATACCTAGAAGATAAAAATGAATATTGGATTTGGGAAATGTCGATATTCCGAGCAATAAACCCAAGGGGAAAAGCAAAATAATCAGTGATAGATGTTTCCATTGAGAATAAAATGCATCGTTTAACAAGGCATTTAAGATTGCCGCGTGCGAAGTTATTAATGGTGCATTTTCTTCAATTGTAGTTTGGCTGAGATCAGAACTTCCGATTGAGATATCACTTATAAATACGAAATTGCCTTCAAAAAAATTTAACAAAGAATTTGTATACTCTTCATTGTGAAAATATTCGTCCAATTTTTTGGCTTCAATCATTTTAACTTTTCCATCACCCCAAAGATTCGTAAAAGGAATAAATGTGCACCCATGTGCGTCAATTGGTACTATTATATCCCTTGATAAAAAACTTTTGGGCATTGCCGGTATAATTAAATTTTTTCCCCAATTTATCTTAATTTTTTCAAATGGGATTTTATTATAATCCAGAAAAATCGCCAGACTTACGGAAGGAAAGAATAATGAATCAATTTTAATAACCAGCGGGTAATGTCTTAAAATTCCATCCTGATCAAAAACAGCAGATATATGTCCTGTACCTTCCGAAGCTTTTTCAAAAAGGTCATATTGTGGTAAAGCATAATCTGCATAATAAGGATACCCATCTCCGTTGTTTTCAATCTGTTTTAGATAAGATTTTTTAAAATGATTTAGAAATTCACTATTTGAAGGGTTGAATTTTTTAGGCTTTTCGGAAAGATTAAAACCAACGGGAAGAAAAACATTCCCCAGATTTTTAATTGATTTGGCAAATTCAATATCTTCATTAGTTTTGCTTTCGCGGGGAAATATAATATCGTAAAACACATAATTAGGATTTAAACCTGCCAGTATATTATTTATCTGAGATAAATATTTTCTGCTTAATGAATTATTGTTAAAGTAGTTATAGGATTTATCCGTAATGTTGAGGAATATTATTTTATCATTTACGGCGGGACCATTTCCGGCTTCAACGACTTTTTTATAAAGAAAATCTGAAAGACGATAATCAAAAGTATTCCATGGAATATTGAAAATATAAATGACTGAACAAATAACAGAAGTTAGAAACAGGTTAACGTAAGAAAGTTTTTTAATTATCTTTTTATTCTTTAATTTCAATTTGATACTTCCTAATTAAAGTATTTTTACCTGAAAGAACCATTTGTTTGTCGATGAAGCTGTCATTTATAGCTCCCACATTCCCTGCTATAGGGAAAGGCTTTTCGGATTTTTCTTTTATATCTTTTACGAATTTATTTAATAATTTATCTCTAATTATATTCCATTCGGTAACGTTAACAGTAGAACTATTTTTAAATGTATGATTTATTTCGTCCAGCCCGCTAAAGCTGCAAATTACAATAACTTCGGCTGTATACGATTTATTGTCAAAAGTATAATATTCAGAGGGTGAAGGCAAAATTAAAGTATCATTCTTATGAAGCTTTTTATTATTTTCAGACATAAATAAAATTGTAGCTTCTTTATTATCTGAATGAATAATGTAGGAATAACAATCTTTTAAAGGGACAACAAAAATCCTCATCAAATCGCCCACATGAAGTCTGTCGTGATTATGTAAAACAGTATAATCTTCACCTGATTTATGAAGTACGGCAATTTTTGCTTTAACAATATTCTGAGGAAGAATATATCCACTCGAAAAGATGAGAAGAAAAACAACAAACAAAAAAGTTAGCCTTTTCATTTGCTCACCTATTTATATGAATTTATGGGGATTGGGAAGAATGTCTTACTCAATATAATAATTTAGAAGCTATTAGTAAAATGTTATATGAATTCTATAATACTAGTGAATGAAGATAATTGTTGCAGCATTATAAGATATATGTAAAAAAGTTAATAATCTGCGTCTTCCCCTATATTCTATCTACCTTTATATATTCACAAAGGTAATGCATAATCTTTTTAAATCATATTGACTTATTTATAAAACTTCAATAAGTTAGTTAAGGTTATTAAGCGGGGTGACGAAACTATTTCTATACAAATTCTCATTATTACTGATCTTGATATCCCATATCGATAATTGAAATAAACACATTTTCAGCTTAAGTAGTGTAGCACTACAAAAATATTTCAGCTTATTTAGAAATAAAGAATTCTTAATAATATGACTAAATACTTATTATTTATTTTTCTTTTTGTTGGTTCAACAGCATTTGCACAGCATTATGGATTGGGAATTATTCTTGATGATTCACTCCTCGCAAAAAGTCCGGTCGCTGCTCCTTTAATGAGAGGAGATTACAGCAATTTACCTTCTCAAGTATCACTTGAAATGTATTCACCAACTCCCGGTGATCAAGGAAATGATGCTACCTGTGCCGGGTGGGCAACGGCTTACGGCGGGAGAACTATTTTAGAAGCGCTTAAAGATAATTTGCAAAAATCATCAATTGATAGTAATACATTTTCGCCTTCCTTTGTTTATAATCAAATCAGAAGAGGCATTGGATGTAATTCGGGAAGTTCTATTATTGATGCTCTCGATATTCTTAAATATCAAGGAGGTCAAAAGCTAAATCAATTCGGCTATGATTGTTCAAGAGAGGTAACAGAAAAAGACAGGGAAAAGGCTTCTAAATATAGAATAATAGAATATAGAGAAATAGTCTCACCAAAAACAGAGCATAAAGAACGGTTTATTAAGAAAAGTCTGGCTGAAATGCATCCGGTTGTAATTGCTTTTGATGCTCCTTATTCTTTTGATAATGCTAAAGACGTTTGGCTGCCGGACAGCAGTGACTTTAAAACCTGGAACCGCGGCCATGCTATGCTTGTTATTGGTTATAATGATAATAAATTCAAAGGTGCATTTGAAATTTTAAATAGCTGGGGTAAGAATTGGGGTAAAAAAGGTTTTTCCTGGATTAGGTATTCGGATTTTAATTATTTCTGCAAGTACGGTTTCGAATTAATCGATAGTTCTAAATCCGATCCGAATAAAGCTGATCTTTCCGGTTCACTTTTATTCAAAAAAAATAATGGTGAGGAAATGGCCTCAACTTTTAACGGTGAATATTTCATAATGAATGAACCTTATTCTTCAGGTACACTATTCGAACTATTCATTTGTAATAACGAGCCGGCATATGTCTATGCGTTTAGTTCCGACCTGTCATATAAAACTTATAAAATTTTTCCCTTTAATAATCGTATGCTGGCTTATCTCCCATATAAACAGAATAACATAGCAATTCCGGATGAAAACAATTACAATATGCTTGATGATAATGCAGGCACATCTTATTTCTGTTTCCTTTATTCCAAAGAAAATTTGGATATCGACACCTTGTTGAAAAAAATTGAAAATGTCAACGGCTCCTTTTGGGAAAGAATTAAAACCGGTTTAAATGATAAAATAGTTGACAAAAAAAATATTGAGTATAAATACAATAGCAGAATATTATTTAAAGGACGTAGCCGGGGTAAAACAGTAATTCCGGTCCTAGTGGAAATTAAACATATCAATTAAAATTAGGGAGTGAATAATGAAAATTCATTACTATAATTTTTGTTTTTCCCTATTAATTTTCTTCATTCTATCAGGTTTAGCTTTTTCTCAAGAAAATATAAAAACATCTTTCGAAGCTTCGGAGGGGAAGGTTTTTATTTATTATGAACTCGAAGGTGATCCCCAGCAAGAATATAATGTAAGTGTAAAATTGAAACGCAGCAGCGATCCTACCTTTGAGTTGATTCCGTCGGTTTTAGTGGGCGATGTTGGTAAAGGAACATTTGCCGGAAAAAGAAGAACTATTATCTGGCAGATAAATCCTCAAGAAGAAAAAGAATTGGGAGGCAGTGATTTTTATTTTGAAGTTTTAGCCTCAAAAATTGAAAAGGGAGGTGGAATACCGTGGTATGTATATGTAGGCGGGGCAGTTATAGCTGGAGGAGCGGCAGCTTTATTATTACTTAATAAAAAAAGCGAAGATAATACTAATACTACGCAATTTCCTGTTCCTCCTTCAAGGCCATAAATTTTAAACAAAGAGATGATACGATGAAAAAATTAATTTTAATTTTATTGCTAATACTGAGCTCAAATGATTATGCACAAATTTCCGGGAAGACTCAAACAGGAAATCTTTTAATTAAAAAAGCACCTGCGATTGAAGAAATAACAAGTCCCAAAATTGTATTAATTGAACCGCAGTTTAAAGATTCCAGTTTATTAAAAGTTAATGTTAAAAGCTTAACAATTAAAGGAAAGGTAATTGATAATTACGGACTTCAGGAGATTACGGTTAACAATATTAAAATATTTCCCGCAGATGATAATTCCTTCTCTACAATATTACCTCTTTCTACAGGTGTAACATCGGTTAATATCAAAGCAATAAATATTAAGGGGAAAACCGGTGAAATCAATTTCAATGTTTCAACCGATCTGGATGAAGCAGGCCCGACGGTTTTTATTATTGAACCTAAAGTTTCGAGAGGGATTAAAGTTGTAAAAAAAAGCGATGTTGTTACGGTTAAAGGAGTAGCTACTGATGTAAGCGGTGTGCTGGAAGTAAGCGTAAATAATAATAAAGCCACACTTACACCTGACGGTGATTTCAGTATTGATATGTATTTGAATATTGGTGACAATAAAATTGTAGTAAAAGCAATAGATAGAAAATTAAATACCACAATTGATACATTTACTGTATTACGTCTTCCTAGAGATATTATAACTCCTGGTAAATATATTGCGGTCGTAATAGGAGTAAATTCATATTCTGGTTATTGGCCTGCACTTAAAAACGCGGCTAATGACGCCGAAGGAGTAGCTGAAGTACTTAAGAAATATTATTATTTTGATTCGGTTTATACAATACTTAATCAAGAAGCTACCAGAAAGAATATCATTCATAAATTTGAATGGCTGACTAAAAGTTTAACTAAGAATGATAACCTTTTAATATTTTATGCAGGTCACGGTCAGTTTAATAAAGAATTTAATAAGGGTTATTGGGTCCCCGTGGATGCAACAGGAAATTCAGTTGCAGATTTTATTTCAAATAATGATGTTAAAACTTTTCTTGGCGGAATTCCGTCAAAACATACTTTATTAATCACCGATGCCTGTTTTGCCGGGGATATTTTCAGAGGCAAACCAACCGAAAGCGTCGCTTACGATCCTAATAATATGGAGAAGTATTACCAGGAAGTTTATAGAAAACAATCTCGTTTAGCATTAACATCTGGCGGTATTGAGGAAGTTTCTGATGCCGGCAAAGACAAGCATTCTATTTTTACGTATTACCTGATAAAGGCATTAAGTGAAAATAATAGGAAATATATGGATGCAAATCAATTGTTTAATGAATTTCGGGTTGCCGTAACAAATAATTCAGAGCAGACGCCGATGCTGCAGGTTGTAAGGGACACGGATGATGAGGGAGGTCAATTTGTTTTTATAAGAAAAGATAAATAGAATATAAAAAGGAATTATATATGAAAATAATTTTACTTATATTTTTGTTTCCCATTCAATTGATTTTTTCACAGCGTATTGTTTGGGAAGACGACATGGAGGGAAATAATTCTATTTCCGGTTTACAATCGAGAGGCTGGGTAATTCTAAATGTTGACGGGGGCGGAGAAGTGAATCCATGGGGCCAGGGTGTACCAACTGTTTTTCCATCTTTTCAAGGGGCAGACAGCGGATACGTGGCATCGAGTTATTTGGGAGCCAACAATCAAGGTTTGATTAACCAATGGTTAATTTCTCCCGCATTAACTATTCATGCAGGTGATTCATTGACATTTTATGCTCGTGCTGCCCATTCAACCATTTATCAAGATTCGATTAATATTCTTACATCGCAGAATGCAGGAACTCAAACTTCTGATTTCCAGAATTTAGGAAGATTTATGCTTGATAGAAGTTCTTGGAAAGAATATTATATAAAATTTAATGCCGATGGTACATATAGATTTGCTATAGCATATTTTATGACTGATTCTTCCCTAGCTGATTATATCGGATTGGATTATTTCAGACTTTTCACTAATTATATTAATCTAAGTAAAACTTTTGTGTTTAACGATTATACACAATCTTCAAGTTATAGAATGATCGGATTACCAGGAATTTCAAATATTTCTTTAGGCAGTGCTATAACCGGGACACAAAAAAAAGATTGGAATGCATATTATGATAACGGAGCTACTTCAAATTATTTAGATGAATATGACGGCACTTCTAAGTTTACATTTGCTGCAGGGAAAGGATTTTGGGTACTAAGCAAGAATCAAATCTATATATCAAAATCTGTTAACACGGTCGCACTAACGTCAAATAGCTTTTCAATACCGCTTCATTCCGGCTGGAATATAATCTCAAATCCTTTTGAAAGGAGTGTTAGCTGGTCTAGTGTTCAAACTGCAAATGGATTAAGTGTAAATTCTTTGATCTATTCCTGGAACGGCAGCTGGACCAATCCAACTCTTATGAGTGTATATGAAGGTTATTATTTTAACAATGCTCAAGGACTTTCATCTTTGATAATCCCGTATGATCAAAACGGCACATTAGGTAAAGATGTTTATTCAATTATTGCTCAAAATTCCGATTCAAAATCAATAGAATTGAGCCTTTATGATAACGATAAAAAGTTGTCAACTGCCGTCCTTTCAATTAATCCGTTATCAGCAGATGATTATGATGATTATGATTATTTTGCACCTCCGGGAGATTTTGATAAAGTTAGAATCGAGATAATAAATACAAAACTTTCAACTAATTACAAAAAGCTGTTCGTTGAATCAAGACCCAAAATTTTAAATGGACAGAAATTTGATCTTAATATTAAAAATTATTCCGATGCAAATGTTTTTCTAAAAGTAATTGGATTGGAGAACTTTGGAGATAAGGAAGTTTATCTAATAAATAATTCATCGCATAAATATTTCGATTTAAAATTAGACAATAATATTAATATTACACCTTCAACTAAAGATGATTATTGCTTATTGATAGGGGACGATAATTTCATTAAGTCTAATAAAATTTCCCTATTTCCGCAAAAATTTTCATTATCTCAAAATTATCCGAATCCATTTAATCCAAATACTATAATTGAGTATTCATTGCTGACTAAAAGCTTTGTTAAAATAAGTATCTATAATTCTATCGGAGAGATTGTAAAAGAAGCTGTTAACGCTGCGCAGGAAAGCGGTAAATATAAAATACAATTTAACGGCAGCACTTTACCAAGCGGAGTATATTTTTATAAATTGAAAGCCTTACCGGTTGACGGCAGTAATCAGTTCAATGAAGTAAAAAAGATGCTGTTAATAAAATAAAATTTGAATTTTAATATTCAGTAAATACTTTCTGCAAATTAAAATTGATAATTCATCAATAAAAGATAAAATTATATCATAAAAATATTTTTATAATATTATTTATTAACAATTCATTAAATTAAATTTAAACACTTTCCTTTATGCGATTAATTCCTGAATATCTAATTCCTTGTTAATAGCAATTACGTCTATGATTAAAAAGAATAATAGAGTCTTCTTCGAAAAAAATTGTTATTAGATTATTTTCTTATTAAATAGAATATCGGATTTATTAAAAATTTCAAAATAAATCATTAACATAATGTTCAGTATTTTTAATATTTTTAATTAATAATTAGTATATTCCATAATGTTTTTGCGATTCGATTCGAATTTATAAAACATATTCACTTTTTCTGCATGTATTTCGATAAGGAGAGATTACCGGAAATAAGTATTAAGGCGATTATTTGCAGAATTTATTCAATTATTTAAGCATTAATTTTATAGATATAATTTCGAATATAATATTAATTTTTAATAAAATGTTTCAAAAAGTTTTTACCAAGTCTTGATTGGAAATGCGCAAAAGTTTACGTAAACGGCTGCTGATATTAGGTTCATTAATTTTTGGTATAATAGCCTTGCTTGTCTTCTTTTTCCTATCCAAACAATTCAGCGAAAATGAACAATTACAGCTTAGTAAAACTTCCGATTTGGCGTACTGGGGAATAACAAGCGAATTAAATAATCCTTCAAAAAATACAACTTCTTCATACAAAAATTATTTAATATCCAAGCAGGTAATGTATTACATCATAAGTGATACTTCAGGCAAAATATTAGAAAGTTATAATCCCAAGATTGCAATAAAAAATCAATACAGTCTGGTAGGGAAAAAAAGACTATCCAACGATAAAGTTTATAAAAACGAATATACCTTTTATTCAGACAAAGGCGAATATAGAAAACTTTATTTGGGTATTTCTCTTGAAAGCTATAAAAAAACCGCTTACCGAAATTTTGTTTTTTTTACGGCATTAAGCATATTGGTTTTTCTCACCGGGACCTGGTTCAATCTATACATTATAAATTTACTCGTTTCACCGGTTAAAAAAATTACCAGGATTATTAGAGACAGTGATGAAAATAATTTACCTGCCAGAATAGATACTAAAAGATCGGATGAAGTAGGACATTTAATCACTTCATACAATTATTTGATAGGCAAGTTAAAAGCAAGCCAACAGGAAATTAATAATCTAAGTCATAAACTGAATACTATTTTCAAAGATAAAATCGGTGAATTAAACTTAGAAATAAATCAGAGAAGTCTGGCTGAAAAAGCACTAAAACAGAGTGAGGAACAATTTAGATTGTTGGTTGACTCAGCCCCGGTAGGAATGGTATTAACTTCGCCCGCCAGCATTATAGTAAAGGTTAATAAGGCCTTCTGCGATATTTTAGGATATACAGAAGAAGAATTAATAAATAAGCCTATTTCTAAAATAAGTCATAAAGATGATTGGGCAAGAGAGCAATTCTTCATTCAAAAACTATTAAATGAAAATTCCGAATCACCGAATATTGAAACCGATTATAATCCAGAAGATTGGGAGACAAAATTAATAGAAAGTTCAAAAAGTTTAAGTGAGGATTTAGCCGATATTAATTTCGAAAAAAGATTTATTCGTGCTGATGGAGAAATAGTTTATACGATATACAAATCAATTCTTTTGAGAGATATTAAAAACCGGCCCATCAATTTTGTTAATCAGGTTATAGACATAACAATAAGAAAAAACGTCGAAAGGGAATTGATTAAGGCAAAGGATAAGGCTGAGGAATCGGACAGATTGAAAAGTGCTTTCCTTGCACAAATGTCTCATGAAATCAGAACCCCATTAAATGTTATCTTAAACATGACGCCGCTTTTGGAAAGCGAGTTCGAATCCAAGCAAGATGAAGAGTTGAATATACTTTTGGATTCCATGAATAGTGCCGGTAAAAGACTTCAGAGAACTATAGATTTAATACTTAATATGTCTGCTATACAAAGCGGAAACTACAAGCCTGAATTCGAAATTATTGATGTAATAAACGAAATTGAAAAAATGATGCGGGAATTCAAGGTTCAGTGCGAAGAAAAAGGTATTAAGCTGAAATTAATTCTCGATACTTCGGAATCAAAGGTATTGGCGGATGAATATACATTTGGCCAGATATTTCAAAACCTAATTAATAATGCAATTAAATATACTAGAGAAGGTCATGTTGAAATAAATATATTTGACGGGGAGAATAAACTTAATATTGCGATAAAAGATACCGGAATAGGCATATCTAATCAATATTTAAATAAAATATTTGTACCTTTTTCTCAAGAAGATATCGGACAAAAGAGAGAATTTGAAGGTAACGGACTTGGGCTGGCTCTGGTAAAAAAATATGTAGATCTGAATAAAGCTCAAATTAAGGTGGAAAGTACGAAAGGCGTCGGTTCAACTTTTACGGTAACATTTAATAGGTAAAAATTATTATCTATATGAATTTTGAGGTCCTTCAACTAATATTATCAAATTTATTGTTAAATTTTTCTAATTTGATTTTTCAATTTTATTCGTGTATATGAAAATACCTTACAGCATAAAATTCAATTAAATTTGCTGCAATAATGATTTAAAATGCTATAATTATTTAGATAAAAAAGCTGTTGCAACAATAATCATGTATGTCAAATAATTTCTTGTTTATTGGAAAATAACAAGGGATTCTTCTCATGCTTGCGAATTAGCAACAAATTATTTTTTATAAATTACATTATCTGATAAAAAAGATATGGTATATATATTGTAATTCAAAGCCGGGGAAGGATTCGGATTTACTTTTTGGATAAAATTAATGTTTGGAGGTTGAAATGTTTTGGCTAAAGATTAAACAGTTCTTTGTTGACTATGATATGGTTTTATTTATGCTATTGATTACAGTGGGCTGGGTGGTATTATATATCTTTTTTATTTTAATCTCAATGATATTCTTTTCATTGTAATTTGAAAATATATTGCATCTCTTGATTTTTTATAAAACAATCCAAGGATTTAATATTTTTAATTTTACTATACTAATCTATTTAATTTAAAGTTTTATCATATAATATGTGAGTGTCTTTCATATAGCTTTCAATTTTCCTGCCGCAAATTCCTTAAATTCCTATTAATAATTTTATGGTTTAGTTTAGTTTGAATTAATTAAAAAAAGAAAGCCCATTGATCGGGCGACCAAGGGCTTTAACTCTTTATATTCAAAAGGCAGGGGAGAACCTTTTGAAAGAGTTGTTGCTAATATAAAGTTTACAAATCTTTTTTGCAAAAATTCTCACTATAATTTGGTTAAAAAGGAAATAACAATGAGATAAATCACTTAACGCACATTAATTTTATGAAACTACCGGTTGAAAATATTAAACGATAAATAAATGAATTTCTAAATCAATTAAATGGTTATGGTTAAAATTTATTTCCGATTACAAAATTATTATTGATTTATTTTAAAACTTTTAACGGCTTCATCAATTGTTTTATGACTTTCAAAAATATTATTTAGTTTTGTAATTGCTAAAACTCCTTTAACTTTTTCAGATAGGTTTGCAAGTTTAAGATTTCCGCCGCCGTTCTTCATAGTGGTATAACCGCTGATTAAAATACCTATACCTGAACTATTTACAAATTTTACGTTGGAAAGATCAACCACAACATGATTTTTTTTCTCATCAAGAAACTTGTGCAATAAACCGTTTAGCTCAAAGGCATCAGGGCCGCCCATCAAATCACCTTTTAGTTCAATGATAGCTGCTCCATATTTTTCATAATGTTTAATTTTCATGATATCTCCCTTTGCATTTTTATAAAAGAATAGAAACCCGGGCTCTTAATTAAAATAAAATTTTTAAAATGATATTTCGATTATAAAGCATTAAAATTATAATAAGACCAGATCAAAAACAGATGGAAAGAATTTTAATTCTGACAAAAAGTAATAACATTAATTTATAAAATCAATCAAAATAATTTTTTTATGAAAATTTTGGAACTCGTATCCCCGGCTTTTTTAGATGCAGTATTTCAATAAGAATAAATATAAAAACTAAATTAAATTCGCTGGAATTTATTTGGATTAGCTATCTCGGGAAAGAAATTTTATTTTTAAGGAACTATTGTTGTCCCGGCATTGCCATTAATAGATTTATAATATAATTCGGTTTTGGTAATAACGACTTTTTTACCGCCTCCTTTTATAAAATTGATTGCGGCTTTAATTTTAGGTCCCATGCTGCCGTCTGGGAAAACATTTTTACTATATAAGTCTGTTATTTCTTTTAAACTTACTTTTCTTATATCTTTTTGATCGGGCTTTTGGTAATTCAGCTTAGCACCGTCAACGTCGGTAAATATATATAATTCTGCCTCCAATTCTTCGTTTTTTTTCTTCGCTTTTTCAATTAACATAGTTCCAAGCAAACTAGATGCTAAATCTTTATCTACCACTGCTTCTACACCTGTGTAAATATCAAGCGGTTTTTGATTCGGAATAAATTTTCTTTTATACAAAATATCATAATTACATTTATAAATTTCTACCTCATTAACAATTTCAGGAGATACTTTCTTAACGGGAATTCCGCCTCCTCCTACAGCAATTGGAATTATGCCTGACCTTATATTAGCATCGATAATATCAATTTCAAGAATATCTATTGGTTCGGGAGACGGAACAACCCACCGCCAAAGTTCTTCACCTTTTTCATCCTTTTTATAGAACTTCATCAAATGTTTTTCTTCTTCTTGAATTTTGTCAGCTTCTTCTTTTTTATAAGACGGGCCAATAAATTTTGTGGGGTTGTTAAAATCGTCGTCATTTTGATCGACTAAAATTCTGGTAATTGTTTCGGCTACAATTCTATCTATCCCGATAATGCGCAGGGAATTTGTCAATTGTGCAAGCATATATCCCATTGCACCTTGAGTATCGGCATCACATACATCTAAGGGTAAAGAATGCAGTATTGGTCTGGAATATTCGGCTCTCAGAATAATATTTCCAACCTGCGGCCCGTTCCCATGTGTTAAGATATAATAATCATCCGGATTATCTTTTATAATTCTTGCAAGTAACTCGCAGGTTTCCGAAGTCCTTTTCCACTGTTCCGGTAAATCCGGTATTTTAATTTTACCTGTTTCGGGATCAACATGTCCTGTAGGTGATACCTCATTACCACCAAGAGCAAATATTCTTAGTCTTTTTTTCATAATCCTTTTAATTTGAAATTCGACTTTAAAGTCAAGATTATTATTTACAAAAATCTATAAGGACATAAATAGTTTATAATAGTAATTTATGATGATATTGATGCAGGTTCTTTTATATTTGAATAAAGGGAAAGCAATATTTTTTCGGGTGTTAACGGAGCGGAAAAATTAAAATGTTTTTCCGGCCGAAATGCCTTCATTGCATTCAATAAAGCAAAAAATACTCCTATACCATACATTAGCGGAGGTTCGCCGATTGCTTTAGAATTAAATATACCCATTGGATTATAAGAATTTCCCAAAAAATTTATATCCATCTGTTTAGGTGTATAATTAATATCCGGTATTTTATATGTTGATAATGCATCTGTTTGCAATTTACCTTTATTATCATAAATAACTTCTTCAATTGTCATCCATCCAATTCCCTGTACAATGGCTCCTTCCGCCTGTCCTTTATCAATAACTGGACTGAATGATTTTCCAAAATCATGCATAATTTTTACATCACTAATTTCGTATTTTCCCAGCAAGCAGTCAAGTGTTACTTCAACTAAGCCTGTTCCGTACGAATAATAAGCAAATGCTTTACCTTTCGATTTTTCCTTATCGAAATGAATACCGGGGGTAGCATATTGAGCTTGTGCGGAAAGATTAGTTCTTTTTAAAAAAGCAGCAGAAATTAAATCTTTCCATGTTATTTCAGTTTTTATGCCTTTATAAAATATTCTTTCTTCTTTTAATGAAATTTTATCATGATCTTCTACTTTCAACACTTCGGCAGCTATCTTTTCTAAACGATCAGCTAAGTTTTTGCAGGCAATTTCAGTAGCTTTCCCATTTAAATCTGCTGCACTGCTGGCTGCCGTAGGAGAAGAGTTGGCAGCTCTTGTAGTATTTGTGCTTTCAATCTTAACCTTATCAATAGATATTGAAAATATTTCAGCGGCCACCTGTCTTATTTTCGTATTCACTCCTTGTCCCATTTCAACTGCTGCAGTACTTATTCCAACGCTGCTGTCGGAATAAATATGAACCAATGCGCTTGCCTGGTTCATAAATGTATTGGTAAATGATATTCCGAAACAAACCGGCATTAAGGCAAATCCTTTTTTATAAATTTTATTTTCAAGATTAAATTCTTCAACTTTCTTTTTTTCTGACGTGATATCATATTTTTTATCAAGCGCATTCCAGCAAACTCTGGCGTGACTGTTTATTGCTTTTTGCCCATACGGAAATTGATCACCTTCATTTAATAAATTTTTCTTTTGTATCTCGAAGGCATCAATTCCCATTTTTTCTGCGGCTTTATAAATTGCAGATTCAAAAACGAACATTGCCTGTGGTCCGCCGAATCCTCTAAAAGCCGTATTCGGCGGTAAGTTAGTCCGGCAGCATAATCCGGTTGCTTTTACATTAGGAACATAATAACTGTTGGTAGTATGAAAAAGGGTTCTATCCAGTACTGCAGGAGAAAGATCTGCAGCAGCTCCGGCATTTTGATAGAATGTAACTTCGTATGCTAAAATTTTTCCGTCTTTTGTTAATCCCATTTTAAAATCAGATGAATAAGGATGACGCTTGCCGGTAATTCTCATATCTTCCTGTCTCGGCAAAATAATTTTAACCGGTTTTTTCAAATTGAATGCCGCAACCGAAGCAATTGCGGCCCATGCGTTTGCTTGATCTTCCTTTCCGCCGAATCCGCCGCCTAATCTTAAAACATCTACTTCAATTTTATTCATAGGCAAGCCTATTACTTTTGATATTGTCCGCTGTACAGCAGTCGGTCCCTGGGTTGAAGAAAAAACCTTTAGTCCCCCTCCTTCGATAGGAATTGCAATTGCTCCTTGTGTTTCAAGGTAAAGATGTTCCTGGCCACCGGACTCCACTTGGCCTTCTACAATTACATCACATTGAGACCATGTATTTTCTATATTACCGCAAGAAAAAATTCGAGGTGGAAAAATCAATTCACCTTTATTAAAAGCTTCCCTAGGATCTGTTATAATAGGGAGATCTTCAATTTCAATTTTTATTTTTTTACGCGCTTTTTTAGCATTTCTCTGGTTGTCAGCAACAACAATTGCAACCGGTTCCCCGATAAATTTTACCTCATTGTCTGCAAGAAGTTCTTCATCTTGAATAATTCCGCCAATTTGATTTTCACCCGGAATATCTTTCGATATAAATATTCCTTTAACACCTTCGGATTTCAAAGCTTTGGAAATATCTAAATTTTTTATTTTCCCGTGAGCAGATGGAGAATAAAATACCGCAATATGCAACAATCCTTCCGGTACAATTAAGTCATCTATAAATTGAGATTCTCCCCTAACGTGTTGAAATGAATCATAATTATTCATACCAATTCCTCCGCATTTATTATCTCAGGGAACATTTTTAGAAAATGTGAATAAAGGATCTGTCTTAATAATAAGCTTTTGTATTCCGCCGAACCTCGTACATCGCTAATTGGAGAAATTTCGGTTTGAGCAATTGAAGAAGCTGATAAAACATTTTCATTTGAAATTTCCTTCTCTTTGAGAAACGCAGCCGTTTTTTCCAACAGCATAGGAACTGGTGAAACTCCGCCGGCTGAAATTTTTATATCTTCTATTAGATTGTTATTAACAGTTAAAAATATTGCGGAATTTACAGACGCTATATCAAGATTGGTTCTTCTCGATACTTTTTCAAAGTTAATATAAAATTTTTCTTTAGGTATGTTGAAGCTAATATATTCCAGTCTTTCATCATTTTTTAATTCTATATTTTTATAACCTTTGTAAAAATCCTTTAACATTACTTCTCTCAATAAATTCTTATTCTTCAAATGCAACTTAGAGTTTAGAGTAAGGAAAAATATTGTAGAATCTCCGATCGGAGAGGCGTTTACAATATTTCCTCCGATAGTAGCGGAATTTCTTATTGGCAGTGAACCGAATAATCCAAAATATTTTCCTATATCAGGGAAAATGTTTTTAAGGATGGGTGAGTCCTTAATATCGCTTATGGTTGCACTTGCATGTATAAAGCAAACATTGCCTTCATTCCAAATTACTTTATCCTTTTTATCTTTTTGAATAAAGGTTATATTATAATCCAAAATTTCATCAGGCTTTTGAACAAACAAATCTGTTCCGCCGGAAATAATAACCGCTTTATTTTCCATTTCATCTTCAATATTATTTCCTTCGGATTCAAGAACTTTTAAACGATCATGAATTTGTAAAAAATATTCCGGCAGGATACTCTGACTAACTAAAAATCCCAGGGTGTTTTTATTATTTCCATTCTTTAATATGTCAATCGTATTTTGCGCAGCTCGTTTTATAGAGGCATAACCTGTACACCGGCAGATGTTGCCGTCCAATGAGGATATTAAATCCTCAATATTAAATTGATTTGCATTTAATAAATAACCGGTAATCGACATAATAAAGCCGGGAGTACAAAACCCGCATTGTGTCCCGCCTTCCTCTATAATAGAACTTTGTATGGGATTTAATTCTTTCAGGTTAAGTCCTTCTATTGTAACAATGTGCTTACCGTTAATTTTTCCTAAAGGTAATAAGCAGGAATTAACGGATTTATATTTTAATTCACCGTTAATCAACTCACCGGCCAGGATTGTGCATGCGCCGCAGTCACCTTCCCGGCAGGCTTCTTTGGTACCGGTAAGGTGTAAATGTTTTCTTAAAAAATCTAAGACCGTTATAGCCGGATGTAACGAAGTAGTTACTAAATTCTCATTACAAATAAATTTTATTGAGATGTCCAAATTCATCTCCCCGTAATTTTTATTTCTAAAATAAATTTAACTTTTTGAACTTTCAAGCAAAAGGTATTTATTAGGAAGTAATTTTTTTCATACTTATAAGATCTTGGAAAAAATAAATTTAAAATATTCATGTTCTAAAATAATCATTAAAACAATAAGGTTAGTAATTGCAAAAGGAGAATATTCTTAACCCGGTTTGGTTAAAAGCGACCGTACTCGGAAGTCTTTGGGCATCCAGTGAGATTATCCTGGGTAGTTTTCTGCACAATTTAAAGGTGCCTTTTTCGGGAACGATTTTATCGGGAATCGGAATAATATTTCTTGTTGCCGGAAGCCGAAATTGGAATGAGAAAGGAATTATTTGGCGTGCGGGTATAATTTGTGCTTTAATGAAAACTATTTCTCCAAGTGCTGATATTTTAGGACCGATGATAAGTATAGCAGCCGAGGCATTTTTGCTTGAAGCAAGTGTGAGAGTTCTTGGGAAAAATTGGGCGGGATATATGATCGGCGGCGGGTTAGCAGTTTCCTGGAGCTTGTTTTATAAAATAATAGGATTGATTTTAATTTATGGTCCCAATATTATTGATTTATATTCAAGCTTATATAAATTCTCCATAAATCATTTAAATTTTCCGGATTTAAGTCCATGGTCTCTAATTCTTTTGCTATTTATTTTGTTCATGATTTTAGGTGCTTTAGCCTCAATTATAGGAATAAGAATTGGAAAAAGTAAGGATAAATTTCTCTACAGCGGAAGTGATGACGGTTCCTTTTCAAAAATTAGTTCTAATTTTGTTCCGAAAAATTTAAAACAAAGTTATTCTATAATCAGGTTAATATTTCATTTTATTTTTATAATCTTCGGCTTGATTCTACTTGATACATTTCCGCTATGGATATCTGCTGTCACTGTTTCAGTATATGTCGTTTTGTGTATCTTCTTTTATAAACAGAACCTTAACAGACTTAAGAATATAAAGTTCTGGGTATTCTTAATTACAATTATAATTCTATCGGGTTTATTGCTGAGTGAATTAAAAACCAATGGTAAAAGTAATTATCTACCCGGATTTTTAATCGGTCTGGAAATGAATATAAGAGCATTTTTGATGATTTTCGGATTTTCAAGTATAAGCATTGAGCTTCGAAATCCTAAAATAGAAAATTACTTTAAGAAAAAGGGAATGGGACAGCTATCAATATCGCTGGAAGCAGCATTTAAGATTTTACCTTTTATGGTTGCTAATCTTTCGGAAGAAAAAAATTATTTAAGAAAACCTTTTAGCATTATTTCCCGGCTAATCGGCAAGACGGATATGTGGCTTGAAAAAATACAAAAACAGGTTAACGGCAGTCCACTTGTCTTTTTTATAACAGGCAAAAAAGGTGGAGGCAAGACTACATTTATAACGGAAGTTGTTTCAATTCTGCAAAAAGAAGGATTAAAAGCAGACGGTATTTTAGCGCCCGGTTACTGGCAGAATAATATCAGGTCAAAATTTGATATTGTTGATATTGCTACAAATGAAAGAAAAATACTTTGCGGCATGGATATAGAAAATGGAGTGGAAGAAATCGGCAGGTTTAAATTTACTAAAGAAGGCCTTGCTTTTGGGCGAGCAGCATTATTTTATGAAAAAGTATTCGACAAAGATTTAATTATAATTGACGAGGTAGGCCCTTTGGAACTTAAAGGGAAAGGCTGGGCCGAATCAATAAAGGAGTTATTAGTTAAATATAATAAAATTATAATTCTTGTTGTCCGGAATGATGCTGCTGGTGAAGTCAAAAATTATTTTAAAATTGAACAGCCCAAATACATTGAGATTGAGGAAATTTCAATAGGTAAAACAACATCGCTAATTTTAGAAGCATGCAGACGGGAAATTAATTCAGCTGTGAGTATTTGACAGACTTTATATTATGATTAAACAGCTGATTCAATTTATCTGGTTAATTCTCTCCCATAATTTTTTAGCAGCTGATCTCGCTTCGGAATAAATCTCATTAATATCGAAAGGGAATTTTCTGTTTTCATAAACTACTGAGCCGTTAATTATCACGGTTTCAACATCTCTTGAAGAAAATCCGTAAATGAAATGGCCTGCTATATTTTCATCAACAAAATTTGTAGGCGGATCGTAATCATATATAACCAAATCAGCTACGTATCCTTTTTCTATTTTACCGAATTTTTTATCGAAATATCTCTCTAACAGCACATTCCCGTTCTGCAAATATTTTAAGAAATCATCCGGAGTTAATTTTCCTTTAACGTCATTATTTTTAAAAAACCCGAATTTTAATTCTTCAAACATATTTGATCCGATCCCATCCGTCCCTAAAGCGGCATTTTTAACTTTATGCAGGTTACTCATATAACCGACGCCGTTATTCATATTTGATCTGGGATTATGTATTAAGAAAGAATTTCTTTCATTTAAAATTGAGATATCATTTTCCGTGAGATGCACCCCGTGAACTATTAAAGATTTTTCATTTAACAGCCACAGTTCATCCAGCCTATGCAAAACATCTTTCCCGAAATGGTGGTGCGAATAAGAAGGATCATACTGATCTTCGGCAACATGGATATGAAGTCCCCGGTTAGTATTTATTAATGCATCATAAATTTGCTCAAAAGAATTATTGCTTAAAGTAAAAGGTGCATGAGCACCAATCGCAGCTTCGATTAGGTGATTTGAATTCTCAGAATTTTTTTCATCCTCAATTTTTTTTATAAATTCCAAAGACTCATTAATTCCATCGGTCATCCCTTCAGTACCGTTCCTGTCTGTAATTTCATAGGCTAAAACTCCCCTCAATCCTATCCGCTCAAATGCTTTCTTTAATGTTGAGAGTGATCCGTTAATAAAAGAAGGCGATGCATTATGATCAAATACAGAAGTTGTTCCTGCTTTAATTGATTCCAGGGCACCTATCAAACCGCTAAAGTACAGCGAATCTTCATCCAATGCTCTATCAAGTCTCCACCAAAGATTGTTTAATATACTAACAAAATCGGTCGATGGTTTAATATCCGCAATTATGCCGCGTGCCAATGCAGAATAAAAATGATTATGAGAACAGACCAAACCTGCCGAAACATATTTGTTAGTTAAATCAAATACTTTTTCTGCCTTGTAATTATCTCCCGCATCTTTACCTATATCGATAATCAATTCGTTATCAATAACAACATCAACGTTGCTAACGATTTTAGGCGGATTTAATTGAACTAAGTTTGCATTTTTTAATATGATCATATTTTAACTCACATAAATAAATATTTTAATTAAGCCGGATCAAAAAATTATTTATACATCAATATCGATAAAATAATTATAATTTTGATAAATATTTTCTACAAAATTTGCGAACAGTTTGAAATCATTTGAATCATCTTTAATTGATGATGAAATAAAATTTCCTTTAATATCAAGTTTAAGACTACCGGTTTGAGAATTATATCTTATATTAAAATTATATTGATCATTTGTCTTTTCGCTAAGATAAAATCCGTCATTAGTGCTGTTTGAAAAATCTTCTTCAGTCCAGAATAATGTCGTTTTTACTTTATAAGGAGCGTCATTGTATGGACAAAAAGTTTCACAATTTCCGCACTCATTACATAAACCATCTAAATGCAAAATTTGGTAAAAATCTTTATTCTCATAACCATCACTTTTAACAGCAACATTGGCTCTGTTGGGGCATACCTCGACACATTTATTACAAAGTAAATTACATTCAAGACATTTCTCAGCTTCCAATTTTATGTCTGAGTAAGTATTGAAAAAAATATTTCCTCTTTTCTCTTCGATGGATTTAATATGATCTGCTTTTGTAAAATTGTTTACAAGATTATTCGCTTTATTTAACTTTATTTTTTCCTTTTGAATAATTGCTTCGGCAGCTTTCTTTCCGTCTGCAATAGACTCTACAACTGTTGATGGACCTCTTAGGGCATCACCGCCAATATAAACATTTGGAATTATCGTCTCATTTGTTTCAAAGTTTATGTTTAATAATTCATTATTTAAATTAACAATGTTGTTCTCTTTTAATATATCTAAATCGACATGTTCACCGATAGCAGAAATAATTGAATCAACTGTAAATTCTTCAAATTCGTTTTTTATAGGAACGACCTTTCTTCGGTGGTCTTTATCGATATCGCCTAATTTCATTTTCTGGCATTTTAAAACTCTATTTTGAAATTCAAACGGAAGCAGAAGTTCTTTGAATTCAACACCTTCTTTTATACATGCGTCGAACTCTTCCAAATCGGCAGGCATAAATTCTTTTGTCCTTCTATAAATAATGTATACCTTTTTTACGCCCATTATTCTTGAAGATGCTCTCGCTGCATCCATTGCAGAGTTGCCCCCGCCTATAACAGCCACATTTTCTCCAAGTTCAATTTTTTCTTTTTGATTAAAAGATTTTAAGAATTCGACAGCATTGTAAATATTAATCCCATCTGATTTAATATTGAACTGATTCGACTTCGGTGCTCCGATCCCGATAAAAATATATTTGAAACCATTATTATTTAACTCAGAAATAGAAAAATTCGAATCGCTTTTGTATTTTATTTTTACTCCGAACTTTTTGATGAATTCAATATCATTGTCAATTGCTGATTCAGGTAATCTGAAACCTGGAATTACATGTTTAACCGTTCCGCCTGCTTTTTCTGTTTTTTCGAATATAGTAACATTAAACCCGGCTTTAGATAAAAAATAGGCTGCAGAAAGTCCGGCTGGTCCTGCGCCGATTACAACTGCTTTTATTCCATTCTTATTTACCGGTATTTTAGTTCCTGGATTTTTGAAATGATCACTAAATCCCTTTTCCGCGGCTTCCTTTTTTAATTCTCTAATCTCAATTGCTCCTTCATAATCCAGCCGGGTGCATTTAGTCATACATTGGTGATCACAAATATTACCTGTAATGTGAGGCAGTGGATTTTTATTCGTAATTATTTCGAATGCATCCTTGTAATTTTCTTCATTAATTAAATTAATATACTCGGCGACATCCTGATTTATTGGGCATACTTCCTGGCATGGAGAGATATAACAGTCGAATTTCGGAAGCCTCTTATTAATTTTTAATGAATCCATATTCCTCTTTTTATATTCTTTGTTTAAAAGCGCATCATCTGCGAGCTCTTTAAGTTTTGATAAATTAATTTTTGAAGAAATATTTGCGGAATGGGAAAATGATTCATCAATTACATCTGAAATTTGAGTTAGTCTTAAATAACCGCCCGGCTTGAGAAGTTCGGTTACAAGAGTAACAGGGTAGATCCCGGTATTTAAAATTTGTTCTACATTATAAATATTGGCACCGCCGGAATATGAAATATTAATTTCTCCGTTAAATTCCTCTGCAATTTTGTATGCAAGATTTATAGTCAAAGGATATAATGAACGTCCCGACATATACATTTGTTCACCGGGTAAAGATTTTCCGGTGTTATTCACTCCCAAAGTATTGGAAAGTTTTATACCAAAATCTCTTTTATTTTTTGAAGCAAATTCTTTCAATCTCTTTATCATCGGGACGGCTTCGCCGAATTGAAGATCATGAGCAAAAGAACTTTTATCTAATTCAATATAATTATATCCATGGTTTGATAAGGCCCCTTTAACGTAATCGAATCCTAATAGTGTGGGATTTAGTTTTATATATGTATGTAATTTCTTTTCTTCAATTAGGTATTTTGCGATGGATTCAATTTCATTTGAAGGGCAGCCGTGCATTGTTGAAAGTGTTACGGAGTTTGAGATATTAGGACTGACATCTTTATTAAGATCTAATATTCTATCTAAGTTAAATTTAAAGTTTGATCCTTTAAAGAATATATTTTTTAAAAGTTTTATTGTCTTTTCATTTTTAATAAATTCATTTATAATTTTTTGATTATCCCGGAATTCTTTAGTCTTAGAAGCGTTCTTCAGGTTCTCAATAAAATTGTCCATCTTATCTGACTTAATTCCGTCAAGATCATAACCGACACTCATATTAAAAACAAAACCTTTTTCGTAATTTGGTGAAAAGGGGAAGAGTGAGTTGATAAAATGCAGGACAAACCAGGCATTTAAATATTCAATAAATGACTGTTCTAAATCAAGTTCCTGCGACCATTCGACATTATAGCCCTCATCCTGTACATCAATACATGGCTTATCAATTTTTAATTTATCTAACTTCTGAACTGTTTTAAGTTCGAAGAATCTACCTCCTGTTAAAAAGGATGCTATTATATTTTGCGATAGTTGAGTATGCGGTCCGGCAGCCGGTCCGATAGGCAAATCTAATTTTTCATTAAATATATTTAAAGAGTAATTGCCTTTTTTTAAAAAGAATTTTGAAAAAGGTATTCCTAATATTGTTTGGTGATCCTGGTATTCCTTTAGAATCCAATTCAGCAAATTTCTCAAAGATACAGGCTGCATTCTGTCTGACATACAATCCCTTTTATTTATTCCGGCTATTTTTAACTGTAAAATGATTAAATCAACTTAATCTCCTATAATTAATATAAAGTAAGAAACTCAAAAAAAATAATTATTTTTTGTTAACTAATTAGAATATTTTTTTTTAGTTTTGTACAATAAATTTGTTTAGTAAGTAAAAAATATTCAATCGGGGAGCCTAAACCGAAAGATTTCCCGAATTATTTCCGATAAAATATTAGAAATTTAATTTAATTATTTTAGATAGAAATTAATTATTATGAATTCTTCAGAAAAAATTTTAGATCTTGCAAAAAAATATGAGCCGTATACTGCTGAAAATCTTTCCAGACTAATCAAATTAAAATCCTTAAGCAGCGGAGAAAAGGAAGTCGCATCATTAATAAAAAAAATGATGGATGAAGCCGGCTTCGATGAAACTAAAATTGATGGGCTTGGAAATGTAATCGGAAGAATCGGAAACGGGAAAAGAATCATTGCTATTGACGGTCATATAGATACTGTTGATGTAGGCAATATTAATAACTGGGATTTTGACCCTTTCGGCGGTGAAATAAAAGACGGATACGTGCACGGACTAGGCAGTACCGATCAAACCGGAGGCCCGGCAGCTTTTATTACCGCAGGAAGAATTTTAAAAGAGCTTAACATTGATAATGATGTCGCTATTTATTTCGTCGGTTCCGTTATGGAAGAAGACTGCGATGGTTTATGCTGGAAATATATTGTGGAAGAAGATAAAATTAAACCGGATTGCGTAATCGTAACTGAACCTACAAATTTAAACATTTACCGCGGTCATAGAGGGCGGATGGAAATTGAAGTTTCTTTTTACGGATTATCTGCTCATGGTTCTGCTCCTGAACGTGGAAAGAATGCTATTTACATGGCATCTAAAGCTGCACTGGAAATTGAAAAGCTTAATGAAAAATTAATTGTTGATGACTTTTTGGGCAAAGGATCTGTTACTATTTCGGAAATTATCTCGTCCAGCCCTTCGCTCTGTGCAGTTTCGGATTTCTGCAAAATACATCTTGATAGAAGATTAACCAAGGGCGAAGATAAAAAATTAGCATTAAATCAAATTGAAGAAATTGTTAAAGGGATGAATGCTAAAGTAGAATTATTGAATTACAAGCAGAAAGCTTACACCGGATTAGAATACGGAATGGAGAAATATTATCCGACCTGGTCAATTGAAGAAAATCATCCTGTTATTCAAACCGGAGTAAATACTTTTAAGAAATTGTTTAATAAAAATCCTAAAATTGACAAATGGACATTTTCAACTAACGGCGTTGTGATAAACGGGATTTATAATATACCGGTAATCGGCTTTGGTCCCGGCAATGAAGTTTTGGCTCATGCCCCAAACGAAAAAGTTCCGGTTGAACATTTGGTTAAAGCTTCTGCATTTTATGCTTATTATTGTTCGACTTATTAATTAACATTTTATTAAAAATTAAAGGGAAATAATGAATTCAAAATTGAAGGGGAAACACTTCCTTACATGCGATGATTGGTCTAAACCAGAATTAGATAAAGCATTTGATACTGCATTCGATTTGAAAGATAAATTTGCAAAAGAAATTCCGACTAGATATTTACCGGATAAAACATTGTTCATGATATTTTTTGAACAATCAACACGTACAAGAAATTCTATGGAAGCCGGAATGACGCAGCTAGGCGGACATGCTCACGATCTTACAGCCGACAAAATGCAAATCTCTCACGGCGAAGCTCCCAAAGATACTGCTATAATTCTTTCAAGGATGGGACACGGAATTGCTTCGAGAAATTGCTTTTACGGGATAGGAAATAATTATTTAAATGAGATGGCTAAGTATTCTACAAAACCGGTTATGTCTTTACAAGATGATATTTATCATCCATTTCAAGGGCTGGCTGACTTGATGACAATTTTTGAATATTTTGGTAAAAACTCTAAAGGACTTAATGTTACCGTTTCCTGGGCTTATGCAGATACTCATTCAAAACCTTTATCAGTGCCGCAAACTCAGATTTTACTTTTCCCCCGTTACGGATTAAATGTAACCGTAGCTCATCCGAAAGAATTTCCTTTAAGTAAAGATATTATGCAGAAGGCGTCTAAAAATGCCGAAGAAGGCGGAGGCAGTATTAAGTTTACTAATAATATGGATGAAGCTTTTGAAGGTGCAAATATTGTAATTCCTAAAAACTGGGGCGGCTTTGGCTATTACGATATTAATGATTATTTACGGAACGAAGAAGCTTGTAAAAAAGAAATGAAATCAAATCTGGAGAAGTACAAAGGGTGGATTTGCGATGAGAAAAAGATAAAGCTTGCCGATAAAAATGTAAAACTCATGCATGCTTTGCCTGCAGATAGAGGTCATGAAGTAACTGATGAAATTTTGGATAACCCCGAAATCTCTATAGTATTTGATGAGGCCGAAAACAGACTTCATACGGCTAAGGCAACTATGGCATTGACAATGTAATATTTTAATGAAAAAAGATTTCAAATATATATGCGATAACTGCGGGCGGATTTATAGTATAGAAAAAAATATTATGCTGTGTCCTAACTGCCGGGAAGAAGTTATAAAAGGCAAGCCGTTAAAAGGCATACTTAAAGTTCAATTGCCTGCCGAGCAAAAAAATATTTTAATAGATGGAAGAAAAATTAATATTTCCGATTTTCTTCCGGTTGAAGAAAAATACTTTCCTCCGATTAGTGTAGGTAATACTCCTCTTATTGAAGCAAAGAATATTCAAAAAGAATTAAACTTTGATAAAATTTATTTAAAATTTGACGGCACAAATCCCACCGGTTCATTTAAAGACAGAGCATCATATTTAGTTTCTGCCTTTGCAAAAAAAAGCAATATTAATGAAATTGTTGTTGCATCCACAGGCAACGCTGCTTCATCTATGGCAGGAATTGCAGCAGCGGCGGGACAAAAGACATTTATCTTTATGCCTAAATCTGCTCCGAAGGCAAAACTGGTTCAGTGCCTACAGTATGGTGCCGAACTAATTATTGTAAACGGCGATTATGATACCGCATTCGATCTATCTTTAGAATTTTCTAAGAGGACAGGATTTCTTAATCGCAATACGGCTTATAATCCTTTAACAATTGAAGGCAAGAAAACAGTCGCATTTGAGTTATATGAACAATTAGCCGGGAACGAAATTGATTATTTGTTTTTGCCGGTAGGCGATGGAGTAATTTTGAGCGGTGTAATTAAAGGATTTTCCGATTTGATGTTTTTGGGAGCAATTAAAAAATTTCCTAAAATAATCGGAGTGCAGGCTGAAGGGAGCTCTTTCATTTATAATGCATTGTATAAAGGAAATTTTGATCTGAATTATAAAGCTTCAACAATTGCCGATTCAATATCGGTGAATGCGGCACGAAATGGTTACTCGGCAGTGAAGGATTTAAAAACAGCTAAAGGAGAAATGGCAACGGTAAGTGATGATGAAATATTGTATGCGCAAAATTACCTTTCCAAAATGAGCGGTATATTTTGTGAACCTTCCTCAGCTGCTTCATTTGCCGGATTTCTTAAATTACAAGAAAGTATTGATAAAAATAAAACTGTAGTTTTATTATTAACGGGACACGGGCTTAAAGATATTGATTCTGCAGTAAAATCGATTAAATTTCCTAAAGCTTTTAAGGCAGATATCGATTATATATTAGATAATATAAATTTAAAATAAAATATCGGGGAAGAGAAAATGATCGATTATAATAAATTTGAAGGAATTATACTTGCCGCGGGCCTATCGACAAGAATGAACGAATGGAAGCCTAAAATTGAAATAGGAGATGTTCCGATTTTAATAAGAACGATTGTCCCTATGGTAAATATTTGTTCAAAGGTAACCGTAGTTGGAGGCCATAACTATAGTGCTTTGGTTAATCTGGTTGAGAGTACTACAATTCTATCAGACTCATTAAAAAATAAAATTAGCTTGATTGAAAATAAGAACTATATTAATGGAATGCTTTCTTCGGTTAAAAGCGGGCTGCAAAATACTTCCGATCAGAGTGAAGGAATTTTTATTACTCTTGGAGACATACCGTTTGTTTTATTTAGCACTTATCAAAAGCTGATAGAATGTTTTTCCGAGGATAATGAAGCAGAAGTTTACTCTCCTGTTACATTAATTGAAGATGAAGAAATAGATAAGGAACCGAGAGTTTCAGGCGGTCACCCTGTTTTAATTAAATCAACAATTAAAGAAAATATCCTTCAAAGTGCTGACGATGAAATTTTAAAAGATGTACTTCAAAATTATAAACATAAATTTTGTACTGTTTCTGATAAGGGAATAGGTATGGATATAGATAATTTTAGCGACCTTCAGGCGGCTAAATCTTATATGGAAAATTTAAAAAACTTACATTAAGGAAATTAAATGATTGAATTAAAAATTAATGCAAAATCAAGAAAAAATAATATTAATAGATGTATTGAGAAGAATATAATTTATCCTACATATGAACAAATGAAAGATCCTTCAAAGGTTCCTTCAAGTATCGTTGAACATTTAAAAAATGTAGGTCTCTGGGATGTTAATCCGCTGAATCTTTTTAGAATAACCTGGAAAAATCAACCTAAAGGATTTGGAGGAGGATTCGGTGATGTAAATTATATTGAGCTGCCCGAAGAATTAACCGGAGTTAAAGCAAAAATTATTGCGTTGGTTGGTAAATGGTTCCCGACCGGAGCACATAAGGTTGGTGCAACTTACGGATGCCTGGCTCCTTCATTAGTAACCGGAAATTTTGATTCTACATGGGAAAAGGCTGTGTGGCCTTCAACCGGTAATTACTGTCGGGGTGGATCATTCAACTCAGCATTGTTAGGCTGCCAGTCTATTGCCATATTGCCTGAAGAAATGAGTGCGGAAAGATTCGAATGGCTTCGTAATCTCGCAGGCGAAGTAATTGCAACCCCAGGTTGTGAAAGTAATGTTAAAGAAATATTCGACAAATGCTGGGAGCTTAAAGCCACAAGAAAGGATGTGAAAATATTTAACCAGTTCGATGAATTCGGAAATTACCTTTGGCATTATGAAGTAACGGGAAATGCAATTGAAGAAGTATACCGTAGAAATTTAAAATCAAAAGGCAATATCGCCGGATTTATTTCCGCAACCGGGTCGGGAGGAACAATTGCTGCGGGTGATTATCTTAAATTAAAATTTCCTTATCTTAAAATTGCAGCTTCCGAAGCTCTTCAATGTCCTACTCTTCTTTTAAATGGTTACGGCGGCCACCGAATTGAAGGAATAGGCGACAAGCATGTTCCATGGATTCATAATGTTAGGAATACTGATGCTGTTATTGCAATTGACGATAATGATTGTATAGAATTAATCCGGTTATTTAATGAAGAAGAAGGAAAAAACTATCTTGTAAAAATGGGAATCTCAGATGAAATCGCTTCGAAGCTGGATATCATTGGGATTTCTGGCGTTGCAAATATTCTCTCGGCAATTAAGTTTGCAAAATATTTTGAATTGAAGGAAGATGATATTGTGTTCACTATTCTTACGGATTCTATGGACCTTTATGGTTCGCGTTTAAAGGAATTGAATGATAAATTTGGTAAATTTAATCACGATGATGCCGTAAGAATCTATAATAAAAATTTGATGGGAACAAATACTTCTTCTATGCTTGAATTAAATTATTATGATAGAAAGAGAATTCACAACCTTAAATATTTTACATGGATTGAACAGCAGCAGAAGGATTTAACTGAATTGAATGCCCAATGGTATGATTATGATGCTTATTGGGGAAAAATTAGAAATTTAACTCCCAAAATTGATGAACTCATAAAAGAATTTAATAAAGAAGCCGGCTTATTATGATTGAAGTTTTTAAAGCTTTGGAAGAAAGAATTGAAGCCAACCGGGCCTCTGTGCTGGTTACTATTGTTGATATGAAAGGCAGCACGCCTGGTAAAGCCGGTTTTAAAATGCTGGTAGGCTCTGAAGGAAGAATTGCCGGTACAGTCGGCGGCGGCGGAGTTGAATACTATGCTGTCGGTAAATCCAAAGAATTACTTGAAAAAGGCGGTAATAATTTTACGGAAACTTTAATATTAAAAGACTCACTAATAGGAAATGAAATAAATAATATTGAAGTAAAAAAAAACAACCAGGTAGAAATTAATGCTTTATGCGGCGGCGAGGTAACATTATTTTATGAAGTTTATAAATCCTCAAAAACTATTTATTTATTTGGAGCCGGACATGTGGGACAAGCTACGGCAAGGCTTGCAAAACAGTTAGGATATTATGTTATAATATTTGATGACCGCGCAAATATTCTTGAAGAACTGGTCCGGGATTCCTTTGATCAAAAAAAATTAGCAGATCTCTCCAGCTTGAATTTAAAAGAAAAGGATTACCTGCCTCTCGAAATTAATGGCTATGCAGTAATACTCACCCACAATCATGTAAATGATTTACAGGTATTGGAATTTATTTATAAAAATTATCCCGGTATGAAATATATCGGAATGATCGGTTCAAAAAGAAAAGTTAAAGAAGGATTAGCATTTATTAAAAATAAATTTAACCATAAATTGAATTTAAATAATCTTTATGCTCCCATTGGAGCAGAAATCGGAGGCGATTCTCCCAACGAAATTGCCCTTAGTATCATGACTGAAATTCAGGCCTTGGCTTTCGGTAAAAAAATTAATCACCTAAGATTAAATTATGATGAGATAAAATAATTTATTTACGATGAAAATTTATGTTGAATGGACAGGTTTGCTGCATATTCATGAAATAAAGAACAAAAGTTTTGTTGAACTTGAAAATAATTCTACAGTATCAAATCTTTTTGATAAATTAAAACTTAAAAAGGAACATCAGAAATATATCTCTTGTTTCGTTAACGGTTCGGAGATAAAAAAGTCAAACGTTCTTAAAGAAGGAGATAAGGTAAAATTATTTCTTCCAACAGGCGGCGGTTAATTTGAAAAAGGGAATTATTAAAGAAGATTTTTATTCTAAATTCACTTCGAAAAATGCTTCCATAATTAAAAAAAATATTAAAGGAATAACAATCGGTATAGCCGGCTGCGGAGGATTAGGTTCCAATGCGGCTATTGCATTAGCCAGAGCAGGGATTCAAAATATTGTAATAGTCGATTCCGACACAGTAGAAATATCAAATTTAAACAGACAGCAATACGCGTTAGGGGATTTGGGTAAATTTAAAGTCGATTCACTTGAAAAGATTCTTAAATCAATTAATCCATACATTAAAATTAAAAAATATAAGATTAGATTAAATAAAAATAATGTGTATAAAGTTTTTGATAAATGTAAAATTGTAATTGAGGCATTCGATACTGTTGCATCAAAATCTATGATAATTAAAACCTTCTCTGATTCGAGATTTAAAGAAAAATATTTAATTACAGGTTCAGGAGTGGCCGGGTATTCATCTGCTAACAATATTAGAACAAAAAATATTTCAAGAAATGTCTTTATATGCGGGGATAATAAAACCAAACCTTTGAAATCAAACGGCATTATGGCGCCAAGAGTGATGATAACTGCAGGGCATCAGGCAAATACTGCATTACAGATTATTGCAGGATTAAAGATATAATTAGAAAAAAATTTTAAGAAATCACACGGTTTACTACTTGAGTTGTTACTTAGTGTAAGAGAAACATTTTTGGGTCACAGAGTTTCACTGAGGTAACACTGAGTAT
>CAZCFZ010000026.1:0-48040 GCA_964498065.1 uncultured Ignavibacteriaceae bacterium
TAGAGCAAAGGACTGAAAATCCTTGTGTCGGCGGTTCGATTCCGTCTCTGCCCACGTTAGATTAAGGCGATAACCGAGTCGCCTTATTTATTTTAAAGAAAAAAGGATATTTTATTTATTGCTTATAATTTATTCTCCTAAACATTTCTCCTACTAATAATTTCTTCTCCCAGAATTTTTATTATAATTTCATAAGATTTTTACAACTTTAAAATTTTTCTGTGATAAATAAATGTAGATAAAAAAATAATTCTAAACATGAAACGAAAATCAAAGGACATATTCTGGCGGAATAAAATGGAAAAAAATTTCTTCACTATTTATTATAAAATTACTAGAATTAAATTGAGAGTATGCAGTGGATATTTAATTGTCCGGAAGTCTGATGTATTTAAATAAAGGATATTATTAAATTATTTTGATTGCGGATCATTTTATAAAATGATAATTTATCTGACATAATATTAAAAACAACCGCATATAATTTTAATATACTCTAACATGAGGGAATATCAGAGTAAAAGGGCAGATGCAGAATAAATTCACAATTTTAAATAAAGTAAATATCCAATATCTGATAATTGTACCTATAAATAAAAGTTAAAAAGGGAGAATATATGAAACGCTGTTATAGTATTTTATCAGCCTTAATTATTTTTGTAATTCTTATCCCGGTAAATAACGGATTAGCGCAAAGTAAAAAAGAACTTCCTAACGACTTAAATATCGAGCTGCTGGGCAGGTGTGCTATTTATTCTTTTTCTTACCAAAGACTGGTAAATGAAAATTTCGGAATTGAGCTTGGGGCTTCAGTTCTCGGCGGTTCGGAGGCGAGCATTGTGTTTTTAACCGGGGGTGTAAGACTATACCTGTTGCCCGGAAATGCTTCGCCATGTATTAGCGGTGGTATCGTTGCAGTAACAGCTCCTACAAATTCCGGTCCTTTCTCAGGTGATAATTCTGCTTCATACGGTTATATCGGGCCGGGTTTTGAGTTCAGATCTTCGGGGGGATTTTTATTTAGAGGAACAGTTTATTTTTTAATCCGGGATGGATTCTTCGTCTGGCCGGGAATTCAATTAGGTATAGCTTTTTAATGTTAAATTTAATTTACCGATAATGTCTCTAAAAACGATTAGGAATTTTTTCTAATAATTAAAATAATAATAGGATCTTATTTGTAAAAAAAAGATAAAATTATTTTAAAACTTATTTAATTAGGTCGTTTTTGATTTAGTAAACCACTTATTTGCAATATTATAAAACCATGCAATTAAGAAGCCTGCAATAAAACCATCTACAAATCCCCAAAGTAATCCTATTACGGCACCGCCCCAGGAATACGAGTATCCTAAATAGAATGTTGAGAGTTTTGATAAAATATTACCGGGAGCATTTCTGACCAGCTGCCACCAGGTAGCCAGCATTATAGTCAGTCCCCAAACTAATCCTATTGATACCCCCAAAGCCCTTTTACGAATTTCCATTTGTAACTCCTTTAATACTGAATAAAAATATAAATTAAATTTTTCCAATATTAAATCGTTAAATTAAAATTCTCTTAATTTTTAGCTAAAATCAAGAAAAATATGGAATATTTAATCAATGGAATTTATTTTAAAAAATATTTTTAGTAGAGAGGTAGAAAAATTATAACAGCAATCAATTATTTAATAAAAATTATGAAAGTAAACCTTTTTTATAAATAGATTATATATATTAAAATATTTAGCTAGCTGCTTCATGTAGAAACAAGTGGAGGGTATTGATAATGTTATAGTTTGATTACATTCGATATAATGTTAAAAAAAATTAGGATACTTATTGATAATCGTAATGTTTGGTTTTAATTCATATTTATTATTGTAAATTTCTTATTACAATTTTTTCATAAAACAAAAAAAAGAAATTAAATGTATAGTTTTTTTGAGGTGGCTGTAGAAGAAGCGAAAATAGGTTTGGCTGAAGGCGGGATTCCTATCGGCTCAGTACTTGTTATTGATGATAAAATTGTCGCTCGAGGTCATAATAAGCGTATTCAATTGGAAAGCCCTGTATTACATGCCGAAATGGATTGTCTGGAAAATGCCGGTCGACTTAAATTTTCCGATTACAGAAGAGCGATATTATACTCAACATTATCTCCGTGCGATATGTGTTCCGGAGCGGTGCTTCTTTACGGGATTAAAAAGGTAATTGTTGGCGAAAACAAAACTTTTAAAGGTCCGGAAGAATATTTAAGGTCACGCGGTGTAGAAGTTGTAATTATTAATAATGATGAATGCCGCACGCTTATGGAGAATTTCATTCAAAAAGATCCGGAGTTATGGAACGAAGATATTGGTAAATAAATAATTTTGTGTCTTCAGATCTATCGATTTAGTTCAATTGTAGTTTCTAAAAATTTGCAGTACGGACGAAATTGAAAAGAAGAAGCTGCTTAAACTAACATCATTTTATAATAAGAAAAATTTAGCTGAAGAAGTGTACTTTTTATTGCGAATTCTTTTTGAAAAGGCTAAATTGAAACAATAAAAATTACTAATAAAAACGGGGTCCCTTTAAGATTGCATCCATAATTTTTCATCATTAATTAAAACAGCGGGGTAATATGAAAAGAGTAATATTTCTCTTGTTAATTCTTATATCAGCATCCGTTTACTGCAAGGACGAGCTCAAAGTAAAATCCAAAGTTGTTGAAGCTACTATATTTAAAAACAGGGCATTGATTACAAGGCAAGGTGAAATTAATTTACCAAAAGGGAAAAGTGAAGTTATATTTTCAAACCTTCCAGCCGATTTACAAAATTCATCCGTTCGTATTTCAGCAGAAGGAAAAGGAGTAATAAAAATTCTGGATGTAAAAGTCGAACAAAGATTCACAACTGAAGTTCAGCAGGAAGATATTAAAGCATTGGAAAGTAAAATTGATTCATTAAATCAACTAATACAAATAGCTTCCGACGAAATGAGAATACTAAACAGTAAAAAAGATTTTATTGAATCATTAAAGTCTCAGTCTGCGAGATATATGAATGAAAAAATGCTTCTTCAGGCAAATCCGACAAAAGAGTGGGGCGGTATTTTAAATTTTGTCGATAAAACTCTTGAAGACATTTATAAAGGTTTGAGAGAACAGGCAAGAAAAAAGTCTTTCTATCAGCAGCAAATAAATGTCATTAATACTGAAATAAACAAAAATAAAGGGATGAAATCTAAAAACTTTAAAGAGGTAGTGGTTACAATCGAAACGGAAGCATCCGGAAATGTGAAACTACAGCCTTCATATCTTGTTCAAAGCGCCGGATGGTACCCATTGTATGATGCGCGAATAGCCTCCGAATCGAAACAATGCGAGCTTGATTATTACGGAATGATACATCAAGCAACAGGTGAAGACTGGAAGAACGTTTCTTTAATATTGTCAACGGCCGAACCGATGTCGGTTAAAACTTTACCTGAATTAGACAGATGGTTTATTGATACAAAACCGCTGCCCATAAGACGAACCGAGCCTGAGGTTCGAGGCGGAAGGTCAGGCGATCTGCAGATTAATTATGAACAAAACTGGGGGCTGCCGGCAGGCACAGGGAATGTAACCGGATACATAATAGACAGGTCAACCGGGGAAGCTTTAATAGGTGCTAATGTTATTGTTGAAGGTGCAAATATAGGTTCAAGTTCCGATGTTAATGGAAAATTTCTTATTAATAATGTTCCAAAGGGTCAGCATAATTTAAAAATAAGTTATATCGGGTATCAAGCCAGAAGAATTCCGATTAACATAGAAGATAAAAGCATTGCCGATGTTACTATACCTTTGAATGCGGCTTCAATACAGGCAAATGGGGTCGTAGTTACAGCTCAAAGGCCCTCAGTTCAGAAAGTTCAAACAAATGCTATGAGGGTTCAACTAAGCGGATTGGAAGCCGAACATATTCAATATACAAATGTATATTCAAAAGAACTATCAACATCGTTTGAAATTCCTACTGAAAGTTCTATACCTAGTGATAATAATCAGCATAAAGTTACTATCGCTATTGAAACTTTACCGGTTGAATTTGCGTATACTTCAATTCCTAAAATAACTCCGAGTGTTTATTTGAGAGGAAAAATTGTTAATAAAAATGATTATCCTTTGCTGGAAGGTGATATAAGTATATTTGTCGATAATGATTTTATTAATCGAACGTACTTGAACACTATAGTGCCGTCTGATACTCTATCTTTAGCATTGGGAATAGATAACGGAATCCAAATTAAAAAAGTGCTGATAAATAAATTTACGGAGTCAAAAGGATTGTTAGGCGGCGGCAGGCAGATTACATATGATTATGAAATCCAAATTACAAACAACAGAAAGACAGAAGAAACAGTAAAAGTTTATGATCAGGCTCCCATTGCAATGAATGAGGACATAAAAGTAGAATTGCTTGAGCCTCAAATAGATATGGATAAATTAAACAACGACAGGGAATTAAAATGGGATGTTAAACTGAAACCCGGTGAAAAGAAAATCATACCTTTAAAATATACTGTTGAATTTCCAAATAATGTAAATGTGTATGGTTTAGAATAATCGTTATATAAATTATTTTAAAATGCCTCTGTTTTTCAACAGAGGCATTTTAATATTTTCGAATTTACTTAATCCTTACAAATTCAATCCTTCTGTTTTTCATTCTTCCTTCTTTAGTATTATTGGGAGCAATAGGATTATCCGGTCCTAAGCCGACGGCAGTTATTTTATCAGGATCTGCACCATGATTAACAAGCCAGTTTTTCACTGATTCGGCTCTCCTTTGAGAAAGTTTTATATTGAAAGAACGTCGGCCGGTATTATCCGTGTAGCCTCTTATCTCAACAAAAATGTCCGGGTTTGCTTTAAGTGTTTTTAAAGCTTTCTGCAAAGTTTGTTCAGACTCCGGAGTAATTTCCGCTGAATTAAGTGCAAAATTTATTCCTTCCAGAACGATAGGTGCTTTTATTTTTACAATATCGTCGTTGGGATCTAACGGATCGGTACCTCTTGCAACTTCTTTACCGTCATCAATACCGCCGCCGTCGGTATCTTTCTTTAACGGATTTGTTTTGTATTTCATCACTTCATCGCCATCTTTTAATCCGTCGCCGTCGGTATCCGGATTTAAAGGATCAGTATGATATTGATTCACTTCCTGTCCGTCTGTTAAACCATCTCCATCCGTATCTGCTTTATTCGGATCGGTTTTGTACTTATTTACTTCATCACCGTCGCTTAATCCGTCACCGTCCGTATCAAATTTATTCGGATCGGTTTTATATTTCATTACTTCATCGCCGTCGCTTAAACCATCTCCATCCGTATCCGCCTTATTCGGATTGGTTTTGTATACCTTTACTTCATCACCGTCGCTTAATCCGTCACCGTCTGTATCTTTATTTAACGGGTTGGTCTTATATTTATGCACTTCATCTCCATCTGATAAACCATCTCCGTCAGTATCTGGATTATTCGGATCCGTACCTAATTCTTTTTCTTCTGCATTTGTTAATCCGTCATGATCATTATCCGCATTTCCCGATTCGCTGACAAATGTAAGACCAATTCCCAAATTGTAATAAGCATCAGGGGCTCTCCCTTCCTTGTAATAATTTAAATTATCTGTCAGAGATAACCCTGCGCCTAAAGAGACGTCAAAAAGTACAGAACCTCCTAAATTAAATTCTGCCCCTAAACCGAAGGGTATAATTTCGGTCCATCCTTTTTTATCAACCTGCTTTGGAGAGATAGATACCGGCAAAAATTTATTTTCGTAATATAAAGCGCCAATTCCTGCATATAAATATGGATTCCAGACGGTCGAATTAAACGGACTTATAATAAACCTGTAGTCAATAGGAATCATAATAGATTTATAATAAGCATGGGCAAGATCTAAACCGGCATTTTGTCCGTATCCTACACCAAAATCTCCTTGTACAACGCTTCCGTATTCGTACCTAAAAAAGATTCTTCCCAAATAAGAACTTTTTAATCCATAACTATAATAATCGAATTCATTAGCAGGGACAACACCATCGAAATGAAAACCATATTTTAATCCGTAGTCTTTAAATTGAGCTTTAATTGGCAATACACAAAGGATCAAAAGACCACCGGTAAGAATAAATTTATAAAAAGATTTGCTTTTCATATATCTCTCTCCTTTTCTATTATTAATTAAAAGATCAATAAATAAAAATATTTAATGCCTTCAATGGGAAGATATAGAATAATTTATAAGTTATTATGGCTTTATTCCAAAGTGGTATTGAAAAATTCAAAGTAAATTTAATTAGCTTAATCCCTTTATGCAAGAATTAAATTTACTTTTATGCTTTTAATATTTTATTAAACCTCATATATTTCATGTAAATACATCAGGTAAATTATTTTAAAACAAGATCTATTTTAAAAATCTATAATAAGTCTTTGTAGTTATTTATCATATAAATTATTTATTTTTAAATTGTAATTAGTTTAAATTGAATACTGCATTCCAATTTAAAAATGAGGTTTAATGGATTTCCCAAAGAGATACTCCTATAAGGATATTTTTATCCCCATTGTTTGTATAATAATATTCTTAGTTATGTATTTCATTACTAATGCTGTTAATCCGAAGGATTATGTCAATTTTATGTCTGATATTTTCGGATTTACAAATAAATGGTCTCATACGTATGGTCCTGAATGGTTTGTTGATATAAACAGCGATATATCTTCATTAGGTGGTCCGACTTTATTTTTCCTAATCATATTATTTGTCATTAGTCTGCTTTTTGTCCAGTACAGATTTAAGACATTAACAAAATTTCTAATAATAATATTCGGTTCGGTATTCTTATTATTTGTCTTGAAATATTTATTTAATAGTAATAGGCCGAATCAATTGGTAGGCCTAATTTTAAGTAATGATCTTGGGTTTCCCAGCGGACATGCATTTATGTCGCTGATTCTTTTTTATACATTGAATTTTATTACTACTAGACGAATGAGAGATAAATCCCTCAAATTTTTAATAAACACATCAACTATTATAATAATTATTCTAATAGGTTTAAGCCGCATTCTTATTGGCGCCCATAATCCTGAGGAAGTAATTGCGGGCTGGAGTGCCGGAATTTTTTGGATTTATATTACTAGTTTATTTTTCAGACGATTCCTATCATAAATATTAATACATTAATAAATCCTATGACTGATTTTGCTAAAATTATTATTAGGTAAGATTAACTGCATTCAAAACTAAAAATAATAAACATAAAATTTTTTCAATCGTCGGCGCAATTACAATGAATAGAATCACTGCTGGATTTTTCTATTGATTCTCTTCCTTCTTTAAAAGCAAAATACGCAATACCAAGTGATCCAGCAGTATCAATGTAACTAATTTTAAAAATTGTATAGAGTAAGCTTGATACTAATAAGATAATAGATAAATTGAAACATGTTCTTGTACAATTTGCATCTGCAATAATTGCATCCGAATTTAATCCATGGCCTATCTTTAACTTATACGTCATAAGGGCGTACATTGAAGCGATTGAAACAATTGAAACAATAATTCCCGGTATTGTGGTTTCGGGTTTTATACCCTGAATTATATTAACTATCGAACCGAAAATTAAACCGGCGGTTAAAATATAAAAACTTATTCCGGTTATTTTCAAAGCAAGTTTTTCGAATTCATCCCAGCTATTTATCTCGTTTTTTTGCATTCTTAAAACCATATGAGCAATTCCTAAGCCGGAAAGAACCTCAACAAAACTGTCGATGCCAAAACCCAACAACGCTAAAGTTGCATCGCTTAAACCGAAAAAGACTGAGATACCGCCTTCTACAAGATTATAAACTATAGTAATAAGGCTTAAAATAAAAGCAGTTCTTAATAAGGTACTATTCATCTTAATCTTATTAACTTGAGTGCTCATTTGATAAATCCTTGATTACTTCAATTTGATACTTATACTTTTTTTAATATATAAAAATTAACTATTAAAATACCAAATTTTAGAAAGAATAATCATTTAATTATCTTTATTGAATAACTGTTAATCCGCTTATTAATCAATAACTTAGAGTAAATATCGGTGAAATTAATAATATACATATGTGATTATCGATAAAATGATTTATTTAAATATAGAGCAACTTTTAAATGTTGTAAATTTTATGCGGAAAAATTATAATAAACCTTTTAATTAAAACTAGGAGTGAATCATGAAATTACGCAATTTATCTTTTATGCTGTTGTTAATGGTTTTATTCTTTGGATTTTCCAGCGGTTCATATGCCCAATCAGCAAAAACCCCGGATAAAACTAAAGTTGAAAAGAAAGTTAATAAGACTGCAATGAATATGAAAAAGTCCGGTAAAAAAGATATGAAGAAAGCTGAAATGAAATCTAAAACTGCTGCCGGTAAAATGGAAAAGAGTTCGATGAAGTCAGGTATGAAAGCAAAAAAGGGAATGATGAAGAGTAAAGAGAAAAACATGAAATGGGAAAAGGGTAAAATGAAAAAGATGAAGTCAAGCATGAAAAATTCCAAAACATGGTCAAAATCGAAAATGAATAACTCTAAAACAATGATGAAAAAAGCTGCGTCGGATAAAAAAGATATGAAATCAAATAAAAAATGATATTAAAAGTTCGATTAAAGTTATTTTAATTTTCAATATAAACTACTGGCTTACAATTTTTTTGTAAGCCTTTTTTTAATTTGTTATATGTTGGTAATTCATAATTAAACTCTTGATATAAATTCTTTTATTATAAGAATCCCTGAAAAATTGTAGGCGAAATTAATATAAATTCTAAAAAGTGAGTATAATTATTAATTAAAATATGATTGGGAATTTATGAATCGTATAAATAGATTATTTGTAATTGCTGTTTTTTTATTAGCAATAGTAGATGGGTTAAAGTTTTTGCATGCCCAGGAAAAATTACATTCGTCAGCTTCTCTAAAAGGTGTTGCGGAAATGGGATTATTAATAGAAAATATAAATCCCTCGCTGGATAGTGCTGGTATAGACGGAACAACTGTAAAAAATATTGTGCTGGATAAATTAGATGAAATCGGAATAAAGACAGTTCCTATGAAAGAGCTTGTAAATATTAAAGGTGCTCCGTATTTATATATAAATATCGGTGCAATTAAATCATCTCAAGGAAATATTTTTTCAATAAGTGTAAACGTGGAGTTTAGGCAGAATGTAATTTTAAGCAGAAATACCAAATTGGAAAGTTTCGGAATACCTACATGGACAATATCAAGTATCGGATTATTTAGTAAAGATAAAATTACCAGGCTTTATGATTTTGTTAAAAAAGCAATAGATAAATTTATTTATGCTTATTCATATGCAAATACACATTAAAAAATTATTCTCATTGAAATTATGAATAATATTTTTTTAATGATGAAAAATTAGATAAAAATTATTTAATTTAACTATAAGAATTATTAATTATTTGTTAATATTACTTTTGGGGCTATAGCTCAGCTGGGAGAGCGTCTCGTTCGCAACGAGAAGGTCGGGAGTTCGATCCTCCTTAGCTCCACTTAAGCTTGTAGATTGCTGCAAGCTTTTTTCTTTTAATAAAATCTTGAGGTTAATCATGTTTGTTATTGCAGATTTTTGTATAGTTCCGCTTGGTGTCGGTGTATCGGTTTCCAAATATGTGGCGGAGTGCCAAAAGATATTTAAGGAATATAAACTCAATTATAAAATGCATGCGTACGGAACAAATATTGAAGGTGAATGGAAAGATGTATTCGCTGCTATCGAAAAATGTCATCAGGTTGTTCACCAAATGGGAGCACCGAGAATTTCATCAACATTGAGGATAGGAACCAGAACCGATCGAGATCAATCTATGAAAGATAAAATTGTCAGCGTTGAAAAAAAGCTTGTTTGATAAATAAGAGCACTTTCATTTTACGATTATAAAAATTCAGATTTAATTCTTAGTTAATTTCCTAAATTGTGGTAAATGAATATTTTGTATTTTTAATTGTAATTATTAATGTCATCGCCAGCTTAAAATTTATTTTTTAAACTCATAAGCCGAATATTTGTGTAAATTATGGAGTTGGAATGTTCGAAAAAATATTAGATGCTGAAAAACGCTTATCCGGTGTTGTAAACCGCACTCCGGTTATAACTTCAAACACACTAAATAAAATTGCGGGGGCTGAAATTTTTCTTAAATGTGAAAACTTTCAGAAAGTCGGAGCATTCAAATTCAGAGGTGCATTTAATGCAATTTCTCAACTTACTGATGCGGAAAAATCAAAGGGAGTAATTACTTATTCATCAGGTAATCATGCACAGGCGGTTGCGCTGGTCGGTAAAATATTAGGAATTAAAACTACAGTAGTAATGCCCAACAATGCACCCGTTATTAAAAAGAATGCAACTCAGAGTTATGGTGCAAACATTATTGAATATGATCCCGAAAAAGAAACCCGTGAAGAAATTGCTAAGCATATAAGTGAAATTAATGGTTACACTTTAATTCCTCCTTTTGATCATATGAATATTGTTGCAGGTCAGGGTACTGCAGCATTAGAACTTTTTAAAGAAGTTAAAAATCTTAATTTGCTATTAGTCCCTTGCGGCGGGGGAGGTTTGTTAAGCGGCTCGGCAATTGCGGTAAAAGGTTTATGTCCGGGTTGTAAAGTAATCGGTATTGAGCCGGAAGTGGCCGATGACGCAGCAAAATCCTTTCATACAAAAGTGTTGCATACTGTAAAAAATCCGCCTACTATAGCTGATGGCACTAGAACAGCTTCATTAGGTAAAATAACTTTCCCGCTGGTTTTAAAATATGTCGATGACATGCTTACAGTTTCGGAGAAAGATATAATTGAAGCCGTCAAGTTTCTGTTTTACAGAATGAAAATTGTTGTAGAACCTTCTGGAGCATTGGGTATCGCTGCTTTGTTAAGTAATGTTGTTAAACCTAACGGTAAAACCGGAATTATTATAAGCGGCGGTAATATCGATAAAGAAACTATGACGTTGATATTAAATTCTTAAATAATAAGTAATGGTTGGACAATTAAATAAAAATAAGTTCCCGGTATACGGCTGGATCGGATTATTCTTAATTACATTATTTTGGATATTGAACTGGGCACTTACCGGTTTAAGAACAGATTGGGGCTTTTTCCCTTTATGGTTTGGGTACATTCTTACAATTGACGCAATTGTCTATATGCGAAAGAGTACATCATTAATAAAAAGAAATTTTATAAGTTTTATAATTTTATTTTTAATTTCCGCTCCGGCGTGGTGGCTGTTTGAATTCTTTAACACATATACAAAAAACTGGCATTACGACGGAAGACAATATTTCACTAATCTGCAGTATTTTCTTCTGGCTTCTTTAAGCTTTTCAACTGTTATGCCTGCTGTTTTCGAAACCGCAGAATTTGCCGGTACATTTAAATGGATAAAAAAACTAAAAGAAGGATCGATAATAGGACAAAGTAAATCATCTATATTCAAGTTATTTACTGCCGGAATAATTATGCTCATTTTGACAATTACCTTGCCGGAATATTTTTATTATTTAATCTGGATAGCATTATATTTAATTATTGATCCGATTAATTCTTTATTAAAAAATAAAACTTTGTTTCAATATAGCGGGAGCGGTAATTGGCGGCCATTAATTGCCCTGGCAACAGGTGCTTTAATCTGCGGTTTCTTTTGGGAAATGTGGAATTATTATTCATATCCCAAATGGATTTATCATTTACCGTTTGTTAATTTTCTTCATGTGTTTGAAATGCCGGTATTGGGATACATTGGATATATACCATTTTCGTTTGAACTTTATTCTTTATTTAATCTGGTTACCGGTATGATATCTAAAAAAAGATTTAGCGATTATCTGCAAATAATTTGATTTGATATTTTATCAATTAAGAATTTTATAATCTGATATTATTTAAGAAGTTTGAACCGGCATTTCTTTTAATTAAACAATTATTATTAATGTAGATCTGGTTATCTTATGAAAGTATTTTATAACGGCAAATTTGAGGAATTGGAAAATGTAAAAATTTCACCTTTTGACCGCGGATTTTTATACGCTGACGGAGTTTATGAAGTTATTAGAACTTACAATGGTAAATTCTTTAGGTTGGATGATCATCTGGAAAGGCTAATTTACAGTTTAAATGAAATTAGAATCAATTATAATGATGTAAATCTTATTGAAAATATTTTGTATCAACTGGTTGACCGGAACAATTATACTTCCGAAGTTTCTGCTTATATACAAATAACGCGTGGATCATCCTTTCCCAGAAGACATTCTTTCCCGGAACAAAATATCAAACCCACGGTTTTTATTTCGGTCAATACTTTGGTTGAAAACAGAGTTGAAAATGAATCAGGTGTTAAAGTGATACTAGAAAAGGATATTAGGTGGCAGCGCTGTGATATAAAATCTGTTGCTCTTTTACCGAACGTTCTTGCAAATCAGCATGCAAAAGAAGAATTATCTGCCGAGGCTGTTTGGGTAAAAGACGGTTATTTGCTGGAAGGCTCCCATACGAATTTTTTCGGAATTAAAGATAAAAAAATGTGGACCGCACCTTTATCAAATTCGATTCTTTCCGGAGTTACACGGAAAGTTATTTTAGAACTATGTAACTTAATTAAGATTCCTTATTCGGAACAATCAATCAAAGAAAAGGATATTAAAAGCTTTGATGAATTTTTTATTTCCGGAACTACAACCGAAATAAAACCGGTAATACAAATTGATAAATTTAAAATCTCAAACGGCAAACCGGGGAAAATTACAAAAAACTTACAGGCAGCATTTTATGATCTGATTAAAAAGTAAAATCATATAAAAGTCAATTTGGATAAAAATTTATCTCTTCTTATAAATAAACAAATTTTATATTATCTATTATTATAATCTTGAATTAATTAATTTATTGGGAATAGAACTTGCATTCGACTAATGTATTTTTATTAACCGGTGAATGGTACGATTTACACGGTAAAAATCTTCTGGTATTCTACGGAACTTCGGAAGAATTAGGCACAGTGGAAATTATTTTTTCGAGGGTAAAACCGGTATTTTTTGTTGAGCATGATTCTAAAGTCGAAGATATTGAAAGTCCGTTTACGCGTAAAGAAGTTAAACTTAAAACTTTTGCAGGTAAAAAGGTTGATGCTTTATATTTTAATACACAAAAGGATTTAAGGATATCGTTTCAAACCCTGGAATCTCAAAATATAAAAACATATGAAACCGATGTAGATCCTATAAGAAGATTTTTAATGGAGCGGTTCATAAATGTACAAATGAGAATAGAAGGCGAGTATACCCGGAAAAATAATTTTGTTTCATTTATAAATCCCAGAATTAAACCATGCATAATTGCACCGCATTTTAAAGTTATTTCAATAGATATTGAAACCGGTATGAAAAATAGCGTACTTTATTCTATTGCCGTTCATGTAACAGATAATAATTATGAAGAAAAAAAAGTATTTATGTTATCACCGGAAGCTTATCATAAGAAAATTCCTGATTATATTTCTACATATTCTTCGGAACAAGAGTTGATAACAGATTTTATCTATTGGTTTAAGGATATTGACCCTGATATTATAATCGGCTGGCATGTGATAGGATTCGATTTAATGTTTCTGGAACGAAAATGCAACGAACTGCATATCCCTTTTCAGATTGCAAGAGGCAATGGAAAAGTATCCTTAAGAAATAGAAAAGCAGGAGGTTATTTTGCTTCTATTTCCGGGAGGATAGTAATTGACGGTCCTCCGTCTCTACGGTCCGGCTTTTTTACTTTTGAAGATTACAAGCTAGAGACAGTAGCGCAAGAAATTTTGGGAACCGGGAAAACAATTACACCGGAACAGGATAAAATAAAGGAGATTGAAAGATTATTCAAAGAAGATAAAGCCACGCTTGCAGAATATAATTTGCAGGATGCCGTTTTAGTAAGTGAGATTTTTAAAAAAACCGGCTTGATAGAACTATCAATTAAAAGAGCACAGTTATCCGGTTTATTGATGGATCAACTGGGAATGATGACTGCTGCATTTGATCATTTTTATCTTCCAAAACTGCATCGGTACGGATATGTTGCCCCAAACATAAAAGATATTGTAGGGATTGACCATGCTGCCGGAGGATATGTAATTGATCCCAAACCGGGAATTTATGACGATGTTTCCGTTCTTGATTTTAAGAGTTTATATCCGTCCATAATACAAACATTTAAAATTGATCCGCTTTCCAGGCTGCTTTCGGATATCGATACTATTAATACTCCTAAAGGATATAAATTTTCTTCTAGTAAACATTTTTTACCGGAATTTATTGAGTATTTGATGACTCAGCGTTCAGAGGCAAAAAAGAAGAACGATAAACAATTATCCCAGGCTATTAAGATTCTAATGAACAGTTTTTACGGTGTTATGGGAGCTTATAATTGCCGTTTTTACCATCCCGATTTACCGTCCGCTATTACGGGCATCGGCCAGTATTTATTATTAGGCAGCCGCGATCATTTGGAGAGTAAAGGATATGAAGTTGTTTACGGCGATACGGATTCTCTTTTTGTAAAACTTAAGATAGATGAAAAAAAAGTTAAGGAATTAATCGGCAATGATTTGGCATCTGAATTAAATGAATTTTGGAGGAATAAGATTTTAAATGATTATTCTTTGAATTCATATTTAGAAATTGAATATGAAAAATATTATAAAAAATTTATTATTACTCCTGCCAGAGGAAGCGAGACAGGTGCTAAGAAAAGATATGCCGGATTATTATTGAAAGACGGAAAAGAAAAGCTGGAATTTGTAGGGATGGAGTTTGTAAGATCCGATTGGACGAGATTAGCTAAAGAATTCCAGGTTGAATTATACCAAAGAATTTTTCGTAACAGTGAAATTTCCGAATGGATAAGAAAGATAATTAACCGTGTTAAAAACGGAGAGTTTGATGATAAGTTAATTTATCATAAAAGATTGAGAAAAAATATTGATGAGTATACAAAAAATGTTCCTCCTCAGGTAAAGGCAGCTAGAATGTTGGATACAACTGCCGGATCTGTTTATTACGTTATTACAAAGAGAGGGCCGATTCCTATTGAACTTGAGCATAATGATATAGATTATCAGCATTATATAGACAAACAGCTTAAGCCAATTGCTGATTCCGTGCTTGTACTTTTAGGTGAATCTTTTGATGCTATTAATAAATCCGGACAATTAAATTTTTTTGATAATGCAGATTATTAGAAATTCTTAATGATTATTTAAAATGAGGTGCCATTTTTTTATTATAATTAAAATGGAAATTGAAATATGCTTCAACTACGCAAACCACCTAAAAAAGGAGTAATTATTTTATTTCTGTTCCAAATTTTTTATTATTTTAAAAATTATTATTTTATATTTTGGCTAATTCTTTAAGGTAATTTTTTAAAAATTAGCTCGCATAAAATTCAATTCTAAAATAATTGTCTGTGTTAAATATTTATAATTAAAAATATTCTTTAAATTAAGCGCAATTTAATTTCGGATTCAATTAACTCTTAAATTAAATAACTGTTCAAAGAGGATAAACTTAAAATTCTTAGAAGCATAAATGAGAAAAGCTATAAATTGGGGCATTTATGATAAATAATTCCAGCATTTTAATTGCTGAGGATGAAAATATAATAGCAAAAGACATTGCTAAAACCCTTGAAAAATTAGGCTATTCTGTTGCTGGATTTGCAAGGACGGGTCCTGAAATTATTGAAAAAGCAGCATGGCTGAAACCTGATCTTGTATTAATGGATATAGTTCTTGACAGTGAAATGTCCGGTATAGAAGCTGCAGAAAAAATTATGACCTGGTTTGAGATTCCGGTTATTTATCTTACGGCACTTGCAGACGACGAAACTCTTCAAAGAGCAAAAATTACGGAACCTTTTGGATATGTTCTTAAACCTTTTGATGAAAGAATTCTTCACTCTTCCATTGAAATGGGTTTATATAAACATAAAATCAATACCCAATTAAAACTAAGAACACAAGAATTAGAGCAGGAAAAAAACAAATCACTTCAATTGCTCCATAATATTTTTCCTTCTGAAATAGTTAAGGAGTTAAAGGAAACAGGGTCCGTAAAACCGCGCATTTTTGAAAATGTAACTTTATTATTTACGGATTTCCAGGATTTTACATCTTTTGCATCGGATATGCATCCGGTTCAGCTTGTAAGCGAATTAAACGATATTTTTAAAAATTTTGATTCCATTATTGAAAAACACGGTTTGGAAAAGTTAAAAACAATGGGTGATTCATACATAGTTGCCGGAGGCCTTCCGAAAGAAACCGAAGATCATGCAATTAAAACGGTTACCGCTGCATTGGAAATGCAGGAGTATATAAAAAATAGGAAACCGGTATTAGGCAGAAAATGGGAAATGAGAGCAGGGATTCATTCAGGGCATGTTGTGGCCGGGGTAGTAGGTAAAAACAAATTTACGTACGAAGTTTGGGGTAATACATTTAATATTGCTTCTAAAATGGAACGGAGAGGAATACCGGGTAAAGTCAATATTACTTCGGATACTTACAAATTGGTAAAAGATTGTTTTGATTGTGAATTTTTCAATGAAGTTGAAATAGTCGGTAACGGAAAAATCGGCATGTACTTAATTAGTTCTAAATTATAAACGGGGAGAAATATTAAAATATAGTTTATCTTTTATAATACAGTAAAAAGTACTATCCCTTTTATTAAATAGATTCGCAATCTTAAAACTTTCCAATATAATAACATAATAATAGAATAAATTTCTTATAAAAAGTTGTTATTCTTTGTTTATATTTATAAATAAATTTTTTATTCAATTATTTAACCGGGTGATTAGGGTAAAGTAAAACAGGCGGAATGGAACAAAGTAAAATAAAAATTCTGATCGCTGAAGATGAATATATTGTAGCGATGGATATTAAAAAAATATTGGAAAAAATCGGGTACGAAGTTACTTCTTTTGTAAATAACGGAACGGACGTTATACAGAAAGCCGGAAGCGAGGAGCCTGACCTTATTCTAATGGATATTATGTTAAGCGGTGATATGAGCGGTATTGAAGCCGCCGAGATTATCAAAGGCAAATATGATATTCCTATTGTTTATTTAACTGCATTAACCGATGAACAAACTATTAATAAAGCAAAAATTACCGAGCCCGGCGGTTATATTTTAAAACCTTTTGATGAAAAAGGGCTGCGTAGTGCCATTGAGATTGCGCTTTACAAGGCAAAAATAGAAACACAATTGAAGATAAAAACTAAGGAACTTGAAGAAGAGAAAAATAAAACCGATGAATTGCTTCACCATATTTTACCTAAAGAAATTATAAAAGAATTAAAACAGACTGGCTCCGTAAGTCCTAGACATTATCAAATGATTTCTATACTGTTTACGGACTTTCAAGGCTTTCGTAACATTTCAAATTCACTTCCTCCTTCCGAACTAGTTGCAGAATTAAATGAAATTTTTTACAGTTTTGATTTAATTATTGAAAAATACGGCCTTGAAAAACTGAAAACTTTGGGTGATACTTATATGATCGGAGGCGGACTTCCGAAAGAATCCAGTGATCATGCTGTTAGAGTTATTTGTGCCGGTTTGGATATGATTGAATTTTTGAATAAAAGAAATATAAATACCGACATCAAATGGTTAATGAGAGTAGGGGTAAATTCAGGGCAGGTTGTTGCCGGGATTGTTGGAACAAATAAATTTTCCTATGATGTTTGGGGAGATACGGTAAACATTGCAAGCAGAATAGAAAGTAATTCCGAACCGGGCAAAATAAATATTTCCGGCAGTACTTATGAATTAATTAAAGACTATTTCAATTGTGAATATAGAGGAAAACTAAACGCTAAAGGGAAAGGGGAAATTGATATGTATTTTGTGAAAAGCGAAAAACCGGAAGTAGCCGATTATCTAAATAAAATCCGATCTTAATTAAATTATCTAAAGACGGGTATCTATTTCAAGAATAAAATTATTATCTAAATTCCCATTAATTTGTGAATAGCCTGAACTTAAATATTTTTCGTCGGGTTTATAAGTTTCGGAGTATTTACACGATAATGCAAAATTAAAAGGAGTTTGGTACTTAAGCGTTACATACCATCTTATCCCTTGGCCATACATTGCTAAATTAGAAAATATACCGGAAATTCCGCTTTCAGATTCATAAATTGCCGAGTTAAAAGAGTCGGTTTTAAAGAAAATAATCCTTCCTGTTAAATCTAAAGATTTAAATAATGAAGTTTTTATTTCTTGAAAAACAAGTAATCCTTTTTCTTTACTTTCGATTTCCGCCAGGTTAAAATAACTAAGTTCCAATCTTTCCTTCAATTTTATTACCCTCGAAATTTTATGTATTACTTCAAATCTAAAGCTTTGCTTAAGTCTTTTTGTTATTGAGAGTGTATTGCCTATATCCGCACAAACATCCTTATTTTCATATTTATATCTTAGTCTTATTTTAACCGAATTGAAAGGTGCTGATTTTAAATTAAACATGAATTCATTTCCGCCGGAAGGTAACGGATTTGTATATGTGGAGTACGGATATTTGAATTGATCATAATAAAAATTTACCTCGCCTATTTTCATTATCCATCGTATCCCGTTATAAATGCCGAATTCATTTTGCGTTGAGCCCGAACTCTCTCCAAATCCGTATCCATGGAGATTTATAAAATTTTTCGAGTAATTTCTTATTGATATGATATATGAAAAATTTTTCACAATTAATTCTATTCCGCCTACAGTAGCTGTATGCTTGCCGTCAAGTGCTGTTTCGCCGAAAATATTTACTGATGATAAATAAAAATTGTAATAAATCGAATAGAAATTAAAGGATTGATTTTCAATATTGTTAATTGAATTGATTTGAAGAGGATTGCTGAAATAAGTATGGTAAGCTGAGATGCCTGTCCGCATAAATTCTTCAATTGAGAAATCCAGGTTTGCACCAGCTAATTTTTCCGATGCTGCTTTTCTTTTAGCAATTTCAGTTTCGGTACGGTGGTAACCGTCTGCCGGCATCGATAGAATTTCTTTAGAAATAGGATCGATGTTTGCGTCAAATTTATTTTGTGAATAAAAGGCGGAAACATTAAATGACTCGATTGATACAGTAGCCGCCATACCGCGGAAAAAGTTATTTTCGTTTGTACTTATATAAGGGATAACTCCTCTTCCGTTCTTTTTAACGGGGAAAACTGCATTTGAGCCTTTTGAGAAACCGTAGGAACCCCAGAGTGCTAATCCCTGTCCGAATTCAAGTCCATAGTCTCCAATCACTAAATTCTTAACCATGCCTAAGTCTTTTAAAGCAAAATGAAAGGAAGAAAATTCATTTAAAGGCTTTTCACCCGCATCCTTTTCAATTAATCCTCCTAACTGAATTTGATGATTATATTTCAGTAAAACCCTGTTATATACTTTATATGGCGAGCCTTCAAATTTATTTTCTAAAAATCCTTTTCTTGTCTGTAAATCCTTTGAAATTCTATTTCTTATTTGCAAAGATGTTTTATTAAAATATTCGGATATAATATCTCCACCTTGCTTTTTTCCACTAATACTTTTTTTATTTTGATCAACAGTTAAAAAAGGAAGAATTTCCGCAACTTTATTGCCGGACAAACCTTCAACCGAATATAGTTCCTGCTTTGAGAAAAACTTCCCGTATTTTTCTCTATGCTTAATAATTAAATTTATTTCAATAAGATTTAAATACGGGATCCTTTGAAAATCTCCGGAACCGGCTTTATTTAAATCAACCGGATTCTTAATTAAGTCTTCAAAAAAATCATACATATCCGAGTTATCTGTTTCATCGGAAGACTCTTCATATAAATTATCAATTAAATTATCAGTCTCTGCTTCCGATGAGTCCGACTGTGCATATAGGTTATTGCATATAAATATTAAAATCAAAATAAATATTTTTCTAAGAATTGGTAACATTAAAGAATATGCCCCTTTTTTATTGAATAGAAAATATCAACGCAGATGGTTTCTAATTTTCTCGGATCTACTCCCGCTTTGACCAAAACTAATAATAATGCCTGCTTGATGTGTTAATCCCAAGTCCGGATGAGTAAAGACAGCATAATCTAAACCTACGAATGAATAATTAATCCCTATGCCTGCGGAATAAAGCGAAGGTTCATTCTGGAAACCGGTTCGAATGGAAATGTTTTTTATGATTTCATATTCTATCCCGAACCGTAAAGAAGCATTTAGTATAATATCTTTTTCAATTGCCGCATTAAAGGAAAGATTATCCAAAATATTTATACTAAATCCTGATGAAAAGATCATGGGTATTTGATTTTCTTCTTTTCCGAAAGTTGCCCTATTTAAATTATGAATAGTAAATCCCCATCTTATATTTTCGGATAAATATACCAATCCGCCGAGATTCAGATAGAATGCATTTGCTTTGCCGTAATTTTTTATCGATACAGTATGAAAATTAAAAACAATTCCGCAGAAAAATTTATTCAAATAATTATAAGAGAACCCGGCAAGAATTTTATTTTCTTTATATAAATCAAAACCGTAGCTCATTCCGCCGATTGAAATGGAACCGAATAGAAACGGTTCGTTATAAGCAATATAGCCGTTGGCTAATTCTGTTAACCCGAAAGGAGCAGGTGAGTAATACACTCCGACTTCTCTCCAGTCCATTTGAGATAGGCCCGCAGGATTATTGAAAATTGCAAAAACATCATTGCTTAGCGCAACGTCTGAATGTGATAGGGAAATTTGTTTTGCCCCTGGATTAATCTGTGAAAAACTTGCGCGGCCTATAAAAATACTAAGTAAAGTTATAGTTAGGTATCGCAAATTTCAGATATTTAAAAGTTTGTTGTTAGATTATATTGAAATTCCTATATTAAATCAACTATAATTTGAATTTAAAGGATTTTTTTATGAAATATTTAATGGCTGCATTTCTGCTGTTTTCCAGTGTTGTATTTGCACAAGAGCTTAATTGTACCGTAACTGTTAACATGGATAATATTACTCCTTCGAGTAGGCATTTATTAGACGGCTTTTCCCAAGCCGTATCCGATTATTTAAACAAAAATCATTTCACTTCAGATAATTGGGTGGGGGGACGAATAAATTGCGGAATGAGCATATTCTTTTTGAGTGCCACTAGTGACGGTAATTTTTCAGCCCAAGTAGTTGTTACAAGTCAAAGACCGGTTTATCAGTCAAACAAAAACTGTCTTATGCTTAGCATAAATGATAACATGTGGTCTTTCACATATCAACAGGGACAGGCATTCATTCTTAATCAATCTACCTTTGATCCTTTAACCAGCTTTCTTGATTATTATGCATATATAATTATCGGATATAATGAGGATTCGTGGGAAGAGTTTGGCGGTACGCCGTATTTCAATAAAGCATTGAATATTGACAATCTAGCGCTTACGAGTTCATTTTCAAAAGGATGGGTAATCAGCAGCAGTTCATACAGCAGGGAAGGATTGGTTGAGGGTTTATTGAATGATAAATATCGTCCGTATAGAGAAGCATTTTTTCAATATTACTACGGCATTGATTTTTATGAAAATAGGAATAAAGCAGAAGGCGCTCAAAAGATTGCAAATGCCTTAAAAATGATTTACGGTTTAAGGAATAGTGTGGATTTTGGAAGTGTTGTTCTGAGAACTTTTTTCGATGCAAGGAGCGGTGAAATAGTTCAATACTTAAAAAATTATCCCGATAAAAATATTTTTGTAATGTTAACAAAAATTGATCCTGCTCATACTGCAAAATATGATGCGGCTATGGGACTAAATTAATTCTTATAATTCTGTCACCTTGAGCGATGTTATAAACAACATTAATATTTTTAATAGTCTCTGCAAAGATTGTATATCTGCCGTTTAAGTGAGGATAATTTCCGGTGGTAACAAACCATTGAGAACCTTCCGTATCCTTACCTGCGCTTGCCATACCTACCATCCCGACATTGTAATTTAAAGGGGAAAATTCGGATACTATATCATAACCCGGACCGCCCCAGCCTGTTTCTTCCGGATCGCCTCCTTGTATTACAAATCCGGGTACGACTCTGTGAAATATATTTTGATTAAAGAATTTCTTTTTTGCGAGATAACAAAAGTTTCCTGCCGAAACAGGTGCATATTTCGGCAAAAATTTGATTTTAAAATTTCCTTTTACCGTATAAATTTCAGCATATTTATATTTAAAAGCATCAGCCCAGATACTGTTAAAATATTTATTATCTTTGACTAAATTGCTGGTCGGAAGGCCTAATTGCTTATATGCATATTTCTTAATCGAATATTCTTCCGAATTGCCCAGATTTTTAAGAACGCTCTTATATAGATTATTATCTATTTTTTCGGCTAAATCTGTCAGTGACATCAAGCTTTCTAAATAGTCCGGGTTGTCTTTATAAATCTGAACTTGTCTTTTTATTATACCGGATAATCTGCTTTTACTTGGAGTAATGTATGATGAATCAATACCGTCGGCTGCTATTGAGATTAAGGCAGGTGACTTTGAATTTAATGAGTTAATTATTAATTGATACAAATTGTTATTTACATTGGTATTATTTTGAAATTTCAATGCCGATTCCAAAATCGATATTTTATCCTTTCCACCAACACTTGAAAATTTGTTTAATAAGAATTCCAAGGCATCATCAAATTTGGTGTATAAACCGCATTCTTTGTAGAAATATTCTTTTGGAATGTCCTGTTCATATTCATTTTTAATATATTCAAAATCCGGCTTGAATAATTTTATATAACTCAAAAATAATTCGCCTCTTGTATTGGCTGTATAATTTTTATTTTTAGTTGCCTTTATTAAAAAATTCTTTAAAAAGATTTTTAAAGAATCATTCAGTTCCAAGAATTTAACCGATGAAGCTAACTCAATGGCTATATTAGGATTTTTGTCGTTTAATAAATCTAAATATAAATTTAAATCCTTCTTATTGTTAAAGGGATAAAATACCAGTGCCTTGATTGCCGCGATTTTTATTGTAAAGTTATTGGAGCGGAGTAATTTATTAAATAATGTTTTATTTCCAGGGAAATATTTATTCAATTGCAGGCATCCCAGGAAATAGGGAATAGTTATTTCTGCGTATTTTTTTGATAGTTCGGAGGAATCTTTGAAATTGAAATATGATTTCAGTTCTTCGCTTAATAATTTATTTATTTTAGGCGTACTTCCGATTCTATATAATGCAAATGCAGCTTCAAAATTTCTTCTGCATGGAAATTTATATTTTAATAACTCGTTATATAAAATAGAAATCGATTTCTGTTTTTCCCCGATTTTTCTAATGTAAAAATTATACAGAGCTAAAGAAATTCCATCAAAATTACTTAGTCTGTTTTTGTTATAGGATTTAAATAAGAAATTGTAGGTATTCAAATTTCCGACCTTACCAAGTGTTTCAAGTATATCATGAATATCTTTATCTGAATTATTGGTTTGAGATAATTTCGACAAAAGAAAGTTTACGGATTGTATATTTTTGCCTAATTCTCCTAAAGCGAAACAAATGAATTTTGAATGCTTTCCGAAATCCAATTGTAAAATTTCCTTAACCCAGCTTGTATCTTCACTTTGAGCCAGAGATAATAGAGCAGCATTTACTTTGACGCTATCATTCGAATGCAGATATTTATTTTCAATGCTTTTATCAAACTGTCGCGTATAAGTAGTTTGTACCAGATCTTTATCGGCATGTGTGTATTGTGCTTTACAGGTAAATTGAAAAAGAAGAAGTATTGGAAAAAATAACACGTAGGCTTTCATAATTTATCCGGTTTTATTTTTAGGGCAGGAATTTTTAAAGTTAAAAGGCCGTCCAAAAGGAGTTAATCAACTGCTTTTGAACGACACTTTTTTTATAATAATAAATTATATTTTTTTCTCGTAAATCCGATATTTTTTATATAGTTCTCCGTTCATTACATCCGCACCTCTGTTCATCATTGCATTATCTTCAAGAATCCAGCTAGCCTCTCCTAAATCAATTCCAAGTTTATGTGCACGATTAACAATCTCCCAGTAAAATACCGAATCCAATCCTTTCTTCTGGTATTCCGGAATTAATCCCAGCGTAATAATCCTGCACCACTTAATTTTCTTTTTCTGTGTAAACAATTTAATTATGCCTGTCGGAAATAATTTACCGTTCATCTGTTTGAACACATAATTGTAATCCAGAAGTACAAGTGCAAATCCCATCAGGTTACCTTTTACTTCACCGAATAAAACGAGCGACGGTTCAGCTAATGGTTTCAAGTCTTTAGCCATTGCATCGAGTTCTTCATCTGTCATTGGTACAAAACCCCAGTTGGGAGCCCATGCTTTGTTATAAACAAATTTTACTTTTTCCACATCCGCATTAAATTCCTTCATATTCAACTGGGTAATTTTTAAATCGTACCGCTTTCGCGCCAGTTCGGCAACACGTTTTAATTTTTCCGAACTAATAACTTTTTTATTTTCAAGCTTGTAAGCATAAAGATCTTTTGCTTTTGCAAAACCATAGTTGTCACAGAGATCAAGGTAATATTTTGGATTATAAGTCATAAGTATTCTCGGTTCATCATCGAAACCTTCCAGCAGCATAGCATATTCGTCATTGCTAGACGGATTGGCTGGTCCTCTCATGGCATTTAATCCTTTACTTTTCAGCCAATCTTTTGCGGTATCAAATAAGGCATTAGCGACTTCCTGATCATTAATACATTCAAAGAAACCGAAAAAGCCTACTTTGTCGTTATGATATTTATTATGCAGGTCATTTTTTATGGCTGCAATTCTGCCGACTAACTCTCCGTCCCTTTCTGCTAGAAAATACTCTGCTTCGGCATGTTTAAAGAAGGGATTTTTTTCTTTGTTAAGAATTTTTTTCCTATCCATAATCAATGGCGGAACCCAATTCTCATCGCCCTGATAAATCTTCCATTGAAATTTAATAAAGCGCATTAAATCTTTTGGGGACTTGACGGTTGAAATATTAATAGAACTCATTTAAACCACCTCGCAAAAATAAAAGCATATCATTTAATTTGATGATATGCTTTAGGTTTGGAAATCATGTTAACTAATTAAATTAGTCCTAATTTTTTCCCCGTTTCCGTAAATATGTCAATAATAGCATTAAGATGTTCTTCTTTGTGAGTTGCCATATAACTGGTTCTCATCATTTGTCTGCCCGGAGGAACACCTGGAGAGATAAAAACATTTACAAACAAACCGGCATCATATAGCATACGCCACATTTTAAAAGCAATATCATCATTGCCTACGATAACCGGGACAATTCCGGTTCTGCCTTCCAAAACAGTAAACCCTGCTTTCTTAAGTCCTTGTCTCACTTTATCAGCATTATTGATCAGCATTGTTACTCTTTCCGGTTCTTTTTCAAGAATTTCCAAAGCTGCTAAAGCAGATGCGACGGAAGCAGGAGTAGGAGAAGCACTGAAAATTAATGCAGGTGAATGATGTTTTAAATAATTAATAATTTTTGCTTCACCGGCAACAAATCCTCCCAAGGAAGCAAATGTTTTACTGAAGGTTCCCATTGTTAAATCTATTTCATTTTCAAGACTAAATTCGCTGGCAGTTCCTCTTCCGCCTTTACCTATTACGCCTACGGCATGAGCATCATCTATTAAAATTCTTGCACCGTATTTCTTTGCAATTTTGTTTAGTCTATCAAGTTCTACAATTTCTCCGCCCGTGCTAAATACACCATCACTTACAATTAACTTGCCGGCATCAGAAGGTAATTTTTTCACAACTCTTTCCAGATCATCCATATCGTTATGCTTGTATCTCGCGAATTCTGCTGTGGCTCCTTTAGCCATTAAGTTTCCGGCAATAATACATGCATGGTTGTCTTTATCAGAAATTACATAATCTCCCCTTTGAACTAAAGTCGGGATAATACCTTGAGCTGTTTGATAACCTGTGCTAAAAAGAAGGACAGCTTCTTTATTAAAGAATTTAGCTAATTTTTCTTCCAATTCAATATGCAGATCCAATGTTCCGGTAAGATAACGGGATCCGGAACAGCCTGTTCCATATTTTTCAACTGCTTTTATTGCTGCTTCTTTTACTTTTGGATGGGCGGTAAGTCCTAAATAGTTATTTGAACCAGCCATAATAACTTTTCTCCCCTCAATCTGGACTACCGGTCCTTCATTTTCTTCGATTGGCCTAAAATAAGGATAAAGCCCCAAAGCTTTTATCTCATCAGCTCTGGTAAAATCATAGCATTTTCTAAATAAATCCAACATACCTCCTTTTTATGGATGGGAAATGAATTATTTTTTTAAAATTAACGAATAAATTTCTTAAATTTCGCCGTAAAATGTATCATTAAATACCCTTAAAATCAAATAGAAATAGACTATGGAAGATAAGAAAATTGCAGTAGTTACAGGAGCCAACGGCTTTGTAGGCAGCCATCTGGTAGATTTACTTTTAAATAAGAATTTTATTGTTAGATGCATAACAAGAAAATCCAGTAACCTCCAGTGGCTTGAAGGAAAGAACGTAGAAATTTTTAACTGCGGACTTTTAGATAAAGCCGGTTTAAGAAAAGCATTTAAAGATTCCGAATATATATTCCACGTGGCAGGAGTTGTAAAGTCAAAAAAACCAAAAGGTTATTTTGATGGTAATGTAGAAACAACCCGGAATTTATTAGAAGTTGCCTTGGAATTTAAAGATACTATTAAAAAATTTCTTGTAGTCAGCAGTCAAACTGCAACCGGACCTTCCTTAAACGGGAATCCGGTAGATGAAAATACAAAATGCAGTCCGATTACAACTTATGGAAGGAGTAAGTTAGCCGAAGAAGAATTGGCTAAAACTTATATGGATAGACTTCCAATCACTATCTGCCGCGCGCCTGCTGTTTTCGGTGAAAGAGATACGGAAATATTTATCTTTTTTAAAACTTTTAACAGCGGATTGATGACAAAAATAGGTTTCGGTAAAAAGCAGTTAAGTATTATACATGCTGTTGATCTGGTATACGGATTTTATTTAGCGGCGTTATCGGAAAAATCCGGCGGACAAATATATTTTATTAGTTCCGAAAAGTATTATACATGGGATGACATCATCAGAATTACTTTAAAAGTGTTAAATAAAAAACCTGTAACTGTCAATGTCCCGCATTTCGTCGTATTTATTATTGCAGCTATTGCACAATTTTTCGCACTTTTTAGTAAAAAGCCTGCCACTTTAAATATTGAAAAAGCAAAAGACATAACTCGAAAAGAATGGACATGCGATACAACTAAGGCTATTCATGATTTAGGCTATCACCAAAATATCTCTCTTGAAGAGGGGATTAAAAGAACATGCGATTGGTATAAAGAAATGAAATGGTTTTGAGATAACAGTTTGTTTAGGGAAAAATAAGATAATGTTGAAAAGGCTGATCTTTATAATAACATTAACCTGGATTTTTATTGGTAATGTAAATTGCCAGACTAAAATAAATACTCAAAAAAACGTTACTAATCACTTTTATAACAAAGCATTGGGTATTTCATTTGATAAAATTGGCAGAGTGATAAAACACGACAGTACGAATTACAGTATAGATCTATTCTCAAATGTTTCTTCTAACGAATCTGCTGTTGTACAAATATCGGCTGCAAACAAATTATTTGTCGATTTGCCCGGAAGCTATGGCGGAAGATTATATCTTGATTCACCTTCTGCCGCTAAACTTTATAAAAATATACTGCTGGTTGATTCTATTAATACAGGTCGGCATAATTTTAAACGCGAATATTGGGCGGTGTACGCCGGAATGGGAATGTGGGATTGTGTTATTAATTGTTATACTTATGTAAAAGGGAAGTATTATATTGTTTCACTAGTCCAAGATGAAATGATGGGCAAACCGGGAGAAATAAATAACGGGAAAAGGATTTCATCAAATGAATTAAAATCAATAATTTTATCCTCTCTTCAGGATAAGATGAATACTAATGTAAATAAGTTTAATGATTTGCTTCATTCTATTCGGATTCAAAATAAATGATTAATGAATTATTTAGATGAAAAAATTTTTAATTCCTTTTTTAACGGTTCTCTCAATTTTATTATTTAATAAGATTTCATTTTGTATCGGCATTTCAAGCGACTCAACAACAATTAGCGGCAAAGGAATGTTTCTTTGGAAACTTTGGGATGAATACGGAGGTCGTAAAAATTTAGACACAATAATTACCAAACTGAAAAGTGAGGGTATTACATGGCTGGTTATAAAAATGGGTGATGGTGATAGTAATTATAATACACCCTATCATGCACTTTACGAGTGGGCGGATTCTAATTACTTAAACATGGACAATGTAGTATCAATTTTTCATGCTAATGGAATCAAGTTGCTTGCTTTCCAATATGTTTATGGAGTTCCGCATCATTGGGGGAATTCTGCTTCCGAAACGGATGTGGCAAACTCAATTCTAAGCGTAAAAGGTATAGACGGCATTTTAATTGACGCTGAAGTGCAATACGATACCTTGAGTAATACCGCTGTTGCTGCCATGGCATACTGTGACAGCATTCGTGCTCACCATCCCGATGCGTATATTGGCCTTACTTCATGGGCGCGTATAGACGGTCATAACTCGTTTCCCTGGACAACATTTCTTGAACGTGTTAATGTTAATATGCCTCAGGCATATTGGGCAGCAAGGCCAACCACTCCTCAGAATGAACTTAGTATTATGAGCAGCCAGTTCACTTATTGGATAAATAGATGGATTAGTTTAGGAGATAAAGCTGCCGACAAACCTATTATACCGCTGGGTCAGGGAGAAGCTTTTAAGGATATCGACGGAACAATCGAGGGTAACGATGTTAAGCAGGGCGATATAACAAGCTTTTGCAATTTATCGCAGACGACTTATAATTATCCAGGTGTAAGTTTATGGGAATACGGCCAAATTTCTCATTCTTACGTATGGAGTGAATATGCCGTCGCCTGGCAAATTACTGCTGTATCAAATAGGATTAATAAACCTAATAATTATAAACTTTCACAGAATTATCCTAATCCATTCAATCCGACTACAACAATAAATTATGAAATTCCCAAAAGAAGTTTAGTAATAATTAAAATTTATAATATTTTGGGAAAAGAAATAGCAACTTTGGTGAATAAAGAGGAGGAAGCCGGGCGTTACAATATCCGATTTATTGCGAACAAGTATAAACTTTCCAGCGGAGTTTATTTTTATAGAATGCAGGCTGGAAAGTTTGTCGAGACTAAAAAATTAATCCTAATGAAATAAATATTCAGCTGATTTTATCTAATATTCTTATTTTGTCTTTATCGAATCCTCGTGTGACATCAACTTTAATTTATTAATCTCCTCCTGCACACCTCTAATTTTAGGAAAAGTATTTTGAAGCTTTTGAAGAATTTCAATTGCTTTCCCATATTCATTTAAGTTTACATAAATTCTTTCTAAATTAATATAAGGATCGCCGGGAGTTGATATTTGGTTAATAGTAACCTTATCAAGGTCTTTTAATAAATACGGTATCATTTCAGATGCAACCTTTTTGTAACTATCCATCGCATTAGCTGCAAGATAAAGATTCTCTAAGCTGTATAGAGATCTATAGTCCCAAGGTAAAACCGATGCAGGTATATATTTTTCAGCAATATTTAATGTTTTTAAACTCAAGCTGTCGTTATGCATTTTAAGATGATAAGCAAATGCTAATTGTAAAAACGTATTACGACAGTTTTGAATTAAATTTCTGTCGGTTTCATCAAAAAATATTCCTTTATCATTCAATCCTCTAAATTTGAAACCGGGTTTATACTTTTTTGAATAAGAAGGATTTTCATTAAAGAGGTCTTCCGAAGTTATTTTTATGTTTACATTTACAGAGCCTTCATTTTTTATCGGGATAAGACGGGAAGCGAAACCTTCCATCTCTAAATAATGGTCCATACCAATAAAACAATTAGGTGAGCAAGTTGTTGAGAAATATATAGGCCTATCCATAATATTATTCGTAACAATATCTTTTACTACTATATCCTGGATTCTAATACCTTTAATACCGCCGACCTCAATTGTGGGATTCATAATGAAAGACATTTCCATATTACCCGGCATGGAAGTATCTTCTGCGTTTATTACTGATTCGTCTGAATACCATAATTTTTTAATTTTATTTTTTGAAATCGGGATTGTAATTTTTTGCGATTTCCATTCAATCGGAGAAAGCTGTTTTATCATCTGGTTAGACATACTGAACTTAACTTTTAACGCTCCGTATGGGGATGTATTCTTTAACTGTTCAACATACCAATCCGTATTTGCCAAACTTAAGCATACTACCCTTATATCTCTTCTTACACCTTCAACATCCTGCAAATACCACAGAGGGAAGGTATCGTTATCTCCGTTTGTAAACAGTATTGCATTAGGCTTGCAGCTTTGCAGCAAATTATAAGCAAAATCCCAGGGCAGCCAGTTATGCGATCTGTCGTGAGTAAAATAATTTGTCCTCAGCATGTTCCCCGGTATCAGCAGCAGTGCTAATCCCAAACTAGCAAAAGCAGCGGTTTTTCCCAGAGAACTGCTCTTGATTTTTTCTCTTATCCATTCTGCAATTTCCCTTACCCCTACCGCTATCCAGGCGGCAAAGACAAAGAATGCCCCCGGGTAAAAGTAAAACCGGTCTCTCGGCTGAGGCTGCTGCTGGTTTTGGTAAAAGGCTATCAAGTAGCCCATAAATATAAACAATATTAGGAACGCTGTTGCCATCTTCCAGTCTTTCTTAAACAGGAAGAAAAGTCCGACAAATCCGATTATAAATGGTATTCCGTATAATTGTTTCCAGGTGGATGGTGAATCCTGAACGGTTGAGGTTTTGCCTATAAAATTCCAATAAAAGTATCTGTTGAACATGTGGTCGATCTGATACTGCCATAAGAAATCCAGATCACTGCTGTAATTTGTATAAATTCCTTGTTGATTAGGTTGAGAAGAAAATCTTCTCTCAAAGATGGGGAAGTCGCCATACTGTTCACGGTCAAGGTAATACATCAATTTCTGAAAATTATCCGGCCAGTTCTCATTCATCGGGGGACTTTTTTCCGAACGGATGATAATTCCCGCATAGGTTGTAAAACCTAATATGGTAAACAGAAGTGCTGTGGTTGCCACATTTGCAAGTCCCTTCTTGTTCTTTGCCGTCCAGTAAATCAGATATACTATTATCCCGAGTACAATCAGGAATAGGACTAAGTTAGCCGTTGTACCTGATCCGCCCAATAATAGAAGCAGTTTAGGTAGTCCCTTAACTATTCCCGGATAAGCAATCAATAATACCACTCCGGCTGCCATTATCGGAATATAAAAGGAATTTTTATGGAATATCTTCTTCCAGTTTGCACCCATAAATATTGCCGATACACCTACCATTATCCAGATAAACTTGCTGTCGAATGCCTTGTATTCGGTAGGTGACGGAGGCGTTGTGCCTGTCTGTCCTGCCCACAGCGCTATTGCAATAACTAAAAGTATCCCCAGGTGAATTAAAAATAAATAGGCTGTTTTCTTAAAGGTCTCATCGTCGTTAACATACTTTTTCATTACGACCATAAAAACGAAAGTATATAATCCGAGAACACTCATTAAGTGAACGCCGAAAGAAAGTCCTATTAAGTATGCCATCAGCACAATATATTTTTCACTTCCGTGTTCCTTGGAATGTTCATTCCAGATCATCATCAGCCATACAATCAGAGCGAAAAGCAGTGTGCTTAATGCGAAGTAGTTGGATTCGGTAGCATTAAACCAGAATGTATCGCAGAAATTAAAAGCCAATGCGCCGACTGCAGCGGAAATGTAGGTGAATAAAGCATCAGTCAAATTCTTATAATCTTTTCCTCTATAAGACTCAATCAGTTTTACTGCAATCAAATACAGCAGCAGAACAGAAAAAGAGCCGGAGAGAACGGAAACGGTGTTTATTCTGAATCCAATATTATGAGCGAAAGGAATCATAGAAAACAGTCTTCCGATAAGAAGCCAAAGAGGGCCGCCGGGAGGATGAGGCACCATAAGAGAATATGACGCGGCTGAAATCTCACCCGGATCCCAGAAGGAGACGGATGGCTGTACGGTTAAAAATAGAATTATTGTACTTAATAAGAACACAAATGTCCCTATTATTCGGCGTATTAATTTAGTTCTCATTTGGCTCCATTTAAAAATAAAAATGATATTTGTCTTTTCTTAACTTAGAAATTTTTCCAACATTTGGAATTGGAAAATATGATATACGATTATCAACCTGAAAAGCATTAAAAATTATTATTTATAATTATTAATTTTAAGAAAATCTATTCGGTATGCTCCCGCCCTCATCTAAACTTTATTACAAAAATTCAGTACATAAAAAAATGAATCTTTTAAATATAATGAAGCTTAAATTAAAAATAATTTTTTATAGATGCATAAAAATATTTCAACACTAGTTTATTTAAGTTTTTCTTTCAATTATGTAAAGCGTCTAATAGATTTTGTGGATTATAACGTTTCACTATGGCAAATTTAAATATTTGGAATTTTACAGATAACTTTTTTTATCTGATGATTATTAATAACATTTTAACTTATATTATATTTCTTCATCTTCCGCCACAATGTTGAAGGATTAATTTTTAATTCTTTTGCCGTTTGCTTTTTGTTCCATTTATTATTTTCAAGTGCGGAAATTATAATTTCTTTTTCCGTTTCTATTAAATTGTTTTTAATGTATAGAGATTTTTCACTTGAGGTTTTTTCCTTTTGGATTTTTAAATTTTTGGGTAAATGCTCTGTTTGAATTATGTTGCCGTTGCAAAGTATAAAACAATGCTCAATAATATTTTCCAGTTCCCTAATATTACCGGGCCAATTGTATTCGGAAATTAATTCATAAGCAGATGATGAAAATTGTTTAATGGATTTATCGAACTTTTTGTTAAAATGATCAATAAAATGGTTCACTAAAAGAGGTAAATCATCTTTCCTTTCTCTCAAGGGAGGCAGATGAATATTTATAATATTGATCCTGTAAAACAAATCTTCCCTAAATTTTTCGGCAAGAATTTCTTTGTCAAGGTTTTTATTTGTTGCGGCAATAATTCTGGCATCCATTTTAATTATTTTATTACCCCCGACTCTTTCAAACTCACGGGTTTCAAGTACCCTCAGCAGTTTTGTCTGAACGGCAAGAGATAAGTCGCCGATTTCATCTAAAAACAAAGTACCGCCTTTTGCTAATTCAAATCTGCCTATTTTTGTTCTTACTGCTCCGGTAAATGCTCCTTTCTCATGTCCGAATAATTCGCTTTCAATCAGCGTTTCAACAAAAGCACTGCAGTTTACAGCAATAAAAGGTCCCATATGCCTTAAACTATTTAAATGTATTGCCCGGGCTGCAAGCTCTTTACCGGTTCCGCTTTCACCAGTTAATAAAACAGAGCTGTCGGTTTGTGCAACATTCTCCAAAACCGAAATAATGTTTTTTAGCTCCTTATTTTTTCCTACGATATTTTCAAAGCTGTATTTTTCGGAAAGGTGAGCAGATAAATTTTTAATTTCGGAAATATCCATAAAGGTTTCTACCGCCCCGGTTTTTTCATTTTTATTATTCAGCAGTATGGCAGAATTAACTCTGATGGGAATTTTATTCCCGTTTTTATGAACGATTTCAAGTTCATTTCCGATAGTCGATTTTCCTTTATTCATTGTCTGTTCCATATGGCAGCCATTCCTGCATAAATTTGAGTTGAAAATTTCCCAGCACTTTTTGCCTATAGCTTCATTCTTTTTATAACCTGTTATTTTTACAGCAGAATTATTAAATGAAGTAACATTCCATGCGTCGTCAATTGTAAATGTTCCTTCTATATTGCTGTTAAATATTGCCTCAAGCTTATTCCGCTGATCGATGAGCTCAAATGTTTTTGCAGAAAGGTCTTCGGACAAGGATAGCATTTCCATTGTATTTCTGAATACGAATACTACACTTAAAACTTCTCCCGACCTTGTTACGGGAGTTATTGAAGTAAGCACATTTATTATATTATTATTTTTGCCGGTAATATTAATAGAATGGTTCGAGAAAGTGCGGTTTTCGGAAATCGATTCGCGTATGTATTCTAATCCGTCTTTAGTTTTGCTGAAAAGGATTTCACAATTTTGGGAAATGATCTCGTCTTCCGAGTACCCGGTTATTCGCGATGCAGCTTCGTTAAAAACTATTATTTTAAAATCTTTCCCAATTACGGATATTCCATCGGGAATAATCATTGCTTCTTTATTTTTGTCAATTATTTTTTGAACGTCTTTCATTTTTTGTTCTCTTCATAAATTCCAAGTTCGAATAAAATTCTTACTTTTTATCTTTCATACTCTCTTTTCGCATAAGCAAGATTAAGAGCAAGAATAAGATTAAGACTTAATTGCAAACCTACTCTCTTATTTTTCCCATTGCAAATTATGCAATATAATTGCACTTATTCAATTCATTGCAATATTAGATTGCATTAATGCAATTTGAGATTCGAAATTTATTGAAATTAAGTAATTAATAAACATTTTTTATTGGCATGTGCATTGTGTTTATTCTTCCAAAAAATTGTGGAAAGAAAATGTTTTTTGATCCGGAATGCATTCCATGCATAATAAACCAGGCATATAACGCATCTAAACTTTTTACCTACGGTAATACGGAAATTCAGTATAAAATAGTAAAGGAAGCATGTTTGGCTGTTCTTTCGATTGAAGATAATTTCACAGCTCCAAAATTTTCATCTACTATTCAAAATATTATCGAAGAAAATCTCGAAATAAAAAATCCTTATAAGAAATTAAAAGAAAAAAATCTAAAAGAAGCAAGACGCTTCATTCCTTATCTGGAAACCATTGTTGAAAGTTCTTATGATAAACTGCAAATGGCAATAAGAGCAGCGATTGTCGGCAATATCATTGACCTGGGTGCCAGTCCAAAATATGATATTGAATATGAAGTTAATAGAATTACGGATAATAATATTAATCTTTATGCACTAAAACAATTAATAAACGATTTAAAGAATTCAAACCTGATACTTTACATAGGAGACAATTTTGAAGAAGCTTTGTTTGATAAGATACTTTTAAAACAACTTTTACCTAAAAGAATTGTTTTTGCAGTACGCTCGAAACCGATTCTAAACGACATAACACTTGAAGATGCAAAAACCCTGGGCATTGATAAAATTTGTGAAGTTATGGAAAGCGGAAGTAAAATTGCAGGAACGGATTTATCACAATGTTCACCTGAATTTCTTAATCTTATTGAAAAAGCTGATTTGGTAATTGCGAAAGGACAGGGGAACTTTGAAACTTTATTGAATGTTGAGAGGCCAATCTATTTTCTTTTCAAGGTTAAATGCGATGTAATAGGCAGGCGAAGCGGTTTGCCGGTTGGTAGAAATGCACTTTATCTCAATAAAAGGTAATAAAAGGAGAACAAATTATGAGAAAAATAAAAATTACGTTATGCATTCTTTCAGTACTAAGTCTGGTATTTATAACAGAATCATTTGCACAAAGAGGTATGAGGCAAAGAGGAAATACGGGTTGGGGGTCAAGGTCCGTTTATAATAGAATGTACAATCCGGCAACATTAGAAAGCATAAAAGGCGAAGTAGTAAAAGTGGATAAGATAATTCCTCTTAAAGGGATGTCTTACGGAATCCATATAATGTTAAAGACAAAGAAAGAAACAGTGTCTGTTCATCTTGGTCCTGCATGGTATTTCAATAGTCACAATTACATAGTTAATATAAAAGATAAAATTGAAATAACCGGTTCCAGAATAACTTACAATGGAAAGCCCGCAGTTATTGCTTCGGAAATGAAAACGGGTAATAAAGTTATTAAACTTAGGGATGAAAATGGCTATCCTCTTTGGAGCGGAAGCAAAAGAAAGTAAAGAAATAGAAGGAATGTTACAATGTTAATATTAATCGGTTCCGACGGAAACAATTTGGAAAGTCCGGTTGCAAAAAGATTTGGACATGCAAATTATTATATCGTATTCGATACTGAAACAAAAACTTACAAAGCATTTGCAAATAATAATGAAGGACATAACCACGACAATCTCGTAGAATATTTAGACAAAGGAGTAAAAGCTTTTATTGTCGGTAATATTGGACCTCATGCTTTCGATATTTTACAAACCGGAGATGCCAAAGTTTATTTAGCGCGTAAAATGAAAACTGCTGAAGCAATTGAACTATTTTCAAAAAATTCACTTAAAGAATTGTTGGAACCGACTATGAGAAAAAGCATTGAACAAAAGAGACATGGATACTAAAAAGAATACAAATAAAATTGCAGTCCCATCTATGGGAAAAAGCCCGGATGCTTTAATGAGCGAAAGTTTCGGACGCTGCCCCTTTATAATTATATATGATAATGAGAGTAGAACGTACAACTCATTTGAAAATATGGGAGCAAAAGTCCAAGATGGTTCGGGATTAAGAGCAGCTGAAATATTAATACAAAACAAAGTAAATCAATTGTTGACAGTTGAAATCGGAAGAAAAGCATATTCCGTTTTATCGAATGAACATATCGCAATTAATATTTTAAAATCAACTGGTAAAATTAAATCCCTTATTAATAAATTTTTGAAAAAGGAGCAAAAAATTAACCGGCTTAATAATCATTAAAGGATTAAGCATAAATCAATTTTTGAGGAATTCAAAACAATGTCAATTGTTTTTGGTCCAATACCGTCGCGCAGATTAGGTAGAAGCCTGGGGATAAATAATATTCCCCATAAGGTCTGCAATTATTCATGCATTTATTGCCAGTTAGGCAGTACGAACTATATGTCGATAAAAAGACAGGAATTTTTTACTCCCCAAATTATTTATTCTGAAGTTGTTAAAAAAGTTAACCGGTTATTAAAAGCAGGAGAAAATATTGATTTTATAACTTTTGTCCCGGAAGGTGAACCAACTTTTGATATTAATCTTGGTAAAACAATTGAAAAATTAAAGGAACTGAAAATCAAAATTGCTGTAATTACAAATTCATCTTTAATATGGGTAAAGGAAATTCAGGATGATTTAATGAAAGCAGATTTAGTTTCGGTTAAAATCGATTCGGTTTTTGAAAAAATATGGAAGAATCTTAACAGACCACATGGAATTCTAAGACTTAAAAAAATAATTCAAGGTATTGAAGAATTTGCTTCAAAATTTAAGGGAAGATTGATCACAGAAACTATGTTGGTAAAGGGGTTAAACGATTCCATAGAATCAATATACAAAACAGCCTACTTCATTAAGCAAATTAAACCGGAAAAGGCATTTATTTTAGTCCCGACAAGACCACCCGCAGAAATTTGGGTATTGCCGCCTGAGTTAAATCTATTAACCGCCGCTTTCCAAATATATTACAGCATCATAGGTAATGCCGAACTTTTAAATTCAACTGAAGGTACAAAATTCAGTTTTTCTTCTGATGCGGAAAGCGAATTATTGAGTATCCTTACTGTTCATCCAATGCAAAAAGATGCGGTTGAGGAATTTTTATATAAAGCAAATACTCAATGGAACGTAGTTAATAATTTGATTAGTCAAAATATCATAAAAGAAACTGAATACTCCGGTAATCGTTATTTAATAAGAAATAAATGAAAGGAGTTTATTTATGCGCTCAGTCTTTTACTTATTGATAATTGCGGGAGTAACTTTTGCTCTTTCTTGTTCGGCATTTTCTCAACAGAAGGAGGAAAAAGAATGCATGTTTAAATCAAGTCTTCATTACACTGTGGAAGGAATGTCTTACTGGTACGATAAATCTCATAGTGGTTTGGAACTGGTTACAGGTGTTCCATATTCAGATCTTACGTGTAAAAATTGTCATATTGCGAGCTGCGATGTATGCCATAAATTAGTTAAGGATGGAAAAGCGGTTTATTCAAATGCAGCAGCAAAAAATATGGATATGTGTTTAAAGTGCCATGCAAGGGAAGCTTCAATTATGAAAATTGATCAAAAGAATAGTACACCGGATGTTCACTTTGCTTCTGGTATGCAATGTATGGACTGCCATACAGCAAGGGAAATGCACGGTGATGGATTTAAGTATTCTTCTATGAAACAAGAAGGAGTAATGGATGTAAAGTGCGAGCAGTGCCATAATAAAATCAATCAGACTATCTCCCATACTATTCACGGGAATAAACTGGATTGCAAATCATGTCATGTAAGACAGGTAGTTAGCTGCACCAACTGTCACTTTGAAACAATGGTTAAAGAAGGAAAAAGAGTTGCAATTCCTGTCTCCGGCTGGGAATTTTTAATGAACTACAACGGTAAAGTTACCTCAGCCAATATGCAGACATTTGTAGTACCGGGAAATAAAACTTTCTTAATGTTTGCACCGCAGTTCAGCCATTCAGTATCAAAAGAAGGTAAGAAATGCGAAGAATGCCATAATACGGCTAATGTAAAAAATGTTGATAAAGGAACTATCAATTTAACATGGCTTGTAGGTGAAAAAGTAGAACAAATAAAAGGTGTAATACCGGTAGTTGATGGTGTCCAATACAATTCCATTTTTCAAAATTATGAAAGCGGAAAATGGACAGTGATTAAAGGTCCTGAAAAGCCGAAGGTTCAATATACCGGGTTTGGAAGTCCTTTAACAAAGGATCAACTCAATAAGTTATTAAAGACGCAAAAATCCGAGGGCAAATGAATTATAAAGAATTTATATACAAACCAATAGGAATAATTCGTTCACCATTCAAAACAATTGAAGGTGTTCCGATTCAGCCTGCAGGTGCAAAAGGAACTAAAGGTGAAGTAAAAGTTTACAAGAAATATTCAACCGGATTAAAAAGTTTGGAGGGATTTTCGCATATAATTTTAATATATCATTTCCATTTGTCTAGAGGATATAAATTGCTAGTCGTTCCTTTTATGGATGTTGAAGAGCGCGGAGTTTTTGCTACCCGTGCTCCTAAACGCCCGAACCCGGTAGGAATATCGGTTGTAAAAATAAACTCAATAAAGGACAGTACGATTGAAGTTGATAATATTGATATAATCGACGGAACTCCGCTTCTCGATATAAAACCTTATATAAGCCGCTTTGATAATATAACTAAAGAAAAAAACGGTTGGTACTCGAAAAGCGGAAATGACGTAAGCAAGATAAAAGCAGATAAAAGGTTTAAATAAAAATGAGAGTACTATGAAATTAATAAAAATAAATCCGCCGTTTTATTTTTATCTATTTCTTCTAATTATCCTGATAGTTCACTTTCTAACTCCGGTGATAAATTTTATTTATTTCCCTTTTACGCTATTAGGTATTATCCCGATACTTATCGGTATTATTTTAAATCTAGCTGCAGATTCATCATTCAAAAAAAACAATACGACAGTAAAACCGTTGTTGGAATCGGAAGTATTGATAACTACCGGTGTTTTTAAGATTACCAGGAATCCGATGTATTTGGGTTTTGTGTTAATTCTTCTCGGTATTGCAGTATTATTAGGATCAATATTGCCTTTTATAGTTATCATATTTTTTGCGGTATTTCTTGACATTGTTTTTATAAATTATGAAGAAAAGAAGCTTGAAAATATTTTTGAAGGTAAATGGCTTGAATATAAAAATAGTGTGAGAAGATGGATTTAATGTTATTATTAAGTCGGAAAGGTAAAGGGAAATGATTGTGTTCGGACCAATTCCTTCGAGGAGATTAGGCAGAAGCCTGGGAATAAATAATATCCCTCCGAAAGTTTGCAGCTACTCCTGCATATATTGCCAGGCTGGCAGAACTGATTTAATGTCTATTCAAAGGAAAGAATTTTTCTCTCCCGGTGAGATTTACAATGAGGTTGCCGGAAAGATTGAGCAATTAAATAAGGCTGATGAAACTATTGATTATTTAAGTTTTGTTCCTGACGGAGAACCAACACTTGATATAAACCTGGGAAAAACGATAAAAAGATTAAAAGCCTTCGGGATTAAAATTGCCGTTATTACAAATTCCTCTTTGCTGTGGGATAAGGACGTTAAAAATAATTTATTAAACGCCGATTTGGTTTCTCTGAAGATTGATTCGGTATTTCAAAAAAATTGGCGAAAAATAAACAGGCCTCACGGCTTACTGGAGCTCAACAAAATAATGAAAGGAATTGAAGACTTTTCTAATTCATTTAAAGGAAAATTAATTACCGAAACAATGCTTGTTAAAGGAATAAATGATTCTATAGAATCTCTCTACAAGACAGCCGGATTTATAAAACAAATTCACCCCGAAAAAGCATATGTTTTAGTACCGACCAGACCACCTGCCGAAGCGAACATAAAAGTACCGGAAGATCGAATTATAACTGAGGCTCATCAAATATTTAGCAGTGTAACCGGTAATGCGAAACTTTTAGTCTATGATGAAGATAATAATTTCAGCTTTTTCTCAGACATCGAACAAGAATTATTAAGTATTGTGGCTGTTCATCCGATGAGGAAAGATGCAGTTAAGAAATTTCTAAATAAGTCGAATTCTTCTTGGGATTTAATAATTAATTTAATTAAGAAAAAAATATTACGGGAAATCAAATTTGCAGGAAACACTTATTTTATAAAAAATCGTTAGGAGGTTATTATGCCAAACTTTGATGGATCAGGTCCTCAAGGCCAAGGGCCTTTGACAGGCAGAAGAAGAGGACGCTGCCGTGATGATAAAACAACCCAAACTGATAAATCCGAAGCCACAAATGAAAATGCAGAAGATAAGGAAGTAATTTACGGATTGGGCCGCGGCGGAAGACCTCGCGGAGGCGCCGGTAACCGTTTGGGCGGAGGTTTCGGTCAAGGTGCCGGAAGAAGAAACGGCAGAGGCCGCGGAAGAGGATTCGGTAACAGATAAAACGAAACTGAAACTATGTTAATAGCAATTACATCGGAGGGAACGGATTTAAATTCTTTGGCATCCGAAAAATTCGGGAGATCGCCTTTCATAATTTTTTATGATACAGGGAAAAATATATTTGTGTCCTTTCGAAATCCTTTCACAAATATTTTTGACGGAGCCGGAATTCAGACATCTCAAATTATAATTGAGAAAAATGTTTCCGCATTAATTACTATCGAGATAGGATTAAATGCATTTCGTTTTTTAAAATCTGCAGGTGTTGAGGTATACCTTTGTTCTAAAATGAAAATATCCGAGATTGCTGGAAATTTTATGAAGGGTAAATTGGTCAAAGTTAATCGAAATTATTTTCAAAATTATAAAATTAAAATAGGAGGAAAAAGAAGGAGAGATAGAAAGCATAAATTTAACTGAACTGATTTGGTAGTGTCTTAATTTGACGTAATTAATATTGACGAATAAGTCACCCCTCGACTCCGCTCGGGATGACAATTTAAATGCATTTTTAATGGTGAGCGAAGTCGAACCATGAATTAGGAGGACAAATTAGAATACTACCATCATCTTATACCTTAGCTGTATTATTTAATTAACTAAATTTAAAAACAAAATAATAGGAGAAGATAATGGATACAAACGGATTCAAAACCGGAATACCTTTGATAGGCGAAAAAATGCCGAGTATCAAAGTACAAACAACTCACGGTATTAAAACCATACCGGATGATTATAAAGGTAAATGGTTCGTTTTGTTCAGTCATCCCGGTGATTTTACACCAGTGTGTACAACCGAATTCTTTGCCTTCGCTAGAAGAAATGAAGAATTCAAAAAACTAAACACAGAATTAATCGGCCTTTCAATTGATCAAGTTTTTTCACATATAAAATGGGTTGAGTGGATAAACGAAAAATTGAAAATGAAAATTCCTTTCCCAATAATAGCAGACGATATGGGTCATGTAGCAACAAAACTTGGAATGATTCATCCCGGCAAAGGTACAAATACGGTTCGCGCCGTTTTTATAGTTGATCCGGAAGGATTAATACGTCTGATGGTTTATTATCCGCAGGAAATAGGCAGGCAGGTAGATGAAATATTGAGGGCGTTAAAAGCCTTACAGATATCGGATAAGAACAAAGTAGCAATGCCGGAAAATTGGCCGAACAATGAATTAATAAAAGACAAAGTAATTATACCGCCGCCGAAAGATTTTGCAGGAGCTGAAGCAAGAATGAATCCTACAAACGGATATGACTGGTGGTTTACATTTAAAGAACTAAACTAAGGAACTAATATGAATTATCGTTTAGCAGTTGCAATTGAAGAAAACGGAAACAAAGAAATAGTTGCCGAACATTTTGGAAGATGTTCCAAATTTAATGTTTGCGAATTTGACGACAAGAAACAAGTTATAAAGTACGAAACATACTTTAATCCTTTGGCAGGAGAACACGGAGGAGCTTGCCAATTGCCGGGTTATGTAAGTCAGTTTAATGTTAATACCATTATTGCAGGCGGTATGGGACAAAAGGCAGTGTCTAATTTTCTTTCCTTCGGTATAAATGTCATTACCGCACCGGGGATTCTTTATAAAGACGCTATAAATCTTTTTATTCAAGATAAACTAAGCGGCTATGAAGTATGCTCGCAAAACCATGATCATGAATGCCATAATAATTAAATCTAGGAGGATGAAAATTGTACGTCCCTACAAAAATATTTTTTACAAAAGGTGTTGGCAGACATAAAGATTATTTAAGCTCCTTTGAAGCCGCTTTACGAAGTGCGGGAATAGAAATATGTAATCTCGTAACCGTCAGCAGCATATTTCCGCCCGGCTGCAAAAGAATTTCGCGAGAAGAAGGACTAAAAGAAATTAATCCGGGTCAAATTACCTTTGCAGTAATGGCAAGAAATTCTACAAACGAACCGAACAGATTAATTGCTTCTTCAATAGGAGTTGCTATTCCTGCAGACGGCAATCAATACGGTTACCTCTCGGAATATCATCCATTCGGTGTTAAAGAAAAAATTGCCGGAGATTATGCCGAAGACCTTGCCGCTCAAATGCTTGCAACAACATTAGGTGTTGAATTTGATGCGGATGTTGATTGGAACGAAAGAGAACAGGTTTTTAAAATGTCCGGGAAAATTGTAAAAACATTTAATATTACACAATCTGCCGAAGGCGATAGAACGGGTTTATGGACAACAGTTGTTGCAGCTGCTATTCTTTTACCTTAATGCAGTTATTCTTTATTAGAATTAAATATCTTAATCATAATCTTGTTCTTACTCATATTTAGATTATGATTAAGAGCAAGATTAAGAATAGAATACATCATCTTATTTATGAATTAGAGTAATTAGGGAAATCAAATATGAACTTAGAGAATGATAAATGCAAAGCATCAAAGGATTTTGAAATTAAAACTTATGAAATTGATGTAGCCGGTCATGTTAACAATATTGTTTATGTTAAATGGCTGGAAGACATGCGCAATAAACTTTTTGAACAAATTCTTCCTGTCGATAATCTCCTTTACTGGAATTTATACCCTGTAGTTACATCAACAAATATTGTGTACAAAAAGCAGCTTAAACTCGGCGATAGACCTTCCGGCTTTATTTGGATAGAAGATATAAAACATAATATGATGATACTGAAATTCAATTTTATTGTTAACGAAAGTGTCTGCGCTTTTGCCAAACAGAAATGTGTTTTAATGAATTTAAAGAACGGAACTATGGATAAAGTAAAATTAAAAACTTTAGAAAATAACGTATGAACGACATTAAATTAGAATACGACGATCCTGTTTTCCCGATCAGTACTGCAGCAAAATTGTTAAACGTTTCAATTCATACTTTAAGAATGTACGAAAAGGAAGGTCTGATTGTTTCTTTTAAAAAGAATTCCAACCGCAGACTATTTTCAAAATCAGATCTGGAAAGAATTGAATGTATTCGCCGGACAATTAACGAATTAAAAATCAGTATCAACGGCATTAAAACAATTTATTCTCTAATCCCTTGCTGGAATATTTTAAAATGTAAAAAAGATAACAGAAAAGAATGCCAAGCATTTATGGGACATAGCCGACCCTGCTGGAGTTATAAACAGGTAAATAATATTAACAATAATCATTCATGCAGGGACTGCATTATATACAATAAATACTCCGATTGCGAAAAAATAAAGGAATTGTTTAAATCTATTTCAAAATAATTAAAAATATTTTAAGCTTGTTGATTTAGAAGAGAAAAATTGAGTAAAATTATGAAAGCGCTGATGTCCAATTCTACAGTGAGATTTTAAAAAAAGGATTTTCAATTATATAATTGTGCCTTGATTAAAAGGGGAAGTTGAAAAGTATTTTTATGAATATAATTAAAGATTAACGCGAAGCTCTTTTATTTTTCTCCATAACGTTGATCTGTGCATACCCAGTTCAACAGCCGCTTTTGATTTATTGCCGTTGTTCCTTTTCAAAGTTTCAATGATTAATTCTTTTTCACTTTTTACATTTTGAGTTACATCTTCATGAATTACATTTTCGTCTAGAATTGTTTCCGGTAGATGTTCGGGTAATATTACTCCTTTACGGCACATTACAAAAGTATGCTGAATTGCGTTTTCTAGTTCCCGGACATTACCGGGGAAACTATATTTTCTTAAAATGCGAAGTGCTTCCGGTGATATTTTTTCCACCATGTTTTTATTCTTTTTCCTATACAATTTTAGGAAATGATCTACGAGAAGCGGAATGTCTTCAGGCCTTTCTCTCAGCGGCGGAATCTTAATATTCATAACGTTAATTCTATAATAAAGATCCTCACGAAATCTACCCGATTCAATTTCATGCTTCAAATCGGAATTAGTAGCGGCAATAATTCTTGCATCCGAATAAAATGTTTTTGATGAACCCAGCGGTCGGTATTCACCGTTATTTAAAACTCTCAAAAGTTTTACCTGCAGAGAAATATCCATTTCGCTTATTTCATCAAGAAGAAGCGTTCCTCCGTTTGCAAGACAAAATTGTCCGGGCTTATCGTGCTTTGCATCAGTAAAGGCTCCTTTTTCATAGCCAAACAGCTCCGATTCTAAAAGCTGAGCGGGGAGGGCGGCGCAATTAATTTTTATGTATGGACCGTATTTGCGTGAACTAAGATTATGAATCACCTGCGCAAACAATTCTTTACCGGACCCGCTTGGGCCCTGAATTAACACATTGCAGTCCGATTCGGCAATGCTTGGAAGCAAACTAATAATTTGCTGCATTTTCGAATTTACGCTTACTATTTCATCAAGCGTTCTTTTTTTGTTTATACGTTCTTTAAGATTTTCCAATTCAGAAATATCTCTAAACAACTCAACAGCTCCTATTACAGAGTTATTTTTATCTCTTAATAATGTAGTTGTAACTCTTATAGGAATTTCATTACCGCTGCGGGAAATTATAGTAACACGAATATTTTCGATGGATTCTTCGGTTTTTAACGTATCCTTAAGGGCACATTTTTTATTGCAAATATCCGTACGGAATATATCGAAACAATGTTTACCCCTTGCCTCAGTAGCGTTGAAGCCTGTTATTTTTTCTGCTGCCCGGTTAAAGGATGTAATCCTGCAATTTTTATCAATTGTGAATATTCCATCGCTTATGCTGTTGAATATAATTTTACTTAGCTCTTCGTCCATTGCCTATTTCTTTATTTTTTAGTTCAAAATTAATTAGCATAATACGTGCTTTAAATTATTAAATTCTTAATTCATTATCTATGCGATAAAGTTGCGCAAGAAAGAAAATAATGAAATTTAATGTTTCTTATCGTCATAGTAGGACAATTTCAGATTTTTGCCATTTTTCTTTATCGAGACCTAAATTAGGTGCCAGTAAAGCTGCCCTGCTGTTAAAAAATAATTGTTCAGGACTATCCGGGCCAACAAGAATTAGGGGAGAAATAAAACTGTCGGCAAATTCTTCAATCGGCTTTTTCCCGAAGTATGCACACTTTTTTGTGTAACCCAAAACGAGAAGTTGAAATTCTCTAACTAATAAACATCGATGAAGTTCGGTCCAGCTTTCATCATAACAAACGCGGAAACCAACATTAAGAAATTCTCCGGCACGTTCATCATAGTATAATCTTAATTCTTTCTCTTCTTGGATAGCAAGTTTTTCAATTTGCGAATGTGTTAAAACCTTCGTGTGCATATCCTTCGGATCGAATGGGTTGTTTAAGAAATAAAAGACGTTTAACCTTTTATTATGGACTTTAGATATTTCCAGTGCAACATCAAATGCCCAATCGCCTTGTTTAGAGTAATGCGCGCAAAATCCTACGGCATTAAAAGTTGGGATAGCCATATTTCCTCCTTTAGTTTAATTCATCCCGTTATTAAAATTTTAATTCAAAATATTTAACAAAAATCTTTTAGATTCTGAATTCTCATTACTTGATTCTCGATACCGTAAAGAAAATCGAGTATCCCGGTTTCGTTTAACATTCGCCGGGCAGGCAAGAATCCAGCATCGAGTATCTTTTATAAAACTTTCAAATACCTTTGCTGAGAATTTATGAAACCTGCGTGACTTCTTTCAAATAATAATCCGAATAAACCGCACCGATCGGATTATTCGCAAGAGATTTATCCTTTACAAATAAAGTTGAGACAGGGGCGCTGCTTTGTTCGGTAAAAATACAATCAGTACCGATGCACAAACCTATGATTATGTTTAAGTCGGTTCCGCTCCTATTAAGAATTTCTGCCTGTCCGGAAGGATTGCAAGCAATTTTTTCATTTCCTGTTAAGGAAACTTCAGTTAATTTTTTTCCTCCGATTTTGCAGCAGACAGGGACTACATCAAAGAAACGACGCATAACTTGTGCAACAATTCCGGCAGGTTCGGCAAGATCAGTGCAATAAGCAATCCCGATTTTTTTATAATTCATTTCAATTGCAAAGTAAATCAATTCGGAAATACGGCAGAGTACTCTTTCATTTTCAAGTGAGATATCTAATGCTGAATTTAACATATTAACTGCCTCTTTACTTTCCGGTTCCAAATTCAATTGTGAAGATAAACTGCATGCTTTACCTTCTATACATCTATAATCTGCGCAGGCAAGACAAGTTATTTTTTCCCGCAATTCACCGCTTTCCCTCACAATATTCCCATTTGAAAAGTTTGAACCGTTATCCGTAATCTTCGAAAATCCAAATCCAGGTTTTAAAGTTTTTGTTTTTATTGCTTCTATTACTTCATTATCCGAGCAAGCAACATTGTCTATAATTGAAATACCTTGCTCGGTTGTTAATTTTCTGCTGTCATAACTTATTCCGCCGCAGACGAGTACATCCAAATTGTTATCGTTAAAAATTTTTAATAAACCGTTCCACGATTTCTCATCGATCTTTAAGACCTTCTTATATGCAATTCGATTCATTATAATTTTTATTAACAAAATTGAATCGGCAATCGTACATCGAGGAGCCACTCTATTTCCGAATAATGGTATCCCGTATATCATTACGTTTTTCTTTTTTATTTATATTTCATTTTAAACAACATATATGCCAATAAATCCAACCAAGCTTATTGATTTTTAAAATGCTTTGTTTAATGTACTTTAAATAATTCTATATTTATGATTTTGGTTTTTAATTCTTAAAAAACGTTGCACTGGTGTTTTATTGCGACATATTGTTGCAACACATACAACACTTTTTAAATAAATTCAATTCAACTTGTAGAACGCAAATGCAGACTGATTAAAATATTTTTCATCTGAGATTAAAGAAACAGTAAACAACTATTATCTTTTTATTTATTGAGTTAACCTAAACTCTCTCTCTCATTTATTCCTTTACTTTTTTATTTGA
>CAZCFZ010000027.1:0-47051 GCA_964498065.1 uncultured Ignavibacteriaceae bacterium
ACGGAATTAAAGTTATTTCAGAGACGATTCCTTACGTAAAATCTTTCTCTCTCGGTTTTTGGTTTAATGTAGGATCGCGTGATGAAAGTATGAAGAATAACGGAATAACACATTTTATAGAGCATATGCTATTTAAGGGTACTAAATCCCGGTCAGCAAAAAAAATTGCGACTGATATAGAATCCTTAGGCGGTTATTTAAATGCTTTTACATCTAAAGAGCAGACATGTTACTACGGGCGCGGTTTGGGTAGTCATCTTGAAAAAACTTTTGATGTTCTCTCGGATATGGTCCAGCAGCCCGCATTTAAACCCAATGAAATTAAAAAAGAATCGCGTGTTGTAATTGATGAACTTTATGATATTGAAGACAATCCGGAAGAATTGATATTCGATAAATTTGAAGAATTGATATACTCGGGAAATAGTTTGAGCCTTCCTATAATAGGTACGGAAAATAATCTCCGGAAATTTTCACAGCTCGATTTATTCAACTTTATTAAAGAAAAGTACGGATTTAATAAACTTATTATTGCCGCTTCAGGTGCCGTAGATCATGAAAAGCTTCTTAAGCTTACCGATAAGTATATGAAAAAAAATCTCGGTAATTCTATAATAAGAAGGAAATATTTTTCTTCTTCATCAGTACCTTCAAAATTAGAATTTATAGAAAAAGAAATTCAGCAGGTTCATGCAATAATCGGCAGATCGACATACGGCTACAAAGATCGTGAACGTACCAAAGCTTTGGTATTATCTCAAATATTAGGAGAAGGCAGCAGTTCAAGATTGTTTCAATCTATAAGAGAAAAAAACGGAATTGCTTACCAAATTAATTCATTCTTAAATTCATTTTACGATACTTCGGCTTTCGGTGTTTATTTTTCTACCAATGAGAAAATGATTGATAAAGCTTTGAATCTTGTATCGAAAGAATTTAAAAAATTAAGAGAAGTAAAAATTTCCGGCAGAGAATTGAATAAGGCAAAAGAGTCTATAAAAGGCGGTTTGTTGTTAAGCCTTGAAAGTACATCGAATAGAATGACAAGGATGGCTCAATCCGAATTGTATTATAACCGAATTCAAACAACAGATGAAGTGATAAAAAGTATTGATGCCGTAACAAGGGAAAACATCCTTGAAACTGCAAATGAATTGCTTGATGAAAACACATTTGTCAAATTAATTATAAAGTCAAAAAATGCACTATTAAAATCAGCTGCATAGTCTGCCAAAAAGCAGACATGCTGAATAAAAGAAGAGGTAAACTATGTTAATCGGAATTCCAAAAGAAATAAAGGCTAACGAAAATAGAGTAGCGCTTCTGCCCGTAGGCGCATCTACATTAATTCAGAACGGACATAAAGTTATTGTAGAAACAAATGCAGGTGCAGGAAGCGGCTTTAGAGACGATCATTACGAGGCTGTAGGTGCTGAAATTGTCGGTACACCGAAAGAAGTATACGAAAAGGCCGAAATGATAATGAAGGTTAAAGAACCAATCGCGCCTGAGTATAAATTAATACGTGAAGGTCAGATATTATTTACGTATTTTCATTTCGCAGCGAGTAAGGAATTGACCGAAGCAATGATGAAATGCAAAAGCGTATGTATTGCCTACGAGACAGTTCAAAAAGCTGACAGATCGTTGCCTCTGTTAATTCCTATGAGTGAAGTTGCCGGGAGAATGGCTCCGCAGGAAGGAGCTAAATACCTTGAAAAAGCTATGGGAGGAAGAGGAGTTTTGTTAGGCGGCGTTCCGGGAACCGGTCCCGCCGAAGTGATGGTTCTGGGCGGCGGTATAGTCGGAACAAATGCTGCAAAAATAGCCGCCGGTTTTGGAGCTAAGGTTACAATATATGATAATAATCTTTTTAGATTGAGATATCTTGACGACGTCATGCCGAAGAACGTCACAACAATGATGTCTAATGAATATTATATTAGGGCAGGTTTGCCTAAGGCCGATTTGGTAATTGGTGCTGTTTTAATTCCCGGCGCCAAAGCACCTAAACTGGTTACAAAGGAAATGTTGAGCTTAATGAAAGAAGCATCCGTAATTGTTGACGTATCAGTCGATCAAGGCGGATGTATTGAAACCTGCAAGCCGACAACTCATGAAAATCCTACATATGTTGTGGATGGTGTGCTTCATTATTGTGTTGCCAATATGCCGGGAGCGGTTCCTCATACTTCAACCTTAGCGCTTACAAATGCAACATTGCCTTATGCGGTTGAAATTGCAAATAAAGGTTACGCTGCTGCTGTTAAAACCAATCCTGAAATAAAATTAGGGTTGAATATGATTGACGGCAAAATAACATATAAAGGTGTTGCAGAAGCTTTTAATTTCGATTATCATACGGTCGAATCAGTATTAAAATAAAAAAAAGCATGGTTATCTTAACAGAAAGTAATTGTCATTTCGAAGGAGATTGCCTGCCGGAAAGAAGTTGACCGACTGAGAAATCTTTTTAAGATATAAGATCTCTTCTTGTGGTCGAAATGACAAAACTACTTTTAGATAACAGCTAAAATTTTTTTCTTCTTAATAAGAATGTCATTAAGGAAAGAATATGCCGAAATTAGTTTTAGATGGAAAGGAAATTGAGTTCAAGCAGGGTCAAACAATAATCCAGGCTGCTAAAGATAACGGAATAATAATACCGCATTTTTGCTGGCATGAAAGTTTATCCATATCGGGAAATTGCCGGGTTTGTTTGGTAGAAGTTGAAAAAATACCAAAACTTGTTATTGCTTGTTCAACCATTGCGGCTGACGGAATGGTTGTTCATACTGCATCGGAAAAAGCATTGAGCGCTAGGAATGCGGTTATGGAGTTTTTATTAATTAATCATCCTCTCGATTGCCCGATATGCGATGAAGCCGGAGAATGCAAGCTTCAAGATTATGCTTATTCACATGGAGTAGGGGAAAGCCGTTTTGTAGAAGAAAAAAATCATAAGGATAAGAGAGTTCCTTTAGGTCCTAATGTAATGTTTGACGGCGACAGGTGTATTTCATGTTCACGCTGTATCAGATTCTGTGACGAAATTGCAAAGGATCCTGAATTAACGTTTGTTAAAAGAGGCGATAGGGTTACCATTGTAACTTTTCCCGGAGAAGAATTGGATAATCCTTATTCTATGAATGTTGTGGATATTTGTCCGGTCGGTGCTTTAACCAGCAGGGATTTTAGATTTAAAGCCAGGGTATGGGATATGTCCTCAAATAAAACAATTTGTCAGGGCTGTTCCAGAGGATGCAATATCGAATTGTGGGTAAGAAATAATGAAGTTTTAAGAATTACTCCGCGTCAAAATAATGAAGTAAATAATTTTTGGATGTGCGATCACGGCAGATTAAACACATTTAAATTTATTAATGCGGAAGATAGAGTGGATGGGCCGCGGATAAGGCGTGAAGGCTCTTTGCAAGAGGTTACATGGGATGATGCATTTTCCGCTGCTTCAAAAGAGCTTAAATCCTTTAATAAAAATGAAATTGCATTTATCGGTTCCGGATTTTCAACGCTGGAAGATAATTATCTGCTTTATAAGTTTGCCGGTTCTGTTTTTAATTCTAAAAATATTGGCTTCATGAGGCATTATGATCCCGCTTTTGGTGATGATATTCTAAAAAGAGATGATATTACTCCAAACTCTTTAGGTGTTGAGACAATTTTTAATAAGCAGGGAAATATTGCAGGATTTGAAAATATTATTAAAGGAATTAAAGAAAATAAAATTAAAGCGCTTTATGTTTTGGAAGATGATTTATTAACCGCCGATCCGGGTCTTGAAGAAGTATTAACAAAACTTGATTTATTGATTGTACATGCAGCCAACTTTAACAAAACTACCGCTTTGGCCGATATTGTATTTCCGGCGGCAGCATATGCTGAAAAGAACGGAACTATCGTTAATTTTAAGGGAAGAGTTCAAAGAATAAAGCCTGCTGTTGCTACGGTTGAAATGGATAGAGCAATGGATGGAATGTCTATGAGCCGTTTGGATAAATTCGGCTCCAAGTACGATAGATGGGCTCAGGGACATAAATATGATGCTGTTTCTTCCTGGAAAATTTTAAGCCGGTTAGCAGAATCAATGGGGACTAAGATGAAATTTAATTTAGCCGAAGATGTTTTTGCGGAAATTTCTAAAACAGTTCCTGCATTTAACGGTTTGGACTATGATAAAATCGGCGAACTCGGCATACAGTCAAAATTACAGCCAATTGAAAAAACAGTTAGTGCATAAACGGAGCTTATTTAATTATGAATATTTGGGAAATAATAATTTTTAGTCTTGTTAAAATTGTAATCGTTTTTACGGTTATGCTTCTTACCGTTTCGTACCTGGTTTATTTTGAGAGAAGAATTAGTGCATGGGCTCAAAATAGATTAGGACCGAATCGTGTCGGGTGGGAAGGCGTGCTTCAGCCTTTTGCAGATGTACTTAAACTTTTATTAAAGGAAGATATAGTTCCGGATGTAGCAAATAAGCCGATCCATACTTTAGCTCCTATTACTGCTTTGTTCGTAGCATTTACAACTTATGCCGTAATTCCATTTGGACCGAATGTTACTATCTTTGGTTTTAATGTTCCGCTTGTAGTAGCTGATGTTAACATGGGAATACTTTATGTACTTGCATTAACATCGCTGGGAGTTTATGCAATTACATTTGCAGGCTGGTCTTCCGGAAGCAAATATTCATTATTGGGAGGTATCCGCTCTTCCGCTCAAATGATTTCGTATGAAATATCAATGGGATTTTCGGTAGCCGGTGTTTTATTGGTAGCAGAATCGTTGAGACCTGAAGCTATTGTTCAGGCGCAGTCAGGGTGGATGTGGAATGCCATAATTCAACCCATAGGATTTATTACTTTTGTCGTTTCTGCATTTGCAGAAACTAACAGGCTGCCGTTTGATTTACCGGAAGCCGAACCCGAACTTGTCGGCGGATTTCACACAGAATACAGCAGTATGAAGTTTGCGGGATTTTTCCTTGCAGAATATGCCAACATGATTATAGCCAGCGCTATGATAGTTACATTATATTTAGGCGGATGGCAGTTTCCTTACCTTGAAACATTCGGTTTATCGGCAACATTGTTTGCAATAATTTCCGTTCTAACTTTTTTAGTTAAAGTAGCTGTTTTGTTATTCTTTTTTATTTGGGTAAGATGGAGTATCCCGAGATTCAGATATGACCAGTTAATGAATCTGGGCTGGAAGGTAATGTTCCCGCTCTCACTTTTAAATTTGGTTTGGGTTGCTTTTTTGGTAATGGTTTTTAAAATTTAGTTAAGATATTCCAAGGGGTTGAAGAAAAAGTTTATTATGAAGTTTTATTTTTGGAGAATTGATGGCTGTTAAGAAAAGAGAAAAAGATTTAACGTTCTGGGAAAAAATATACATACCTGAAATTGTAAAGGGTTTGTCGCTTACAATGAAGAATATGCTAAAACCAAAGTTTACGATGAAATACCCTGAAGAAAAATTTATTCCTTCGGCATCATATCGCGGAAGGCCGGTTTTAGTTCAGGAAGAAAATGGTGAAGAAAGATGTGTTGCATGCGGCCTTTGCTCCAGAGTTTGCCCGGCTTTAGCTATAGAAGTTCAAGCCGGCGAAACCGACCGGCAGAAAGAAAGATATCCGCAAAAGTTTGAAATAAATATGCTAAGATGCATTTTTTGCGGATTTTGTGAGGAAGTTTGCCCTGAAGAAGCCATTGTTATGAGTAAAGATTACGAATTGGCATTTTATAACAGGGAAGATGCAATCTACGGGAAAGATAAACTGTTGACTCCCGTCAATCAGCTTCAAGACAGAATTGAGTTCCTCCGAAGCTATAAATAATTGAAATTTTGAATTTTAGTTCTTAATTTCAAATCTATATGCTTAAAACAATTTGTATCTGGTTTGTTTTTTTTCCCTTGACCGTTTGTTACGGTAAGAACGGATCGGATAACTATAATCTTGTCTATCCGAAAAATATACCCGTTAATTCCTACTTTGATATTTCCTTAATTACTTCCAGTGTTTTTCCTTCGGCAGAACGATTGGAATTATACATCATTCCAGGTGAAAAAATTTCTCTTAAGAAAATTGAATTAAGATCATCATACAAAAATGAGATTTTAAACTATTCTGCATCGACTTTGAAGGATTTCACAGATCCGGTTTATAAAACGGTTATAAATTTAGAAGACTCGGCATTTTCCTCAGGTACATATTTCCAGATATTAATGAATTTTAATTCAGGTTCTATTTCAAGATCCGATGTTAAATTTTACGGAGTATTTAAAGACAGCGATCAGGTTTTAGGTTTATTGAATTCCGGCGGAAATGAGAATTTAGAAAACTATATAACTGCAGATCTTCAATTCTATCAGCCTCAAAAAAGTGCCGGAAAATCGATTCTTTTTGAGAACGGCTCCTCATTAAATATTTCACTGCAGAAAATACAATCTGAAAACCTTTTAACCGAATTTTGGATTAAATCAAACAATTCACGGCTTTCATTTTTACAAATCTCAGCTAAAAATAATCCGGATTTTCAGTACGATTTATCCACTAATAATTATCAAATGCTGCTTGTGGATAAGGGAAATGAAACTATAAATAATATGAATTCAATTTTTATCGGTAGAAAATCGTGGTATCATATTGCAGTTGATTTTTCATTTACAAATCATACGGCGGATTTTTACAGTAACGGCAAATTAATTGCAGAGGATAATATTCCGTTTTTTTTAAATGCCAGTGATTTAATATTCAATTTTCAAAATAACGATACTGATAAAACTTTCGAAATTGATTTGTTAAGATTTATAGATTTAAATAATAGTATTGAAGTTTCATCTTCCAATGAGAATTTTATTAATTTTATAAGCGATAGTTCATCAGTAATGTCGCAATTCGATTTTGATAATTCCGATAATCTTAATTCCGGTAACGATAAAATGAATATTTCATCGATAGGAATTCAATATATTAAATCCAATGCCCCGATATTTACCAGGGCTCCGGAATTAAACCTTCTTCCATTGAATAGTGCGTATCAACTTGAATGGAGCGGCGGAGATTTTAAACAGGCAAATTATTATGTTTTGCAAAAGTCTATAGGTAATTCACCATATACGGATATTTATAGAGTACAGGCAGACAACGATAATTCCAAAACCTACAGTTTTGTCGACGGAATTGATAATGGAAATGATGTCGTTTATTACAGAATAGAGCAAGTTAATAACGACGGAGGAGTAACCTATTCTTCATCTGTTAAAGTCGGGCAGGGGGAGATTCAACCTTTTGTAGTTGAACAAAATTATCCGAATCCTTTTAACCCAACGACCAGTATTATTGTTGACTTGGCGATAAGCAGTCAATTGGAAGTAACGGTATATAATCTTGAAGGCAGGGAGATTTCAAGATTATTTAAAGGATATTTATCACAAGGCATACATACTTTTTCATTTGATGCTGCTAACCTTCCATCCGGAATTTATCTATATAAGATTTCCACTCCCGGTTATTCCGAAATGAAAAAGATGATCCTTACAAAATAAAATTTTATCTTTACAATTAGTTTACATCTTTATTGTTAATAATTTAAATTAAAAGTCGGATTTAATCATTCTTTAATTTAAAATTAAAGAGGGGAAATGCTTTCAAAAATATTCTCCAGTGCAACATTAGGAATCGATGCATACGTTGTTGAGGTTGAAACTAATGTTGAAAAACAAATTCCTTCGTTTACAATTGTCGGTTTACCGGACAACGCTGTTAAGGAAAGCCGCGAAAGAGTGGCATCTGCAATTAAAAACAGCGGTTACGATTACCCGCTTAAAAAGATAACAATTAATCTTGCCCCTGCAGATATTAAAAAAGAAGGCAGTTCTTTTGATCTTCCGATTGCAGTTGGTTTGCTAACCGCTACTGAAATAATAAAAGGTAATATGCCTGATAATTCGATTTTTCTAGGTGAGCTTTCATTAGACGGCACTCTCCGCCCGATTAAAGGCGCCCTGCCGATTTCCGTTGAAGCTAAAAGGAATGGAATTAAAAAAATTATTTTACCGAAAGATTCGGCCAACGAGGCTTCCATAGTTGATGGTATAGATGTTTACGGAATGGAAAATTTAATGGAGGTTGTTCAATTTCTTAATAATGAAATACAAAAAGAAAAAACCGTAACGAATAAAAACGAATTGTTTTCCAGGGTAAATCAATATCATCTTGATTTTTCAGATGTCAAGGGTCAGGAAAATGTAAAAAGGGCTCTGGAAGTAGCTGCTGCCGGAGCACATAATATATTGATGATTGGACCGCCGGGTTCGGGAAAAACAATGCTGGCTAAAAGAATTCCTTCCATTTTACCGCCGATGACTTTTGACGAAGCGCTTGAAACAACAAAAATACATTCGGTTGCAGGAATAATTCCTAAAGACCTGCCATTAATAACGGAAAGACCGTTCAGAAGTCCGCACCACACGGTTTCAGATGCGGCGCTTGTCGGAGGCGGTTCCTTTCCTCGTCCAGGAGAAGTCTCGTTTTCGCATCACGGAGTTCTTTTCCTGGATGAATTACCCGAATTCAAGAAAAATGTTCTGGAAGTTTTAAGACAGCCTCTTGAAGATTCAAAAGTTACGGTCAGTCGTTCCAAGCTTTCTCTTGAATTTCCTGCTAATTTTATGCTTGCATCTGCAATGAATCCTTGTCCTTGCGGTTATTATACCGATCCGGCAAAAGAATGTACATGTACACTTCCTCAAATTCAAAAATATATGGCAAGAATCTCCGGTCCTTTGCTTGACAGAATTGATATCCATATTGAAGTGCCGGCTGTTAAATATAAAGAACTATCGGCAGATACAAAAAGTGAATCTTCTTCAAAAATTAGAGAAAGAGTTATTGCGGCGAGAAAAATACAATTAAATAGATTCAGCCATTTAAAACACATTTATAACAATGGTGATATGGGATCTAAAGAGGTCAGACAGTTTTGTAAACTAGATAACGCAGGATCAGAATTACTAAAAATGGCCATGACAAAGCTGGGTTTATCTGCCAGAGCTTATGATAGAATTTTAAAAGTAAGCAGAACTATTGCGGATCTGGATAATTCCGAAAATATTTTACCGCAGCATATAAGTGAAGCAATTCAATATAGAAGTCTTGATAGGGAGTTGTGGAAGCATTAAAAATAAATATTTAGGCATATTTCAAGAGCATCGTATTAAAATAAATTCTCAAAAAAATCATTAAACTTGAAAATTTTATAATATTAAAATGAAAAAAGTAAGTTATATTATAAGAGTGGGTAAATTTTATTACACTTAATTTTTGAATTTTCAAATAATATATTTGTTTTGGTTTTTATTTAAAAGAGTTCATTTGAGTGAACATATCTTCCAATTTCAGCAATTCGGCTGTTTTTTCATTTGCATTTTTCTTGAAATAAAAATATATTTGTTGCTCGTTTATAAAACCGGGCGGACGCCGGAGTTGGAGAGCCGGGGCGGACTGTAAATCCGTTGGCTGACGCCTTTGGGGGTTCGAATCCCTCGCCGCCCACGACATTCGAAAATTATGAGATGAAATTGTAAGGGAATATTATCGATTGAAATTTTTTAGTTCCCTTATTTTTTTGCAGTTTTCGCTCCGGTTTTTTTTGAGAAGATAGTTCTTTAAAATTTTGTAAAAAATTAAAATGATGACGAGTTATATCTGTTATAATCTATTTTAATTGAACGAAAAAATTAATTCTGCCAATGCGGGAGTAACTCAGTTGGCTAGAGTCACAGCCTTCCAAGCTGTTGGTCGCGGGTTCGAGTCCCGTCTCCCGCTCTACACATTGCTGACGTAGCTCAGTTGGTAGAGCACATCCTTGGTAAGGATGAGGTCACCGGTTCAATCCCGGTCGTCAGCTCAAGAAAAATTAATTATTTTAGAACTTCCCGTTAAACGAGAAGTTAACCGGTTATAAGCAAAAACTAATTTGCTCTTACATGAAATACCGGCTATTAGATCGAACGAAAATTATATAAGAAATACAATGAGAGAAATAATAACTTTAGAATGTACCGAGTGTAAAAGAAGAAATTACACTACGACTAAAAATAAAAGGCTTCATCCTAATAGGGCTGAATATAAAAAATACTGCCGCTGGGATAAGAAACATACGATCCATAAAGAAACTAAATAATTTTGCTACGTCAGTAGCTCAATTGGCTAGAGCAGCGGTCTCCAAAACCGCAGGTTGGGGGTTCGAGTCCCTCCTGACGTGCTGCTTAAACTATTAAGAGCTGGTATTATGAAAGATAAAATAATTGCTTTTTTTCAAGATGTTGTCAAGGAGATGAAAAAAGTCACATGGCCAACCATGGATGAACTTAAAGAATCTACCTATGTTGTCATTGTATCCTGTTTAATTATTGCTGCTTTTACTTATGTTATAGACTTTATAATCACACAATTATTTAAAGGAATTTTTTAGTTTAATGTCTGAGTCGGAATTAAAATGGTATGTCGTAAGAACTTTTTCGGGGCATGAGAATAAGGTTAAAAGTCTCATTGACGCAGAATTAAGAGATAATGAGAAATTAAAAGTAAAAATTGAAGATGTTCTTGTCCCTACTGAAAAAGTGTTTGAAGTTAAGGATGGTAAAAAGAAAAGCAAGACAAAGAATTTTTTCCCGGGATATATTTTAGTTAAGGCTGAACTTGATAACCAGGTTAAAGATTTTATTCTAAACACTCCTTCTGTTATGGGATTTTTAGGAACAAAAAATAATCCGAATCCTTTACAGCCTGAAGAAGTTAAAAGAATTGTAGGCCGTTTAACTCAAGATGAATCCAGTGAAAGAATGGAAACTATCTTTAGGAACGGTGATCTTGTTAAAATTATAGATGGTCCGTTCAACAATTTTAGCGGAACAATTCAAGAAGTAAATGAAGAAAAAATGAAAATTAAGGTAATGGTTTCAATATTCGGAAGAAAAACTCCTGTCGAAATCGATTTTGTTCAAGCAGAATTAGAGAAATAACTAAGTATTTTAATAGGTAAATAAAATGGCTAAAAAAATAAGTGGATTTATAAAATTACAAATTCCTGCCGGTAAAGCTAATCCGTCCCCACCGGTTGGTCCTGCATTAGGCCAAAAAGGCGTAAATATAATGGAGTTTTGCAAGCAGTTTAATGCAAGAACTTCCGATAAAGACGGTTTAATTATACCGGTAGTTATTACTGTTTACTCCGATAAATCTTTTACCTTTATTACAAAAACACCTCCTGCCGCTGTTTTATTAAAAAAAGCAGCAAAAATAGAAAAAGGATCGGCTGAACCTCATAGAAATAAAGTTGCTAAAGTAAATAAGGGACAGGTTCAGGAAATAGCACAATTAAAAATGCCCGATTTAAATGCTTTCGATATAGACCATGCTATGAGTATGGTTGCCGGTACGGCTAGAAGTATGGGCATTACGGTAGAAGATTAATTCGAGTATAAGTTAAAGGTTATAGCTCAAAGGAAATAGAGAAATGGAAAAAACTAAAAGAAATAAAGAAATCAGCAAAGCTTTTGATAAATCCAAAGAATACTCAATTGAAGATGCAATTAAAATCCTAAAAGAAAGTTCAAAAGTTAAATTCGTAGAATCATTGGATTGTGCAATTCGGCTTGGAGTTGATCCGAGACATGCCGATCAAATGGTTCGTGGAACTGTTTCTCTGCCGCATGGAACCGGAAAACAAGTTAGAGTTTTAGTTATAGCAAAAGGTTCCAAAGCACAAGAAGCTTTGGATGCAGGAGCTGATTATGCCGGTTTTGAGGAATATCTTGAAAAAATAAAAGGCGGATGGGCTGATGTTGATGTTGTAGTAGCTACTCCCGATACAATGGCCGAATTAGGAAAATTAGGCAGAGTATTGGGGCCAAAAGGTTTAATGCCCAATCCTAAAAGCGGAACAGTTACAATGGATGTTGCAAAAGCCGTAAAGGAAGTTAAGGCAGGCAAAATTGAATTTCGTGTTGAAAAAACAGGAATTGTACATACATCCTTAGGTAAACTTAATTTTGATGTTGATAAACTTGCCGATAATACGAGGGCTTTTCTTAACACAATAATTAAGCTTAAACCTTCAACGGCAAAAGGACAATATGTAAAGAGTTTGTTTTTATCCAGTACAATGGGTGCCGGGATAAAAATTAATAAAGATGAAATTGCTGCACATTAAGCAATAAAATATTACGCACTAATAAAATAAATGCTTCTAGCCGACACGATTAAATTATAATCTGGTATGGGAGAAAAATGAATAAGAATGAAAAAACAGATGTTGTTTCTCAAGTTAAGGAGATGATTAATAATTCTTCGGCTATTTATCTTACAGATTATACCGGAATAAATGTTGAGGATATTAGCGCCATTCGAAATAACTTTAGAAAAGAAGGCGTTAATTATAAAGTAATTAAAAATACTTTATTTAAAAGAGCAATAGATGAAGCCGGTAAATATGATAAATTAGCCGATCATCTGACGGGAATGACGGGTTATGCCTTTGCTTCTGATAACCCGGTTGCACCGGCGAAAATCATTAAAAAATATTTTGATGAAACACAAAAATTAGCCTTAAAGGCTTGCTATATTGAAGATCAGTATTATCCTAGCGACAAGTTAAACGAATTAGCTAGCCTGCCTTCTAAGAAAGAATTAATAGCAAGTATTTTAGGCAGCATAAACGCACCTGCTTCAGGTATTGTCGGTGCTATAAATGCTGTAATGAGGGATTTAGTCAGTGTAATAGATGAAATCTCAAAGAAAAAAGCAGCATAAGTTTAATTTTAATACGAAATTTATTTATTAGGAGAAAAATAAAATGTCAGAAAAAGTAACTGAAATAGTTGATAAAATTAAAGGCCTTTCCCTTTTAGAAGCTTCTGAATTGAAAAAAGCACTGGAAGAAGAATTCGGTGTAACAGCCGCTGCTCCTGTTGTAGTGGCCGGCGGTGTGGCACCTGCCGGTAACGGCGGACCTGCTGCCGAGGAGAAGACCGAATTTGATATAGTTCTAAAGACTATAGGCGAAAAAAAGATTAATGTTATTAAAGTAGTAAGAGCGCACACCGGTTTAGGTTTAAAAGAAGCTAAAGATTTAGTGGATGGAGCTCCTAAAACTGTTAAAGAAGCAATTTCCAAAGAAGAAGCTGAAAAACTTAAAAAAGAGTTTGAAGAAGCTGGTGCTACCGTAGAGATTAAATAATTTTAGGTCTAGGAAAGTATTTTAAAAAAAGTGATAGGCGGAAAAGTCCGTCTAATCGCTTTTTATTAATTTGATTTCGTTGATTTATGGTAAGGATTGAAAAGAAAAGTAAAATAATTGGAGGTTTAAAAATTGAATAACAATAGAATTTCTTTTGGAAAAATTCCATCTGTAATTGAGCCGCCGGATTTATTGGACATTCAGACTGCTGCTTTTGAAGATTTTGTGCAATTAAAAGCCCTTCCGAATAAGAGAGAAAACAAGGGTCTACAAACAGTATTTAATAATAACTTCCCGATTTTTGATAATAAAGAAAATTATAGGCTGGATTTTATTGAATATTATATAGAAAAGCCCAGGTTTTCGGTACAGGAATGTTTGGAAAGAGGCTTAACTTTCGCAGCTCCTTTAAAAGGGAAACTTCGTCTTTCTACAAAAGACCCCGATACACAAGAATTCGTAAACAGCGTTGAGCAGGAAGTTTATTTGGGTAATCTTCCGTTTATGACTGAAAAAGGAACATTTGTAATAAACGGTGCTGAAAGAGTTGTTGTTTCTCAATTGCACCGTTCACCGGGTGTGGCATTCTCTCAGACTGTTCATCCAAACGGTACGCCAATTTATTCAGCTAGAATAATTCCGTTGAGAGGCTCGTGGGTAGAATTTGCAACGGATATTAACTATGTAATGTATGTGTATATCGATCGTAGAAAAAAATTCCCTGCTACTACATTATTGCGTGCTTTGAATTTTGCTACCGACGAAGAAATTTTAAACCTCTTTGATTTAATTGAAGAAGTAACTGTTAAAAAAGTAAAGATAAAAGATTATGTCGGCAGGACGATAGCCAGCGATGTTTTTGATATGTCAACCGGTGAAATATTTTTAACGAAAGACAGTATTCTTACGGAAGAAGATATTGAAAGATTGAAAGAAGCTGAAGTTGAAACATTAAAATTCATTAACTCGGTTATTTCTCCCGATATGGATTTAATTGTAAATACCTTACGTAAAGATACATCTAGTACAAAGGAAGAGGCTTTATATTCAATATATCGTCAGCTAAGATCCGGTGAGGCTCCGGATTTGGATACAGCTCAAGCTTTAATTGATAAATTGTTTTTTAACGATAAACGATATGATCTTGGAGATGTCGGCCGCCATAGAATGAATGATAAGTTAAAGCTTAACCATCCTGAGACAACTACAATTTTAACAATTGAAGATATTATTTCTATAATGAAATATATTATTAAATTAAGAAACGGCAATGAAGCCGTTGACGATATTGATCATTTAGGAAACAGGAGAATCCGGACTGTTGGAGAACAATTGGGTCAGCAATTCAATGTCGGTATGGCACGTATGGCCAGAACAATTAAAGAACGAATGAACATGCGTGATACCGAAAATTTTACCCCGCAGGATTTAGTAAATGCAAGAACAATCAGCAGTGTAATAAATGCATTTTTCGGGACTAATCAATTATCTCAATTTATGGATCAAACAAATCCGTTGGCTGAGATGACACACAAAAGAAGAATGTCGGCCTTAGGACCCGGAGGTTTAACAAGAGAAAGAGCAGGATTTGAGGTTCGTGACGTACATTATACACATTACGGCCGGTTGTGCCCGATTGAAACACCTGAAGGACCGAATATCGGACTTATTTCTTCCTTAACTATTTACGCACGTGTAAATAGATATGGTTTTTTAGAAACTCCTTATAGAAAAGTTGAAAGAGGTAAAGCAACTTCCGAGGTAGAATATTTAACTGCAGAACAGGAAGATTTATTTACTATTGCTCAAGCGAATGCACCTCTTACGGAACAGGGCAAATTTGTCCATGAAAGAGTTAAATCCAGGTTCAAAGGTGAATTCCCAATTATTACACCGGATCATATACAATATATGGATGTTGCGCCGGCTCAATTAGTAAGTGCGGCGGCGGCCTTAATACCGTTTTTGGAACACGACGATGCAAATAGAGCTTTAATGGGATCAAACATGCAGCGGCAAGCAGTTCCTTTGCTGCGCCCTGAAACACCGATAGTTGGTACAGGTATGGAAAAGAAACTTGCAAGTGATTCGCGGGCGGTTATTGTTGCTGAAGATAATGGCGTAATTGAAAGCGTTGATGCGGATAAAGTTGTAGTTAAGTACGATATAAATCCGAATAGTGCTGAAGCACTTACAAGTTTTAATGACGTACGTAAAGTTGTATACAGATTAACAAAGTTTCACGGTACAAACCAGGAAACATGTGTTAACCAAAGACCGCTTGTAAATCAGGGCCAAAAGGTAGAAAAAGGAGAAGTTCTTGCTGACGGAAGTTCTACCGATCAAGGCGAATTGGCACTTGGAAGAAACGTGCTTGTAGCTTTTATGCCCTGGCGCGGCTACAACTTTGAGGACGCTATAATAATAAGTGAAAGGGTAGTCAGCGAAGATATTTACACTTCTTTGCATATTGAAGAATTCGAACTTCAGGTAAGAGAAACAAAGCGGGGTGAAGAAGAATTAACCAGAGAAATTCCAAACGTTAGCGAAGAAGCAGTTAAAAATCTGGATGAAAACGGAATTATTAGAGAAGGTGCGGAGGTTAAAGAAGGAGATATTCTTATTGGAAAGATCACTCCTAAAGGTGAAACAGATCCCACGCCTGAAGAAAAATTATTAAGGGCTATTTTTGGAGATAAAGCCGGAGATGTGAAAGATGCATCTCTAAAAGCACCTCCAGGATTAAAAGGTACCGTTATTAAAACTCGGCTTTTCAGCAGAAAGAGAAGGGATACCGAATCTAAAAAAGTCGAGAAAAAACAGTTAGATAGCTTAGAAAATGAGCATAAACAAAATCTTGTATCTCACTATGAAAAGTTAGTTAATAAATTAACAAAAATTACGGATGGTGATACTACTACAGGAATTCGCGAACTGGAAGGAAGTGTAGTTTTAAGAAGCGGTACTACGATAAAAGATACTACATTTTCTTCAATGGAAGATGTAACAAAACTTGATTATACATTAGATTGGTTCGAATCAAAAAAGACAAATAATTTAATAAAAACTTTATACAAGAATTATTTTGATATTCTCGCGGATTTAGAAGAAGACTACAAGAGGGAGAAAATTAAAATCACCAGCGGTGATGAACTTCCTCCGGGAATTGTTCAGCTTGCAAAAGTTTATGTTGCTAAGAAACGTAAATTATCTGTCGGCGATAAAATGGCCGGCCGTCATGGAAACAAAGGTGTCGTTGCTAAAATTGTTCCGGTTGAAGATATGCCTTTCTTACCGGACGGCACCCATGTTGACATAGTTCTTAATCCTCTTGGTGTACCTTCACGTATGAACCTTGGGCAGCTTTATGAAACTGCTCTTGGTTGGGCCGGTAAAAAATTAGGAGTTAAGTTTGCCACGCCGATTTTCGACGGTGCAAAGATTGAAGACGTAGATGAATGGCTGGAAAAAGCAGGTCTTGAAAGAGGAAGTAAGACTGAATTGTATGACGGAAGAAGCGGCGAGAAATTCCATCAAAAAGTTACATGTGGTTATATCTACATGCTTAAACTAAGTCACCTGGTTGATGATAAAATCCATGCAAGGTCAATCGGTCCTTACTCTCTAATTACTCAGCAGCCTTTAGGCGGTAAAGCGCAATTTGGCGGACAAAGATTTGGTGAAATGGAAGTCTGGGCGCTTGAAGGCTACGGTGCTTCGAATATCCTGCAAGAAATATTAACAATTAAGAGTGATGATGTGGCTGGTAGAGCAAAAGTATATGAAGCAATAGTTAAAGGTGAAAACTTACAGGAACCAAATATTCCTGAATCCTTCAACGTGTTAATTAAAGAACTTCAGGGCTTAGGCCTCGATATAAAAATTAATTAACATCGATTGAATAAATTTTTCACTTAGAAATTAGGAGATAAAAAATGCCTTATAGAGTTCAAGAAAATGCAATGCGTGATATTAACAGTATCACTATTGGTTTAGCAAGCCCTGATGATATTTTATCCAGATCTTATGGAGAAGTAACTAAACCGGAAACTATTAACTATAGATCATTTAGACCCGAAAAAGACGGATTGTTCTGTGAAAAAATATTCGGGCCAACCCGGGATTGGGAATGTTTCTGTGGCAAATATAAACGTATTCGTTATAAAGGAATTATTTGTGATAGATGTGGAGTGGAAGTCACTCAAAAAAGTGTTCGACGTGAAAGAATGGGTCATATTGCTCTTGCGGTACCTGTTGTTCACATATGGTTTTTTAGAGCTCAACCTTCAAAAATCGGTAATATTATAGGAATTAGCCTTAAAGAATTAGAAAAAATAATTTATTATGAATCCTATGTCGTTATAAATCCCGGTCCCACCGGATTAAGCAGATTGGACCTGGTATCGGAAGATCAGTATTTTGAAGTACTTAACTCACTTCCCCAAGGAAATGAAAAATTAGATGATACCGATCCTAAAAAATTCGTTGCGAAAATAGGCGGTGATGCCGTAAAAGAAATTCTGAAAAATACCGACATTGAAGTTTTGTCTAAAACGCTTAGAGACCAATTGCTGGTTGAAACCTCACAGCAGAAAAAAGCCGATCTCCTTAAAAGACTAAGGGTTCTAGAAGCATTTAAAGAAGAAGAAGGAAAAGTTGCTAACAAACCTGAGTGGATGGTTTTAAGTTATATTCCTATCATTCCTCCGGAACTTAGGCCTTTGGTTCCGCTCGAAGGCGGCAGGTTTGCAACTAGCGATTTGAATGACTTATATAGAAGAGTAATTATTAGAAACAACCGTCTTAAAAGACTAATCGATATTAAAGCGCCTGAAGTTATTCTGCGTAATGAAAAACGCATGCTTCAGGAATCTGTTGATGCATTGTTCGATAACTCTCGCAGAGGCAGTGCGGTTAGAAGTGATAACAACCGACCTCTCAAATCTTTAAGCGATATGCTTAAAGGAAAACAAGGACGTTTTCGCCAGAACCTTCTTGGAAAAAGAGTTGATTATTCAGGCCGTTCTGTTATCGTAGTTGGTCCGGAATTGAAATTGCATCAATGCGGTTTACCTAAGGATATGGCTGTTGAACTTTTCAAGCCTTTTATAATTAGAAAATTAATTGAAAGAGGCCATAACAAAACAGTTAAAAGTGCTAGAAAAGTTGTTGATAGAAAAGATCCTATCATTTGGGATATGCTGGCAAAAATAATTGAAGGACATCCGGTTCTATTGAACCGTGCTCCGACGCTGCATAGACTCGGCATACAAGCATTTCAACCCATATTGATTGATGGGCGCGCTATTCAGCTTCATCCGATGGTGTGTACTGCTTTTAACGCAGACTTTGATGGTGACCAGATGGCAGTTCACGTTCCGCTTTCTTATGAAGCTCAGCTTGAAGCCAGCTTATTGATGCTAAGCAGCCATAACATTCTTTCGCCCCAAAACGGCAGCCCGATTGTTGTTCCAACTCAGGATATAGTATTAGGCTGCTATTATCTTACAAAGCTTAAAGAAGGTGAAAAAGGCGAAAACATGACCTTTGGTTCTGCTGAAGAGGTTATAATCGCATATAATTCAAAAGTAATCGGTCTTCATTCAAAAATTAAAGTAAGAATAGATGGTAAATTTATTGAAACTACAACAGGCCGCATTATTTTCAATCAAATAGTTCCCAAGGAAATGGGTTACTTTAACCAGTTATTAATAAAGAAAACATTTGGCGGCTTTATAGGGCAAATGTTTATGAAACTTGGTAATAAGGTAACTGCTAAGTTTTTGGATGACTTGAAGGAATTAGGCTTTAGATATTCAACTGCCGGCGGTCTATCGGTAAGCTATGCCGATATGATTATACCTGAAGAGAAAGAATCTTTAATTGAAAAAGCAAACAAAAAAGTAGAAGGAATTCTTAACGAGCACGAACAAGGTGTAATAACGGATGCAGAAAGATATAATAAAATAATCGATGTTTGGACACATACAACTAATGATGTTGCTCGTGTTTTAATGGATAAGATACGAGTAGCAGACAGCGGATTTAATTCTTTGCATATGATGGTTGATTCGGGCGCAAGAGGATCGCAGGAACAGGTTAGACAATTGGCCGGTATGCGCGGTCTTATGATGAAACCGCAAAAGAGTTTGTCTGGTCAAGCCGGTGAAATTATAGAAAACCCCATTGTTGCGAACTTTAAGGAAGGTCTGTCGGTTCTTGAATATTTTATTTCTACTCACGGTGCTAGAAAGGGTCTTGCTGATACGGCACTTAAAACTGCTGACGCCGGATATTTAACCCGAAGACTGGTTGATGTATCTCAAGATGTTATTATAACCGAAGAAGACTGCGGAACAATTCTGGGTATAGAAATTACCGCATTAAAAGATGTTGAACAGGAAAGAGAACCTCTTGGTGAAAGAATCACGGGCCGTGTTGCTCAAGAGGATATTTATGATCCTCGGACTGATGAAATAATAATCCCTGCCGGTGAAATGATTACGGAAGAGATAGCTGATAAAATTGAAGATGCAAGTATTGATTCCGTTTATATTAGAACTGTATTAACATGCGAAGCAAAACGCGGCGTATGTGCAAAATGTTACGGCCGGAATTTAACAAATGGTAAAATAGTAGAAATTGGTGAAGCTGTCGGTATAATTGCTGCTCAATCAATCGGTGAACCCGGAACACAGCTTACTTTAAGAACATTCCATTTAGGAGGTACTTCTTCTAGAATTGCAAGTCAATCTCAAGTAGAATCGGCACTAGATGGTGTTGTTAAATTTGAAAGAATAGCATTTGTTGAAAAGTCTGATTTTCTAGGTACTGTAAAGGTTGTTACCGGTCGAAGGGGTGCAATAGGAATTTATGACGATAATAACCGTCAAATTAAAAAGTACGATGTTCCGTACGGTGCTGAACTTGTTATAAATGACGGTCAGCGAATTAAGAAACGTTCTGCTTTATATAATCACGATCCGTATAATTCAGTTATTCTAACCGACTTATCCGGTAGTGTAAGATTTGTTGACATGATTGATGGAGTTACACTTCAGCAGGTTACAGATGAACAAACCGGTCACGTCCAAAAAGTTGTAATTGAATCAAAGGATAAAAATCTAACTCCGAGTATATCAATTGAGTCAGAAGATGGTACAAAAAAATCTTTCAATATTCCTACAAGAGCTTACCTCTCTGTTGATGAAGGAGAAAATATTCCGGCAGGAACAATTCTGGCAAAGATTTCAAAACAGCAGAGTAAGAGTCGGGATATTACAGGCGGTCTTCCAAGAGTTACAGAATTATTTGAAGCTAGAAGTCCGCAGGAAACTGCAATTGTTTCTGAAATTGAAGGTACTGTAAAATTCGGTGCTCGTAAAAAAGGTTCAAGAGAAATTATTGTAATTGCTCCTGATAAATCCGACGAGAAAAAATATAATGTCCCGTTAGGTAAGCATATACTTGTTCAGGAAGGTGATGAAATACCTGCAGGTGAAAAAATCACCGATGGTCCAATCAATCCTCATGATATTCTGAAAATTAAAGGAACAAGTGCAGTACAGGAATATTTAGTGAATGAGATTCAAGATGTTTATCGTTTGCAGGGTGTTAAAATAAATGATAAGCATATTGAAGTTATCGTACGCCAGATGCTGCAGAAAATTAAAATTGTGTCTCCGGGCGATACCAAATTTCTCGAAGAAGATGCTGTTGATCGTAATGACTTTATTGAAGAAAATAATAAAATAATGTCGTTAGTAAGAATTGAAGATAAAGGTGATTCACGATTTAAAGACAGACAATTAATTTCTAAAAGCAAGTTTAGAGAAATAAATGCAGATTTAAAGAAAAAGAGTAAAAAACCGATAGTTGCCAGAGATGCCGAACCGGCAACATTTGAACATGTGCTATTAGGCATAACCCAGGCTGCATTATCTACGGAAAGCTTTATTTCCGCTGCTTCATTCCAGGAGACTACGAAAGTGTTAGCGAATGCTGCAACTGAAGCTAAAGTTGATTATCTGCGTGGATTAAAAGAAAATGTAGTAATGGGACATTTAATCCCGGCAGGTACAGGTTTGAAAAAATATAGAAATATAATTCTTGCTTCTGAAGAAATTGTCGAAGAAAAGAAAGAAACCGAAGAACAAGTTCAGCAAGCTTAATTTATAATGTTTAAAAATCCGGCCATTTATATTGAGCCGGATTTTTTTACCCTTATCAATTTGAAAAAACAAAAATATTTAATTGGTTTCTTGACAAAATTTGGCATAAAGCCTATATTAGAAGTCTGAAATTTTTTTAGATATTAAAAAAGTTGGAGTAGTTTGTGCCCACGATAAATCAATTAGTTAGAAAAGGCCGAGTTCAGATATTGGCAAAGAAAAAAGCACCGGCTCTTGATGCCTGCCCGCAAAAAAGAGGGGTATGCACAAGAGTTTATACATCAACTCCTAAAAAACCTAATTCTGCTTTAAGAAAGGTAGCAAGAGTAAGATTAATAAACAGTATGGAAGTTACGGCATATATACCCGGTGAAGGGCACAATTTACAGGAACACTCTATTGTTTTAATACGAGGCGGTAGGGTTAAAGATTTACCAGGAGTTAGGTATCATATTATAAGAGGCACTTTAGATACAAGCGGTGTTGAAGATAGGAAAAAAGGTAGATCAAAATACGGAGCAAAAAAACCAAAGGCTAAATAAATTTTATGAGAAAGAAAAGAGCAGACAAGAAAAGTCTTAAACCGGATCCAAAATTTAACGATGTTATGGTCGCTAAATTTATTAATTCGATTATGTATGACGGTAAAAAATCCAAAGCTCGTCAAGTTGTATATAAAGCTTTCGATATTATAGAAGAAAGAACAAAAAAAGAAGGACTGGAAATATTTAAAAAGGCTTTAAACAATACTCAACCAGTAATCGAGGTTAGAAGTAGAAGAGTAGGCGGAGCAACTTATCAGGTGCCAACTGAAGTAAGGCCGGAAAGAAGAACTGCTCTTGCTATGCGCTGGATTAAAACTTATGCAAGGGCCAGAAATGATAAATCTATGGCTCTCAAATTGGCGTCGGAATTAATATCGGCTTCGAATAACGAGGGATCGGCAGTGAAGAAGAAAGAAGATACTCATAAAATGGCGGAAGCAAATAAAGCTTTTGCACACTTTAAATGGTAAGGATTAAGTGAATAATTAAAGCGAAGAAAGAATTAGATTAAGAAATGACTGAGAGATTACCAATAGATAAAGTTCGTAATATAGGGATTATGGCTCATATAGACGCCGGTAAAACTACTACAACCGAGCGTATCTTATATTATACAGGGAAATTACATAGAATAGGTGAAGTGCACGACGGTGCTGCTACTATGGATTGGATGGAACAGGAAAAAGAGCGTGGAATTACAATTACCAGTGCTGCTACAACATGTTTCTGGAATAATCATCAAATAAATATAATCGATACTCCCGGACACGTTGATTTTACAGTTGAGGTTGAAAGGTCATTAAGAGTTTTAGATGGTGCGGTTGCACTTTTTTGTGCCGTAGGCGGCGTTGAACCTCAATCGGAAACTGTTTGGAGACAAGCTGACAAATACCGTGTTCCCAGAATTGCTTTTATAAATAAGATGGATAGAACAGGTGCTGATTTTTATAATGCTCTTCAAATGATGAAAGATAGATTAGGTGCAAATGCAATTCCTATTACTCTTCCCATCGGAGAAGGAGATCTTTTTTCCGGCGTAATCGATTTGATTACTTTTAAAGCGCGAATGTACCATGAAGAAACCATGGGTGCAACGTTTGATGAGTTCGAAATCCCTGAAGATTTGCATGAAGTTGCAAGTAAATTTAGAACTGAAATGCTGGAAGCAGTTTCCGATATAGATGATACTTTGCTTGAAAAATACTTGGAAGGTAAAGAGATTACCGAAGAAGAAATTAAAAATGTTTTGAGAAAAGCTACTATCGAGTTAAAAATAATTCCTGTTTTATGCGGTTCGGCTTTTAAAAATAAAGGAGTCCAAAAATTACTTGATTCGGTTGTCGATTTCTTACCTGCTCCAAATGATTTTAAAGAAATTGAAGCACACCATATCGGAATTAACGATATAGTAAAAAGAAAGATTGACGAGAAAGAAAAATTTACTGCACTGGCATTTAAAATAATGAATGATCCTTATGTAGGTAAATTAACTTTTTTCAGAGTGTATACCGGTTCGTTAAAAGCCGGTTCTTATACATATAATGCAGTAAGCAGAAAGAAAGAAAGAATCAGCAGGCTGCTTCAAATGCATGCAAATCATAGAGAAGAAATTGAAGAGGTTAAGGCAGGTGATATAGCTGCTGCTGTAGGACTTAAATTTACTAGAACCGGTGATACTCTTTGCGATGAGCATGATGCAGTAATGCTCGAGAAAATTGTTTTCCCTGAGCCTGTTATTCAAATTGCAATTGAACCGAAAACTAAGGCGGATCAGGATAAGCTTTCTGACGCGTTAGTTAAACTTTCGGATGAAGACCCTACATTTAAGGTTAAGGTTGATGAAGAAACAGGTCAAACTCTAATCAGCGGAATGGGTGAATTGCATCTAGAAATTTTAGTTGATAGAATGAAGAGGGAATTTAAAGTTGAGGCTAATGTCGGTAAGCCCCAGGTTGCATATAGAGAGACAATTACTCAAACAATTAATGCCGAAGGTAAGTTTGTTAAACAAAGCGGCGGCCGTGGAAAATACGGACATGTTTGGGTTGAATTGAGTCCTAATGGCCCTGGCAAAGGTTACGAATTCACAAATGCAATAGTTGGCGGTACGGTTCCGAAAGAATATATACCTGCTGTATCTGCCGGTATCCAGGAAGCAATGAGAAACGGTGTTGTGGCCGGATTTCCTGTCGTTGACATAAAAGCAAAAATATACGACGGGTCTTACCATGATGTTGATTCGGATGAAATTTCTTTTAAAGTAGCAGGATCGCTTGCTTTTAAAGAAGGTGCAAAAAAAGCTAAGCCAATACTTTTAGAACCTATTATGGATGTTGAAGTAGTTACTCCCGAAGAATACCTTGGTGATGTAATGGGTGACTTGAATTCCCGCAGAGGGAAAATTGAAGGATTTTCTGCTAGAAAAGATGCTCAGGTTATCAAAGCAACAGTTCCGCTCTCGGAGATGTTTGGCTATGCTACCGTGTTAAGATCTATGACTCAAGGTAGGGCAATTTATACAATGCAATTCGGTTATTATAGTGAAGTTCCGAAAAGCATAGCTGAAGAAATAGCGGAAAAATCTTTAGGTAAAAAATCGGTTATTTCTGCATAAAATAGGATTAATAACAAAAGTAAAATAGTAAAGGAGATATTAGATGGCAAAAGAAAAATTTGATAGGAGTAAACCTCACGTTAACGTAGGAACAATCGGTCACGTAGATCATGGTAAAACTACATTAACCGCTGCCATCACAATGGCTCTCGCATTGAAGGGCTTATCACAAATTAGAACATTTGATAGTATTGATAACGCTCCCGAAGAAAGAGAAAGAGGTATTACCATTGCAACTGCTCATATAGAATATTCTACGGCAACAAGACATTATGCGCACGTTGATTGCCCCGGTCACGCAGATTATGTTAAAAACATGATTACCGGTGCTGCTCAAATGGACGGTGCGATTTTAGTAGTTGCGGCAACCGATGGACCAATGCCTCAAACCAGAGAGCATATTCTTCTTGCTCGTCAAGTAGGTGTTCCTAAAATTGTTGTGTTTGTGAATAAAGTTGATATGGTTGACGATCCTGAACTAATTGAATTGGTTGAAGTTGAATTGAGAGATTTATTGACTTCTTATGAATTTCCCGGAGATGAAATCCCGATTATTAAAGGATCTGCTTTAAAAGCTTTGGAAGCTGGTGCAAGTAATGCACCTTTGGATGATCCTAGATATAATTGTATCTGGGAGCTTATGGATGCGGTTGACAGCTATATCCCGGTTCCGCAAAGAGATACCGATAAACCGTTTCTAATGCCTGTTGAAGATGTTTTCTCTATTACAGGTCGCGGTACGGTAGCAACCGGAAGAGTTGAAAGAGGACAAGTTAAATTATCTGAAGAAGTTGAATTGATTGGTCTAGGTGTCCATAAGAAAACTGTTGTAACCGGTATTGAAATGTTTAGAAAAGAACTTGATTCTGCTGTTGCCGGTGACAATGCAGGCCTTTTGTTAAGAGGAGTTGATAAAAAAGAAATAGAGAGAGGAATGGTGCTTGCAAAACCTGGCTCCATTACTCCTCATAAAAAGTTTGAAGGTTCTGTATATGTCTTATCAAAAGAAGAAGGTGGGCGTCATACCCCGTTCTTTAACGGATACAGACCGCAGTTTTATTTTAGAACTACGGATGTTACAGGAGTTGCAACTCTGCCTGCAGGTACCGAAATGGTTATGCCGGGTGATAGAGTTGATCTTTCTGTCGAGCTTATCGCAGAAATAGCAATGGAAGAAGGTCTCCGTTTTGCTATTCGCGAAGGCGGCAGAACAGTTGGATCTGGTGTTGTAACAAAGATTATTGAGTAGTCAAAATTTGATTTTACCTGACCCCGCCAATAGCGGGGTTTCTGTGTAATTATTATAAGGAGTAATATTAAGTGCCTGGTCAAAAGATTAGAATAAAGTTGAAATCATATGATCATATTTTGATAGATAAATCTACGGAGAAAATTATAAAAACGGTTCGTAGTACCGGAGCCATAGTTTCCGGCCCGATCCCGCTGCCTACAAAAAAGACAGTGTATACTGTTCTGCGATCTCCGCACGTTGATAAAAAATCAAGAGAACAATTTGAAACCAGAGCACATAAAAGAATTATTGATATACATAATTCAAATAATAAAACCGTCGATTCTCTAAGTAAGTTAGATATTCCGGCGGGTGTTGATATTGAGATTAAGCTTTAATGAATTTGGAGTGAAGATGTCTGGCATCATCGGTAAGAAAATAGGAATGTCGAGTGTTTTTAATGCCGAAGGCGAGTTAGTCCCGGTTACTGTTATTTTAGCCGGTCCGTGTAAAATTGTTTCTATTAGGACAAAGGAAAAGGATGGTTACCAGGCTGTTCAATTGGCCTTTGGAGAAAAGAAAGAAAAAAACATTTCCAAACCTGTTTTAGGTCAATATAAAAAAAATAACTTAACACCGGCGCAAGTGTTGAAAGAATTTCATTTCTCCTCTGTAGCTGAATTTAAGATTGGCGACGAAGTTAAGGTTGATTTATTCCAGGAAGGTGAGAAAATAAAAGTCAGAGGCAGAAGCAAAGGCAAAGGATTCCAGGGAGTTATGAGGCGTCATGGTTTCGGAGGTGTCGGCGGGACTACTCACGGTCAGTCCGATAGATTAAGAGCTCCTGGATCGATAGGTGCCAGTTCTTATCCTTCTAGAGTTTTTAAAGGCCAAAGGATGGCCGGCAGAACTGGTTATGAAAATGTAACTGCGGCGAATTTAAAAGTTGTTAAAATACTTCCCGAAGAAAATTTAATTCTTGTAAAAGGCGCTGTTCCGGGAGCAATTAACTCATTTGTTGAACTGATAAAGAAATAATTTGGTATTTAAATGACATTAGATATATATAAATTAGACGGCAAGGAATCAGGCGAAAAATTAGATCTCGCCGACGATATATTTGGAATTGAGCCGAATGATCATGCAATATACTTATCAGTAAAAGCATATTTGGCAAACCAGAGGCAAGGTACTCATAAAGCTAAAGAGAGAGGCGAAGTAAGAGGCGGAGGTAAAAAACCTTGGAAGCAAAAAGGCAGAGGCGGTGCCAGAGCAGGTACATCCCGTTCCCCGTTATGGATTGGCGGCGGAACAATATTCGGACCGCGCCCAAGAGATTATCGTCAGGAATTACCCAAGAAAGTAAAAAAACTTGCAAGAAAATCGGCCCTTAGCCATAAGGTAAAAGACGAACAGATTATCATAGTTGAGGATTTTACTTTTGAAAAACCAAAAACTAAGGATTTCTTAAACTTTCTCAATGCATTTAAAATTAACGGGAAGAAAGTTTTGCTGTTAACAGATAAAAAAGCAGAAACAGTATATAAATCGGGAAGAAATATTCCTAAAATAAAAGTATTGGAAGCATATAAAGCATCAACATATGATATATTAAACAATCAAGTTTTAGTTCTGCAAAAAAGTGCTGTTGATGTTATTAGTAATTCATTTAAGAGTAAAGAAGAGGCGGTGAATTAATTATGCATAGTGTTTTAATTAGCCCGTTGATTACGGAAAAAATGACTAATTTAACCGCAGATAAAGGTAAATACGGATTTCTTGTAAATCCAAATGCAAATAAAATTGAAATCGCAAAAGCTATAGAGAAAAAATTTAGCGTTCATGTAGTAAGTGTAAGAACAATTAATCATCCGGGAAAAATCAAAACTCAATTTAGAAAAAACGGAAGATTTTCTGGTAAAACACCGAAGTTTAAGAAAGCGATTATTACTTTGCAAAAAGATGAAACAATAGAAATTTTTGAACAAGTCTAGTGATTGAGGACAGGATAATTAAATGGCAATCAATAAATTAAAACCAATGACGCCGGGTACACGGTTTATGTCGGTTTCTTCTTATGAGGAAATTACTAAAACCAAACCGGAAAAATCTTTAACTGTTTCTTTAAATAAATCCGGCGGAAGAAATAACCATGGAAGAGTTACGGCGCGGCATATAGGCGGCGGTCATAAAAGGAAATATAGAGTTATTGATTTTAAAAGAAATAAATTCGGAATTCCTGCTAAAGTTTATTCAATAGAGTATGATCCAAACCGTTCTTCAAGAATTGCCCTTTTACATTATGCAGATGGTTCAAAAAGTTATATTATTGCCCCAAACGGATTAAAAGTCGGTGATAAAATTCAATCGGGCCCGGGAAGTGATATTAATATCGGAAATGCTCTTCCTTTAAAAGAAATGCCTTTGGGAAGTTTTGTACATAATGTTGAATTAAAACCCGGTAAAGGCGGTCAGCTTGGAAGAAGTGCGGGTTCAGCTTTGCAGGTATTGGCTAAAGAAGGTGATTATGCCCAATTAAAAATGCCGTCCGGTGAAGTTAGAATGGTAAGGCTTAACTGTTTGGCTACATATGGTGTCGTTGGAAACTCAGAACAGGAAAATATAAGTTTAGGTAAAGCAGGAAGAACACGTTGGTTAGGGAAAAGACCTCATGTGCGGGGTGTAGCTATGAATCCGGTCGATCATCCGATGGGCGGAGGTGAAGGTAAAACCTCCGGTGGAGGTCACCCGGTTTCTCCCTGGGGCCAAAAGGCTAAAGGTTTGAAAACCAGAAAACATAAAAATGTATCAAATAAATTAATTATTAAGAGACGGACTAAGTAGAGAGTAAATATGCCAAGATCTGTTAAAAAAGGACCTTTTGTTGATTATAAATTAGCTGAAAAAATTAATCAATTAAACAGCAGCAATCAGAAAAAAATAATTAAAACTTGGTCTAGAGCTTCTACAATTACACCTGATTTTGTCGGTCATACTATAGCAGTGCATAACGGTAATAAGATGATACCTGTTTATATTACCGAAAATATGGTTGGCCACAAGCTCGGAGAATTTGCTCCTACGAGAATTTTTAGAGGACATCCGGGAACAAAAGCAGAAAAGGCCTCTAAGGCGCAGTAGAAAGTTAATTCTAATATAAGGATTTTAAGATAAAATGGAAGCAAAAGCAGTACATAAATATATCGGTTCATCACCAAGAAAGATGCGTTTGGTAGTTGATTTGATTCGTGGTGTATCGGTTGATAAAGCTTTGGAATTTTTGCATTTCAATCCAAAACATGCATCCAAAGATGCCGAAAAGGTTTTAAGATCTGCAGTAGCTAATTTAATGAATAAAGATGAAGCTACAAGAATCGAACCCGAAGAGTTGTTTGTTAAAGAAGCTTTTGTTAATCAAGGACCGACATTAAAAAGAATTTCCCCTGCTCCTATGGGCCGGGCGTATAGAATTAGAAAAAGATCTTGTCATGTAACAATTGTGGTAGCAACAAAGGCATAAATTTTAGGAGGTATTTTTTTTGGGACAGAAAACTAACCCAATAGGTTTTAGAACAGGAATTATTAGAGGATGGGACTCTAATTGGTATGAAAATAAAAGTTATTCCGTTAAGCTTAAAGAAGATGATAAGCTGCGATCTTATATAAGGAATCGTTTGAAGAAAGCCGGTATATCCAGAATTGTTATTGACAGGACTTCAAAGAATGTGATACTTACAATACATACTTCCAGACCCGGAGTTGTAATTGGGAAAAGCGGTAAAGAAATTACTCAGCTCGAACAAGAGTTAAAGCAAGTTACCGACAAAGAAGTAAAGGTTCAGATTTCCGAAATTAAAAGACCAGAATTGGATGCATATTTGGTTGCTGAAAATATTGCGAGCCAAATTTCAGGCAGAGTTTCATTTAGAAGAGCAATGAAAATGTCTATCACCGCAGCTATGCGAATGGGTGCTGAGGGTGTGAGAATTATGTGTTCGGGCAGATTAGGCGGTGCTGAAATGGCCAGAACAGAACAATACAAAGAAGGACGTATTCCTCTGCATACAATTAGAGCAGATATTGATTATGCAAACGGTAGGGCAGAAACCATTTATGGTTCCATCGGTATCAAAGTATGGATTTGCCGTGGTGAAATATTAGGAAAAAGAGTTACTGAATAAATACTTGGGAGTTCTTTATTATGTTAATGCCTAAAAGAGTTAAATTTAGAAAAGCGCAGCGCGGAAGAATGGCGGGAAAAGCCAAACGCGGCAGTTCTATTGCTTTCGGAGATTTTGGCTTGAAAGCTTTGGAGCCGCATTGGATCACCAGCCGTCAAATTGAGGCATGCCGTGTTGCTCTTTCTAGAAAAATGAAAAGAGATGGAAAGGTTTGGATTAGGATTTTTCCGGACAAGCCCGTATCGAAAAAGCCGCTTGAAACAAGAATGGGTAAAGGTAAAGGAGCTCCGGAATTTTGGGTGGCTGTTGTTAAGCCGGGTAGAGTGCTTTTTGAGGTTGCAGGTGTATCTAGAGAATTAGCACATGAGGCACTAAAGACATGTTCATATAAATTACCTATAAAAACAAAAGTAGTGGCAAGACCGGATTTCGAATAATAATTAGGGTTTGATTAAATGAAGATACATGAAGTAAGGGAACTGAAAGACGACGAGTTGATTAAGCAAATCGCCGAAGAAGAAAAAAATCTTCTTGATTTGCGATTTACACACCAGCTTAAGCAATTAACCAATACAGGTAAGTTGAGAATCGTTAAGAAAGATTTAGCCAGATTAAAAACTGTTCTTAAAGAAAGGAATCTAATGAAAGAAGCATCGGCCGGTAAAGATAAAAAAGAAGGAGTTAATTCTTAAATATGGAACAGCGTGCATTAAGAAAAACCAGAGTTGGTGTAGTCGTAAGTAATAAAATGCAGAAAACAATAACAGTTGCAATTGAAAGAAGAGTTCCGCATCCTATTTATAAAAAATATTTTAAGAAAACTACCAAACTAATGGCTCATGATGAAAAGAATGAATGCCATATTGGTGACAGAGTAAAAATAATGGAAACGCGTCCTTTGAGTTCTAAAAAGAGATGGCGTTTGGTTGAAATAGTGGAAAAAGCCAAGTAGTTAAAGCAAGGAGTATAGTTAAATGATTCAAGAAGAAACGAATTTAGTAGTTGCCGATAACTCTGGCGCAAAAAAAGTCAGATGTATACGGGTACTTGGCGGAAGCGGAAGAAAGTATGCTAGTGTTGGCGATTTAATAGTTGTCACTGTTAAAGCCGCCATTCCAAATGGAACTGTAAAGAAAGGTGAAGTATCAAGAGCGGTTATAGTTAGAACAAAAAAAGAAGTTAGAAGAAAAGACGGTTCATATATTAGGTTTGACGAAAATGCTGCAGTACTTATTAATAATCAAAATGAACCGAAAGGCACCCGTATTTTTGGACCCGTTGCAAGAGAGTTGAGAGAAAAACAATTTATGAAAATAGTTTCTCTAGCACCTGAAGTTTTATAAAGTTTTGGAAGTAAAATGAAAATTCATAAAAACGATAATGTAATGATAATTGCCGGTAACGACCGCGGAAAGTCCGGAAAAATATTGAAGGTTTTCCCGAAAAAATCCAGAATAATAGTTGAAGGCATCAATTTAAGACAAAGACACTCAAAGCCTACTCAGAAAAATCCGCAGGGCGGAATAATTGAGAAGGAGGCTCCTATTGATATTTCAAATGTTATGCTTATTGATCCGAACAATAACGAGCCGTCAAGATTAGGTTCACAAATAATTTTGGATGAAAAAACCGGCAAAAAGAAAAGAGTTCGCGTAAGCAGAACAAGCGGAGAAATGATTTAATAACAAAATTATTATACTCAAGGTTTAATTGAATAATGGCAGAGAAGAAAACAAAAAAAGAAAGTTCGGAAAAGCAGGCTAAAAGTACAAAGAAAGAAACCAAAGCTGTTCCTGAAAAAGAAATTAAAATAAAAACTCGTCTGGCTGATATATATAAAAGTGATATAGTTCCCGGACTTAAAAAGAAATTCGGTTATAAAAGCGTGATGGAAGTTCCTAAACTTTACAAAATAGTTGTTAATATGGGTGTCGGAGCCGCCGTGGCAGATCAGAAAATTTTAGAAGAAGCTGTAAAGGAATTGGAAACTATAACCGGACAAAAAGCCAGCATTAGAAAAGCTAAGAAAGCTATTTCCAATTTTAAGCTTAGAGAAGGTGTTAATATTGGGGCTAAAGTTACACTTAGAAGAGAACGAATGTTTGAATTTATGGATAGACTTTTAAACATTGCCCTTCCGCGTGTAAGAGATTTTAGAGGACTTTCCGACAAATCATTTGACGGGAGAGGAAATTATACTTTGGGAATAAAAGAACAAATTATTTTCCCTGAAATTAATGTTGACAAAATAACAAGAGTTCTCGGTATGGATGTTACTTTTGTTACCACTGCGAAAACCGATAATGAAGCTTATGAACTATTGCAGTCATTCGGCTTTCCGTTTAGAAAAAAAGAGATTAAAACAGCGTAAATAGGAGATTTAATGGCTAGAAAAAGTTTAATAGCTAGGGAAGAAAAAAGGCTGAAGCTTGTTAATAAGTATGCAAAGCTTAGAAAAGAGTTGAAAGAGAAAGGTGATTATGATGCACTTCAGAAATTACCTAAAAATTCTTCTCCGGTTAGACTGCATAATAGATGTATGTTTACAGGAAGAGCACGAAGTTATTATCGCAAGTTTGGAGTTTCACGTCTTGTATTAAGAGAGATGGCATTAAAAGGTGAAATTCCCGGATTAAAAAAGTCAAGTTGGTAAAGGAGATTATTTATGCCTGTTACGGATCCGATTTCAGATTTTTTAACAAGAATTAGAAATGCTTCAAAAGCAAAAAAAATAAGAGTTGATATCCCGTCTTCAAATATGAAGAAGGGTATGGCGGATATTCTTAAGAAACAAAATTTTATTGAAGATTATACGGTAGTTGAAGATAATAAACAAAACATCTTAAGAATTCAGCTTAAATACAAAAATGGTATATCTGCAATCAGCGGGTTAAAAAGAATAAGTACTCCCGGATTGCGTCGTTATAAAAACTCGAATGAACTGCCGAAAGTTTTAAACGGACTTGGAATAGCTATTATCTCTACACCTAAAGGTTTATTAACCGATAAAGAGGCAAAAAGAGAAGCGGTTGGCGGTGAAGTAGTTTGTTATATCTGGTAATTTTTTTAATGGAGTTTTAAATTGTCACGAATTGGTAAAAAACCTGTTGTAATTCCTAAGGGTGTAACTGTTACACAAAATGGTCAGCATTTAAAAGTAAAGGGACCTAAAGGTGAACTGGAAAGTATAATACATAAAAATATTGCAGTTGAAATAAAGGATAATGAAATAACCGTAAAACGACCCAACGATGCAAAAGAAAACAAAGCTCTGCATGGTTTATCAAGAGCGCTGATTCAAAATATGATTGAGGGTGTAACTAATGCTTATCAGAAAACCCTGGATATAGTCGGTGTCGGTTATCGTGCCGAATTGAAAGGTAAAAATCTTCTACTGAATATCGGGTATTCTCATCCAATTTATTTTATACCCCCTGAGGGAATAACCTTGCAGACACCGGTACAAACTCAAATAGTTGTATCCGGAATTGATAAACAATTAGTAGGTATGGTTGCTTCAAAAATAAGATCTATTAGAAAACCTGAACCGTATAAAGGTAAAGGCATTAAATATTCGGACGAACAAATAAAGAGAAAAGCCGGTAAGACAGCTGGTAAGTAATATTAGGGAGTTAATTTTAAGATGATTAAGAGAAACGCAAATTCAAGACTAAGATCTAAAACTAAGATTAGAAAATATATTTCAGGGACTCCTGAAAAACCTCGGTTATCGGTTTTCAGAAGTTTAAACAATGTTTATGCACAGATAATTGATGATACAACCGGTACTACTCTTGCTTCTGCTTCGTCTCTTTCAAAAGAATTAGCTGACGATATTAAAAAAGCCAAAGGCAAGGTTGCAAAAAGTAAAGTTGTTGGTAATTTAGTAGCCAAAAAAGCATTAGAAAAAAATATTACAACTGTGGTATTTGACAGAAACGGCTTTAGATATCATGGGCGTATTCAAGCAATGGCCGATGGTGCGCGTGAGGGAGGTTTGAAATTCTAATTGACAATTAACAATTGGTAATTTAAAATTTAACAATGAAAAAATTTTTTGATAGATTAAATATTGTAAAGCGTTCTTTAATTATTCATTATGAATTGTTAATTGTTTCTCTTGCCGGGTCGTCTAATGGCAGGACTACGCCCTTTGGAGGCGTCTGTAGAGGTTCGAATCCTCTCCCGGCAGCCAATTAATTGCCGGAAAATTGAAAAGTTTTTTATTGATAAATTGTTAAAGAATAATAGAAACTAAATAAATTAGTATTTGGAGAATCCTTTGAAAAATGTAAAATCTGGTGAAGTAGAAGATTTAAAAGAAAAAGTTGTTCATATAAACCGTGTTGCTAAAGTTGTAAAAGGCGGTCGCCGTTTCAGCTTTAATGCTATTGTTGTAGTTGGGAATGGACGGGGAGTTGTTGGTGTTGGGCTGGGAAAAGCTAATGAAGTAACCGATGCAATTTCAAAAGGTATTGACGACGCAAAAAAGAGTCTTGTAAATGTTTCAGTAATTAAAGGAACAATTGCTCACCAAATTATTGGAAAATTCGGTGCTGGCCGTGTGCTGCTGAAACCTGCTTCTCCGGGTACCGGTTTAATTGCCGGCGGCGGAGTTCGTGCAGTACTTGAAGCTGCCGGTATTCAGGATATACTTACAAAGTCTTTAGGTTCCAGCAATCCACATAATCAGGTAAAGGCAACACTTAACGGACTATTAAGTATTACCGATGCCAGAAAAATGGCAAATAAAAGAGGAATGACAGTTACCGAACTATTTAATGCTTAATTGAGGAAATTTATGGCAAAATTAAAAGTGACGCAAACGAGAAGTATTATTGATAGACCTAAAGATCAGAAAAAGACAATTGAAGCATTAGGGCTAGGTAAACCAAATTGGGAGAAAATACATAACGATACTCCTCAAATTAGAGGAATGATTAAAAAAGTTTCTCATTTGGTTAAAGTGGAAGAAATTAAGAAGTAATAAGGTTTAATAATGGATATTCTAAGTAATTTAAAATATGCGGAAGGTTCTAGGAAAGATCCTAAACGTGTTGGTAGAGGTGAAGGATCCGGATACGGCGGCAATGCCGCACGTGGGATGAACGGACAAAGGTCTCGTTCCGGTTCTAAGAAAAAAGCTTGGTTTGAAGGCGGACAAATGCCTTTGCAAAGAAGGGTTCCTAAATTTGGTTTTACAAATAAATTTAAAGTTTATTATCAAGTAGTAAATATTGATTCTCTAGAAAAGTTGATATCTTCCAAAAAGATGAAAGAAAAAGTTATTAATTCTGAAGTATTGAAAAAACACGGCTTAATTAAGAACCTAAATGTTCCGGTAAAGTTGTTGGGTAAAGGTGAAATAAAGTCTAAACTAAAGATTCAGGTTAATACATTTAGCCAGTCTGCAAAAGAAAAAATTGAGGCAGTTGGCGGGTCAATAGAAACGATATAATCCGGGAATAAATGTCAAAAATTACAGATACCTTTAGGAATATTTTTAAAATTCACGAGCTTCGTCAAAGAATTTTGTATACTTTGGCTTTGCTTGTTATAGTAAGACTCGGTGCCCATATTACCCTGCCGGGAATAGATTCCGCATTGCTGGCCGAAAGCACCAGGAACCAGTCTGCTAATACTTTATTTGGTTTGTATGATTTGTTTGTAGGCGGTGCATTTAGTAATGCGGCAATATTCGCGTTAGGTATAATGCCGTATATATCTTCTGCAATTATAATTGAATTGCTGGGCGCAGTTGTTCCGTATTTTCAGAAATTGCAGCAGGAAGGTGAGGATGGTAGAAAGAAGATTACGCAGTTAACAAGATATGGAACTGTTTTAATCTCCGCACTACAGGCCTGGGGCGTTACTATTAAATTATTAAATACAAGTTTTCAAGGTCAGCCTGTCGTTCCTGCAGCTGTTCAAGGCTTTGGCTGGACCTTTTCAACGGTGCTGATTCTAACTTCCGGTACTATTTTTATGATGTGGCTTGGTGAGCAAATTACGGACAAAGGGATCGGTAACGGTATTTCTTTGATAATTTTTATTGGCATAATTGATAGGTTCCCTTATGCTGTCTTTGATGAAATTCAAAGATATAATTCGGGAAGTGTTAGTATTATCATAGAACTGATCATAGTTGGATTTATGATTCTTATTATTGGTGGTGTTGTTTTAGTAACGGAAGGAACTAGAAGAATCCCGGTTCAATATGCTAAAAGAGTAGTTGGCAGAAAAGTATATGGAGGAGTTACGCAATACATTCCGCTTCGTGTAAACACGGCCGGAGTAATGCCTATAATTTTTGCTCAGTCCATAATGTTTATACCGAATACTGTATTGTCGTTTTTTCCAAATAACGAATTTCTACAAAATCTTTCTCAATACTTTATTTACACATCGCCTGTATATTCGGTTGTGTATGCCTTAATGATTATTTTCTTTACGTATTTTTATACTGCTATAGCTTTTAATCCTAAAGATGTTGCTGATAATATGAAGAAACAAGGAGGATTTATTCCGGGAATAAGACCTGGAAAACAAACTTCGGAATTTATAGATAATATATTAACCAAAATAACTCTTCCGGGTTCGTTTTTCCTTGCTATTGTTGCCATCCTGCCTGCATTTGTTACGGGCTGGGGCGTTTCGATCAGATTCTCTCAATTTTTCGGCGGTACAAGTTTGTTAATTATTGTAGGAGTTGCTTTAGATACGTTGCATCAGATAGAATCGCACTTGGTTATGAGGCATTATGACGGATTTATGAAAACCGGGAAAGTAAAAGTTAGAAGATAGCAGATAGAAGTAAATGTGATTTATATTAAAACAAAAAAAGAAATTGATTATATACGGGAAAGTTGTAAAATAGTCGCTGAAACTTTGCAGTTGCTGAAAGGAAATGTTAGACCGGGAATTACGACTAAAGAACTGGATCGAATAGCTGAAGATTATATATTGAGTAATAATGCAATAGCTGCATTTAAAGGCTATTCTCAAGGAGGATCGTCTATCGATTATCCTGCAGCAATATGTACTTCTATTGATGATGAAGTTGTACACGGGATTCCCGGAAATAGAGTTCTTAAAGAAGGTGAGATTATTTCTTTGGATGTTGGAGTTCAAAAAAAAGGTTATTTCGGTGATGCTGCTTTAAGTGTAGCTGTGGGTAATATATCTGAAGAAAAACAAAGATTAATGAAAGTAACTGAAAAATCTTTGTATCTCGGAATTGAACAAGCTGTCGCTGACAATAGAGTCCATGACATTTCTTCGGCTGTACAAGAATATGTTGAGATGAATGGATTTTCTGTTGTAAGGGATCTTTGCGGGCATGGAGTAGGAAAATTTTTACATGAAGAGCCATCTGTGCCGAATTACGGTAAAAAAGGTACCGGTGTAAAATTGAAAAACGGAATGACGATTGCTATAGAGCCGATGGTTAATATGGGTAAGTACTCGGTTAAAACTAACTTTGATGGGTGGACTGTTTTGACTATAGATGGATTGCCTTCTGCTCATTTCGAGCATTCGGTATTAATTTCAAATGGTAAACCTGAAATTTTAACAGTTTGTTGATGGCAAAACAAGGACCAATAAAAATAGATGGTGTAGTTATAGAGACATTGCCTAATGCACATTTTAAGGTAAAGCTGGATAATGGGCATGAAATATTGGCGCATATATCGGGTAAAATGCGAATGCATTTTATTAAAATTTTAGTCGGAGATAAAGTTTCTATTGAATTATCTCCTTATGATCTTACTAAAGGAAGAATTACTTATAGATATAAATAGTGGAGCATAAATGAAAGTCAGAGCTTCGGTTAAAAAAATATGTGAAAATTGTAAAATAATTAAACGCAAAGGCGTTGTAAAAGTTATTTGTAAAAATCCAAAACACAAACAGCGTCAAGGATAATAAAAAAATTTAAGGAGAATATAATTGGCTCGTATAGCTGGTGTAGATTTACCTAAAAATAAAAAAGTTTTGTACGGACTTCAGTACATTTACGGTGTTGGACCGAATATTTCTTTTAATATAATTACAAAAGCTAAAGTTGATCCTAATAAAAAAGTATCGGATCTAACGGATGAAGAAATTGCGGAGATTAGAGCTGTTCTTACCGCTGATTATAAAGTGGAAGGTGCTCTTCGTACCGAGGTTCAACAAAATATTAAGAGATTAATGGATATTGGTTCTTATCGAGGAATAAGACACAGGAAAAGCCTTCCTGCTAGAGGACAGCGAACACGCACTAATTCCAGAACTAGAAAAGGTAAAAGAAAAACCGTTGCAGGTAAGAAAAAAACACCTGCTAAGAAATAAAGTTAGATAACTTGGAGGTTCAAAGATTTGGCTAAAGTTGTAAGGAAAGCAAAAAAGAAAACACATGTTGATGCAAACGGAGTTGCACATATAAAAGCAACTTTTAATAATGTTATAGTTACAATTACAGATATATACGGTAACACAATTTCCTGGTCGTCAGCCGGTAAAAATGGTTTTAAAGGCTCCAGGAAAAACACTCCCTATGCTGCGCAAACTTCTGCAGAAGCTGCGGCTAAGGAAGCATATGATTTGGGCTTAAGAAGAGTTGATGTATTTGTAAAAGGGCCTGGTTCGGGTAGAGAGGCTGCTATTAGAGCTCTTAATACCGCGGGATTGGATATAAGTTCTATTAAAGATGTTACTCCAATTCCTCATAACGGCTGCCGGCCGCCTAAGAAAAGAAGAGTTTAATTTTTATATCGGAGAGTTACTAAATGGCAAGATATACAGATTCAGTTTGTAAGTTATGCAGAAGAGAAAAACAGAAATTATTTTTAAAAGGTCAGAAATGTTTTACCGAAAAATGTCCAATTGAGGTGAGAAATTATCCTCCCGGGCAGCATGGAATTTCCAGAAGAGCGAAAGTTTCGGAATACGGGATTCAATTAAGGGAAAAACAAAAAATAAAAAGATCTTACGGATTGCTTGAGACACAATTTAGAAATTACTTCGAAAAAGCTATTAAGCAAAAGGGAATTACCGGCGAAAACTTAATTAAATTGCTGGAAAGCAGATTGGATAATGTTGTTTATAGGCTTGGTTTTGCAGCTTCACGCAAGCAAGCCAGACAACTAATAAAGCATAGACATATTTTTGTTAATGATCATCTGGTTGATGTTCCTTCTTATCTCCTTTCCGCTGGAGACATCGTAAAGATTAGAGAGAAGAGCAAAAAATTGGATGCAATTCATAGCTCTCTTGGGAGGGTTAAAGACAGTACTTATTCTTGGTTGTCCATTGACAAAGCTTCATTATCGGGAACATTTTTACAAGTTCCGGAAAGAGCTGACGTTCCTCTAAATGCCAATGAACAGTTGGTTGTTGAGCTTTATTCCAAGTAAAATCAAATTTTTTAGATTATTTTTTAGAGGATTATTAAATGAGTGGATCAAATTTAAAGATGCCTGAAACTGTAGTTCTTGATGAGATTAGTTATACGAATACGTTTGGAAAATTTTCACTTCAACCTTTGGAAAGAGGATACGGAGTAACTCTGGGAAATTCTTTGAGAAGAGTTTTGCTGTCCTCCTTAACCGGTGCAGCAATAACTTCGGTAAAATTCAGCGGAGTTTTGCATGAGTTTACCACAATCGAAGGCGTAGTGGAAGATGTATCTGAAATTATTTTAAATCTAAAGCAAGTTAGGTTGAAATTATTAAACAAAAAACCTAATAAAATTGATATTTCTTTCAACGGCGAAGGTGATTTTACGGCAGCGGATATCCAAAAAGCGAGCGCCGATGTAGAAATACTTAATCCCGAACTTCACATAGCAACATTAAATAAAGATGCAAAATTCGATATAGAATTAAGAGTAGGAAGAGGCAAGGGTTATGTCCCTGCTGCGGAAAATATTACACCTGATCAAACGATAGGTGTAATTCCTGTTGATTCTATTTTTACACCTATTAAAAATGTTAAATACGATGTTGAGAATGTTCGCATTGGTGATAAAAACGATTATGAAAAACTAAATTTGGAAATATCTACTGACGGCTCAATTACTCCTGATGATGCACTAACGCAAGCTGCAAAAATTCTTAGAGACCATATTCAATTGTTTATAAATTTTGATATCGAGCAGGAGGAAGAACAGTCGGTTAGCCAGAAGGATAGTGAAAAAGAAAGAATTAAAAAAATACTGCTTACAAATGTAGATGATTTGGAATTGAGTGTAAGATCTCACAATTGTTTGAAAGCAGCCAATATAAAGAACCTGGCTGAACTGGTTAGAAAAGATGAATCCGAAATGCTTAAGTTCAGGAATTTCGGAAGAAAATCTTTAGCCGAATTAATGGAAATTGTAGAAACACTTGGATTAGAATTCGGTATGGATGTAGATAAATACATTAAAGATGAAACTGATAATAATTAAATTTTGTAAAAGGTTTATTCATGAGACATAGAGTTAGAGGCAGAAAACTTGGAAGAACAGCTAGTCACCGTGAAGCATTGTTGAGGTCACTTGCTACTTCTCTTTTTAAATATAAAAGAATAAGAACTACCGTTGCCAAAGCAAAAGAAGCCAGAAGTTATGCTGAAGCGTTGATAACAAAAGCAAGAAAAAACGATCTTCATTCAAAAAGACAAATAATGGGAATTATTAACGATAAAGAAGCCGTTAAAGAATTATTCGGCGAAATTATTCCTAAAATAGGTGAAAGGCCCGGCGGATATACAAGAGTAGTAAAATTGGGCAATAGAATGGGAGATGCAGCGGAATTAGCAATCCTTGAATTAGTTGATTATAATGATGTTGTAAATGCAAAGGCAGAAGAACACAAGGAAAAGAAGGATGCTAAAATAAAGGCTAAGAAAGAAAAAGAGGCTGAGGAAAAAGCTAGTGATGAAATTGAAGAGGCAAATATAGTTTCGGAAACGGAAGAAAAAAATAAATAAGGCTTTTCTAAAATTTAAAATAAAAAAACCCCGAATTATTCGGGGTTTTTTTTGTAATTATTGAGGCAGGATGTTTAACTTTGAGATGTACAATATCCACTATATTTATTTCTGAGTTGCATTAGAATCAAATTTCATATACTAATTTTGATTTATGTTTGAGAATCAAGAATTTGTAAAATCGGTTTATAACCTTAAAGATTTACCTGAAAAAAATCTTCCCGATGTAGTTTTATGCGGAAGATCAAACGTAGGCAAATCGTCATTTATTAATTCTCTTTTTAATAGGAAAAATCTTGCAAAAACTAGCTCAACTCCCGGCAAAACTCGATCGATAAATTATTATTTAATTGATAATAAATTTTATTTAGTTGATTTACCGGGCTACGGGTATGCTAAGTCGAGTAAAAAAGAAAGAGAATTCTGGGCAAAACTCATAGAGGATTATATTAAAGTTTCCGGAAACATTAAGATTTGTTTCCATTTAATTGACAGCAGGCATAAACCAACCGACTTGGACAGGCAATTAAATGATCTTTTAAAATATGAAGGAATTTCTTATTTGGTTTTATTAAATAAAGCAGATAAATTAAAGCAGTCGGAATTTATATCTTCAACTAAAACAGCTGTTCAGGTATTCCCTGAGCTTAAATTGGGGAATAATTTGTTTTTCTATTCCGCTATAAAAAATATCGGGAGGAAGGAAATTCATCAAAGATTGGCAAAATTATTCTACGCTGAACCGTAAAGTATTATCATTCTTGTTTGATTATATAAAATAGTAAATTTATATTAACATTTAATTTTAAAATCTGTAACAATTCTATTTAATATGGATCGCAGACAGAAAAAAAGATTATTAATTTTTATATTTGTCCCGCTTTTAGCCGCGGTTCTATTAATAACAGATGATTTGGTTATTAGAATTATTACAATAGGGCTTATTGTAATTTATGTAGCATTTATAATATTTCTTCGCGATTCAATCCGTTTCGACGGACCTTTTATATCAAGAGAATCGGATGATGATGTTGATGAAATATCGTCGGAAGGATCAATGCAAACAGATCTTGGAGATTCATTCCAGATTATTTCCAAGAATAAAAATCTTGAAGTTATTACAGCCGATACTTACACGCCGGATTTTCGTGTACAGAAAACAACTTTAAAACCTCCTGATCTTAAAGAAAGATTTGAAGAAATTGCAAATGAATCCTTGCCTGAGGAAGTCGGGCATAACGGACAATTTTCATTTGTGCTTGAAAAAATGCTGACAGTTATTAAAGAAGCATATCAGGCGCACACAGCAATATTTTTTTGGTACAATAAGAAAAAGGAAAAGCTGACGATTGAAAAATTCGTCAGTAATTGTGCGGATATTGCAAACAGAAAATTTGATATAGAAGATGATATTTTAAGTAAGATTGTACAGAAGGGTGAACCTGAGTTGCTTACCGATATTTCCCCGGCAGCAGAAGCAGATGTAATAAGATATTATAATTCACCTCAGGGAATCAGAAGTTTTGTCGGCGTTCCGCTTTTTTATGAAAAATCACTTATTGCTATTATTGCGGTTGACGCCAAAGCAGATGATACTTTCGGAATAGAAACAATTTATGCCCTTGGCCGGTTTGTTAGAGTGATAACAATGATTATAACAATTTTTGAAGAAAAATATTCCGATTCTGTTTCCCAGCAAAGATTAAATGGATTGCTTAGCTTAATAGGACCTGATAAAAAGATAGACAATGTTGATGATCTGATAATTTCAATTCAGAATTCTATAGGATTGTTATTTCATTGGGATGCATTTGCTTTCGTTTATTTTCACCCGATTGAGAAAAAATTTACAATTCTAAAAATAATTAATAATACCTCGCTTAAATATGTCGGTGAAAATTTAGATATCGATTTAAAAGGTACGTTGGTTGGTAAGTCTATAGTAACAGGTATGCCGGTAAAAATAGATGATACTTCTTCAGGCGAATATGTAAGATTTGCAAAGGTCGAAAGCGTTAGTTTTGACGGTTCTTTTTTAGCTATTCCTATAATTTACGACAACCAAAATTACGGCGTTTTATGTTTCGAAAGTTTAAAAAAGAATGCATATTCCAATGAAGATATTCAATTTCTAAAAAGTGCATTAAACATTTTATCTTTTGTAATTTATTCATATTCAACAAAAACACTTCTTAAAAGCTATCTCGCTGTAGATATTGAAACTAAAGTCTTAAACGCAGTTACATTTAAAGAGCGTTTAACATCGGATCTTGCAAAAGCTGCTCAATTAAAAATTCCGGGTGCACTTGCGTTAATTAGAATTGATGATTTTTTGGAGCAGGAATCATTGTTTGATGGAAATCCTTTACCGAAAGTGTTGGAATCAGTATCCGAAACAATTACCAAGGAAATGACCCCGTTAAATTTATTCGGAAGACTGTCTGAAAAAGTATTTGGGGTTTATTTCTTTAATTCAACTACAAAAGATGTTTTTCTTTGGTCTGAAAAATTAAGAGTTAAAATTGCAAGAAAACCTATTGCTGTAGTTTCCAAACAAACCACTTATACCATATCAATCGGCGTAGCATCTTCAAATAATAAAACCGATCCGGAAGAAGTTATATATAATGCCGATCTGGCACTTCAAAAAGCCCTGGAACGCGGCGGCAATACTGTCCGAAATATTAATTAATATTAATCTATATTTTTTAAATGTTTATTAAATTATGAAAAATTTTTTTATTATTATTCTTGACGGGGTTGGAATCGGCGAATTACCGGATGCCATAAATTACGGGGATGTCGGGAGTAATACACTTTATAATATATCAAAAGCTGTAAATGGACTGGAATTACCTAATTTGCAGCGATTAGGTCTTGGTAATATTCATGATATTTTGGGAGTACCTCAAACTGAAAATCCGTTAGCATCGTATGGTAAAATGAAAGAAGTTTCGAAAGGGAAAGACTCTACAACAGGACATTGGGAGCTGGGAGGATTATATGTTGACACAGACTTCTCTTATTTCCCGAACGGGTTCTCAAAAGAAATAATTGATAAATTTATAAAATTAACAGGGTGTAACGGAATACTTGGAAATAAACCTGCATCAGGAACCGAAATTATAAAAGAATTGGGAGACGAGCATGTTAAAACCGGATACCCGATAGTTTATACTTCCGCCGATTCGGTTTTTCAAATTGCTTGTCATGAAGAAATAATCCCTTTGAAAAGATTATATGAAATATGCGAAATTACCAGACATCAAGTGTTAACCTTTCCATTAATTGTAGGAAGAGTAATAGCTAGGCCATTTGTCGGGAAATCCGGAAATTATACACGTACTACCAACCGAAAAGATTTTTCTTTAAATCCTCCTTCCGAGACAATCCTTGATCTTTTAAGCAGGAATAATTTAACCACTGTTGCAATCGGCAAAGTGAATGATCTCTTTAATTATAGAGGGATTAAAATACAAGAGAAAACAAAATCCAATGAAGAAGGCTGTAATAAATTAAAAGAATATGCATCTAAAGTCAGAGATAGTTTGATATTTGCAAATCTGGTAGATTTTGATGTTTATTTCGGCCATCGAAATGATCCTGAAGGATTTGCAAAAGCTCTAATGCAATTTGATAATTTTTTACCTGAATTCCTTGAGAAATTGGATGATTCGGATGCCGTTGTTATCACAGCAGACCACGGCAACGATCCGACAACCCCAAGTACCGACCATAGCAGAGAATATGTTCCGTTACTTTTTTATCAGAAGAATAAAACTGCACGTAATTTGGGAATTCGGAATACATTTTCAGATGTTGCTAAAACTGTTTCAGATTATTTTAACTTAAATGATGAATTAAAGGGAACCAGCTTTTTGAATTAGAATATTCATCTAAAATGTTTATAACAAAGTAAATAAAATTTAAACCTTCAATCGATTGTATATTTAAAAATTGTAAATTATATTCGTAGTAGTAATACCAAATTACTCACATAATGTTTAGAGGAACAAGTGTTTTTAGGGAAAGTAATCGGTACAGTTTGGTCAACTAAAAAAGATGAGAATTTAGTTGGCGCCAAATTTTTAATTGTAAAGCAGCTTGATTTAAATTTAAAAGAAAAAGATAATTTTGTAGTAGCAGTTGATAGTGTAGGTGCCGGTGAAGGGGAAATCGTACTTGTTGCAACCGGAAGTTCTTCTAGACAAACAGAATTCACCAAGAATAAGCCTGTCGATGCAGTTATAATGGCTATAGTAGATAAACTTGATATTTCGTTGAAAGAATATCTCGAAGAACAAAAAAAATGATAATAAATTAATTTAACAGACTGGATTTCATTTAATATTAAAGTAATTTATTACGAAAATTTTACCGGCTGTTACATATAAAGAAACTATCTCTTAATTTATTGTTAATAATTCTCAATTTTTTTATAGGCATAATAATTGTTCTTAGGAAAAGTAATAGGAAATGTTTGGGCAACAAAAAAATATGCAGCTTTACACAGCTTTAAGTTAATGTTTGTTCAGCCGATAAATTCTGAAATGGAAAGCTGTGGTGAGCCGATAATTGCTGTGGATACTGTAGGCTCTGGCCCGGGCGAGATAATTTATTATATAACAGCTTCCGAAGCTGTAATTCCGTTGCCGGTTGATATGGCTCCTGTTGATGCTTCAATAGTTGGAATTGTCGACACAATATATGTAGAAAATAAAAAGAGCGAGGTGAAACAATGAGAATTACCAAGCAATTTACAAATCGCGAAAGTCAATCCCTCGATAAATATTTACAGGAGATCGGGAAAGTAAACCTCCTTTCCCCGGAACAGGAAATAGAACTTGCTATAAAAATAAAAAGGGGTGATCAAGGAGCATTAGAGACTCTTACTAAGGCTAATCTTAGATTTGTTGTCAGCGTAGCCAAGCAGTATCAAAATCAAGGCCTATCGCTTGGCGATTTGATTAACGAAGGAAACCTAGGACTTATTAAAGCGGCGAAAAGATTTGACGAAACGAGAGGGTTTAAATTTATTTCATATGCAGTTTGGTGGATTCGTCAATCGATATTGCAGGCTCTTGCAGAACAATCAAGAATAGTTAGATTACCGCTAAACCGTGTTGGCGCACTCAATAAAATCGGAAAGGCCTACAGTAACCTGGAACAGGAATTTGAAAGAGAGCCAAATGAAAACGAACTGGCTCAAGAGCTTGATATGGAGGTTAGTGAGATTGCTGAAACATTAAAAATCTCGGGAAAACATGTTTCGATGGATGCTCCGTTTACGCAAGGTGAAGAAAACAGGTTGCTTGACGTTATTGAAAATGACCAGCAGCCGAATCCCGATTTTGCCTTGATGAATGAATCTTTAAAAACTGAAATTGAAAGAGCTCTTGCTACTTTATCCGAAAGAGAATCCGAAGTAATAAAATTATATTTTGGTTTAAATAAGGAACATTCGTTAACATTGGAAGAAATCGGCGAAAGATTTAACCTTACAAGAGAAAGAGTAAGACAAATCAAAGAAAAAGCCATACGAAGACTTAGGCATGCTTCAAGAAGTAAAAATTTAAAAGCATATCTAGGCTGATAAGGTGACGAAATCTAAGCTTTATATTTTATTAATAATTATAACCGGAATTATTTTTTATTCCGGATGCGCTTCTTCTACTAACTCTATCCGTTATGCCGGTAAAACAACTAGCTCTGATAATGAAAATACCTCTGTACGTTATTCATCAGGAAATGATGAAAATAATTTAGCTCAAGTTAATAATGCTTCGCTGAAAGACACATCAAGTATTTCTGAAGATTCTCTTACGGCAGATCCGGATGTAATCCCGGAAAACAAAGAAAAAATAGATATATCCGATATATTAAGAAAATACGGTTCTTCAAATTCTTCGGATGAACTGGAAGCCGATAAAAGCAACGCACGTGAAAGAATGCTGATGGAAATAATTGAGTATTTAAATACTCCTTATAAATACGGCGGTAATTCTAAAAAGGGTATCGACTGTTCGGCATTTACAAAAACCATTTATGAAAAATCATTATCAATCAATTTGGAACGAAGTGC
>CAZCFZ010000028.1:0-44672 GCA_964498065.1 uncultured Ignavibacteriaceae bacterium
ATTCTCAGCCAAAGGCTGATGAGCCTCCGGCTCAAACCACTCTGCCATCTCTCCGTATTTAAAGAACTATTTAATTTTATGTATCCTTAACGGTTTTACCGAAACGAATTTTGCTTGGCTCAACAAGACCGCCGCATTCTCAGCCAAAGGCTGATGAGCCTCCGGCTCAAACCACTTTTACCCGCCGAAGTTTTTTAACAAAGGCAGGCTGCCATCTCTCAAATAGAAAATTCTTTCAAATGAAATATTTTAATATATCTTTGCAATAACATATATTTCATTTTTAAGGTTACTAATATAAAAATAGTTTCTCTTTAGACAAAGTAAAAAATACCTGGTTTTTTGCCGAAATTTTTAATACAAATTTTCAGTAGTGTAGTAATTTGCTGCCCTTTGTCACGGTTCGACTACGCACACCACGACAAATTTATTTAAATTGTCATCCCGAGCGGAGTCGAGGGATGATTTATTCGTAAATAATTTAAGTAAATTTGGCACTACTAGAATATTTAATAGGCTCTAAATGAATGATATTAAAGAATTTAAATTATTTGCAAAACATCTTGCCGAAATCAGCGGTAATATCATAAGGAATTATTTCCGTACTCAAATAAAAATCGATTCCAAAGCAGATGATTCTCCCGTAACTATAGCAGATAAAAAAGCGGAAGAATCTATGCGCGAAGAAATTATGAAGCAGTTCCCGGGCCACGGAATTTTGGGAGAGGAATTCGGCGAGCATAATTCATCTTCAAGCTATAAATGGATTCTCGACCCGATCGACGGTACAAAAAGTTTTATCTGCGGTACGGTAACCTTCGGGACTTTGATTGCGTTAGTTAAAGATGGCGAACCTATTCTTGGTGTAATCAATCAGCCTATTCTTAAAGAATTTCTCTTCGGCGATAATAATTCAGCCGAATTAAATGATCAGAAAGTAAAAGTAAGACAATGCGAAAACTTTTCCGATGCAGTATTGTTAACCACTGATTATCTTGATGTAAAAAAATATCAAAATGGTAATAAGTTTGATGAACTTACGGGCAAAGTTAAGCTTTATCGTAATTGGGGTGACTGTTTCGGTTATTATTTGCTTGCAACCGGATTTGCGGATATAATGGTTGATCCCATAATGAATATATGGGATTCGATGGCATTAATACCGGTTATAAAAGGCGCGGGGGGAATAATTACGGATTATCAAGGCAAAGATCCTGTTAAAGGAAACAGTATTATTGCCGCCTCGCCGGAAATACATAACAAAGTTATTCAAATTCTTAATTGATTTCATAAAATTATTAATCGGATCCACGGTAAATAATTATGAAAAAAATTTTAACTCTATTTTCTTTGATTCTATTATTTGTTCCTGCAAATTTAAAATCGCAGACATATTTGGGGAATTATACTTCATACAAAATTGAGGGGAAAGCAGTTCAAGTTTTTGCCGATACTGAATCAGTCACGTTTATTTTTTACCGGCCGGATATCTTAAGAGTAGATTTTCTGCCGTCTCTGTCTACACGTTTTGATTCATCATTCGTTGTAATTAAAGATACTGCTGAAACTGTTAATATTAATGTTTCGGAAAACGATTCATCTTTAATAATTTCATCATCGGAACTTAAAATTATTTGCCGGAAAAATCCTTTAAGAATATCCTATTTTGATTCGCAGGACAAACTTTTATTATCGGAGCCTATAACCGGCGGCATCGGCTACAATCAAAACCAGCGAATAATTAATTTTAAAATTACTTCCGGCGATCATTTTTACGGAACGGGAGAAAGAGGAACAAGCCTGGATAAATTAGGACAAGCATTCGATAGTTATAATACACAAATCGGCGGATACTCAACTCCTTTGCCCACTATGAATATCAACATCCCTTTTATTGCTTCTACTAATGGTTACGGAATTTATTTTGAGGACACGTATCCCGGCAATTTTGATATAGGAAATACTAACGCTTCAATTTTTACTTATAAAGTAAACGGGGGTGAGATATCATATTTTTTAATTGTGTCGCCGACAATTCCCGGCCAGCTCGAAGGATATACCTGGCTGACAGGAAGACAGCCTTTGCCTCCAAGATGGGCATTCGGATATATTCAGTCAAAGTACGGTTATAGAAATGAATCCGATGCTGAAAATATGATTCAAGCCATGAGGCAAAATCATATTCCCTGCGATGCAATTGTTCTGGATCTTTATTGGTACAATAATATGGGAGATCTTTCATGGAATCAATCAGCCTGGCCTAATCCATATCAAATGATGGATAATTTTTTATCTGAGGGTATAAAAACAATTCTTATTACAGAGCCTTATTTTACGCAATCATCAACCAATTTCTCTGCTGGAAATGCTAATGGATATTTCGCAAAAGATGGAAGCGGAAATACATATCAAATAAGCAATTGGTGGTCGTGCGGGTGTAATGCAGCTTTACTTGATATTTCAAATCCGGAAGCGCAAAATTGGTTTTGGAATAAATATGAATCATTTATGGGTACTGAAGCTGCAGGTTTGTGGACTGATCTTGGAGAGCCGGAAACAGATTTTTCCGGAATGAAATTTTATCTCGGCAGCAGGGATAAAGTTCATAATATTTATGATTTGCTTTGGGCGAAAACTATTTTTAACGGTTTCAATAAGTTCAGACCTGATCAAAGAATATTTAATTTAACAAGATCAGGATATGCAGGAATACAAAGATACGGTGTAATTCCATGGTCCGGTGATGTTTCCAAAACATTCGGCGGATTAGCTGTTCAACTTCCGATGCTTCTAAATATGGGAATGTCGGGATTGGCATATCATAATTCAGATATCGGCGGCTTCTGCTGCGGTACTCCAACGGATGAATTATATGTAAGATGGATGGAGTACGGAACTTTCTGTCCCATTACACGTGCACATGGAGTAGACACAGACCATGGAACAGAGCCCTATTCATATTCTCCTGAAGCAGAGCAAATCTGCAAGAACTATATACAGCTTCGTTACCGGCTTCTTCCTTATATCTATACAATGGCATATCAAAATTACTTAACCGGAATGCCTCTTGCACGGCCTCTTTTCTTTGATTATCCAAATGATAATAATCTTACAAATGAAAGCTCGTCATACTTATGGGGCAACGATTTTCTGGTATCGCCTGTTGTTCAGTCCGGCCAAACAACAAAGACTATTTATTTACCTGAAGGAAATTGGATATATTACTGGAATGATAAAACTTATCAGGGAAGTCAAAATATAACTGTCTCTACTCCGCTTAATATTTTACCTTTATTTGTAAAAGAGGGAAGTATAATTCCAATGGAGCCTGTTATGGATTATACGGATGAATACCCGATGGATACTTTATTCTTAAATATTTATCCTTCATCAACTAAGGAAGCGGACTTTTCACTATATGAGGACGATGGTAAAACTCTTGATTATCAAACAGGCAGTTATTGCGTAACGGATTTTACAGCTCAGGTTGTTCAATCGAATTCAAATAATAATATTATTGTAAATATCGGACAATCGGCAGGAACATTTTCTGGTAAAGTGAAAAACAGAAGTTATGTCTCAATTATACATAAAATAAATAGCAATCCTTCTACAGTATATTCCAACGGCGTCGAATTGCCGGAAGTTCAATCTTACGTATCATTGAGATCGTCTTTACAAGGTTATTTTTTTGACCCCGGTACAAATAAATTATATGTTCAAGTTTTGGCTTCAACCGACAGCAGTTACCGGATATCGATTAATAACATTATCTTAAATAATATTGATTCGAAAAATTCAATTCCATCTGTTTTCGCTTTGGAACAGAATTATCCGAATCCGTTCAATCCTACTACTACAATTGAATATAAGCTTAAGGCAGGCGGTAAGGTTTCATTAAAAGTTTTTGATTTGTTGGGAAGGGAAGTAGCGTCTCTAGTTAATCAATATCAAAATGCAGGTTATTACAGTACGAAATTCGACGGGAAAAATCTTTCAAGCGGTATTTATTTTTATAGACTTACAGTCAAATACAATGAAAATGGTTCAAGTATGTTTTATACTGATAGTAAGAAGCTTGTTTTGATAAAGTGAAGATAAATACTTTGCTAAAAAGTTTTTCTACATTAAAAATTTCCAAGCAAAAAAATTATTATTGTTCCCAAGGCACTTAAAGCAGCCCATATTTTATATTTTTTAGAATTGAAAATTAATATTAATGCTGCTATCCAAAGGATAAAAAGAAGAACAGGCCCGCTGTTAAATAAATCCGATATAGGAAGAATTTTTGTCCCGCCGATTGCACCGAGCTCGCATCCCCTTTTTACCGTACTAAAAATAAGCGTAAATGCAAAGAATGAAATAAGGGTAAAGATGGTGTACATTTTTATTCTGGGTTTCTCCATAAAAACTTCGAATCCGGTTCTAATTCCTAAAAGAATTCCTGCGAATAAAGTTATATAATAAAACATCATTATTTGCGAAGGTACATGTCCGAGAAATTGTATATTCGCAATTTCTGTCTGAGGTACAAGAAATGTTTTGCCCTGATCATTTAAAGTTACTCTGTATTCAACTTTACTAAGAGGCGGATGTGCAGGAATTTCAGCATAAAGTGCTTCTCCTTTGGGCTGCATTTGAATTATTTGCCATTCACCGTTATCATTTAAATTACGCCATCTTAATTCTCCTTTTAATCCCTTGAAATCCGCTACTATCCATACGGGATAACCTCCCTTTCCTCTATACACTTTGTCAAAGCTGAATGAGGCATATCCTGAAACGACGGTAATGGTTCCGTTTACGGGGTAATAAGGAGATTTTATACTTTGTGCATAGCCCGCCAAAAGTGTAATAATGGCTGCAGCCGTCCATAAAATAATTGATTGCTTCATTTATTTTCCGAACTATTGAATGAATGGTAAACTATGTTATCCGGCAAAGGGAAAAAATCAACACTCTAAAGTTAGTTAAAAAAATATTTATTCACTTTAAATTAATGCTTAGAAATATTTCTGAGCTCTATTTTTGCAATTGTGATTATTATCCCTTAATGTCTGTAATAATAACTTTAGCTTTATAAATAAAAATTTAATATTAAAAAATTATGAGTAAAAAATTCCAAGTATTTGATATACCGGAAAAATTAGCCGAAAATCTGGCGAATCAATTGAAAGAATCGGTTAATAAAAGTGATAAAAGTTTTTACATTGCAATTTCAGGAGGCAGTACGCCTATAATATTTTTTAAAAAACTGGCTGAAGAACCTTTTAATGAAGAAATCGAATGGGATAAACTGCATTTTTTTTGGTGTGATGAAAGATGTGTACTTCCTGATGACGAGGAAAGTAATTTCGGCATGACGAAGAAAAATTTATTTGATAAAATAAAAATTCCCTCTGAAAACATTCATCGAATTAAAGGTGAATTAGATCCAAAAGAAGAAACATTCCAATACGTGAATGAGATAGAAGATCTTGTGCCTAAAGGGAAAAATGGTTTGCCTCAATTTGATTGGATATTTTTAGGTATGGGTGAAGACGGCCATACTGCTTCCTTATTTCCGGATAAAGAATTGTTGTTTACTTTTTCAAATATAGCGGGAATTGCCGAGCATCCCCTGACTAAACAAAAAAGAATTTCACTTACATTTGATGTACTAAATAATGCCAAACTAATTACATTTGTTGTAACCGGGAAAAGCAAATCAAAAATTCTTTCCGAAATAATAAAGGAACTGCCCGATAGTAAAAATTATCCTTCTGCCAAAATAAAACCAGTAGACGGAACAATGAACTGGATGATAGATAAAGAGGCCGCATTTTATTTATTATAAAATTATTTACATATTTACGTTTGTTTCAAATGAAATTTTGTAACTTTTAAAAAGTATTTCTAATTCTATTAATGACGATAACCAATTCGAAGTTATATGAAATAAATACCAGAGTCTGGATTAAAAAATTCGAAAAGGGAACTTTATTATCTACCATTCCTCAAAATATATTCGAAGATTTAGCAGATAAAGGAATTGACATAGTCTGGACTATGGGAATTTGGAAAACATGCACCAGCTTAATCGAAAGCAGCTGTTTTTCCGTAGATTTAGTCTCTTCCTATAGCAGAAGTTTAAATGATTGGAAAAGAGAAGATGTAATTGGTTCTCCTTTCTCAATTGATGATTATGAAATCAATCCCAAGTTAGGGAGCTGGGAAGACCTTCATAAATTCCGAGAAACATTAAATAAATACGGTATTAAATTATTTCTGGATTTTATACCAAATCATTTTGGCGCCGATACCGGATTGTTGAAAACTAATCCCGATATTTTTCTTAAAGGAGACAAGGAACTGTTATCGAAGGATCCTTTTACATTCTTTTGTCCTGATTCAAATTCGGATGATATCTTTGCACACGGAAGAGATCCTCTTTTCCCGGCATGGACGGATACCGTCCAGGTTAATTATTTTAGTCAAACTGCCAGGGATTTTATGGTAAATATACTGCTGAAATTAACTGATTTATGTGATGGAGTGAGATGTGACATGACGATGCTGCAGTTAAATAATGTTTTCCAAAATACGTGGCTTGGTGTTTTAAACAAAAAAGCATTCAAAAAACCTAAAGAAGAATTCTGGAAATATGCTATTGATAAGGTAAAGAAAAAATCGCCGGAATTTGTCTTTTTAGCTGAAGCTTATTGGGATCTGGAATGGGAGCTGCAGCAGCTTGGATTTGATTTTACATACGATAAGAGACTTACGGATCGTCTTGGTGCCGGAGATGTCGACAGTGTGAAAGCACATTTGCGAGCCGATAAAGATTTTCAGATGAAATCGACCAGGTTTTTGGAGAACCATGATGAAGCAAGAGCTGTTACAAAGTTTGGGAAGAAACATACATATGCTGCTGCTGTTTTAATGAGTACTATTCAAGGGATGAAATTATATTATGACGGACAATTTGAAGGGAAAAAAATTAAGCTTCCGGTCCAATTAGGGCGTGAACCCGAAGAAAAAATATCCGACTCACTAAAAGAATATTACAATAAAATTTTAACAATTACCAAATCGGAAATATTTAAGGATGGCTCCTGGTTAATGATAGACCCTCTGCCTATTTCCGATAATAATGATACTTTTGAAAAAATGTTTGCATGGCAGTGGAGATTGGGAGACGAACTTAGAATTGTTGTGATAAATTATTCTGTCTCAACTTCATTCTGCAGAATTAGATTCCGGCTTAAAACCGGCCGAAAAGATATTAAATTAATTGATCTGTTAACAAATGAAGAATATTTTAGATCGGTCGATGAAATTAGAAATGAAGGCCTTTTCATTGAACTTAAAAGTTATCACAGTCATATCTTTGCTGTAAAAGATATATAAGAAGCTAGACAACTACTGTTTTTAATTTTCAATTTAACGTAAATTATTCTTACCTTAAATTATAATCCGGCATTATCTATATGAAATCAATGGTAATAATTCCGGCGTTTAATGAAGAACTATCGATAGGTAGAGTGGTATCATCAATCCCGATGGATTTAATTTCGGAAGTAGTCGTTGTAAATAACAACTCTACAGATGATACCGTTAAATCTGCAGTAAAGGCAGGTGCAGTTGTGCTAAATGAGACAGTTCAAGGTTATGGTGCTTCATGTTTAACCGGAATAGAGTATGTTAAGAAAAAAAATTGCGATATAGTTGTCTTTATGGATGGTGATTACAGCGACTTTCCGGAGGAAATAAATCTTCTATTAAAACCTATTATTAAGGATAATTATGATTTTGTTTTGGGGAGCAGAGTTTTAGGAAACAGAGAAAAAGGTGCACTTCCGATTCAATCGCGGATAGGAAGCATTGTCAGCGGCTTTCTGATAAATTTATTTTGGAACGTGAAATATACGGATCTAGGTCCTTTTAGAGCTATTAGATTAGAAAGGCTTTTGGAATTAAATATGTATGATAAATGGTACGGCTGGACTGTTGAAATGCAGATTAAAGCTGCTAAAAAGAATTTTAAAATTCTTGAAATTCCGGTTAGTTACCGGAAGAGAATAGGGAAATCAAAGGTTACCGGAACACTGAAAGGCACCTTTATGGCAAGTTTAATTATAATTAAAACAATTATTGTACAATTATTTAAAGATTAAAATAAAATTTTCCTCAAATATACAACGATAATTTATGGTAAATAAAAATTCATGTGCTGTTATTGTTTTTGCGCGTTATCCGGAAAAAGGGAAGGTAAAAACCAGGTTAGCTAAAGAAATCGGGGAAGAATCCGCTTTAGAATTTTATACTTCATGTGCTGAAAATACTTTTACGGAATGCAAAAAAATAAAATCGGAAAATATTTTATTATATCTCTTTTATTCAGGTGTTAAAGATAAAACACTGATTGCGAAGTGGGCGGGCTTTGATTTTATTTGTCTTCCGCAGACCGGCTCCGATCTGGGAGAAAGAATGAGTAATGCTTTCAGCATGGTTTTTTCAAATGGAATTAAAAAGGCAGTGATAATCGGAACCGATATTCCTAATATTGATGCAGAACTCATTAATAGAGCATGCGAAGTTTTAAACTATGCGGATGTAACAATCGGCCCTTCGGCTGATGGAGGTTATTATCTGCTGGGAATGAAAAAGAAATATGATTTTTTATTCGATAATATTAATTGGAGTACAAAGTCCGTATTTTCCGAAACCCAGTTTAGAATAATTAAAAATAACCTTAATTATTTTATTTTATCTGAATTAGTAGATATAGACACCAAGGATGATTTCCTTAAATGGTCGGTTAAAAGATAACAGAATATACATATTCTATTAATATTATTTTTATTATCTGCTTTTTCTGTTTTCATTTGCCGGTGTATGTAATTTAAAACTCAATAAATAATAATATTTGAATTTATTTTATCCGCCTTAAACATTTTAATATTAAGTATGACAAAAGAAAAACAAAAAGGCCGCGGAGCTCAATCAAATCCTAAAAATAGATTCGAAAAACTTTATCTTGAGGAATTGGAAGAAGATTACGAATATTTCGATGATAATGAAGGTGGTCTTAAAAAAATAGAAACGATTTTTTATAAAGATGATTCGAAGTCAGTTATATCGAAAAACGATAGTTATGATTTGGATTTTAACTATTCTTTTAATCCTTACCGCGGCTGCGAACATGGCTGTGTTTATTGTTATGCACGGCCTACACATGAATACCTGGGATTTTCTTCGGGAACTGATTTTGAAACTAAAATAATAATTAAAGAAAATGCTGCCTATCTGCTGGAAAATGAGTTCAATAAAAAATCTTATAAGCCGGAGGTTATAATGTTTTCGGGAAATACGGATTGTTATCAACCGGTCGAAAGGAAGCTGCAAATAACAAGGAGAGCATTAAAAATTTGTTTGGATTATAGGAACCCTGTTTCAATAGTTACAAAAAATTCACTAATAGAAAGAGATATCGATATTCTAAAAGAATTAGCGCGCTTGAACTTAGTTTCTGTTCTGATGAGTATAACTACATTGGACAAAAAAATTACCGGCTCAATGGAGCCTCGAACTTCTACGCCGGAAAGAAGGTTAAAGACTATTAAAAAATTATCCGAAAATAAAATTCCTTCGGGAGTAAATTTAGCCCCTATAATTCCGGGATTGAACGATGAAGAAATTCCTGTCATTCTTAAAGAAGTAGCCTCACACGGAGGAATTCTTGCCCGGCATTCTATGATAAGATTGCCGTATTCCGTTAAAGAAATTTTTATTGAATGGATTAAGAATGAATTCCCCGAGAGATCATCCAAAATATTGAATAAAATTCGTGAAATACACGGAGGTAAATTGAATGAAAACGAGTTCGGAAAAAGATTTACCGGAGAAGGGAAATTAGCCGGTACAATAAATAATTTATTTGAAATTGCCTGCTATAAATATCACTTAAATGAAGAGAGAACAAGGCTTAATGTTAATTCGTTTAGAAGGATAAAAAATAACCAGTTTGAAATCTTCTAGTATTCCAAATCATATTTCAAAAAATTTAATCAACAATTTGCATAGTTTTTATTATTTTAGTAAGTATTTTAAAAAATAAAATTAAGTAATAAAAGAAAATAAAATGGCACAAAAGAAATCCAAGCCGAGGGAAAGACAGATTGGGAAAAAGCAGCCTGAAAAAAAGCATTTAATAAATCCGAAATATAAAAATACGTTTTGGACAATTGTTGTTCTGCTAATTCTGCTAATTTTCTTTATTATTAATAATACACGTTCTGTGCCTGCCCAGGGACCTTATCCGCCTAGCTATAATCCCGAAACGGCAAAACAGCCCGATACCGCAATAGATCCAAGGCTGCAAATGGATACTCACACAAAAAATAATAAGTAAGGTAAAAAAATGAATCGTTCCATTTTGCTAACTGCAGTTTTGTTTACTTCACTGATTTTGCTTGGATGTAATAGGAATGCATCCAAAGTTTCCAATGAACAAAGTAATAAAGCTTCGGAATCAGCTGTAAATTCTTCGTCAAATTCTTCCGATGAAAATTCTGCTTTTGACAATCAGCAGGCTCCTGATTTTACACTTGTTGATACTAAGGGGAAAAAAATTAGTTTACAAAATTATCGTGGTAAAATAGTTATAATTGACTTTTGGGCAACATGGTGCCCGCCATGCAGGAGAGGAATCCCGGATTTGATACAGATTCAAAAAGAATTTAAAAATAAAGTTGCCGTAATAGGCATTTCCCTGGATACGGATACCAAAAAAGACGTTGTTCCTTTTATGAAAAATATGGGAATCAATTATACCGTTGTTTATGCGAATTCACAAGTCATTCAAGATTACGGCAATGTTGAGGCTATTCCCACTTCTTTTGTAATTAGTAAAGACGGTAAAATTGTTAATCAGCATATCGGACTTACGCCTAAAGAAACTTATATAAGTGAAATTAATAAACTACTTGGCAATTCATAAGGAAAATCAGAAAAGATAAGAAACCGGTTTGCAAATAAATCCCGGTGAAAGTTCTTTTAATGTATTGTTTTACTTCCTCAATAGATATAATATTAAACTAAGAATTAAGCTAAGAATAATTGAAGTGACAATCGGGAAATAAAATGTAAAATTCTTTTTTTTAATATAAATATCACCCGGAAGCCTTCCTAAAAATGGGATCTTATCGCCGAATAAAAATAGTACTCCCAGAAATAGAATTATAAAACCGATAAAGATTAATATTCTTCCGAATTGCTGAAATTCATTGAACATAATTTTTAATTATAAAATTACTTTTTAAATAATAGTAAAATTTATCCTAAATATAACACATTAAATAAATATTTTTGTATAATTAATCATGTAAGTTTCTATATTATAAAATGTTAGGTCAGCTTATCAAATTATTTTTGAATTATAAATCCGGTTTATTTACAGCCCGAATATTTGTATTGATATTCAAACCATAAAATATTTTAATATTTAAATGATTCCTTTGACTCTGATTTCTAATCTAAATAATCCGATAGTTTATTTAATACTGATTTTATTATCAGCGCTGGGGATATTTTATATTATTTATGTACATATTATTCTGCCGCTTAATAGGAAAATTGTAAAGGAAAAGGAAAAAATAGAACTTGAAAATGCAAGACTGATGGCGTTCTTTGCTAAATTGAATCCCGAACCTTTACTAAGATTTAATATTGAGGGAATCGTTATTTTGGCTAATGAGGCTGCAAATAATTTATTCCCTGATCTGAAAATTAAAAGATCAAATATTTTGTCTATTTTTCCGTCGCTGGAAAAACTTGATTTAAATGAATTAATTGAAAATCAAAAAATTTTTAAATTCTCTCTGGAAAAAGATAAAAAATTTTATGAAGTAATTGTTAGGGGAGTGAGCGATATGAAGTTTGGTCAAATTTATTGTAATGATTTTACTCAAAGGAAAAAAACAGAAGACGAGTTAATACTGTCCCAAAGAAGACTAAGAGAATTATCATACAAAACACAAAAACTTCAAGAAGAGGAAAAACAAAAAATTGCCAGAGAACTTCACGACAGTCTAGGGCAAATTTTAACTTCAATAAAACTTAACATTGAGATATTAAAAGAAAGTATAGGCAGCGATAAATATAAATTGACTAAAATTAAAGATATTAATGCATTGATAGAAAAAGCAACAAATGAAGTAAAAGAAATATCTTACAAGTTAAAACCGAGAGTTCTTGATGATTTTGGATTAATTCCTTCTCTTAAATCATTATGTAATGATATTTCAAAGACTAGCGGAATTAAAGGTGTTTGCGAGTCTTTTAATTTGAATAGTCGATTAAACAACGAATTAGAGACGGGATTGTATAGAATTGCTCAGGAAGCACTTAATAATATTGTTAAGCATTCACTTGCCAAGGAATTTAGTATTCAGCTTGTAAAGCATCCGGATTTTTTAAGATTAATGATTGAAGACGATGGTATAGGTTTTAATCAGGATACAATTCAACAGGATCCTGACAAGAAAGATTGTATGGGATTAGCTAATATGTCCGAACGGGCTTTGTCGCTAAATGGAAAGTTTATTATCGATTCAAGAATCGGTGGCGGAACTGAAATAATTGTTGAAATCCCGTTGGAGCAATAAATGAAAAAAGTTAAAATTATAATAGCTGATGATCATTTACTTGTAAGGACAGGAATAATCAGCCTTCTTAAAGATGTGCCTGATATAGAAACTATCGGTGAAGCAGAGAACGGGCAAGTGGTAATTGAAAAAGCTAAAAAATTAAAGCCCGATGTTGTATTAATGGACATTTCCATGCCGAAGGTTTCAGGTATTGAAGCTACAAATCAAATAAAAGAAACAAATCCGGCAATACAAATTCTTATACTTACTATGCATGATAATGAAGAATATATTTTATCATCTCTCAAACAAGGAGCTTCAGGGATCCTTCATAAAGATACAAGCAAAGATGAACTGGTTACTGCAATAAAAACCGTAGCTTCTGGTAAAAGATATTTTGGCCGTAGCGTTTCTCAAATAATAGTTGAAAGCCTGCTTCAAAAAGTAGATAGTAGTGATCTTTCACAAACTCAAGATAAAGTATTTCTTACAAAGAGAGAAAAAGAAGTGCTTTATCTTATTGCAAACGGACTTTCTAATCAAGAAATTGCAGAAAGGTTAGGAATAAGTGCCCGAACTGTTGATACTCATAAAACAAATCTTATGCAAAAATTAAACATCAAAACAACAGCAGCATTAGCACGCTATGCTTTTGAAAATAATTTGAAATAGATGTTAAATATTTTTACAATAAAAAAACCTGCCGGTTGTATAAATTTATTACACATTTAACAAATAAATTTCCTGAAAATAATTAAATTTTAAAAACATTGGAAATTAGGCATATTTTAAGGCTTTAATTTAATTATCTACGGAAATTGACTAGGAATATGCAGGAATTTTGATTAGACGAAATTACGTAGTATTACTGATTTATTTTAACTTTACAATAATTATATTTGGCACAAAAAATTTGGTTCTAGGGCAGGGTTAGAGCGGGGATATGGGGACCATTGATTAAGTCACTCTTCAATGGTTCCCATTTTTATAATAAAATCATTAACCAATGACTAAAGCTAAAATTCTTATTATCGAAGACGATAATGATACGCAAAAATTCTTTAATCTTTTTTTAGGCAGGAAGTTCGAAATTGAAGTGTTTCGGTCCAATACTTCATGTAAGGAAGTAGTTAATAATAAAAATTTTGATCTTTTACTGCTTGATATTTCGCTTAAAGATGGAAATACCGGGTTGAATTTAACTAAAAAAATCAAAAGTATTAAAGAGTTTGAAAAAACCCCGGTAATTTGCCTTTCAACTCATATATTTAATACCAACGAAAAAAATACTTATGAATCGTACATCGACATGTTTTTAACAAAGCCGGTACGAAATGAAATATTGCTTCAATCAATAAATACATTTATAAAATGCAGTTAACTGTAATAACAAAGGAAAGTAATTTTAAAATTGTAGCCTATTTAGGTTATTATTTTATTTGATACCATTCAAGTCAATATATGCTGATTAAAAGCTGACCTTAACATCCCTTTCGATTTATGCCGTTATGAAAATATTTACACGTTCTAAAAATTAAAATTTCTAGTTAACTGTAATAAAGATTTTTAACCGATTTTTAATATTTAATTTTCAGAGATAGATATATTTTGTAAATTAGCGATCATAGTTGAAAGTCTATTAAGAGATTGAAGTTAAATTCAAAATTATTAAAGCGTTATTTTAAGTAAAAAGTTAAAAATAATTAACGATTACTTATAATAAAATTTTTTTAATCGATTATATAATATTTGAAGATTATAATTAAACAACTTTAGTGTTCAAAATTAAATTAAAAAATTTATAGCAACAGCATTTACCTTTTAGCGTAAATGTTATTGAGAAACAACAGGAGCTGCAACAATGCCGGAAAATGATTCAGGAAAAAAACCTAAAATATTAGTAACTGAGGACGACTTTGAAAATCAAAAATTTCTTGAGATGTTTCTTAAAAGAAACTTCGATGTTTATATATGTGATTCCGCCGAATCATTTTACGATAATATAAAAAATGTAAAGTTTGATCTTGTTTTAATGGATATTTCTTTAAAAGGAAATAAGAACGGATTGGAACTTACCGAAGAATTAAAAAATATGCCCGGTTATGAAAATATTCCCGTCGTTTGTCTTTCTGCACATGCATTTAAAAAAGACAGGGAAAATGCGTTTAATGCCGGTGTGGATGTTTTTTTAACAAAGCCTGTCGAAAATAAAATTCTGCTGAATACACTGCTGGATTTGCTGAAGAAAAAGTAAAATTTGAGAAAGAAAAATTAGTAGACAATATTTTAATTATGAGATCTTAAGAATTTCGGCTCTTCTAATGTAAGAATTAATGAAATTCTATGAGTATCCGGTAACCTTTCAAGTGCAGATTGACTAAACCTTGCAAACGAATAATCTATATTTAATTTAGGCAATTTGATACCTGCACCAATTGTAAATTGTTTTACATCATTATATCCGCCGCGAATCATAAAGATATTTTTAAAGTTATATTCAAAACCGGCCAGCATATCAAAACTTACGGGTCCTAAATTAACTTCAGATGCATATTGTCTATCTTCAAATCTAACATTAAAATCGAGAGCAGGAGTAATCGTACCTCCCAGGAAATTAAAATGATAAGCCGCTCCGACTTTAGCAGTCGGTACGATTAGTTCGTTTCTGCCGGTACTCCAGGCCACAAGGGTTGTGGTAATATCTTGGAGATTAGCACCCAAGGAGAAATTTTTAAAAGGAAGATACATACCGCCTACATCGAAACCGATTCCGTATGCACTATAATTAGCAATACTTCTGTAAATAAGCTTAACGCTGGCGCCGTAATATAAGTTTTCAGAATGCCGTTTAGCAAAGGAAAGATAGACTGCCCAGTCTTGATCGCTGAATTCGGTTATTTTACTGTAATCCAACCTTGCCGAAGGAAGATTAATATCCGTAATAACCTGGCCCGTTGTCTGATCGACTAAAGCATTGCGGGTATCGGGAATTCCATCAACACCGAGGCGCATAATACTGATTCCAAAGCTCATATCTTTTTGATAAGGAATTGCAACCCCTGCATAATCATAGTTTACAAGGCTTCCGAATTGTTCCGCATGCATCAATGATATTTCAGGATAGTTGATTTGTGCCAATCCTGCAGGATTATAATAACCGGCTGTAACATCATTGGCAATAGCCACATAAGCTCCGCCCATTCCCAGCGGACGTCCGCCGACCCCTATGGATAAAAATTCACCGGCATATTTCCCGATAACTGTTTGCGCATTTATTTTAGGTATGATTAAAAAAGCGGCTGCAATTATTAGAACAGATTTTTTCAGCATTAACGAAGATTCCCGTTATTTTTTGTTAGAAAAATATTTTACAAAATTGATAAAATGAAATTGAAAATCAAGGCTAATATTAAAGAAGATAAAAGCAGTATGAAAATAATTGCATACTGCTTTCAATAAATTATTTTGCCTTACCTTGATTTGCGACAGCTTTTGCTTTCTTTTCTATTTCTTCCTGATTGCCAAGATAGTAATGTTTAATAGGATTTAAATTTTCATCCAATTCATATACCAAAGGTGTACCGGTAGGAATATTAAGACCGACAATTTCTTCGCCGGAAATGTTGTCAAGATATTTCACAAGGGCTCGTAAGCTATTTCCATGTGCGGCAATAATTACTTTTTGGCCTGTTTTTACAACGGGAGCAATTCGTTGTTCCCAGTAAGGTACAAACCTGTTAACCGTATCTTTTAAACATTCCGTATAAGGTAATTCATTTTCTGTTAATGTATTATAGCGTGGATCATTACCGGGAAATCTCGGATCGGATTTTTCTAATGCAGGAGGTTGTACATCATAGCTTCTTCGCCAAATGTGAACCTGCTCTTCTCCGAATTTTACAGCAGTTTCCGCTTTATTTAATCCCTGCAAAGCTCCGTAATGTCTTTCATTTAAACGCCAAGATCTCTCCACAGGTATCCACATTAAATCCAATTCATCAAGTGTAAGCCATAGAGTTCTGATAGCTCTTTTTAAAACAGAAGTAAATGCTATATCAAAAACATAACCTTCTTTTTTTAAAACTTTCCCCGCATCTTCAGCTTCTTTCAAACCTTTTTCGGAAAGGTCAACATCTGTCCACCCTGTAAAACGATTTTCCTTATTCCAGACACTTTCACCATGTCTAAGCAATACTAATTTAAAACTCATTATTTTTCACTCCGATTTTATATAGAAAATAAAGTAATCTAAAATCCATTTACAAAAATAGTTATTGATTCATGCGAAACCAAAAAAACAATTAATAAAACCAAGCTTATCTCTAATCTTTAACACAAGATTGTAATTATTAACAAGTCATAAATCTATTTTTCTCATGCCGGAATTTATCACAAAAGTTTTTATATTTATCTTAAATAATTTCTTAAAAACGGGGATGATTATGAAAACCTGCATTTTACTAATTGTAATTTTTTTCTCCTGTCAAATTTTACCTCAGTCTCAACTGGAAAACAATGTGGATATTGCATATCAAAATGCGAAGAAGGGTATTTATTGGTCGTTAAATAATATTCCTGAAAGTAAATCAAGATTGAAGCATGATTTAATAGACAAGGATAAATTATATTCTACAATACAAATAGTAAAAGAAATTGACGGTGTAAAAATTATTTCCACCGGATTTAATAATTCCACAGAAGTAAGAATAAAAATTTACATTTCATTTGAGAGTTTAATAAAGGATGGGTATATCAAAGATAACAAAGCAGATAGGGAAACGGATACAACTAAGCTCATTAAAAAGCAATTAAAAAAGAGAAGCAAAAATTAATTGTAACGTCTAGAGAATTTGAAATAATTAATTATTTGTAAACGGCTTTTCCGCTGCATCTGCAAAGTTGGTAACAAGATTGATGACCTGTTCTTCTGTTCCAATGAGATCCTTAAGAGTAATTTTTTCCAAAACACTATCCAGCAGTGTTTGAATAGTTCTCCATATGGACCTGATCGAGCAGTCTATTGAATGAGTACAAATCATTTCGGTTCCGGAATGTATGTTGCAGAAACCATCTTCAAACAACCTTCCGCCTAAGACAGATAATACTTCGCTAAGATTAATTTCAGAAGGAGATCTTGCTAATTTATAACCTCCTGTTTGTCCTCGCGTGCTTTCAATAAAACCGCTTAACCGGAGAGCCCTAAGGATTTTCCCGACATTGGCAGTAGAAAGTCCTTCCATCTGGCTGATTTCGGGAATTGTTAAACCGTTCGGAGATTTTGACATTCCGATTCGCAGCAAACATCTTAAACCATATTCTTCTTGTGTACTAAATTTCATATCATTTATTCTATTTTATTATTTCTTTGAATGTAAAGCTATTCTATTGCCTTCCGTGTCGGTGAATATAGCCATAAAACCATACTCTTCAGAAATTAGTTTTTTCTGAGTTAAAATTTCTCCTCCGGATGTTTCAACCTTAGAGAGTTCATTATTCAAATCCCCTGAAGGCGAAGTAAAATAAATGAGAACGCCTTCGGCTGAGGGCTTGTACCATTCCTTATTAAGAACAAGTGAACCCGAAGATCCTTGAGCTTCCTTAAAAGGGAACCAAGCCATTTCAAAATTATCGCCAAGTTTGTTATGAGTGAGTTTAAGTTCAAATACCGCCTCATAAAAATTTTTAGCACGGTTCATATCTGTAACAGGTATTTCGAACCAGCCGACAGCGTTCATCTTTTGTTCCATTTAAGTTATCCTTTAAATAACGGAATTTTTGATCCGCATGATTTTGCATAAAGTACTTGAGCAAATTGTTCCGGGCTGATTGAAGGACCTTTGGCTGAACATACTTCATCAAAAACTGATTTTAATTCACCTGCAATGTATTCCGCGCTTTGTCCTTCTATTTCATATCTCTGCATAAAATAAAGGAGTTTTCCGTTTTTAAACAATGCAATGCTGGGAGAGGACGGGGGGAAGTTTCCTATATACTGCCGGGTTTTATCGACGGCATCTCTCTCCTGGCCGGCAAATCCTGTATAAAGTTTATCGGGAATAACCGGATGCTGTAATGCAAGGGAAACTCCGGGTCTAGCACTGCCTGCAGCACAACCGCAAACCGAATTAATCATAACCAAAATAATCTTATCATCATTTACGTTTATAGCCTTATCAACTTCTTCAGGTGTTTTTAATTCACTAAATCCTACTGCTACCAATTCGTCGCGCATCGGCTGAACTGCGTCCTGATCATATATTGGCGGACGCGAAATTATATTGAACATATATATCTCCTATCTATTATGGATTATTTTATGTTTTGCTTTTTTGTATAGTTATCTTTCTTTTTATAAACTTTAATCCTATATTAGTTCAAGTTTAAGATCAAGTAACTTAAAACTACTTAAACTTACTCTTGAACTTGAACTTTCTACAGCATTCCTAGTTCGACTTTTGCAACCTCCGACATCATATCCCTATCCCACGGCGGATTCCATACAAGTTCAATGTTAACACTTTTAACTCCGGGAACGGAAGCAGTTTTAGCATTTACTTCAGACGGTAAAGAACCTGCGACCGGACAAGCAGGAGAGGTTAGAGTCATTTTTATATTTACATTTGCCTCGTTATCAATTCTAATTTCATAAATTAATCCAAGCTCAAAAATATCCACCGGAATTTCCGGATCGTAACAAGTTTTTAATGCTTGAATTATTTTTTCTTCCAGTTCTTGTTTATTTATTGTTTCCATAGAGATCATACTTTCCATGCTCTACTTTTCTTCTGTTGTAACTACTTTTTCTTCTTTATTTAGTGCTGAAATCATTGTATGCCAGGCAAGGCTTGCACATTTTACTCTTACAGGAAAATCTTTTACGCCGGCAAAAACCGCAAGTTTGCCTAATTCTTCAATTTCTTCTTCATCTGTTAAGTTGCCTGTAACCAGATCGTGAAATTTTTCAAATATTTTTTCTGCTTCTTCTTTTGACTTCCCTTTAATAATTGTACTCATTAAAGAAGCAGATGCTTTTGAAATTGCACAGCCTGATCCTAAAAAACTTACATCTTTTACAACACCGTCCTCGACATCCAAATAAATATTAATTCTATCACCGCAAAGCGGATTATAGCCTTCCGCCATATGGTTTGCATTCTCCAGCTTTTTAAAATTTCTGGGACTTTTATTATGATCTAAAATTACCTGCTGATAAAGTTCTCTTAGTTCAGCATCCATAGTTAGTAAGACTCCGGATTAATTAAAAACTTCTATAATTTTTTTTAATGATTTAACCAAAATATCTACTTCTTCTTTAGTATTATAAAGTGCAAATGATGCTCTTGAAGTAGCCGGCACACAAAAACGATCCATTAAAGGCTGTGTACAATGATGCCCTGTTCTTATTGCCACACCTTCAAAATCTAAAAATGTTCCTACATCATGCGGATGAATATTTTCAAAAACGAAAGAAATAACACTGCTTTTGTTTTTAGCCTTGCCTATAATTCTTAATCCCGGTATTTCCAGCAATTTCGCAGTAGCGTATTCAAGAATTTCATTTTCGTGTTTTGAAATTGAATCAATTCCAAGACCGGAGACATAATCAAGTGCTGTGCCCAGTCCAATTGCATCGGCTATGTTTGATGTTCCCGCTTCAAATTTATATGGTAATTCGTTATAAGTTGTACCGTTGAAAGTTACCTTTGAAATCATATCGCCGCCGCCTAAAAAAGGAGGCATTTCTTCTAAAAATTTTTCTTTGCCATAAAGAATGCCAATTCCAGTCGGGCCATAAATTTTATGACCTGAAAAAGCTAAGAAATCACAATCAAGTTTTTGTACATCAACATTAAGATGTTGAATTGCCTGTGCACCGTCTAAAAGAACCGGTACATTATGCTTATGAGCAATCGAAATAATTTTTTCAACGGGATTAATCGTACCTAAAGAATTTGAAACGTAAACGATAGAAACAAGCTTAGTTCTTTCATTAAACATTTCTTCAAAATCATCTAATATTAGTTCACCGTTATCGTCAACTTTAATCGTTCTTAATTTTATGTTTTTTATGGGCTGAATTAATTGCCATGGTACTATATTAGAATGATGTTCCATTCCGGTAATTATGATCTCATCACCATCCTGAAACATGCTTTTTGCAAGAGAATTAGCTACAAGATTTATTGATTCCGTAGTTCCTCTTGTGAAAATTATTTCTTTTTCGCTGGAAGCATTTATAAAATTTTTTACTTTTAACCGTGCATCTTCAAAAGCTTTGGTAGAAACCTCGCTTAAATGATGAACTCCTCTATGAACATTTGCATTCATTGAATTATAATATTCAACCAACGAGTCAATAACGATTTTAGGCTTTTGAGTCGTAGCTGCATTGTCTAAATAACATAAAGGCTTCCCATGAACCAAAGATTTAAGAATCGGAAAATCTTTTCTGATTTTTTCTACATCGAAAATCTTTACTTTATTATCAGTTTGAGTTTCAACATTAGGATTCACTGTTAATCCCTCGAGCTTTCTTTATTAAAAGTATTTTCTAAAATATTTTCCAAATAATTTTTAACTGTTTCGATTTTAATAGATTTTACAATATCACTTGCAAATGCATGAATAAGAATTGATCGGGCTTTTTCTTCACCGATTCCTCTGGATTTTAGATAGAAAAGCGAATCCATATCGAGCTGTCCTACGGTTGCGCCATGGCTGCATTTTACATCATCGGCAAAAATTTCCAATTGGGGTTTGGTATTAACAAGCGCATCGTTCGATAAAATAATATTATTATTTTCCTGAAATGCATTTGTCTTTTGAGCATCGGGACGTACTAAAACTTTTCCGTTAAATACTCCTCTCGATTCATCATCCAGAATCCCTTTATAATGCTCATGACTGTTGCAATAAGGCTTCGCATGATCAATCATTGTATGAGAATCGTATAGCTGCCTGCCTTTAAGCAAATAAAGTCCGTTTAATGTACATTCACTTCCTTGATCATTAAAACGGGATTGAATATCGTTTCTTGCTAACCCGCCGCCGAATGAAAAAGAATGGGAAGTAAAATTGCTGCCTCGTTCCTGGTCTATTTCTATTCTTGAAATGTGAAAAGAATTTATGCTCTCTTCCTGCAGTTTAATATGATCAACAATTGAATCCTGTTCTGCCGCAATTTCAGTAACTACATTTGTAAAATATACATCGTCACCTAATGAAGTATAATGTTCAATTATTGAAACTTGAGAGTTCTTTCCGGCAACAAAAAGATTCCTGGGTTGTGAAAGTACATTTTCTCCCTTTGAATCCGTAATAAACATAATATGAATCGGTTCCTCTACGATTTTCCCGTCCGGGACGTAAATAAAAGCACCGTCTTTTGTAAATGCAGTACTCAAAGCCGTGAAAATATGTTCCTTATAACTTGCATACTTACTAAAATGTTCATTGATGATTGGCGAACTGTTCTTTATTTCAGAAGCTATATTACCAATGATTACGCCATCAGGCGGATTTTTTGTCTTTGATAATTTTTTTACAAAATGACCGTTAACAAAAACCAAAAGATTCGCACTGAATTTATTTTGAAGATATTTTTTAATCTTCTTTTCATCTAAATCAGATAATCCGTCGGGTGGTTTAAAATTATACTTCAACAAAGGAGTAATATTTGTATATCTCCAATCTTCATCATGAAGTGTCGGGAAATTAAGATGAGAGAAGTTTTCAATAGCTTCTTTACGCAATTTGTGAATTGGTTTTACACTTTCTCCGTTAAGACCGTTTTCGAAATCTTTAAAACGGGATAAATACCAATTTTTTATTTCTGTTCCGTTATTCATTTAAAAATTTACTCCGCCCGCGTTTTTTGCTATATTATTTGAAATTCGTTTTATAAAATTTACCTTGTTTAATTTGTAACTAGTTCCTGCTGATCTTTTAACCAATCGTATCCTTTTTCTTCCAGTTCTAATGCTAATTCTTTTCCGCCGGACTTTACTATTTTGCCGTTATAAAGTACATGAACAAAATCCGGAACGATATAGTTTAAAAGTCTTTGATAATGAGTTACAACTATAGTAGCCCGTTCTTTTGATTTTAATTTATTAACACCGTTAGCTACAATTCTTAATGCATCAATATCTAAACCTGAATCAGTTTCATCTAAAATTGATAGTATAGGCTCTAATACTGCCATTTGCAGAATTTCATTCCTTTTCTTTTCTCCGCCGGAAAATCCTTCATTAACCGAACGGCTAAGAAGAGCCTGATCCATTTCGACTAATTTCATCCTCTTTTTTAGCAAAGTGAGAAATTCCATTGCATCAAGTTCTTCCTGTCCGCGGTACTTTCTTATTTCGTTGAGAGCGGTTTTTAATAAGTTTGTGTTGCTGACTCCCGGAATCTCTACCGGATATTGGAAGGCTAAAAATATTCCTTCACGAGCCCTGTCTTCAGGTGAAAGCGATAACAAGTTTTTACTCCGGAAAGTAACTTCTCCCTGCGTAACTTCATATTCCTGACGCCCGGCTAAAACTTGTGCTAAGGTACTTTTACCGCCGCCATTTGGTCCCATTATAGCATGAACTTCACCGGCTTTAACATTTAAATTGATTCCTTTTAAGATTTCTTTACCTTCTATATTCGCATGCAGATTTTTTATCTCTAACATTAATTAGCCTCTTTAATTTTCACTATTTTTATTAATATAATTCCGAATTAAACTTAATAAATAAAGACCCCCCTTCTGTCGAAACCCACCTTGTTATTTCGATCAGAAGGGTTTAAAAAGGTCTTTAACCCACACTTCCTTCAAGGCTTATACTTAAAAGCTTCTGTGCCTCAACAGCAAATTCCATTGGAAGCTCTTTAAATACTTCCTTGCAATAACCGTTAACAATTAAACCGATTGCATCTTCGGTTGATATTCCTCTCTGATTCAGATAAAATATTTGATCTTCGCCGATTTTAGAAGTTGTAGCTTCATGCTCTATTTGAGCAGACGGATTATTAATATCCAGATAGGGGAAGGTATGAGCACCGCATTTATCGCCGATTAAAAGCGAATCGCATTGAGAAAAATTTCTAGCATTGTTTGCGCGCTTTATAATTTTTACCTGTCCTCTATAACTGTTATTACTTTTGCCCGCTGAAATGCCTTTTGAAATGATTGTACTTTTTGTATTCTTTCCCATATGAATCATTTTTGTCCCGGTGTCGGCCTGCTGGTAATTATTTGTTACCGCAACAGAATAAAATTCTCCGGTTGAATTATCACCTATTAAAAGACAGCTTGGATATTTCCATGTAATAGCCGAACCGGTTTCTACTTGTGTCCAGGAAATTTTTGAATTAACTCCCCGGCAGGCACCTCTTTTAGTAACAAAATTATAAATGCCGCCTTTTCCGTTTTTGTCACCGGGATACCAATTTTGTACCGTTGAATATTTAATTGTTGCGTTATCAAGCGCAACTAATTCTACAACTGCCGCATGAAGCTGGTTTTCATCCCGCATTGGCGCCGTACAACCTTCAAGATAACTTACATAAGCACCTTCGTCCGCTATTATTAAAGTTCTCTCAAATTGACCGGTATTTGCAGCGTTGATTCTAAAATATGTTGAAAGTTCCATCGGGCAGCGGACGCCTTTCGGAATATAAACGAAAGAACCATCGCTGAATACTGCAGAATTTAAAGATGCAAAAAAATTATCAGTATGCGGAACAACGCTTCCTAAATATTTCTTAACTAAGTCGGGATGATTCTGAATTGCTTCCGACATCGAACAAAAAATAATACCTAATTCACCTAATTTTTCTTTAAATGTAGTTGCTACGGAAACGCTATCAAAAACTGCATCAACAGCTACACCTGATAACATTTTTTGTTCATCCAGAGAAATACCAAGTTTTTCATAAGTTTTCAATAATTCAGGATCTACTTCCTCTAAACTTTTTTTAAGAGGTTTCTTTTTAGGTGCTGAGTAATATGAAATATCCTGATAGTCAATTTTTGCGAAATGTACATTAGCCCAGTTGGGTTCTTTCATTGTCAGCCAGTGCCTATAGGATTTTAATCTCCATTCAAGCATAAACTCAGGTTCTTTTTTGATTTCAGACAATTGTCTTATAATATCTTCATTTAATCCTTTAGGGAGACTCTCAGCTTCTATATTACTTACAAAGCCGTATTTATATTCTTTATTAGCTAATTCTTCAATCGTATTTACTTCGGTGGCGCTCATTTATTCTCCTAACCGGTAATCAATTTCTTTATTATTTTGAGAAAAATTCTAATTTCAATGCGATTCAAACCTAAATAATCTGTACAAAAAAGTCAAGATTGATTTTAGTTAAATAGTAATAATAAATCACATTGATAATAGATTTATCAATTTAGTGCTTTAAAGCAATATTAATGGAGTTTAATATCGACTTAAAATCATCAAATATGATGTATAATCTAAATTGTTTTTATCTAATTATTGAGTTAATTTTATAAAAGGAAATAAAAATTATGGAAATTTAATTGGAAGAAACGAATAGAATAGATAATGATCAGTCAGGAAATCCACAGGATGGGCAGAAGAGGGAAAAAAATCAAAATTTAGGAAATAAACCCTCACCACGTAAACCATTTTATTATAATAGAAGAAGAAAATATTACAAACAAAATCGTCATTCCTTTTCGCAGGAAAAAACATCATTTAAAAAACTTTCAATCGTCATTCCTTTATACAATGAAGATGAATCAATTACACCGTTATCTAACGAAATTAAAAAATCGTTAAAACAGATAGATATTAGTTATGAGGTTATTTTTGTTGATGACGGAAGTACGGATAAATCTTTAAATGTGTTAAAAGATATTTGCAAGCAGGATAGAAGATTTAAGTACATAAGCTTCAGAAAAAATTACGGTAAGTCTGCAGCCCTTCAAGTTGGGTTTAAAGAAGTCACCGGTGATGCTGTTATAACAATGGATGCGGATCTTCAAGATGACCCGAACGAAATTCCAAGTTTAATAAAAAAATTAGATGAAGGTTTCGACTTAGTTTCCGGATGGAAAAAAAAGAGATATGACCCTTTTATTAAAAGATACTCCTCAAGATTTTTTAATTATATAACCAGACTTTTAAGCGGGATAAAAATTCATGATTTTAACTGCGGATTAAAAGCATATAGACGTGATGTTGTTGATCATGTTAAAGTATACGGCGAATTGCACAGATATATACCGGTACTTGCCGATTGGGAAGGTTACTTAATTTCTGAAATCCCGGTTAAGCATCAGCCAAGAAGGTACGGCAAAACAAAATTCGGAATTTCCAGGTTTTTTAAAGGATTTATCGATTTAATTACCGTTTTATTTTCAACGAGGTACATTAAGCGGCCTTTACATTTTTTCGGTTTTTTCGGTGCTTTATCTTTTTTAATAGGATTTATTGTTAATGCATATCTAACTATCGATTGGATTAACGGCAAACCGCTGAGTAACCGTCCTATGCTGTTTTTAGGAATGCTTTTAATAATCGTTGGTGTACAGTTTTTTAGTGTGGGTTTGCTTGGTGAGATGGTTGTTAAGAGTACGGTTAACGAAGAAGAGTATTTAATAAAGGATAAAGGATAACTTATTTTAAGCTTCAAAATAAGCTGTAATTTTAAAGATTTACTAAGCTAAAGCTTAATTTTGGATTTGGCAAAGGGACAGTTCGGTAAAATATAATTTTTATTAGTCTATAGGAGTCAGTATCCGTATTAAATTGTTGAGATAAATTGAAAAATTCCCCCAGGTGATAGTTTCTTTCATGTAGTTTTAATAGTAAATTTTCGAGAAATGCCAAACAAAAAAATAATTATAATTGGTCCTACATATCCTTACAGAGGCGGAAACTCATTATTTATATCTCATATATATGATTTGTTAAAAGAAGAATTTGATGTTAAGATCTATAATTATAAACTTCTTTATCCGTCAATTCTTTTCCCGGGTACTACACAAATTGATAAAAGTCAGAGTATTATTAAAAAAGCGAATAGTATAAGAATTATTAATTCCGTTTCGCCGTTTAGCTGGATATATACGGCTAAGAGATTAAAGCAGGAAAATGCCGACTTAATTGTTTTCGATTGGTGGCACCCTTTTTTTTCTTTTTGTCATTTTACTATTTCATATTTAATAAAAAAGAAATATAACGATAAAATTTTATTCATTACCGAGAATATAGTTTCACATGAATCTCATTTTATTGATAGAATTTTAACGAAAATCGGTCTTAAAAATGCGAATAAATTTCTTGCACTTTCGGATAACGTTGCAAAAAATCTAAGGGATGTATCCGAAGGAAAAAAGATTTATAAATCCCAGCTGCCTATTTATGATTGTTATAATGAAATTGAGCACGGGGCAAGCGAAGCACTTGGTAAGTATTTAGGCATTATGAATGGCAATAAAGTTCTCCTCTTTTTCGGATATGTTAGAAAGTACAAAGGACTGGATATTCTTTTAAATGCAATGCCGGATTTACTTAAGTTCGACCATTCATTTCGTTTACTCGTTGTCGGCGAATTTTATGATGATGAATCGACTTACAGAGAAATAATCAAAAAAAACGAATTGGAAAATTATGTAATCCTTATCAATAAATTTGTTCCGAATGAAGAAGTAGCGCCGTATTTTTCTTTATCGGATCTCGTTATATTACCATATCGTAATGCAACTCAAAGCGGGATATTAAACATAGCTTACGGATTTTTAAAACCGGTTCTAGTTACTAATGTTGGAGGGCTTGCTGAATTTGTCGAGGAAGGGGAAACGGGTTTTGTTATTCAGCCGAATTCCGTGAAAGAAATAGTAGCCGGAGTAAAAAATTTTTATGACATGAAAAGTAAAATTAACTTTGATCAAAATATTAAAAATATTGTCGGCCGGAATTCTTTCAAACAGCTGCCTATGCTGTTTAATCAAATTATAAATAATAATTAGTTATGATTGTAAAAACAGATTGTAAATTTTATGCGGGTAATAAACCTTGTGTGCCCAATAAAACAGAAGGGAAAATGTGTGATAATTGCAGTTATTATGATCCTGTAAATTTTAAGATTTTAATTATTAAACTTGATGCAACCGGTGATGTTTTGAGGACCACTTCAATTCTTACTTCATTAAAGGAAAAATATCCTTCTTCTCATATAACTTGGCTGACGCGTAAAAATGCCGCTGAAATTTTTAATAATAATATTTTTGTGGACGAGTTGTTGATTTTTGAAGATAATAATTTCTATCCGCGTTTTTCAGTTGAGAAATTTAATCTTCTAATTCATCCAGATGCTTCACCGGTAAGCGCCGCTGTGGCATCTTTAGTAAAAGCAGATGAAAAAAAAGGATACCTTCTTGATGAGAAAGGTAAGGTAATACCTGTGAATGAAGATGCGGTTGAATGGCTTGAAATGGGAATCTTTGATCAAAATAAAAAGAGAAATAAAAAAACATATCAGCAAATAATTCATGAGATCAGCGGCCTGGAATATAAAAAAGGAGCAATACAACTTTTCTTATCGAAAAGCGAACAAGAATATAAACAGAAGTTTTTCGAAAAAAATAAACTCAATAGGTTTACTAATATTATAGGATTGAATATTGGTGCAAGCAGCAGATGGCAGTATAAAAAATGGAGGATAGAAGGATATGTTGAGTTAATAGAAAAATTAAGCAGGAACAAAGATTTTGGAATTTTATTATATGGGGGTCCTGAAGAAAAAGAAAGCAGCCTATATCTGAAAAACAAGTTTCCTTTTCTTATCCATACAGGTACGGATAATACTTTAAGAGAGTTTTTCGCCTTGCTTGATTTATCCGATACTGTTGTAACCGGCGATACTTTGGCATTACATGCTGCAACTGCATTGGGAAAAAATGTAGTTTGTTTATTTGGTCCGACATCATTTAATGAGATTGAAGATTATGATTGTATAACCAAAGTAGTTCCTGAACTTGATTGTTTGGTCTGTTATAAAACTAGATGCGACTTTAAGATAACTTGTATGGGGGAAATTTCTTCGGATATGGTTTTTAATGCAATAGTAAAATCATTAAAAAAGCAATAAGATGTATTACGATCCTATAAAAGATGTTTTTGCAAAATTAATTAAAAAATTTCCATTACTTCGAATTTTATTCTATAAAATGTTGGATATAATGTTTCTTCGTTCATGGTATGTACGCAGAGAGTTGAAAAATTTGAGAAGAATTCTAGGCGATAATAAGATTTCTATTTTTGATGCCGGAACTGGTTACGGGCAGTATTCTTATTTCATGGCAAAGAAGCTTAAGCCGAATAATATTTTTGCTATTGATGTAAAAGAACAGTGGATTAAAGATTGTAAAGAATTTTTTGAAAGCAGAAAAATTTCAAATGTGAGATTTGGTATTGAAGACTTAACTGAAATAAATCATGAGAATAAATTTGATTTAATAGTTTCTGTTGACGTTATGGAACATATTGCGGATGATAAAAAAGTTTTTCGGAATTTTTACAGAGCTTTAAAACCGGGAGGATTTTTGTTGATCAATACTCCGTCTGTTTACGGCGGAAGCGACGTACATGATGAAGAAGGGGAGAGCTTTATAAGTGAACATGCAAGAGACGGTTATTCGTTTGAAGATCTTGAAGCGAAGCTTGTACCATTAGGCTTTACGGTTTTTCGCTCCCGTTATACTTATGGCTTCTGGGGTGAAAAGGCCTGGCGGCTTGGTATAAAATATCCTATGCAGTTATTAAATGTTTCAAAATTATTTTTTATAATATTACCTTTTTATTATATACTAACTTTTTTATTTACATTTGGAATGATGTACTTGGATTTTAGTTCGAATAATAAAATCGGTACCGGAATTAATTATATTGTTAGGAAATAATATTTCGTTAATATGAATTTAACATTAAAATTTTAATGGTGTTTAAATGACTAAAACTAAAAAAAATACCCGTGCAAAAAGGAATGAGTACGAAGGATTTTGGGCAAAGTTTAATGTTAGTAATATTATTCCTGAAAAATATCATACGTTAGCTGCAGTTATAGTTATTGTTTTATTATTTCTAATTTATTTTGCTCCGATGTATTTCGGAGGGAAAACATATCAATCCGGCGATCTCTTAACTTCGATGAGTTTCAAAAATTATATTGCGAAACACAGCGAACATTTATGGAATCCGTATATTTTCTGCGGCATGCCTTCCGCAATGTCGTATGGACCAGACAGATGGTATGATTTTACTGCTGAAGTATACAACACTATTAGGCTGTTGCCAGGGAAAATATTTTCAGTAGGTTATTCCAGTGTTACTTTCTATTTGTTTGTACTTGCAATCGGTATGCTATTGCTGATGAGAGTATTAAAAGCTAGTATATGGATTTCATTATTTGTTGCCTTAAGTACCGCATTTAGTACAGGGCTTATTGTTTTTATTTTTATAGGACATGTTACGCAGCTTGCTGTTGTTGCCATTTATCCTTTTGTGTTTTTACTTTTATTTAGGCTTCATAAAAAAATAAAACTATTAGACGTACTACTCTTAATAATTGCAATTCATTTTCTATTTGAACCATTTCATATACAAGTAATATTCTATACTCTTTTTGCTATTGGCATTTATTTTATTTACTATTTTATTCATTACTATTATGAAAAAGAATTCGCCCAAATGAGGCAAATATTAAAATCTGTGGGTATATTTATTATTGCCGTTGTTATTGCATTGTTAATGAGTTATGATAAGTATATGCAGACTTTTGAATATACTCCATATTCAACCCGCGGCGCAAAAAGTGTATTGGAAGGTACAGGGAAACAAAAATCCGAGTCTGATTTTTATAAATACGCAACAGACTGGTCGTTCTCGCCCGGCGAAATGATGACCTTTATTATTCCTTCATATTATGGATTCGGTAATTCTACTTATAACGGTCCTCTTACTCACAATGAAGATTATAAAATCAATACTTATTTCGGACAAATGCCTTTTGTAGACGTAGCAATGTATATGGGCGTTATAATTTTCTTCCTGGGTTTATTTTCAATATACGCAAATTGGAAAAATCCATTTATTAGGTATTTAACAATACTTATTATAATTTCTCTTTTAATATCATTTGGAAGAACTTTTCCGCCGGTTTATAATTTAATGTTTTATCATTTCCCCTTCTTTGACAAATTTAGAGTTCCTTCAATGATTTTAATTTTGGTACAGCTTGGTTTTCCAATCCTTGCCGGTTTCGGCTTGATGAAAATTATAAAGTTAAGAGAGGAGAAGGAATTAAAATATGAAAAGATGATAAAGAACGTTACCCTAATTTTCGCCGGTATTTTCATCCTTAGCTTTTTACTTGGTGGCCCTATTTCCGATTGGTTTAAAGAACGGATTGCGGATTCCGGCCAGAGAGGCCAGCAGTTAAATCCTCTATACGATTATATGTCGGATATGTTTTTAACAGATATACATATTGCATTTTTCCTTTTAACTGCTGTATTTGGATTAAGCTTTCTCTATATTAAAAACCGAATAAGTGCGGATGCTCTAATTTTATCCATAATACTTTTTTCTTTAATTGATTTATGGCGTATCGATTATCGGGGCGGGAGTTATGTTAACAGCCCCGAAGTAAAAAATATTTTTGATAAGCCGGAATATGTAAAAGAAATAGAGAAGCAAAATAACAAACAGCCATTTAGAATTCTAAATATTAAACAAGATGGTACGCCTGGTTCATTAAATTCAAATCAAAATTATTACGTTTATTTCTTATTAGAAGACTTTTACGGATATTCGGGAATCAAACCCCGAACATATCAGGATTTTATGGATGTTGATGGTCCGATAAATCCTACATTGTGGAGAATGTTGAATGTTAAATACATCATTTCTGAAAAACCTACTAATATTCCGGGCTTACAGGTTCTATATCAAAATTCCAAAAGTACACTAAGCATTAATAAATATGCTCTTCCACGAGCTTATTTTGTTGATGCTGTAAAATCAACTGAACCGTTAAAATTTCTAAATATGATAAAAAACAATCAATTTGATCCTGGAAAAACCGCTTACTTGGAAAATCAAAAATTAAATGTTGATGCTCCGGATAGTTCTGCCAGTGTTAAAATTGTTGAATACAAAGATGAACATATTTTAATAGATGCAAAAGCTACCGGAAATAACTTTTTATTCCTTGGCGACACTTATTATCCCCCTGGCTGGAAAGTAACGATCGATGGAAAAAAAGTTAAAGTATATAAAACAGATCATGGATTTATGGGATTAATTGTTCCAAAAGGAATACATAAAATAGATTTTAATTATTCTCCTGCTAGTTTTTATATTGGGAAGTATATTTCGTTAGCTATAAACATATTGCTGATATGTTTTTTATTGTTTATCGTTTTAAAAGAAAGGGCGTTTAATGTTAAACGATAAGGTAATATTAATAACCGGAGGTACAGGCTCATTCGGCAAAAAATTTATTTCCACGTTATTGGAAAGGTATACTCCTAAAAAGGTAATAATTTATAGCCGAGATGAATTAAAACAATATGAAATGCAGCAAAACATAAAGTTTAGAAAAAATGGTGTTTTGATGCGATATTTTATCGGCGATGTTAGAGATGAAAAAAGACTTATCAGGGCGATGGAAGGTGTAGATATTGTTATTCACGCTGCTGCACTTAAACAAGTTCCGGCAGCTGAATATAATCCTTTTGAAGTTGTTAAAACAAATATTCTTGGCGGGCAAAATGTAATTGATGCATCCCTGCTTTGCGGCGTAAAGAAAGTAATAGCTCTAAGTACGGATAAAGCTGCTGCGCCTATAAATTTATATGGTGCGACAAAGCTTACCTCTGATAAACTTTTTATTGCAGCAAACAATTATAAAGGGAAGCATGATATACGCTTTTCAGTTGTAAGATACGGTAATGTTATGGGAAGTCGCGGTTCAGTTATACCCTTTTTCATTTCTAAAAAAGACGCAGGATCTCTGCCTGTTACAGATGAAAGAATGACAAGGTTTAATATTACACTACAGCAAGGTGTTGATTTTGTAATTTCATGCTTAGAAATTATGTGGGGCGGGGAATTATTTGTTCCTAAAATTCCCTCTTATAGGATAGTTGATGTAGCTAAAGCAATATCGAAAAACGCTAAAATTAATATTACCGGGATTAGACCTGGAGAAAAAATTCATGAAGAGATGATCACTGAAACTGATTCACTTAATACAATAGAATTTGAAAATTATTTTGTTATTCTTCCTTCAACACCATTATGGGACATCGAGAAATTCCGAAAGGAAAGTAACAAGAAAGAAGGGAAATTTTGTGAGCTAGGATTTAAATATAATTCAGGAACAAACAGAGAGTTTTTAACTGTTGACGAAATTAAACAATTAATTAAGGATAATGTTGAATAAAAGCTATTCATATGGCAGACAATATATTGATGATGATGATATTAATGAAGTTATCAAAATTTTGCATTCGGATTGGCTTACGCAGGGTCCAATAATAAAACAATTTGAAAATTCTTTGTGCAAAAAGTTTGGAGCTCAATATACTTCTGTCGTTTCAAGCGGAACCGCAGCTTTGCACTTAACCGGACTTGCACTAAACTGGAATGAATCAGATGTTGTTATAACTTCTCCAATTACCTTTGCTGCTAGTGCTAATTGCATTTTATATTCTAATGCGATTCCTGATTTTGCAGACATAGATCCCTTAACTTATACAATTGATCCTAATAAATTAGAAGAGAAAATAAAATCATATAATAAGATAAATCGAAAGGTAAAAGCTGTAATTGCTGTAGATTATGCAGGCCACCCTTGTGATTGGCAAGCTTTAAAATCAATTAAAGACAAATATGGTATCCAATTGGTAAATGATAATTGTCATTCACTGGGTGCTGAATATAAAGGTGATGCAACCTATGCAGTTAAATATGCCGATGCTGTTATACAAAGTTATCACCCCGTAAAGCATATAACAACCGGTGAAGGCGGGGCTGTATTAACTAATAATAAAGAATTTGATGAAAAAATTAAAATTCTAAGAACTCATGGTATTTCAAATAACGACAGCCTTATGGGAAAAAATGAGGGCCCATGGTATTATGAAATGATGTTCTTGGGTTTTAATTATAGGATTACTGATTTTCAATGTGCTTTGGGGCTGAACCAGCTAAAAAAGCTTGATTCTTTTTTGTTAAAGAGAAGAAGAATCGCTGAATTTTATAATCATGAATTAGATGAATGCGAAAATATTTTGCTTCCAAGTTCTAAACCCGAAATTAAGCACGCCTATCATTTGTATCCTGTCCAGATAAATTTTGATCAAACAAAATATTCCAGAAAAGAATTTTTTGGATTAATGCTTAAACGAAATATAAAACTGCAGGTCCATTACATACCAGTTCATTTACATCCTTATTACCGGAAGAATTTTGGATTTAAGCCGGGTGATTTTCCTGAAGCTGAAAAATTCTATTCAAGAGAAATTTCGTTACCAATATATTTCTCTCTTGAAGATGAAGATTTGAACTATATTGTTAAAAATATGAAAGAGTTTCTAAGTTAGTTTAATAATATGAAATTTCTATTTAGGACGGACGCTTCAAGTGAAATTGGGACAGGGCATATTATGCGATGCCTTGCTTTCGGGCAGATGCTTAAAGACTCCGGTAATGAAGTTTTCTTTTTATCCCAAACTACAAATCAAAATGTTCTAGCTAAATTAAGGAAAGAAAATTTTAAAATTTTTATAAATGAAAAAACCGAATTAATTGAAGATGCAATTAAAACTGTAAACATAGCTAAAGAGAATTATATTGATTGGATCATTACAGACGGTTACAAATTCAATACATCGTATCAGCAAGTCATAATCAATAATAATTTTAATTTACTTTGTATTGATGATTTAGCTGAAATACATTTTTTAAGTAATATAATACTTAATCAAAACTTTAATGCTGAAAAAATTTTTAATTATTCGTGTGAGAATTATACAAAACTGTTTTTAGGGATTGACAATGTTTTATTGAGACGGGAATTTAGGCGTGAAAAAAAATGGGAAAGAATTTTTAATAAAGAGTGTAAAAACGTTTTGATTACCATGGGAGGAAGCGATCCTGATAATTGTACAATAATAATCCTTCGGGCTATTGAGGGAATAAAAGAAATTTTAAATTTAAAGGTTATACTAGGACCTAGTTATAATTTTTTAAGCAGCATTAAAGAATTCAAGAATAAGAGTCGGCACAATATTGAAATTTTAATTGATGTTGACAATATGGTACCTGAAATAAAATGGGCAGATTTAGCTATTGCTGCAGCTGGTACAACTACTTGGGAATTAGCATATTTGCAAACGCCAACTATCATTGGAATTACAGCAGAAAATCAAAAATTCGTAGCTAGAGAATTGGAAAATGAAAAACTTGCCGAAAATCTGGGATGGATTAAAAACTTAGATATTCCTTTACTGACCGAAAAAATAAGTAATGTCATTTTATATGAAAACAACCGTAAATTTTTATTTGAACAAATAAAAAAAATAAAAAATAAAATTAGGCCGGAAAGTATAATAGAATTTATTTTTAATTATAATTTAGAAGAGCATTAAAAAACAAGTAATAAAAAGACTCAATCTTAACATGCTTAACAATTTTGAGATTAAAGATGTTTATTAATTTATTAGGGAATCAATAAAAGCCAAATCAAAATTTGATGTATGAATTTTACTGCTTTTTTAACTGTAAAAACTTAATTTAGAAAAATGGAAATTAAAGGAAAATTAATATCTCTTGTGGAAGTTAGTGAATCGCATTTGGAATTAATGGTAAAATGGAGAAATGACCCTGAAATTTCCAAATATCTTTTCGACCAAAGTGAATATACAATCGAAAAACAAAAAATTTGGTTTGAAAAGATTAAAAATGATAATACCAGGTTTCAATTTATAATTTTGGAAAATAAAAATAATCGAGCTATCGGTGCTGTAAATTTGATGAATGTTGACTACCGGAATTTAAACGCCGATTGGGGATATTATATCGGAGAAAAAGAATTTAAAATGGGAGGATATGCCGTAGAAGCTGAATTCCTGATCTTAAAATTTGCTTTTGAAGAATTAAAATTAAATAAAGTCTATTGTCAAACTCTTTCGGAAAATACAAAGGTTATATCAAATCATACGAAATTCGGATTTAAAATCGAAGGTATTTTAAGGGAGCATTATAAAAGAGGAGATACGTTTTTTAATGTAACTTTTCAATCAATATTGAAAAAAGAATTTGAAGAAGTTAGAATTAATATAGAAAAATTGATAAACTATTTTAATAGGTAAAATGGAAATACATCACATTGGCTTGGTTGTAAATGATATAAAATTACACTATGAGAATTATTATAAAAATGCTTTGGGCTATAATGAAATTAGCGAAATATTTAGGGATGATAAAATAGGTGTTTATGTAGCATTTATTAATCTCAATAATAAAATATATTTGGAATTAGTTCAGCCTTTGGATGAAAACTCTCCTGTTTATAATTTCCTTAAAAAAAGAGGACAAACCCTTCATCATTTATGCTTTATGGTTGAAAATATAAATGATGAGTGTAATAGATTGAGAGAGCATAACTATTTTATTACGATGCAGCCGATACCGGCTAAAGCTTTTAACGGACGTAAAGTCGCTTTTTTAATGTCTAAGGATGAGAATCATTTAATAGAGCTGTTGGAAAAATAATGAAAGTTGCCTTTTTAACATCATTTAATATTGACTTACTTAAAAGGAATTGCCAAAAATATGTCATTGATAATAATATTAATGTTGAACTTTGGTGGCATAATTACGCACAGTATGAGCAGTCTATTTATGATGAGTCTAGTTCATTATATAATTTTAAACCGGATATAGTAATTATTCATCTTGAAGTTGAGTCGCTTTTAGGTGATTATTTTTATGATCTACTTTCATTAAGCGAAAGTGAAAGAGAAAAACTGGTTGCCGATATTAAGTCGAAATTAAGATCAATTATTAATAAGATTTTAGAAAATTTTAGCAGTTGCAAGATTATTTTGGAAAACTTTATTTCAAGGGAAAGATCAAATCTTGGGTTACTGGATCAGAATATTTCTTTTGGAATATCTCAAATTACGTTAGAACTAAATCAATTTTTAATTGAATTGAAATCAGCTAATTATGAAAGAATTTTTATTAATAGTTATGATGCATTAGTTAGCGGCATAGGTAAAGAAAATTGGTTCGATATGAGGATGCAACATCTTGCTAAGCAGCCTATTAATTATAATAAATTTGATTTATTAGTAAATCACTATTTCCTTATTATTGAGTCTTTTTTATACCCGAGGAAAAAATGTATTATTACTGATTTGGATAATACTTTATGGGGGGGCATTATTGGTCAGGACGGTATAGATAATATTAAACTTGGAGGAAGCGGCATAGGCGAATCTTTTGTCCAATTTCAGAAATTACTGCTTAATTTCTATAGACAGGGAATTTTTCTGGCAATATGCAGTAAGAATAATTATGACGATGTTTTGGAGGTGCTTGAAAAGCATCCCGATATGGTTCTTAGAAAAGAATATTTTTCAAGTATCAAAATTAATTGGACGGATAAAGCTCAAAATATATTCGAAATTTCGGATGAATTAAATATTGGATTAGATTCATTAATTTTTCTTGATGACAATCCGGCGGAATGTGAATTAATTAAACAGCAAATTGCCGAAATAACAACAGTGCTTTTAACAGGTGATCCTGATAATTATATTAAACAAGTTAAAGAAATTAAGGGATTGCAAACAACTTTATTAACAAAAGAAGATATTCAAAGAAACAAAATGTTTGCAGCCGACATGAAAAGGAAAGAATTAAAGACTCATGTAACTAATATGAAAGATTTTTATAAATCACTTCAAATGGTTGCACTTTTGGAAATAGACAAACAAAGCAATGTTTCGCGAATTGCACAATTAACTCAAAAAACAAATCAATTCAATTTAACAACAAGAAGATATAGTATTGAAGACATAAGAAGATTTATATCAGGTAAAGATTACAAAGTATATTCTTTAAGGCTGGAAGATAAATTCGGTGATAACGGAATTGTATTGGTTGCTATTGTAAAAAAAGATAAAAAATATTGGTCAATAGACACATTGCTGATGAGCTGCAGGGTTATTGGAAGGCAGGCCGAAACTGCATTATTAAGTGAAATAATCTCGGATGCGGAAAAAGAAAATATAGAAGAAGTTATAGGCGAATACATTCCGACAAAGAAAAATAAACCGGCAGAAAATTTTTATTTAAATCACGGCTTTTCAAAAAAGGATGAAACCATTTGGGTGTTAAAGCTTCCGAGTATTGAATATGAACATCAAATAAATATAAAAAGAGAAGAATAATGCTGATAGATAATGAATTAAAGGAAATCTTTGAGAGTTTGTTTAAAATAGATAAAAGTAAATTAACCGAAAAAACATCCATTGACGATATTGAAGAATGGGACTCATTAGAGCATATAAAGCTGATATTGGAAATTGAGGAAAAATATAATATAAAATTTGATCTTGATGTAATACCTCATTTAACCATTATAAGCAAAATACAAGATGAAATAGATAAGGTTAAAAAGAGATGATAAAAGAATTAAAAATTGGCGATAAAATTATTTCGGAAAAAGATCCGGTTTTTATAATTGCAGAACTTTCTGCAAATCACAATCAGGATTTTGATATTGCAATAAAAACTATTGAATCTATAAAAGAAGCCGGTGCAGATGCTGTAAAATTGCAAACATATACACCTGATACAATTACCATTGATTGTGATAATGAATATTTTCAGATTAAACAAGGCACAATTTGGGATGGAAAAACTTTATATCGGTTATATAAAGAGGCATATACGCCCTGGGAATGGCAACCAAGATTAAAAGAATATGCCCAGAAACTGGGACTTATATGTTTTTCATCTCCTTTCGATAAAAGCGCAGTAGACCTTCTGGAAAAGATGAATTCACCTGCTTATAAGATAGCTTCATATGAAATAACCGATATTCCTTTGATCGAATATGTTGCTTCAAAACAAAAACCCGTTATAATATCAACCGGTATTGCCACTCTATCAGATATTGAAGAAGCAATGGCAGCTTGTCGGAAAGTTGGAAATGAACAAATTATTTTGTTGAAATGTACATCTTCATACCCAGCACCGGTTGAAGAAGCAAATGTAAAAACTATTCCTAATATAAAAGAAACCTTCAACGTGCATGTCGGCTTATCAGATCATACATTGGGAAATACGGTAGCACTAGCTGCTGTCTCTTTAGGAGCAAAGCTTGTTGAAAAACATTTTATCCTGGATAGAAAGCTTGGTGGTCCGGATTCTTCATTTTCTATGGAACCTGAAGAATTCAAACAAATGGTTGATTCAGTTAGAAATGTTGAAAAGGCGCTCGGAACAATAAATTATGAATTGACTCCCAAAGTTGAAAAAGGACGAATTTTTTCCCGTTCTTTATTTATCGTAAAAGATGTGACAGCAGGTGAAATTATAACAGAAGAAAATGTTAAATCAATTAGACCCGGTTATGGTTTGCACCCTAAGTATTATAATGACATACTTGGTAAAAAGTTCAGAAAAGATTTTAAAAAAGGAACACCTTTAAAGTGGGGACAATTTGAATAGTTTAAGAAAAGTTGCCATAATTCCTGCTAGAGGCGGGAGTAAAAGAATTCCACAAAAAAACATTAAAGAATTTTTTGGTAAACCAATAATTTCTTACAGCATAGAAGCAGCCTTGAAATCAGAAATTTTTAATGAAGTAATGGTGTCAACAGATGATAATGAGATTACGGAAATTTCAAAACAATTTAATGCTAATGTTCCTTTCCTGCGATCAAAAAAGAATTCAGGCGATTTTGCTAATATTTCAGATGTTTTATTAGAAGTTTTAACGCAGTATAAATCTATTGGAATAGAATTTGATTTTTTGTGTTGTATTTACCCCACCGCTCCATTTGTTACATCACAAATTTTAATAGATACTTTTAACTTATTGTTGAAAAAAAATGCCGATTCAATTATTCCAATATCCAGGTTTAGTTACCCCATACAAAGAGCATTTAAAATTAACGATAAGGGCTTTATCGAGTACATTTGGCCTGAAAACATACATAAAAGAAGTCAGGACTTATTACCTGCATATCATGACGCGGGACAGTTTTGCTGGATAAACGTGACTTCTTTTTTAAAAAACAAATTCCTTATAACCGATAATACAACTTTTATTGAATTAAATGAATTAATGGCACAAGATATTGATAATGAAAGTGATTGGAGAATTGCGGAAATGAAATATTCATTAATGAAAAAATCTAATCCCGACTTTCGAAATTGAATGGTATAATGAATAAAGAAAAAGTTAAAGAAAATATTGAAAATACTTTCTACTCAATAATATCAATTGGCAAAGTGCTTAAGAATTCAAAATTCTTTAATGATATTAAAGAGTTGAAAGGAAGTACTAATGAATGTGTAATTTTAGGGAACGGCCCGTCTTTAAGAGATTCAATAAAAAACGATTTAAAGTATTTTTTGGAAAATAAAAAAATATTTTGTGTTAATGCATTCGCAGTGTCAAAAGAATTTGTGGAACTTAAACCTGATTATTATTTATTTGCCGATCCAGGTTGGTGGGTAGAAAAACCGCGTGACACTGTTAAAAAAATTAGAGAAGATGTTTTTAATGCATTGATTGACAAAACCAATTGGCAGATGACGATATTTATACCGTTTGAAGCGAAGGACAACTTGTTGTTAAACGATTTGATCCTAAAAAATAAAAATTTAAAGTTAAAATTTTATAATAAAGTGAGTGTAATGGGATTTCCTTTTATAAGAAATTTCTTTTACAAACATAATTTGGGAATACCTAGGGCACAAAATGTATTAATTCCCACTTTAATTTTGGCACTTAACTTAGGATTTAAGAAAATTTATTTGTTTGGAGCTGATCACTCATGGCACGAAAATTTGGTTTTAACCGAGCAAAATGTACTTTGTTTTAAAGATGTTCATTTTTATAATGAAAATGAGGTCCTTGAATTAATCCCAATTAAAAATAATATTACAAAAAAAACATTTACAGTGCATGAAGAGTTTTATTCATTATATATAACCTTAAAAATTTATTTCTTTATAAAAGAATATGCAAAGACAAAAAATGCTGTAATTCTTAATGCAAGTTCCAAAACATATATTGATGCTTTCGATAGATTAGACATAAAAAGTATTGTGCATAATAATAATCCAAAAAAATAATTTAATGGAAAATCCTTTAGCCTATGGGTCTGGTTGTTCGTCAAAGTTTTAAAAATTTAATTATTATTTATGCCGGTATTGCTATTGGTTATATTAATGCTGTCATTTTATATCCGCTTATTTTAAATGAAGCGCAAATCGGGTTAATTAGACTGCTGCTAAATGTTTCTTTAATGTTCAGTACTTTTGCTGCATTAGGTACAGTAAATATATCGGCCAAATTTTTTCCGTATTTTAATAATTTTCAGAAACGGCATAATGGCTTTTTGTTCTTTCTAATTGCTCTCGGGATGATTGGTTTTTCAATTTTAACTTTACTATTAATAATTTTTAATAATTTTATATCATCAATTTATATCAGTAAAGCCCCATTGCTGGTTGACTATTACTATTATTTCATTCCGTTTACCTTCGTTTTTCTTTTCTTCAATATATTTCAGTCTTACATAATTCTGAATAAACTTCCTGTTGCCCCTAATTTAATAAAGGAAGTATTAATCAGAATATTAACTATTACGGCACTATTGGTTTATTTTATTAATTGGATAAATTTTAACGGACTCGTAAAAATAATTGTGCTAATATATATAATTTCATTAGTAGTTCTTATGATTTATGTAAATCAAAAAAAATTATTATTCCTAAAGCCGACTTTCAGAGTTTTTAGAAGCAAATATTTTAAGGAAATTACTGTTTACGGCGGATTTGCATTATTGGGTGGAGCCAGCGGCATATTAATTTCAAATATAGATGGGGTTATGTTAAGCGGATACAAAGGATTGGGCGCATTCGGAGTTTATACTATTGCTTTTCTTATTGCAACTGTAGTCGAAATTCCCAAGAGATCACTTTCACAATCCGTTGTTCCGCTAATTACCGAGTACAATAAAAATAATAATTTTAAATTATTGAACGAGTTATATAAAAAAACCTCAATTACTCAATTAATAATGGGTTCATTAATCTTTATGGGTATCTGGTGCAACATTAATAATATCTTTCATTTGATTCCTCACGGTAATATTTATATGGAAGGTAAATGGGTGGTGTTTTATATCGGCCTAGGAAAGTTATTTGATTTGGCAACGGGTTGCAATTATGAGATATTAAGTACATCAAAATATTATAAGTATGATCTGACGTTTATGATAATGCTGGGTGTTATTGCGGTTTTAACAAACATGATATTTATTCCTTTATATGGTATTACCGGCGCAGCATTAGCATCTGCAATTTCAGTGTTCCTTTTTAATTTGTTCAGATATATTTTTATTTTTATTAAAATGAAATTGCAGCCGTTTACATCGAAAACTTTGTTGGAATTACTCGGCATTGGAGTAGCGTTATTTATAAATTATTTGTTGCCGGTTCAAGCAAATTTTATTTTTGATATTGTCCTTCGAAGTGTAATAATTTTAATTTTCTTTGTGAGCTTTACACTAATATTTAAGGTTTCTAAAGATTTCAATTCTGTATTCAATATGCTTATAAAAAAAATAAAATTATCTTTGATTAAATAGAGTAATTTAATCAGTTATACATGGATACTGAAAGTTGAGAATTTTATTCATAAATAAATATGATACAGTTGGTGGTGCCGGAATTGCCGCCTTCAGGCTGCACGAAGCGCTTCACAATCAGTTTAATTCAACAAATTGTTTCCTTGTCGGGATTAAAAAATCAAATTATGATTATATCATCCCGACTCGTAGGCACGGTCTTGAAAATTTTATTGAGCGCGGTTTGAATTTTATTTTTAACCAGGCCGGTCTGCAGTATTTTTACCACCCTTTTTCTACTAAAAATATTATTAAATTTACTAAAGACTTTTTGCCTGATATAATAAGTGTTCACAATATCCACGGCGGATATTTTAAAACTTCTCTGCTTAAAGAAATATCTGAAATTGCCCCAGTGGTTTGGACATTGCATGATATGTGGGCGTTTACGGCAAATGCTGCTTATACATTTGGCGATGAATCATGGAAAAATTTTAAAGCGGGTAAAAATGAAAAGAAATATTTTCCACAAATCGGTTTACAAACCGGTGATTGGCTTTTAAGAAGAAAAAAAGATATCTATTCAAAAAGTAATTTAACAATTGTAACTCCGTCACATTGGCTTACTGATATGGCAAAACAAAGCCCGATTTTTAAAGATAAAGAAATTGTTACTATACATAATGGTATTGATCTTAATGTTTTTTACCCGCGAAATAAGAAAGTTATCAGGGAAAGACTCGGAATAAAAAATGGCGAAAAAGCTGTAGTTTTTATAGCTGAAAAGATGTCAAGCAGTATTCGCAAAGGCAGTAAAGATTTGGTTAATATTTTAAAAATATTAAATAAGGATATAAATAATAAAATTCATCTCATTTCAGTTGGGCAAAGTAATCCCGGATTTTTGGGTAATTGTAAAAATTTTATTCTGCATGAAACAGGATACATTTACGAACAAGAAAAGCTTGCTGAATTTTTATCTGCCGGGGATGTATTTGTACTACCGACGAGAGATGATAATCTTCCTACAACATTAATTGAAGCCTCTGCCTGCGGCATACCTTCAGTTGCTTATGATGTAGGCGGATGTAAAGAAATAGTGGAAGACGGGAAAAATGGTTATATAATAAAACCGTTTAACAGCAATGCATTCGCTGAAAAGATTCGAAACATAATTGAAGATGAAGAACAATGGAGTAATTTATCTGGGAACTCAAAGCAAATTGCAGCCGAAAAATTTGATGTAAAATTAATGGCTAAAAATTATTATTCTCTGTTCGAAACATTAGTTCAACAGACAGACTGAAATTGATTTTCATTATCATCGAAATTGTATTTATCAAGTATATCTAAAATTAGATTTTTTAATATTTATCCAATAAAAATCGATTGATATTAGATTGTTATACAACAAATATTTTAAGGTGTATACTTTAATTAATTTGAAAAAAGAAGTTGAAAATTATGCAAGGCAATATATAAAGATAAATAATATTGACGCGTAAATAACCTAATTAAAAATATAAAAATAAAATGTAAATACTTGAGAAATTAATTTAATTAAAAATAAATCTTAATTTAAAAATTTGACTTAGTTTAAACGCTAAAGAATAAAAATTCTGAAAAAATGAAAAGTTCAATAATTCATGTTTGGATTATTTTCGAAAGCATAGTAAAAAATATTATCACTTGTCTTAATTATACTGATAATTGTAAAAATTATGTAATTCTTTTATGAAATCACAATCAAATGATACCTCCCCTTTTAATGCCGAAACTACAGTATTAAAGAATGCAAATATTATAGTTACTCCTATACAAATCAAAGGACATAATAAAAAGCTAAGTAATATTTTGCTAGAAAAAATAAATATTGAATATCCTTTTATTTTTACTCGTGATACTATGCATCAACAATTGAGGTACTTTTATGTTCTCATAATAGTAGGTTTATTTTCAATCTTGCTCATACCTAGGTTTGCTGAAGAAACATTAAATTCAAAAAATTGTATATTAAATTTAATAATTATTGTTATCATTTTTATGCATCTATTAGATATTCATATTTTAAATATGGATAGCCGATTTAACGCACGTGCTGGTGTATATTTTAATTCATATAAAGAATTAGAAAA
>CAZCFZ010000028.1:44772-46626 GCA_964498065.1 uncultured Ignavibacteriaceae bacterium
GCCGATTTAACGCACGTGCTGGTGTATATTTTAATTCATATAAAGAATTAGAAAATTCTTTTGACACTAAAAGATGGTTTTAGTATGATGAAACAAATGTTCAAAATAAAATGGTTTTAGCACATATAAATAGTTTTAGTAATAAAATTAAGGAAACATTAAAACCTAACCTCGAACAAGATATTTTTTATATTTTCCCATTATTTATTCTATGTTTTACTGAACTATGGAAGGAATCATAAATTAAAAAGCCGATGAATTGGATAATTAAACAAATTTAAATTTTTATATATAAATCTGTGTTAAATAATTAAAAGGTTATAATTATTTGTAGCATAAATAGAAATTCATATTAAAAAATATAATATAATTGTTTTGAATAAATTTCTAAGATATTAAAAAACCTTTTATTTAATCGTAATTATAATATTTGAATAAAATCCCTATTTCTTGTTACTCAAATGTTATTTAAGATTGAGTTACTTTTAATTTTATTATGAATTAATTATAAAATAAAATATTGGTATGCAAAATACATAAAGACATGCTATATATTTTATTAGAAAGAAATCTTTGCTTATGAATCCCGATCCTATGGTTAGCGTCTTAATGCTTACCTATAACCATGAAAATTTTATAGGGCAGGCAATTGAGAGTGTACTAGCGCAAAAAACCTCATTTGAATTTGAATTAATTATCGGTGAAGATTGCAGCACTGACCGGACAAAATTAATTTGTAAACAATATCAGGATAGATTCCCGGGGAAGGTACAATTATTAACTTCTGATAACAATCTCGGACTAGGTAGAAACTTTATGCGCACATTTAATTCATGTAAGGGAAAATATATTGCTATCTGCGAAGGCGATGACTTTTGGATTCATCAAAATAAACTACAAATACAAGTTGATTTCCTAGAAAAGAACCAAGAGTATAGCATTTGTTGCCATAGGGTCATGAATTATTATATGGAAGATAAAAGCAAAAGTTTATCAAATTTTTTGCAACAAAAATTTTCGAATATAATTGACTTATCCCGTAAAAATTTTATTGCAAATGTTTCATGCGTATATAGAAACAATTTATTTCAACTTCCGGAATGGTTTGCAAATATTAGTACTTATGATTATGCTATGCACATGCTGAATGCCCAGTTCGGCAAAATCGCATATTTCCCAAAAGTAATGGCGGTTTATCGCCAACATAACAGTGCTATTTGGAGTGAGGCTCCAATAAATAATAAACTTCAGATTTCTATGGATGTGCGTAAACTTCTTATAGATTATTTTAAAGACAAGCCGCAAATTACAAAAGGATTAAAAGAGGCTTATGCAGATATTGCATATGGAAAAATAAAAAACTGTTCAATCAATGGCGATAAGGAAGAATTAGAGGCTACTTGGTCAAATTTACTTAACGTAAATCCTGACTGGGTACTTGAAAAAATAATTTCTTGCAAGATCAATGAAAGTTTTTATAAACTTACAATTAAAAAAATTCTAAAAATCATTACTTTTATAAGGAAAAATTTATCAAAACTTTATCCTTTACCACAACTTAAACTTAAAAATTAAAAACTACTATATTAACAATTCCATCACTATAACGAGACAATAATTATTACCAAATGGCTAATATTTTTAAGTATTACTATTCATATGTAAATATAGCCGCTTCGGTGCTTTTAGCTTAATCGACAATATATAAAAATTTTTAAGGTTAATTTTTAACCCAACTTTTTTATTTGTAATGTTATTAACACTGATTTCATTCAATAATTTGATTTTGGAATGTTAATATTTGCAAAAATTAATTGAATATTTGGCACTATATATTTTTATGTATTTAGGTTA
>CAZCFZ010000029.1:0-15543 GCA_964498065.1 uncultured Ignavibacteriaceae bacterium
CCCATCTAAATCTTCTCCAAAAGGGAAGACTTTCAAAACTCCTCTTCCCAAAGGAAAGAAGTTTGGCATGGGCTACTCATATCTCAAACTTTTAACCGGATTTGCTGTTGCAGCTTTTACAGCATGTGAACTAACTGTAGCCAAAGCTATTAGTAAAGCAATAATTCCTGAGAGAATAAATATTCCGAAGTTTATATTTATCCTGTAAGCAAAATTCTCCAGCCAGTTATGCATAATAAAATAAGCCGCCGGCCAGGCTATTATATTTGCAATAACAACCCATTTGATAAATTCTTTAGAAAGAAGTACAATGATTTCGGGAACTGTTGCACCTAATGTTTTTCTAATACCTATTTCTTTAGTCCTCTGTTCGGTAACAAATGCAGCTAAACCCAAAAGTCCTAAGCTTGCAATAAATATAGCAAGTATAGAAAATACCGCTGCAAGTTTACTGGTCCTTTGATCGGCAATATATAGGTGAGCCAGATTTCTATCTAAAAAGTTATAATCGAATGCTTCGTTGCCTGCATATTTTTCCCATACGTCTTGAAGTGATGAAATAGTACTTTGATAATTACCCGGCTTTATTCTTACTGATACAAACCGACCGAACTCTTGGTTCTTATATAAATGAAATACCAAAGGGCGAATAGGCTGATGCAGGGATTCATAATTAAAATCAGATGTTACGCCGATTATTTTATATCTGCTGCCACCATTTGGACCAGGTGCAATTAAGTTCTTTCCGACAGGATTTTTTAAACCGAATATTTTTACAACAGCTTCATTAATAACCACTGATGAGGTATCCGAGGGATGTTCTACCGAAAAGAATCTTCCTTGATTCATTTTTATATCGTAAGTTTTATCAAATTCGTAATCGCACCACATTTGCCTTAAATCCTGCAAGCGGTAATTTGAAGATCCTTCTATTCTAAACGCTTCATCTCCAATTTGGTTCCCCGGAATAGCATTTGATTTGCTGACATTAATTACCGAAGGAATACTCAATACTTCTTTTTTAAAAGATTCTATTTGGCTTCCTATATCATCGGTTTTATTAATTATAATGACCTGCTCTTTATCAAATCCGAGGTTTTTTGTTTGGACATATTTTAATTGGTTATAAATAATAAATGTACCGACGAATAAAATTATCGTTACGGCAAATTGAAATATTACCAAACCGCTTCTCAGTAAAGATTTTCTCTTTCCTCTATTTTCACTTTTTAAAACTTTAACAGGCTGGAAGGATGATAAATAAAATGCCGGATAAAAACCTGCAATAATACCCACAATAACTGCAAGACAAATCAAAAGTGGAATAATAGTTAAGTTTTTAAGTAATCCCAATGAAATTACCTTTCCGGAAATACTATCAAATAACGGCAGCATAATTTCTACCAGTACAACAGCAAGAAAAACTGCCAGGGCACTTGTTAATATTGCTTCCGAAATAAATTGTCTTACAAGCTGAACTTTATTAGAACCGAGCGTTTTTCTTATACCTACTTCCTTCGCTCTTTTTTCGGATCTTGCAGTTGATAGATTAATGAAATTTATACAAGCTATTAGAAGTATAAAAACTGCTATAACCATGAAAACATATACATTGCTTGCATCGCCGTTTGGCTCAATTTCATAATCAAGATGAGAATAAAGGTGTATTGATGTTAAAGGCTGCAAAACAAAACCGTATCTCAAGCCCTTCTTTCTTAACTGATTTAAGGATACACCGGTCACTTTTTCTATTTGCGGACCAATATACTTCAGTACATCCTGATTTAGTTTTTGTTGGAATTGTTTGTAATCTACACCTTTATGTAGTACAAAATAAGTATAATAATTATTGCCGAGCCAATAAGGATTTCTGCTGTCGGAATACGTTGTTAATGAGCCGAGAAAATCATAATGGAAATGAGAATTTTTAGGAACATCCTTAATTACACCGGTAACAATCCAGTCTCTTCTATGGTCTGCATTAAGAATTTTCCCCATAGGCTCTTTATTTCCGAAATATTTTTTAGCCATTGATTCCGTAATTACTACGTTATTCGGTTGTGTTAATGCGGTTTTCGGATTTCCTTCTAGAAAGTGCACGGTAAAAACATTAAAGAATGTTGAATCGACACAATAAAACCTCTCTTCGCTAAAAGCTTTATTATCATATCTTAAAACCGGAAAACCAAAATTTCTTATTCTTGTATATGCAACTACTTCGGGAAAATCATGTTTAATAACCGCACCCATAGGTGCCGGACTCATTGCCATATTTATTTCATTGTTATTTATCCTTCCTTCAAGATGGACACGATAAATTTGATCTGCATTCTTGTTGAATTTATCATAGCTAAATTCATTCTTCACATATAATAAAATTATAATACAGCAGGCAACTCCAACTGCCAGACCAATTATATTTATAAAAGAAAAGCCTTTGTACTTTCTCAAATTTCTAAACGCAACGTTTAAATAATTTTTTAGCATAATTTCTCCATTGTAGTTCATGGACACGAATAACTTTGATTTTTACGAATTAAGAATTTTTTCCAGTGTTAATCCGTGTTGTCCGTGTCATCCGTGTTCTATTAAGTCTATTTCTCTATCCACCCGTCTTTTAATTTTATAATCCTATTTCCGTACGCAGCATTAGTTTCGGAGTGAGTGACTTGTATAATAGTTGTGCCCTGATTATTAAGTTTCTTCAGTAAGTCCATAATTTCTTTCCCCTGATCCGAATGTAAATTACCGGTTGGTTCGTCGGCAAGAATTAATTTCGGTTCTGCTATTATTGCCCTAGCAATTGCAACAAGCTGCTGCTGTCCGCCGGATAATTGATTGGGGAACAGATCTTTTTTTGCAACGATATTAAATTTATCTAAAGTTTCGGCAATTTTACCTTTTCTATCGTTTGTTTTTATTTTTTGGTATAATAAAGGAGTTTCCAAATTTTCGTAGACAGTCAGTTCATCGATTAAATGATACTGCTGGAATACAAATCCTATGTACATTTTATGAAGTTCGGAAAGTTTCTTTTCCTTCATTTTATGTACAGGCTCATCATAAAAATAATACTCGCCTTCGGACGGAGTATCCAGCATTCCTATAATATTTAACAGCGTCGACTTCCCTGCACCTGAGGGCCCCATTACTGAGATGAACTCACCTTCTTCAATTTGCAGATCAACATTTCGTAATACATAAGTTTTAATAACTTTGTTACTATAATATTTTTCAATGTTTTGTAATTTGATCACAGGCCCCTCCTAAATCCTCCCCAAAGGGGAGGACTTTTAAAACTTTTTTTGATATTAATTTTCATAATACTTTTAACCTTCATACTTATATTTAGATAACTTTCCCAACGCCAGCCTTTCCCTTTGGTAAGAGACATAGATGATTTTCCGCCCTTCCCTTCGGGAAGGGTAAGCGATGGGCTCCTTTATACGTGAAATTCCTCTTTATAGTTTTCAGTTACTACATGACCATCAAATAAATGAATAATCCTGTGTGCGAACTCAGAATCATGCGGAGAGTGCGTTACCATAACAATTGTTGTACCCTCTTCATTTAATTGAGTCATAATATTCATTACTTCTTCACCGTTTGCAGAATCCAAATTACCTGTTGGTTCGTCGGCTAATATTAATTTAGGCTTTGCAACAACGGCACGGGAAACGGCAACCCTCTGCTGCTGCCCGCCGGAAAGCTGCTGAGGGAAATGATCCTTACGATGCATTATCTGCATTCTTTCTAGCACTTCGGTAACCATTTTATCTCTATCCGAAGAAGAAACGCCTAGGTAAAGAAGGGGTAATTCTACGTTTTCATAAACAGTAAGTTCGTCAATTAAATTAAAGCTCTGGAAAACAAATCCGATATTTGCTTTTCTTAGATTCGCCCTTTGTCTTTCGGTATACTTTGAAACTTCATGATCAAGGAAATGGTACTCACCATCCGATGGATTATCAAGTAATCCGAAAATATTCAGAAGAGTAGATTTTCCGCACCCGGACGGGCCCATTATAGCGACAAATTCTTTTTCATTTATTTCAATGTTTACATTATTCAATGCAGTAGTTTCTACTTCTTCGGTAGTGTAAATCTTTTTTAGATTGTTAGTTTTAATCATTGAATGCTCCATTAAATAGTTTTACTTTATGCCTATGTGTCTTTGCGATGAAAAAATTTACTTTAGATACGCAACGACCCAAGATCATTATTATTTTAATATTAATTTATCTACATCGCCGAAATTATCATAAGAAGATGTAATTACTTTATCTCCCGGTTTTAAACCGCTGAGTACTTCAAAATAATCCGGATTTTGCCTGCCAAGGCTTATGTTTCTTTTGACTGCCTCACTGCCGGATTGGTTAACAACAAAAACCCACTGACCGCCTGTCTTCTGGTAAAATCCGCCGCGCGCCAATAAAAGTGCTTTTGTTCGTTCACTCAACTGTAATCTTATTTGTAACGTCTGTCCCCTTCTTATACCGTCCGGAACCCTTCCGTCAAAGTTCATATCAACTTGAAACTTGCCGTCTTTAACTTCAGGGAATACTTTTATTATTATCAGTTTAAAATTCTTCCCATCGATCTCAACAGTAGCATGAAGACCTTTAATCACTCTGGCTATATAAAATTCATCTATGTCTGCTCTAACTTTAAATCCGTCCATTGCATCAATCTGTCCTAATTGATCGCCCGGAGATTTTGCTTGGCCAGTTTCAGCATTCAATGATGTTAACTGTCCGCTGATTGGAGCTTTTACGGTAAGATTATCAATATTTTCTCTAATCAATTCTAAATTTTTCTGCAGTCTATCGATAGAAGAAGCTATCTGTGAAACTTGTGAATGCCGCAAAAGTGAATCCTGCTTATAATTCTCACGTGCTAATTTCAACTGTTCTACATCATGAGAATATTTGTCCCTTACCTGCTCAAATTCCTGTTGGGAAACAAGTTTCTTTTCCCACATAACTTTTTCTCTATCAAAAAGCTGCCTCGAATTTACAAAATTAAAATTTGCATCAACTAATTGAGTTTGAAGTGCAATACTATTTTGTTCAATCTGTAATCTTGTATTTCTTGCTTCATTTATCTGCTGATAAGTTGCTGCTTCGTTCTGTAAGGCCTGGAGCTGAACATTAGGATTTGAAAGCTTTAAAATCTTATCACCTTTTTTAAGCATAGTGCCTTCTTCAACATACCTTTTTTCGACCGTCCCGCCTAAAATTGCATCTAGGTAATATGTTGTTTTCGGCAGTACTGTTCCGGAAACAGGAATAAATTCCTGGAACTCTCCTTCTTCTACAGTTGAAATTGTAATTTTATCTTTTTCAACATTCAATTTAGAGCCTGTATCAGCTAAAATTAATACTATAAAAAAAAGAAAAACCGCACCTCCGGCTGCTGAGGCCCAAAATTTCTTCCTTTTGTAGTAAGGTTTTTTCTCTATTTTCCTATCCATAAGGACACCTTAAAATTCAATTTATCCAATAAAGTTAATTTCACTTTGTCAATAAGTATGCCTTGGTAAGAATACACTAAAGCTTTTTTTATCATTTACAAAAACATTAAAAAATTACTAATTTCAAAATAATATATATTTAATTTGATTTTAAGAAAATATTGAGTGAAGTTAGTAGTGTCCGATTACGGACGGTTGTGTCCGGTAATGAACAATTAAAATAAAATTTAATTTGAAATTGATTCGTATTATCAGGAATAAAATTTGCGATTAAATTTTTAAAACCAAATTCTCAATCTTATATAAAGTTTTAATATGAATATTAAACCCGGAAAAATTTTAATTGTCGACGATGATGAAGATGTGCTTTTTACAGCACGACTTTTATTAAAACAACATTATTCAATCGTTCGAACTGAAAAAAATCCGGAACAAATTCCGTCCATATTAAAAAATGATCATTATGATGTAATACTTCTCGATATGAATTTTACGGGTGACGCAACCAGCGGAACCGAAGGCTTTACCTGGTTAAAAAAAATATTGGAGTTGGACCCTACTGCAGTAATTATTTTAATTACCGCTTTTGGAAACATTGAAATGGCGGTAAAAGCAATCAAAGAAGGCGCTACGGATTTTGTACTTAAACCATGGCAGAATGAAAAATTGCTGGCTACCATTTCTTCGGCAATTAAGTTGAGTAAATCCAAACAAGAAATTGAAAATCTTCAATCCAGGCAGAATCAATTAAGTCAAGATATCGATAGAGAGTTCCATGATATTATCGGCATTTCAGATGAAATGAAAAGAGTTTTTGCAACTATACAAAAAATTGCAAAAACCGATGCAAATGTATTAATATTGGGTGAAAACGGAACCGGTAAGGAGCTTGTTGCCAGAGCAATTCACCGTCAATCCGAAAGAAGTAAAGGAATATTTTTAAGCGTGGATATGGGAGCAATTAGCGAATCTCTTTTTGAAAGTGAATTGTTCGGTTATAAAAAAGGAGCATTTACAGATGCAAAAGAAGATCGTGCAGGACGTTTTGAGGTCGCTTCAGGTGGAACACTTTTTCTCGATGAAATAGGCAATTTAACTTCCAATCTTCAAATAAAATTGTTAACGGTTCTTCAAAACCGGCAGGTTACAAGACTCGGTTCAAGCATACCAAAGCCGATCGATATAAGGCTTATCTGTGCAACCAATATGCCGCACGAAGAATTAACCTCGGAAATAAGATTCAGACAGGATTTACTTTACCGAATAAATACCGTTGAAATTAAGATTCCTCCTCTTAGAAACAGAACTGAAGATATACCGCTTCTAGTAGATCACTTTATTCAGATGTACTGTAAAAAATATAACAAGCCGGTTAAGAAAATTAATTCTGATGCATTGGATAAACTCTACAAATATCATTGGCCGGGCAACATAAGGGAATTACAGCACACAATAGAACGAATCGTTATAATGAATGAATTTGATGAAATTAATGCAGATGATTTTTATTTCCCCTCGAATGAAAACAAAGATCATAAACTTACCCTTGATAATTATCATCTTGAAGATGCAGAAAAAATGCTTATCATCAAAGCCGTAAGCAAGCACGCCGGAAATCTAACAAAAGCCGCCAAAGAACTCGGACTAACAAGAGCTTCACTTTATCGAAGACTGGAAAAGTATGGCCTATAAAAGATTCAGCATAAGTATAATCAGCAGAACGATTCTGCTTAGTGTTACTATCTTTTTACTATTTTATTTGATAACCGAAACAACTCTTTACGCAACAATTTTTATAGTAAGCATCATTATAATATTGGAAATTTATTCCCTAATTAAATTCGTAGAAAAAACCAACAAAGATGTCAGCCGCTTTTTTAATTCAATCAAGTATTCGGATTTTTCACAAAGCTTCAAACCGCATATTAAAGGCGCTGCATTTGAAGAATTAAGCAATTCATTTACCGGTGTAATTGAGGAATTTCAAAAGACAAGAACCGAAAAGGAAGAACATGCACGTTATCTTCAAACCATAGTACAGCATGTCGGCATCGGCTTAATGGCATTCACATCCGACGGGAATGTCGATTTAATAAATACCGCCGCAAAAAAACTTCTTAAGATCCGCGGTATTAAAAATATTTCGGAGCTCTCGGGTTTAAGCGGCAACTTGGTTAATTCATTATTTAAATTAAAAGCCGGTAATAAAATTTTAGTTAAAATTGCCGACAACAATGAGCTTTCACAGCTTTCAATTTATGCAGCAGAATTTAAATTAAGAGAAAATCATTATACTCTCGTATCTATTACCAATATTCAAAGTGAACTGGAAGAACGTGAAATGGAAGCATGGCAGAATTTGATACGAGTACTCACTCATGAAATTATGAATTCGGTAACTCCGGTTATTTCATTATCTTCTACTGCAAGTTCATTGCTGGAGGAAGTCGATAATAAAATTAAAAACAATAATGAACTTAAAAAAGACGAGCTTGAAGATGTTAAAGGAGCTTTAAATACAATAACTAAAAGAAGTCAGGGACTGCTGCATTTTGTAGACGACTACAGAAATCTCACTCGTATTCCGGCGCCCAATTTCCAAAATGTAAAAATTTGTGAGTTATTCGAAAGGATTAAAAAACTTTTCATAGATCAATTTGAGGAAAAGAAAATTAATTTTTCTTTTTCGGTTGAACCGGAGAATTTGGAAGTTACGGCCGACAGCGATCTAATTGAACAAGTAATTATTAATCTTATTGTTAACTCAGTTCACGCAGTATCTAAAATTGAATCTCCCGAAATAAAAATAACAAGTAGGATTGATAGCGGAGGCAGTATTTTAATACAAACTATTGATAACGGCAGCGGCATACCTGAAGAACTTTATGATAAGATTTTTATACCTTTTTTTACAACCAGAAAAGAAGGCTCAGGAATTGGATTAAGCTTATCCAGACAAATAATGAGAGCACATAAAGGAAGTATTAATGTAAGATCGACACCGGGAAAAGAAACTGTATTCACTTTAAGATTTTAAAAAATCATAAAGGATTCCAAATTAATATTCGTTAAGAGAATTTAACATCATTATTTTTCAGTTAATCAACTTCAATAATTGCCATTAATAGAAATCAATAAAATGATTTTGAAAGAACAAATCATACTTAAATCCTTCTGCTTTTATAGAAACTGTTTATTAATTAAAACTTAGTGATGAAATATGAAATGTCCAGTATAAAAATCAAACCGATTTATTTTTTTATACAGGCTATATTACCGGATTATTTATAATTAAACAAAATATATTATTTTAGTGGCACTGAACTTGCTGATTTTGCGAAACAATAAAAATATTTAGGCTTGAAAATGAAAAAATTATTTATTTTAACAGCATTATTGTTTCCGGTCTCCATTTTCGCACAATCTCATTTTGGAAGTGTAAAACTAGGACTTTTTGATCCGTCCGCAACTGGTTCAGGCTTTATTATCGGTTATGAAGGCGGCTGGTATATCGATAATAATTTCATTATCGGATGGGACATCGATTGGTTTAATAAAAATTACACCGATGAAAGTCTGGTTACGCAGTTTAATGATTTTTACGGAACCACCAGTTCATTAAATGAGTTGAGAGCAAAAACAAATTTACATGCAATTCCGTTAATGGGTACTTTTACAGCAAGCTGGCCTATAGCACGCAGAACTAATGCATATTTTACAGGCAGTGCCGGATTGGAAATGCTTTTAATTTTTTATCGTAATTATGATAATCCTGATAATAGTTCTTTTCACGGGGCGTTTGATTTTGCATGGCAGCTTGGCGGCGGCATTTCCTATGAACTTGGCCTTAGATCCGATGCAATTGTTGAACTAGCCTATCATTATTCTCAGCCCAGCTGGGAATACAGTGTAACTGATCCTCAAACAGGTAGGACAAGGGTATTCTCAAGATCCTTTGATATGAGCGGAATTATGCTGCGGGTCGGATTTAGATTTTACTTTTAACTAATTTATAATATAATTAATGTATTTGATATAGTTTGCCCGTAGAACAGAACTTGGATAAAGAAATAACATTTTAGTGATGATAAAAAGCTGTTTATTGCAAGTTATGATTGTATTATTTTTACAACTTCTATAGAAATTGCTTAAAATTGTTTTTAACTTATTACGTATTTAATTTCCCATAGAATAAAAAAGTCTTGCGGTGCTTATTTTATTCAATTCATTTTCATTATTTATAATAGAAAGAAAATAAATTTTATTATTTTTATATCTATACTTTTAACACATTGAATGATTTACATCAAATATGTTAAACTTTTATAGTATTAGGTTTGTCACAATATTAAAATTCGGACATTTTTTTAGAAAGACTATATTAAACATTATATGAAAAAAATCTTATTTGCATTCCTTATAATATTAATTTATAAAACAACAATTTTTTCCCAGTCACAAAGTAAATCCGATTCATTACTTCAAAATGCAACTTTAAATGATTGCGTAAAATATGCTCTTTCTCATCAGCCTTCGGTACAGCAGTCTTTAATAAATGAAAAAATTGCCAACCAGGAAATTAAAAGTAAGCTTGCCGATTGGTTTCCCCAATTAAATTTCAATTTTAATTTCCAGCACAACTATAAATTACCCACTTCAATATTTCAAGGTAATCCGGTACATTTCGGTGTGGTTAATACATCCAGCGGACAATTCTCAATAAGTCAAACTATCTTTAATAGGGATGTCCTACTAGCCAGCAGCACAGCCCATGATGTACGCAAGCAGGCTAAGCAGCAAACTGTAAGCGATAAGATAAACGTAATTGTTAATGTGAGTAAGGCTTATTATTCTGTTTTGTTAACTCTAAATCAAATTGATTTAATTAATCAAGATATTACCCGTCTTGAATTAAGTTTGAAAGACACATATGCACAATATAAAAGCGGAGTAGTTGACAAGACAGATTATATGCAGGCTACAATTGCTTTAAATAACGGTAAGGCCGAAAAAAAGCAAGATGAAGAAATGCTTAAAACAAGTTATGCAAATTTAAAAGAACAAATGGGCTACCCGCCAGACGGCAGTCTTAAATTGAATTACGATATGAGCCGGATGGAAAAAGATATTTTTATTGATACAACTCAAACTTTAAATTATAAAAATAGAATTGAGTATCAATTATTACTAACCGATAAAAGTCTGCAAAAAGCAAATCTGGATTATTATGTCTGGAGTTTTATTCCTTCTTTAACTGCAGTCGGAGCATACAATTTAAATTTCCAAAATGATCAATTATCAAAATTATATAATCAAGATTATCCCAGTTCATATATAGGATTACAGTTATCATTCCCTATCTTCCAGGGCGGAAAGAGAATTCAGCAGATAGATGAGGCCGAGCTGCAATTAAAACAATATGATTACGACTTATCGGCCTTAAAAAGTTCCGTTAATACGGAATATACCCAAGCACTTGCAAATTACAAAAGCAACTTAAACAACTATCAAATTCAGAAAGATAATCTTAAGCTTGCAGAAAGTGTTTATAAGATTATAGAACTCCAGTATAAATCGGGAATAAAAACTTATCTGGATGTTATTACTGCAGAAACAAATTTAAGATCTACGCAGGTTAATTATTTAAATGCTCTTTACCAGGTCCTGATAAGTAAAATAGATCTGGAAAAAGCATTGGGAACTTTACATCATTAAATCATGCGGATTTTAAGTTTTTGAATTATAAAACAATTAAAAGTGTAATAAATATTATAACTAAAAATTAATAACAATGAAAAATAAAATTTACTTACCAGGCTTAATTATTTTAGCAGCTTTATTATTAACTTCATGCGGAGGTAAAAAAAGCGGAGGCTTTAAATTCCCTCCTACACCTGTAACCGCATATACGGTTAAGACCGAAAAAGCTTCTTACTATACAAATTACCCGGCAACAGTTGTAGCTCTTAACCAAATTGAAATTCGACCGGAAGTTTCCGGGTATCTGACAGCTATTGATTTTCAAGACGGCCAGCATGTTGAAAAGGGTATGAAATTATACACTATCGATCAGCAGCAGTATCAAGCTGCTTATAATATTGCTGAGGCAAATTTAAATAAAGCACAGCAGGATTATGACAGGTATAAAGAACTTTCTAAAAGCAATGCAATAGCCGCTCAAACTCTCGAACATTCGCTGGAAGATCTTAAAGCTGCCGAAAGTAATTTAAATTCGGTAGAAACAAATTTAAGGAATTCTGTTATCACTGCACCGTTCAGCGGAACGATAGGAATTTCTCAAGTAAAATTAGGATCTGCTGTAACGGCAGGTCAAACGTTAATGAATACGCTTTCTTCCGATAATCCAATGGCAGTTGATTTTTCAGTCGATGAAAAACTGATTGAGCATTTTACGGAATTACTTAATAGGAAAATTTCAAAAGATGATTCTACTTTTTCTTTGATTTTACCTGATGGAAATATTTACCCGAGCTATGGACATCTTATTTTATTAGACCGAGCAGTAGACCCTCAGACGGGAACAATAACAGCAAGACTTGTATTCCCGAATTCCAAAAACATCTTAAGACCAGGTTTAACATGCACGGTAAGAATCTTAAATAATAATACTTCCAAAAGTATTATTATTCCGTATAAAGCAGTTACCGTAGAAATGGGAGAATATTTTGTATTTATTATTAATAAAAATACGGTAGCACAGCAGAGGATTGAATTAGGCAGAACAATTAATGATGATATGGTTATAGTAGAGAGCGGTTTAAAAGCGGGTGAAAAAATTGTTACGCAGGGTGTTCAAAAGCTAAGAAACGGCTCCCAGGTTGTACTTGGCTCTCCCGACAGAAAAGCAGGCAACGGTACAAAATCATATTCAGGTAAATAATTCAGAAATAGGATAAAAAATGATTGCTGATACATTTATAAAAAGGCCGGTAACAGCTATAGTAATTTCTCTTGTGATAGTTTTAATCGGCGGACTTTCAATTTTTAATTTACCTGTTAGTCAATACCCGGATATTACGCCGCCTACCGTATCCATTTCTGCTGCATTCACAGGTGCAGATGCAACAACTGTGGAGCAAACGGTTACAACACCTATAGAAACACAGGTAAACGGAACACCCGGAATGGCATATATGACAAGCAATAGCACAAGCAGCGGCCAGTCTTCCATTAGCGTGGTATTGGACCAGGGAACTAATCCCGATATTGCAACTATGGATATTCAAAACCGTGTAGGCATTGCAACTCCTCAACTGCCGGACATAGTGAAGCGTCTTGGTGTTACTACAAGAAAGCGGACATCCAGCATATTAATGATTGTAGCAATTTATTCACCAAAACATACACATAATATTTCTTTTCTCGATAATTACACCAACATATTCGTTAAAGATGCATTATTACGTGTGCAAGGAGTGGGTGATATTTTTGTGAGAGCAGATAATTTCAGCATGCGAGTTTGGCTTGACCCGAATAAGCTGGCACAATTAGGCTTAACCACATCCGATATAACAAATGCAATTTCTGCACAAAATCTTCAAATTGCTGCGGGCTCTGTAGGTGCACCTCCGCAGAACAGCAAGCAGACATTTGAATACACGGTATTTACCAACAGCAGGTTAACTACAGTTAAGCAGTTCGGAAACATTGTGGTAAAGGTTAATCCTCAAACAGGTTCGGAAGTGTATTTAAAAGATGTCGCTAAAATTCAGCTTGGAAAAGACAACTATTCTATTAATTCCTACATTAACGGCGAAAGGTCTTCTTTCTTATTAATATTCCAGGCACCTGGAAGCAATGCATTGAAGGTTGCGAATGGAGTATACAAGGAAATGGACCGTATTAAAAGTTCTTTCCCTGAAGATGTAGCATACGGAGTACCGTTTGAAGCAGTTTCGGTTGTACGGGAATCTATTAATGAAGTTTTAATTACTTTGCTGGAGGCCCTGGGGCTAGTGGTATTGGTAGTATTTCTCTTCCTTCAGAACTGGCGGGCAACCATTATTCCCATTCTGGCAATACCGGTTTCCATAATAGGAACATTTGCATTTTTTGTACCGCTCGGCTTTACAATTAATACTTTAACCATGTTCGGATTTGTACTTGCAATAGGAATAGTGGTAGATGATGCAATAATTGTTGTGGAGGCGGCACATCATTATATCGATAATGAACATCTGCCTCCGAAGGAAGCCGCATCCAAAGCTATGAAAGATATTTCCGGTCCGGTAGTGGCAATTGCATTAATTCTTGCTTCGGTATTTATTCCTGTTGGATTTATACCGGGAATAGTAGGAAAACTTTACCAGCAATTTGCAATAACAATAGCGGTTTCGGTTTTAATTTCCGCTTTTGTTGCGCTAACATTAACACCGGCATTATGCTCCCTTATTTTGAAACCTACAGAGCTTACTAAGGAATCCAGAGGGTTAAATAAATTCTTTTTTAAGTTTGACGAATGGTTCAAGAAAACAACCGGTTCTTATGTAGAAGGTGTTAAGAAAAGTATAAAGGCAACTCCTTACTTCTTAATAATTTTAATCCTGGTTTATGCAGGTACGGTAGTTTTGTTTATGAACAAGCCCACCGGGTTTATACCGAGTGAAGATGAAGGCAGATTGTATGTTACTTACGAACTGCCGGAAGCTGCATCCGCAACGAGGTCTATAAATGTAATTAAGAAACTTATGGATATTCTAGAGCACACGCAGGGAATAGGAAATTTTGCGGCGATAAACGGAATTAACGTTGTTAACTTTGCCGCAAAATCCAACAGCGGAACTATTTTTGTGCAGCTTAAACCATGGGGAGAGCGTACAAGCAAATCGCTTCAACTGGATGCAATAGAGAATACTTTAAGAAGGAAGTTTGCCTCAATAAAAAGTGCAAACGTAATTGTAATATCTCCGCCTGCAATACCCGGGCTGGGTGCTACCGGTGGATTCAGTTTTGAATTGGAGCAGAGGGAAAGTACAGATAATGTACAACAATTTGCAGGTGTTGTGCAAGAGTTTGTAGCTGCAGCAAACAAGCGACCTGAATTAACAAATGTATTTTCGTTTTTTTCCGCGAATACACCGGCGTATGATTTAACAGTAGACAGGGACAGATGTGCAAAGCTCGGTATTAATATAGCCGATGTTTACAGTACCATTCAGACATTTTTAGGCAGCAGTTATGTTAATGACTTTACCATATACGGCAGGGATTTTCATGTTGTTACTCAAGCAGATACCAGTTATAGATCTTCCATACATGATATATCAAAATATTATGTAAGAAATTCTTCCGGTAAAATGATACCATTAAGTACCTTAATAAGTTATAAAGTTACGCAAACCGCTTCCGTAATTTCTCATTTTAATATGTTCCGTGCAGCTCTGGTAAACGGAAGTGCTGCCCCGGGATACAGCAGCGGACAGGCGTTAACAGCTTTGCGGCAGGTTGCCGCACAGGTACTGCCGGCCGGTTACGGTTATGATTTCTCCGGTTTATCCAGGGAAGAAATAAACGCAGGCAGCAGTACTTTCGCAATTTTCGGTTTGTCATTATTGTTTGTATTCTTATTCCTATCGGCATTATATGAAAGCTGGTCAGTTCCCTTTTCAGTATTATTTGCAGTGCCTATAGCTGCATTCGGAGCTATATTGGTACTTATATTACAGCCTCATTTAAGTGATAACGTTTATGCGCAAATAGGACTAGTTGCGTTAATAGGCCTGGCAGCAAAAAATGCAATACTAATTGTAGAATTTGCAAAGGTGCGCGTTGACCAAGGCATGCCGCTTCTTAAAGCAGTAACATCTGCGGTTAGACTTAGGCTTCGGCCTATACTTATGACTTCTCTGGCATTTATACTTGGTGTTTCTCCTTTAGCATTTGCAACTGGAGCCGGTGCTATGGCAAGGCAAACAATAGGCTGGACGGTGATTGGCGGAATGCTAGCAGCTACAGGTTTGGCTATTTTTATTGTGCCGGTACTTTTTACAGTCATTACTAAAATTGCTTACGGCAAAAAGAAATTGGAAGAATTAGAAGCTATGGGAACC
>CAZCFZ010000029.1:15643-37073 GCA_964498065.1 uncultured Ignavibacteriaceae bacterium
AATATTATTTTCAATTTTTCAAATTATTATTCTGTTTAATTGAATTTACAAAATTCTTCTTTATATATAGATAAATTAATCTAACCCGGCCAGCTCATTGAAAACATCTTTCGTTTTTCTAATTCTGCCAATTCTCGAAAAAATGTAATTAATTGTATGCTCATGTTCTTCCTTCGAACGCGCCGACATTGCATCTTCAACAAAAATTTGCTGATAACCGTATTCATAAGCGAATCTCGCCGTGCTTTCCACACCTATATTTGTAGAAATGCCGCATAATACAATTGTATCAATATTTCGCCTTCGCAATTGAAGATCGAGCTCAGTACCGTAAAAAGCGCCCCATTGGCGTTTTGTAATTATAAAATCATTTGGATTGAGACCGAGCTCCGGCACAATTTGACTCCAATCCGGTTTCCTAACTGTACCCCATTGGGCTTTACTATCTGCAATCGGTTTAAGTGCGTCCTTAAAATCATCTGATGGCGTTACTCTTACCAGAAATACCGGCATACTATTTTTTCTAAAAACATCTGCCAAAGCGGAGGCATTTTTTATAACATTTTTAGTAGTATTAGGTTGTGCCTCAATTGCGGCAATACCGTTTTGAAGATCTATAACTACCAAAGCAGTTTTTAATTTATTAATATTTAATTCTTCACTCATCTTTATTAACCTCTATATATTGATAATCTTAATTACAAAATAAATAATCTAACATTAATCATTTATTACAATAAGCACAGATCTAAATTTTATATTTATACCTATTAAAATTACAAGCAGAATTTTTTTAAAAATACTTGCATCATATCATTTAATAATGATAATTTTATAATTAATACGATTTGATAGTTTGTTAAATCACGGGAATGGGAAAGAGGGCAGTTTACTATCATTTACCTTATTGAAGGGAAGTTTCTTTTAACTAAATTCTATTCGGAAATAAAAAATTTATTTGAGTACATAAACAAAAATCATACAAAAACTATTAACTTTTTATAGGTTAATTATGAAATGCGAATATTGTCATAAAGAAATTCCTCCCGGGACTGAGGTTACTGTTAACAATCATTATTTTTGCAACTCCCTTCATAGATACTATTGGGAAAACGGACAGGTTTACGACAGCAGCCAATCCAAATTAAACAGCAATACAAATTCTACTCAACAAAACTCATCCGGCGATAGTAACGAACCGTCCATTCATCCCGGCAGAATGTTCGATGTACAAAAATCTATGACCTTGGGCGACATATTCAGTACTTCATTCGAACTTATTAAAAAGACATTTACCAGAAACATCATAATCGCAATAGTATTTTTAATTCCGGCAGGAATATTATTCGCATATGGAATTGAATCATTTTTCTCAACTATTTCTGCTTTAACAAAACATTCAATTAACTCTGCGGACGATTTTGATATAGACCAACTAACTTTAGTATTCAAAGGTATGGGGCTATATTTTCTGGCAATATCGGCATTTTGGCTCGGATATCAAGCTGCCGTTATTGGTATAATTAAAATAGGCTGCACTACAATTAACGGCGAACGGATTTCAATAAATCAAGCCTTTAAAAAGATATTCTCGGTAACTTATTTCCAAAGCTTAGGACAAATACTATTAATAGTATTAATTTTTGCAGCATTTATTCTGGCAGTTATTATTATTGCTGCATTAATGAATATAGGTAATTTTATATTGTTAAAATTTATCGGTGTTTTGCTGATTATAGCTGCAGTAGTATTTTTAATTTATTTAATCTTCCGCTGGTATTTTATTTTAATTGCCCTTATTAATGACGATCTTGGAGTGATAGATACGTTTTCCAAAAGTTCTTATGTAATTAAAGGATATTGGTGGCGGACACTTGGGATAGTAATATTAATATCAATTGCAGTAAATTTTGCAATTTCAATTATTACCACCCCTATTTCCTTTGTTTTATTATGGGGACATTTAGCCCAATATTTTAAAATGATGAACGGAAACGAACAAGCATTAAATGATCCAAAGTTATTTTCCGGATTTATGAAATCTTATTTTTCTTTTTTCGGTATAATAATAATCCTATCCAATTTTCTTCAGTTACTTATAATGCCTCTTTTCAAAATAGTCATTTATTACGATTTAAAGATTAGGAAACACGATATTAAGGAACCTTCCGTTGAATCAAGCAGTTCTGTAAATCCGGAATTGTCGTTTGAATAATGAAATAACTCAAAATAATGCACCGGAAATGAAAAGTCCGCAAAATTCTTCCATAGATTTTAACGGCTCCTGGGAAAAGAAAAACCGCAGCATAACAGCAGCGGCGTTTACCGGATTGATAGTAATAGGAGCCATTTATTTCAATGTGCAGTCTATTTTATTAACAGTATTTATAAGTGCTTATAAAGCTATTTTCAATATTCATTTTCACGGAGATATATTTGAAAAAATCAAACAAGCTACAAATTTATTTAAAACTCCTATATTAATTACCGTAGTATTAACCGAATTTTTATTTATGCTGGTTCCTACATTATGGATAGTAAAAAAATGGCATACAAGAGAGGTGTTAAAATATATAAGAATACGCCTATGTTCGTTAAACGAAATATTACTGGCTGTTTTAATTACTATATTTTCACTTCCCTTTTGTTATTATGTATCGGAATTGTTGGTACGTTCATTAGATATTCCGGAAGTATTTAGAGATATAGGCTCCCAGTTATTCGCTGCAAAAACCAGCGGCCAGTTTATTTTTTTAATTTTTGCAATTGCAGTTACACCTGCTATCTGCGAAGAAATTTTCTTCAGAGGATATTTCCAGAGAACCATGGAGAGAAAAATAGGTGCCAAGAGTTTCATCTTAACGGGAATCTTATTCGGTTTATTTCACATGCAGCCTTTAAGCTTGGTGGCGCTTTCAATTCTCGGTATTTTATTATCATTTTTTTATTATAGGAGTAAGAGTATTTTCCCTTCGAGCGCCGCTCACTTCACAAATAATTTTATAGCAATTTCATTGATGTACACGCAATCAAATTCATCTAGAATCGGAGTAATGTTAAACGGCAGCATACCCATTTCTATTGTTATTATTACTCTTTTAATTTCTTCCATGCTTATCTTGCTCTATATAAATATAACACAGCATAACTTTACTGTTTAAATTATTCGATAGTAAAAATGCGATGGATTGAGGATACACTCGCTAAGGCAATTAATTAAACAGCTTCTAATAATTCATTAATAATTAACTTCATACCCGATACTGAAAACATATCTGGTCGTAAGACCCATAGTCACATTTCCATCCCTGCCGAAGACAGCCCATATCCCGGGTGAAAAGTTATTAATTTTAATTATTCCCGGGTATATATCAATTGAACAAAAATATTCTTTCACTCCGCTTAAAACCAATGATGCTAATAAAGAATTATTCCGGTCATAAAACACTCCTGTGTGCCAGCTGGTTTCAATTGTTCTTTGACGAAACTCCGAGCTCAAATCTACAAGATGTTTTGTTTTAAATCCGATCCCCATGGATAAATTATCGGTTTCATTAATTTTTTCCGAAAATCCAAACAGCGCTCCCATACCATATCTGTAAAATAACGACCAGCGTTCGGAAAAAGGAAGCTTCCACTTAATAGAAAAATACTGACCGGCATTAACTCTGCCGTTAGGTAAAGTAATTGTTGCTTGGAGCGACCAATCGGAAAGGTTTAATTTTTTACTGAAGAATTCATTTATTGAATCAAAACTGAAAAGAATTATTCCGCCTAAATCGAAAATATAAATATCGGATATTTCATCTACACTGTATCCTTCATTGGGTCCTGATTCCATTACTTCGTTGAATAAATGTTGAGTCATAAGAGTAACTGCAGAAAGAAGCCATGGATAAGGATAATTATGCTGCCGGTACCACTCTTTCATTGCAGTAAACAACATTCCGCCTCCTATTAAATGCTGCTGATAATTTGGAATCCACTGCATTTTATCTTTAGTAAAACTTATAGGCAGAAATTCGGTACGCAAAAACCTCGACCATCCGTAATGAGAAATACTTGTAAACGGATCTCCAAGATTTCTGAAAACAACGCGCGTCATTTTACCATACTGCTGATGAACAACGCTGTTTGATACCATTTGTAGCTGACAAACATCGTACCCGCCGTTTATTATTAATGTTACAGGATTAAAAAGCGCCTCACTCCCATAAGGCTTATTTGTATAAAAATAATTCTCTTGAGCATTTAATATCTTTACAAGTATTAAGAAAAAAGCAAGAAGTAAAGTTATTTTATAATTTGATGATTTCAATTTTATATTTTTTGAAAACATTAGTTCTCCCCTTTATTGAGAATTAAGGTTTCTAAATTATATTATTTTTTTTAGTAAAAAAATTAATTTTCATAGTTATTTTTTATGGTTTAATTATAATTAGAATGTACAAATAAATTCAAATATTTTAAAAAAACTGTAATGAAAATATTAAATAAGTCTTGCAATTAATTCCCCGATAAAATATCCTACTGCGGCAATACCGAAGCCTACGACAAACATATCAAAGCCGCTTCTAAATATTCCCCTGCCGGTAAAAAAGCTTCTTGCAGCACCGACTCCAAAGTGAGTTAACATAGCAATAATAAATGATATCCAGATTGCCGGAGCCCCGCTCCAAAAGAAAAACGGGAATACCGGAATAATAGCACCGATTGCAGTAGCCAGTCCTGTTATCCAGCCTTCTTTAAATGGGCTTGAATTCTGCGAGCCAATGCCTAATTCTTCCCTTACTTTTTCCTCCAAAGCCTGTTTGGGATTCATCATTACCTCTTTAGCTAACGCAACTGCCTTTTCCCTGCTCATTCCTTTCGATTCGTAGATTATTGATAATTCTTCCGTTTCAAGTTCAGGCATTAAAAGAATTTCTTCACTTTCCATCTTTCGTTCATGGTCATATACTTCTTTCTCGCTTACAGCAGCTAGATAGCCGGAAGATCCCATCGAAAGTGAATCGGCAATCATTCCGGAAATTCCGGATATTAAAATAATATGTGGAGCTACGCTTGCTCCTATTACGCCGGCAATAAGACCGAAATTTGCAGTAAGACCGTCGTTAAATCCGTAAACTACATTTCGAAGCAAACCTCCCGATTCGGATTTATGCCAGGGCTCTTCACTGCTTCCCTTTATCGTCATTAAGCTATTTGCATGTTCCGCAGAATCTTTAGCGAGTCTTAATGCTATCTTTTTTGTTGATTCATCCGAACTGGTTTTATAGAGACCAAGATAGGATTGGACTTCCGTAGCTTCTTCTTTCATTAACGCCCTGGAAAGCATCCCGGTACCAAATCTTTGTGCCGACCATGCCAAAATTCTTGCTTTCAACGAAGGCTTTAATTTTCCAATATTAACATTGTTTTTTAAAATTAAATCTTTCCATGCTTCTATATGTTTATCTTCAACACCTGCAAGTCTTAAATATATATTTTTTCTGGAATCATCATTTATTAAACCGGCTAAAATACGGTATAAATAAGCCGCATCAATTTCTTCATGAAGATGATGAAGCCAAATTGAAGCTGATTTTTTGTCACTCATTGGCAACTTCCCTATTGTAAAAATTTTAACTTATAAAAGTTAAATTTAAAGATATCAAAATAATAAACAAAAGAACTTCGGGTTATATTTTAATTAAAATAAAAAAGCCTTGAGAGAAGAATAAATCTTCCTCTCAAGGCAAAATTATTTCAGATTATTTGTTGACGATTTATAGTTTAAAATCTACACCAACATCCAATGCGCCGTAACTTAAACTTCCGTAGCCGAGACGGGCAACTATCCCAAGATTAGGAGATATCCAATATCTAACACCTCCTTGAGCGCCGAGGAAAAATCCGCCTACAGTTGGTGAGGCATAATTATAGCCAGATGGTCCGCTCCAGGATACAGAACCTCCATCATAAGCCAGTACTAACCCTACCCATGGATCCCATTTATCATTAGTAACTTTAAAATGATAATTGCCCTGAGCTCCAATTAAAATATTAGTATAACTCCATTTCCCAAATAAATAATCTTCGCTATAGCTCCAATATCTGAATACACCACCGAATCCGACTGTTCCGAAATCCTGCAGTTGCATACTGTACTCATAATTCAAACCGAACTGAGGAGATGAACCTAGAAAGGATAAACCTATCGTTGGTCCAATATAGCTCCTGTTTAACTCATACTGCGAATAACCCTTAGTACTAAAGAGAAAGAAAACTGCAATTATAATTGCAAACAGCAGAACGCTTTTTCTGTACATTTTGTTCTCCTTTATTATTGTGGATGTATTTTATAAAAAATAAATGCTCTAATAATCTCTATATTTGTAAAAAGATAAAAAATACTTTAGAACATTTTATTAATTAAAGTTATTATCAACTTATATATTAAAATTGATTTGGAACTAGCCGCTAATTGGATTGCAATATAATAATTAAAATGAAAAAGCAACAGTAAATTTTGTACCTTTTTCTTTTTCTACCATAATTTCACCTTTATACTGGTCAACTAATGAATTTACCAGCTGCATACCCAAGGATTCCGTATTTTTAAAATCTATATTATCTGGAAAGCCGATTCCGTTATCAGACACTTCTAAGATTAGTTCGGATTGACATTGTGAACAAAGATTTATTTTTAACTCACATTTTTCCCCATATTGAGGTGTACCATTAGGAAAAGCATGCTTTAAGGAGTTTGAAATTAATTCATTTAAAATTAGACCCAGGTTTACAGCAAGATCAACATTTAATTCGATGTTGTCTATTTTTATATCAAGTTCAATTGTATTCGAACTAAACCGGTAAGAGGTTAAAAGATTTGTAACCAGCTCATGAACATAATCCGAGAAATTAACATGCGTAAGATTTTTAGATAGATACAATTTTTCATGAATTAATGCCATAGATCTTACACGATTTTGGCTTTCGTTAAAAATTTCTTTTGCCTGGGTATCCTTAATATAAGTCGACTGCAACCGAAACAAGCTTGATATAACCTGAAGGTTATTTTTAACCCTATGATGAATTTCTTTTAATAAAATTACTTTTTCTTTTAGAGATGATTGAATTTGTTCAATTGCTTCTTTTCTTTCCGTAATATCCAAACTTGAACCTATAAATCCTAAGAAGTTTCCATCAGGAGTAAACCTCGGAACTCCAGTATTGAGAAGCCACCTATATTCACCGTCAAATCTTTTATATCTATATTCCAAGGTAAACGGAATTTTTTTATCAAACGCATTTGAATATTCCTCCCAGCATTTCTCCTTATCCTCGTCAAAAATTCCGTAAGTCCATCCTGTTCCCACTAATTCATCGCATGATTTACCGGTATATTCTATCATGGTTTTATTACAATAACTAAATGATTTATCATTATTTGTCATCCAAATCATTACAGGCGCAAAATCTGCTAAATTACGAAAACGGGCTTCACTTTCATATAAAGCTGCCTCAGTTTTTTTCCTTTCAGTTATATCTCTTGCAAAGGCACAATAATAATAATCATCACCGTATTGCAAATAGCTAATTTCAACTTCTACTAAAATATTCTGGTGATTATTTACCGAAAGACTGCTTTCCAAAACTATTTGTTCGTGATTATTATCATTAGTAACTAACTTCATCACTTCCTTAAAATTAATGTTAGGACAAACCCGATTAAATTGGGAGCCTATTAATTCATCTTTTTTACATTTTAATTTATTACATACAGTATCGTTTAAATCAATAATATTCCCGTTTGAATCCATCCAAATTATCAGATCGTCGGCATGATCAATAGAAAAGCGGGTAAACTGAAGTATTTCTTCTTTTTTCTTTAGTTTTCTAAAAAGTAAATTAAACGGATTCTGAAATCCGGCCACGAATATTGCCTGATAGATTAGATAATACGATATTATACGAAGCTGGTGACCCATCATATTAAAAAATCCGTAAGATGTATGATAAAGTGTAAATGTTAATTCGGAAAAAATAAAAATTATAATTGAAGCAATTAGGAATTTTAAAATATAGGCATCAAATTCATTTCTTTTTTTAATTAGAGTTATTAATGATCCCACCAAAATTAGAGATATAACATACTCACTAATTTTCTTAAACTCAGTTAATCCTACTCCATCGACATAACAAATTGGAAAATTTCTCCAGTAAAAAATAGAAAGGAATATGAGAGAAGTAATGATTATAAATGTATAATAAATTAAGGGGATTTTTAATTTTCTATTCATTAGGAAAGGAGCAACAAATAATGTAGAAGCCTGCAGGTACCTTCCGGCAATCCAAAGCTGAGTCGGAAGATTTGTCGAATGCCCGGGAAAAATATCAATACCTTTATAAGCAAGGGTATGTATAATATCTATTGAACTAATAAAGAGGAACGCAATTCCAATTATTAAGAAAAAATTATTTTCAAGAAATCGCCTGGAATTCCAGACAACCATAAAAATACCGCAAGCGATTACTATACTGAAACTTTCTGCTAAACTGTGGAAAAGGAGAAAATTATGAATACTGATGACATAAAGACCGGCTATTATTAATGTTCCAATTACACTAATTAATAAGTAATTTGACGTACTCTTTTGCCCATCATTCTCTAAGGTTAAATTATAGTTTATATCTTTGAATTCTTCCGCCATACCCCTTTGCCTTTTACTTTAAATCCTAACCCCATTCATAATTATTTATCGATAATAGATTAAATAACTATTTTAAATTCTTAAGCGAAACTAAATATTTTATTATAATCATTCAACTTTATTTGTTTAAATGGTTAAATAAATTATTCAATTTAAAGAGGGAGCCGAAGCTCCCTTATTTTTATTTCTTTTTAAAATAATCAGCTACCATAGGAGGCGGTACAGGATTTGGAACTTCATTATGGATTGCCGGAATACTTTGCAGGTAGGTAAAAATAGCTTTTAAATCAGCATCCTTCATTTGACCGATTGACTGCCATGGCATTGGGGGCAAAAGATCTCTGCCGGTACCCAAATGCTTTCCATTTCTTAGTGTATTAACAAAATCCTGAAATGACCAGGCACCAATACCAGTAGTGGAGTCAGGCGTAAGATTTCTTGAAAATGAAATACCCCAAGGACCAAGCCATTCAGTTAAATCCATGGAGGTTAAAATCCAATTATGGAGTCCAGCTGCCTTTAAATCTAATTCCGGTGTTGGTTCATTTGCCGGATGACCTGATAATAGACGAGTTGTATCCAGTACCGGACCCATTTTTGTCATTACCTTAGGAGAATGACAGTCGTTGCATCCTCCTGCATTGACCAGGTATTTACCATTTGCAATTAACTCTTCCTTAGTCATTGTTTTTTCCTGCGGCTCACAATTAAACTGACTTAAAACAACGAAAATGGAAAGACCGCACAGTATGAAAAAGAAAATATTTTTTTTCATGCACGCACCTTAAATAATTATTGAATGGTTATTTATTTAATCCAAGAATATAGGATTCATAGCAAATAGAAAAAAAACAAGAAATGATTCGGGAAAAGAAATCCGCCTTATTAATTGAAAATAGTTTTAATAAGTTTTAGATTAAGCTAACTGAAAAAATATTTAGAAGCAACAAAAATATTTCTTCTTTATCTTAACAATTGCGAATGTTATGCAATCCGAATTTTATTTATTATAGATTAATCTTTTGGGCTCTTGTAAATAAAAATTTTTTATTCAAGGAGTGTATATAGATCTGTCAAAGAATCTAGAACCTTAACATTGCTCGTTAATAATTTCTCTTTGCTTTGATGTCCGTTCGCAACAAGTATGCAATCGATTTCCAAATCTTTAGCAACTTCATAATCGTGAAAAGTATCTCCTATTAGAACAGTCTCATCCGGTTTATTCCCTAATTTAGCGAGCAGCCTCTTCCCTATTTCGATTTTGCTTGAAGCATAGATATGATCTAATCCGACAAGATATGAGAAATACTTTTCTATACTAAAATATTTTACTATTTCTATTAATGTATGTTGTGAATATGCCGAGAGTATGGACTGCTGCTTTGATTGTTTTGATATAAGCCGTAAAATTTTTCTTACGCCTTTGTGCAAACTTGCTTCATATTTTCGTTTTTCATATTCATCCATCCATTCTCTGCCCAAAATTTCAAAAGGATATTGATTAAAATCCAGGCCGGCTTTTCTATAATATTCTTCAACAGGGAAAGTAAAAATATCGCGGTATTTATTTAACGTTAAAGCTTCTAATTTTCGCTTTAACAATATACCGTTAATTATATCTAAACATAACTCCGTATCGTTAAAAAGAGTTCCGTTCCAGTCCCATATTATATATTTATAATTATTTAACAATGATTTTTACATTTTAATTTTTGGGCAGTTAAGAGAATGCTTATATTTATCTAATTTTAGTTATATAGATTGAGAAATTCCAGAATTTTCCCGCCGGTTTTTTGAAATTTTTCTTTTTGAATTTTTTACAGGGAATAAGTATCCTATTAATTTTAAATAATTCATCGGACTTGTCAGTAATCTGCTGTAAGAATTATTGCCTATAAAAATATCCGTCATTAATTCACTCAGATTTTGACCATACAATTTGAATAATAATTTTCTAACATAAGGATATGTATAAACCAGTGCAGCTATAATTTTTGCATATTTGATTTCCCGTAAAATCGTATTGGCTATTTTTTTATTATAGATGTATGATGCAGTTTCTTCATCAAACCTGCTTTCAATCAAAGCTTCCGCGGCAATTTTCCCGCTTTCAATTGCATGACTAATACCTTCGCCTGTTACCGGATCAGCTAATCCGGCAGCGTCGCCTGTTAATAAAATTCTATCTTTTGCAAATTTCTTCCCCCTGTAATTTAACGGGATAAAATATCCGTGTCTTTCGGATTTAATTACATTTTTAATACCGAGAATTTTAAAATAATCATTTATTATATTATTTAAATCCTTCCGCCTGCTCTTAATATTAATTATACCGATCGACAGATGATCTTTTTTAGGGAAAACCCAACCGTAGCCATGGGGAACTATATCGAAATCAAATCTAGCCGACTTACTAAATCTTTTATAATCATTATTATCAACATACACTTCATACTCGAGAGCAGGAAGTTTAATATTGTTCGTTTTAATTCCCAATTTATTAATATTTATTCCGGTTGCGCCGTTACTTATAATTACAAACTTTCCGTAAAAAGTTGAGCTCTTTGTTTTAACTTCAACAAAATCATTATTACATGTAACATTTACTACTTCAGTTCCCTCTTTTAACTGTGCACCGATTTTTAACGCATGCGATAAAATATGATAATCAAAGTTATCGCGCATCGTCATTATAATTATCGGATCATAGCGCTGAGTGGTAAATTTAAGCTTGTTATTATGATCATAAATTTCGGAATAGTTACAGTTGATTTCGGATATTTTATTAAAATCAATAGGCAATAACTTTTTAACCCGATTTACAATTCCTCCGCCGCATGTTTTATATCTCGGCAAAATTTTTTTTTCAATTACCAGTACATCTGACTTATTTTCAGCTAAAAAATATGCAGCAGATGAGCCTGCAGGACCGCTTCCAATAACAATTGCATCGTAAATTTTGGATGAACCGTTAATTTTCATTTTTTAGTCAATAGATAAAGTTTTAGAAAAGACGGATATTAAATAACCATTTTAACATCAGGATTTTCACTTAATTTTTCATAAATCAAATTCCTAACAGCTTCATTCGGAACTTCAAGTGTAATATTGATACTAAAATATTTCCCGTTTTTGCTGATATTAGAAGGAGTTACATCATAGGTTAGCCCCATCGATGCTTTTTCAATTGCCTTTAGAATTTTATCAACATCTGTTCCGATAACTTTGTATCCCCATTTACACGGATATTTTATTTCCGGCCGCTGTTTATCTGAATCTAAAATCATTTTGAGTATAACCGTTTGTCTAAGTATTATTTTATTTAAAATACTAATGTTTTTATTTTAATCAAATATTATTCAAAGTAAAAATATGAGGAAAGGCACAAGAAATATTTTGTTAAACCAACGTCACTTCTTTTTATTTTGCAAATACATAGCTTCATACTAAATAATTAGACTTAAAATAACTCATATACTCCCAAAGGTCTATTGCTATTTTCAATTTATTAAACGGGTGGATTTAAAATGATTCGTATAATTTTGATAGGCCTATATTTTGTTTTTATATTTGTCAGTTTTTGGATACTGGATAAAAGAACCGGTTCAACTAAATCACCAAATTTGAAATTTAAAATTTTTCATTAAGCTTTTGTTGTTTATGTCACAGATAAAAACTGATTAATATTTTTTTCTTGCATATCTAATAACGAAAGATTATTTTTTCATCGGTTCTTTCAAAAGGTTCTCCCCTGCCTTTTGAGTAAAAAGAACTAAGTCCCGATGGTCGCCCGATCATTGGGCTTTTTATTTTAAACAACTTTTAGTAATAAGAACTTCTTGAAAAAGTTAAACGGATAGATCAGTCAATATTCTTTTCAATAAGTTTCTCGCGAGAGGCACTTTATAAGCATTATGCTCCAAAGTAAATGCATCTTTAAATATTCCTTTGGAGAGATTTGATATATTGGAATCATCAAGTGTAAAACTGTTTAACGCTTTATTTAAACTTTCAATTTCCCAAGGCACGGGCGCAACTCCGCCGAAAGCAACTCTTCCTTTCGAAATATTATTACCATTTTTGGTTATTACTGCACCGATGCTAACGAGGGCAAAATCCCAAACTTCCCTTTCCATTATTTTAATATATCTGCTAACAGTTCCTTTTGGTAAAGCAGGAATAATAATTTTTTCAACTATCTCTCCCGGTTCAAGAATATTCTCTTTAGTATGATTTTGTTCAGGCATGATAAAAAACTCTTTTAAAGGTATCCTTCTAGATTTTCCATTTGAAAAAATTGATACTTCGGCATTAAGAGCCAGCAAAGCAACAGCAGTATCGGAGGGATGAACTATATAGCACGGACCCCCGCCTACTATACAATGATATTTATTTTGTCCGTCGGCTGCATAACAAATATCCCCGCCTTTTCTTATGCAATGAAAATCACCGCGGAAATAAAAACACCTAGGCCGCTGACATAAATTACCGCCAATTGTAGCAATATTTCTAAACTGCGGAGAAGCGATTTCTTTAGCAGCCTGTGCAAGAATGGTATACTTTTCATTGATTAAATTATTTTCGGCAATCTCGACTAAAGTTACAAGCGATCCTATTTCCAAACTTTTATCTTCAAGAAATTCTATTTTATTTAAGCCGGGAATTGATTTTAAATTGACTACATTTTCAGGCGATTCCAAATAATCTTTCATCATTCCCAACAAATCAGTTCCTCCGGCAAACGGCAGAGCAGTTTTATTATTTTTTCTTAAAAAACTGCCGGCTTCATCCAAAGTTTTAGGCTGTAAATATTTAAAATTTTTCATTTGTGAACCTTTAAAAAACTATTTATTCGTTAACTGTATAACGTACTTAAAATTTTGTCTGGCGTAATAGGTAAACTTTTAATCCTAACGCCTATAGCATTATAAACCGCATTTGCAATTGCAGCGGCAGTAGGAATTATCGCCGGTTCCCCGATACCTTTAACTCCAGTATAATTTAACAAACTATCGCCTTTACTGACGATTATTACTTGAATCTCCGGTGTATCTTTTATAGTCGCCATTTTATAATCATGCATATTTATATTAAGTACTTTACCGGTATTTTTATCGATTAATCTTTCTTCCATTAAAGCATAACCAAGCCCTTGAATAATTCCGCCGTGAAATTGATTTTCAAGAGTTTTTTGATTTAAAACTCTGCCGATATCATGAGCAGCAATAACTTTTAGAACCCTTACTTTACCTGTTTCAATATCAACTTCAACTTCGACAAATTGAGCGCCGAAAGTATTTGCCTGGTAGCCTTTAGGATTTTCATTTCTTGCTCCGGTTGTAATTAATACTCTTTCGTGCATTTTTTGAACAACATTAGAAATCTCTATTTTTTGAGTTTCATCTTTGCTATTATAAATTATACCATTTTGATATTTAAGTTGTTCTTCAGGCAATTCTAAAATAGCAGATGCACCATTTATTAATTTAGCTTTCATTTGTTCGGCCGCATCTCTTACAGCCGGGGAAACAGAAGGAGCAGTCGTACTCCCGCCGCTTGAAGGACAGTAAGGATCGACAGCAGTATCACCAAGAGAGACTTGAATTTTATTAAGTGGTATTTCCAGAACCTCTGCAGCAACCATTGCAATAAAAGTATAAGTCCCGGTCCCAAGATCCTGTGTTCCGGCAATTACCTGAACGCTTCCGTCTCTATTTAATTTTAAAGTTGCATAAGCCGGCGGACCGCCGCCTCCCCACCAAATTTGAGTTGCCATCCCGATTCCTGTTTTTAAATTTCCTTTGCCTACCCCTGCTGCTTTTCTTCTATTATACCATCCGATTGCTTCTGCACCTTTTTGATACGCCTCTTTTAATAATTTACTTGTATACGGTTCATTGGAAACCGGATCTACTTTCGTATAATTTTTTAGCCTGAAGTCTAACGGATCCATTCCGACTTTCTCTGCCAGTTCATCAATTAAAGACTCGAATGCAAACGTTCCTTGAACATGTCCGGGAGCTCTAAACGCGCGCGCACGACCCGCATTTATTAATATATCATACTCTTCCGTACTAACATTCGGGCATTTATAAAGTGCACGTAAAGGCCAGCTGCATCCGGCACCCGCCGGATATGCACCGACAGCACCGTAAGAATAATGTTGCAATGCAGTTAATGTTCCGTCTTTTTTAGCGCCTGCTTTTAGTTTCTGATAAGAATCCGGACGATTGCCCATTATCAAGTTCATCTGTTTTCTATCAACAGTTATTTTAACAGGTCTGCCGATTTTTTTTGCAAGTAATGCCGCAATAACAGAATATTTGCCGGCTTCAAGCTTGCTGCCGAATCCGCCGCCCATATATTTTTTAATAACACGAACATCACTTTCCGGAATTTTTAAGCTGCCTGCTATTTGATCTCGTACACCAAAAATTGCCTGGGTTGAATCCCATATTTTTAATTTACCGTCATCCCAGTTAACTACACTGCAGTGAACTTCGGTAGGATTATGAATTGCAACTTGTGTTGAAAAAGTATCTTCAACAATAACCTCAGCTTCTTTAAAACCATCATCAATATTTCCTCTTGAATAAATACCAGGCTTTCCGTTAAGTATATTTCCCCATTCATATACTTTAGGCGAGTCCGGTTTCATCGCATCACCTGCATCCACTACAAAAGGCAGCTCTTCATATTCAACTTCAATTAAGCGCAATGCATCTTCGGCAATCCTATCTGTATCGGCAGCTACACATGCTACTTCATCGCCTACGCATCTTACATGGGAATCAAAAAGAAAAGTTGTATTGTAATACCAAGGTATTTTCGGCTCATCGTTCGAAGTTATAATTGCTAAAACCCCGGGAAGTTCTTTCGCTTTTTTAGTATTTATTTTTTTAATTTTGGCATTAGGATAAGGAGAGCCTAAAATTCTTGCATGTGCCATATGAGGAAGATTTACATCAAAAGTATATACAGCAGAGCCGCTTACTTTATCATAACCATCAATTCTCGATACCGGTTTCCCTATTACTTTTAATTTATCGTTCGGTTCCCATGCTTTATATTTTTCAGTTGAAACTTCTCCGATTGCTTCAATAAAATCTTCTTCAAAAAAATGTTTTGATTTTACAATTTTGCGAGACATATTATCACCTAAATAAAAAATCCTAAATTAATATGACCTGTTTCAAAATCATATTTTTTCCGCAGCAGCAATTACCGATTTTATAATATTCGGATATGCAGAGCATCTGCAAATATTACCGGACATTCCGTTTAAAATTTGTTCTTTGTTCGGCTTCGGATTTTTATTCAACAATCCTTGTGCCGCCATTATTTGTCCCGGAGTACAAAATCCGCATTGTAGTCCGTCATGTTCAATAAAAGCTTCTTGAATAGGATTAAGCTTTTCTCCGCTGAGCAAACCTTCGATTGTTGTTACCTCTTTACCGTCGGCATCAAGTGCCAGCAGATGACATGAATAAACCGCTTTGCCGTTAAGTAATACGGTACAGGATCCGCATTCACCTTGGTTACAAACCAATTTTGTTCCTGTTAGATTTAACTTATCTCTCAATAATTCTGCAAGCGTTGTTCTAGGCTCAACTTTAGTTTTAATTGATTTCCCGTTTACTTTCATATTAAGAAGCTGCTTACCCTCGAGATCATCATGCGTTTCATCTATAATTTTATTAGATATTGTTTCCAATCCGGGAGCAATGGCATAAGTTCCAACAACGCCGGTACCAACTCCTTTTAAAAAATTACGTCGGGTTAATTTGCGTGGTTTTGAATCATCCTTCATTGTTAGTTCCCACTAATCTAAATTAATAAATGCCCATTTAAGTCTTTAAAAAATTAGTCAAGGCAATTATCATTTTCAAGTAGTAATCTACAAAAATAATTTTTATTTTTACCGCTGTGTTATTATAATAAAGGGAAAGTGATGATCCTGCTTAAAAATTGTTATTATGCTGCTTCATTCGATGATGACAAATCTTATAATAATATTGATATCTTAATTGAGGGAAACCGGATAAAAAAAATTGGAAATGGATTAATTATTAAATCCGACCCGAATGATAAACCGCAAACGATTGACTGTTCAAATATTGTGGTTATCCCGGGGCTTGTAAACACACACCATCATTTTTATCAAACATTAACTAGAAATGTAAAGCAAGTGCAAAATGCCAAACTTTTTGACTGGCTGGTTTTTCTTTATGAAATCTGGAAAAAGTTAGACGAGGAAGCAGTTTATTATTCTTCTCTTATTGCAATAGGTGAATTATTAAAGACCGGATGTACTCTTTCCACGGATCATCATTATCTTTATCCCGAAAACTTTAACGGCGATTTGATGGGCATTCAATTTAAAGCTGCGGAAAAATTAGGAATGCGCTTTTCTCCAACCAGAGGCTCAATGTCGTTAAGCAAAAAAAACGGCGGCCTGCCTCCGGATTCTGTAGTTCAAACAGAAGCAAAAATTTTAGAAGACAGCTTAAGAGTAATTGAGCAATACCACGATCCTTCGGAAGATTCAATGAAAAAAATTGTTTTAGCTCCGTGCTCTCCCTTTTCGGTTACAAAAGAAAATATGAAAGAAACCGCTAAACTTGCCCGCAATTATAAAGTAAGACTCCATACTCATTTAGCAGAGACAAAAGACGAAGAAGATTACTGCAATGAAATGTTCGGGAAAAATCCACTTGCATTAATGGAAGAAGTAGACTTTATTGGTGAAGATGTCTTTTTTGCTCACGGAATTTTCTTTAATGATAATGAATTAAGAGTATTAAAAGAAACAAATACTTCTATCGCACATTGTCCATCTTCCAACATGAGATTAGGTTCCGGAATTGCAAGAGTTAGAGAAATGATTGATATGGGAATTAATGTCGGTATCGGAGTTGACGGCTCTGCTTCAAATGATTCATCCGATATGCTCGGCGAGCTTAGGAATGCAATGCTTCTTCAGAGAATAAAATACGGTCCTTCCGGTTTAACAGCAGCAGAAGTATTCAAAATGGGAATAGAAAACGGTAATAAAATTCTAAATTATTCTAAAGCCGGAAAAATTAAAGAAGGCTGGCTTGCTGATCTTGCTTTATTCAATATTAATAAAATCGAATATGCGGGCAGTTTATCTGATCCTTTAGCTTCGCTGGTTTTTACAGGAATCAATCATCAAACCGAATACACAATTGTTAACGGAAAGATTGTAGTAGAAAAAGGAAAGTTAGTAGGTGAAGATGAAGAAGTTATTGTTAAAAAAGGAAATGAAACAGCAGCGAGACTGTTGAGTAGATAACTTTTTTCTCATATAAAAAGAAGTAATTATGCAAAGCATTTCTTCTTTAATAAATTTTGGAGTATTGGAATGATGGGGTATCGGATTCCTTCCAATGAAATTAGATACTCGATACGCAATATTCGATATTCGGTACTCCGTAATCGATATTCGATACCAGGTACCGGATTTTGGATGCTCGATGCTCAATACTGGATAAGTGATCCGGAATCCGGTATCAAGAATCAGATATCGAGAATCAAGAATCAATTATTCAAAAAATATTCTAAAATAATATTAATTGGTAAATTACTTAAAGATTGCTTCCTGCTACACATTACAAATAACAAATTACGTACAACAATCAATAAATTTGCCCGGAGTTAAATTATGCTGCCGAATGAAATTCAATGGTACTTCCCTTCAAACATAAAAGAAGCATTAAAACTAATTAAACAGCCAGGAGTAATTCTTCACGCAGGCGGTACGAGAATTTTAAAAACCCAGACAAAAAGCGTTAAAGGCCTGGTAGATATAGGCGGACTTGATTTAAATTATATTCACGAAAAAGGTAAATCATTTCATATTGGTTCTGCAGTATCTTTTGGAGAAATTGTAAAGTTTTCGAGAGAAACAGATAATTTAAAAATGCTCGGTACTGCACTTTCCAGTGCTGCTTCTACTCCTCTTAGAAACCGCATAACAATCGGCGGATCGCTTAAAGATTTTCCTTTGTGGAGTAATTTATATGCTCCTTTAATTGCACTGGATGCAAAAGTAAATATTATCGGTGGTAAAAAGAATATTATACCCATTGAAGATTATGTTGCCAGTGGAACAATTAAAACCAAGCATATTATAAAAGAAATTATCGTACCGTCTGATAAAGATTTAATATGGGGAGTAAAAAGATTTACATTAATTCGTTTTGAATACCCTTTATTTAATATTGCAGTTTCATTTAAAATGAAAAATGAAATTATTGAAGATGCAAGATTAGTCATTACAGGAGTACAGGGAAGATTTAAAAGATTCAAAAGAGCAGAAAATATTTTAAATGGCCAAAAATTAAACAAAGGACTAATCGGTAAGTGCGAAAAATTTATAACACCGAAATTTATTGCCGATTATAAATACAGCGCCGGGTATAAAGAAAATGTTGCCAAAATTTATTTTAAAGATCTTCTTTCGGAAATTGCAGGGAGAAAATAATGAGATTAAATTTTAACATAAATTCAGAAACAAAAGAACTGGAACTTAAATCCAATGAAACATTACTGGATGTTCTACGAAACAACGGTTATACCGAAGTAAAATGCGGTTGCAACGAGGGAGAATGCGGAGCTTGTTTGGTTCTGCTGGACGATAAGCCTGTTAACTCATGCCAGGTGCTTGCAATGAGTGTGCGAAAAAAAGAAGTAAAGACAGTAAAAGGAATCGGCACATTGTTTTCACCTCATATTATACAAAGAACATTTGCGCAGGCAGGTGCAGATCAATGCGGATTTTGTTCACCCGGAATGGTGATAGCTTCTTATAATCTATTAAGAGAAAATCCGAACCCAACATACGAAGAAATTGTGGAAGGCTTGGACGGTAATTTATGCAGGTGTACAGGTTATGTTAAAATAATCGAAGCAGTAGAAGAATCAGCAGAATTAATAAATGGGAAAAAATAAACCGGAGATTGTATGTTCAAATATGTAAATAAACCTATTGAAAAAATTGACGGATTGGCATTAGTAACCGGGAATGAAAAATATACGGATGATTTTAATTTTGATAATATGCTTTATGTTTCAATTATGCATTCCGGTTTTGCGCACGCCGTAATTGAAAATTTAGATGATTCGCCTGCCCGCAAAACTCCTGGAGTTGCTGAAGTATTATCTTATAAAAATGTTAAACAAATTTTATATACAACTGCGGGACAGGGTTTCCCCGAGCCTTCGCCTTATGATACGGTATTATTCGGCAAAACCATGAGATATGTCGGTGATAATGTCTGCGCTGTAGCTGCCGAATCAAAAGAAATTGCAGATGCAGCGCTAAAGAAAATTAAAGTAAAGTATAAAAGATTAAAACCTCTACTTGATTTTGAAAAAGCCGAAGGTTCAAAAATAATTATTCATAAGGACGACGATGCATTTCCAAAAATTCCCGTGTATTACGATGCTTCTAAAAATATGCCTTCTAAAGTAGAAGCAGACATAGGCAATTTTGAAGAAGCTTTTGAAAATTCCCCGGGAAAAATTGATCACACATTTTATACACCATATGCTTCCCATTGTGCCCTGGAACCTCATGCGTCGGTTTCCTATATAGACAACCGGGGCAGACTTATAATCATATCCTCAACTCAAGTTCCGTTTCATGTAAGAAGAATTGTTTCTCATATAGCAGAAATTCCGGTTTCCAAAATTCGTGTAATTAAACCGAGAATAGGCGGCGGCTTCGGAGGAAAACAGGAAGTTTTACTCGAACCTATTGTTGCATTAATTACCTGGAGAACCAAGCGGCCTGCTAAATTAGTGTTAAACAGGAAAGAAGTTTTTAAATCTACCAGAACACGTCATCAGTTCAGAACAAAATTTAAAGTGGGTTATAACAATGACGGAAAAATAAACGCATTTCATCTTGATGCTCTTGAAAATTCCGGCGGATACGGTTCGCATGCTTTAACCGTTTTATCGAATGCCGGTTCTAAAACTCTTCCCCTATTAAATAAAATTGAAAATGTCAGGTTTACAGGGAAAAGCGTTTATACAAATCTTCCGTGCGGCGGCGCTTACAGAGGTTATGGTGCCACTGAAGCTTACTTCGGTTTCGGTCAGGTAATTGATATGATCTGTGAGGATACCAATCAAGATATCCTGGAATATTATAAAAAATGGTCGATCAAATCAGGTGAAACTTCTCCAATTTTTAAAGCGCTGGGAGAAGGTAAAGAAGGCGTTGCAATGACGATTACTTCAACTTCGCTTGACCAATGTATAGATGCCGGAGCAAAAGAATCGGATTGGTATGCCAAGAAAAAACTTTACGGTGCAAATTCTGAGCTGAATAAAAATAACAGGTATAAAAAAGGAATCGGAATGGCCGCTTTAATGCAGGGATCGGCAATTCCTGAAATTGATATGGCATCTGCTTATATTAAAATGAATGATGACGGTTCATTCAACTTAAATGTAGGAGCAACCGACTTGGGAACCGGCAGTGATACGATTCTTGCACAAATAGCTTCCGAAGTTCTTGATACTCCGGTCGAAAAGTTTATAGTTACTTCTTCCGATACCGACATTACTCCTTTCGATGTCGGGGCTTATGCGTCTTCCACTACTTACTTATCAGGTAAGGCAGTCCAGAAATGCGCTGAAAAAATTAAAGAACAAATCTTAAAAGTCGGTGCGGAAATTTTGGATTCAAAAATAGAAGATGT
>CAZCFZ010000029.1:37173-43060 GCA_964498065.1 uncultured Ignavibacteriaceae bacterium
GAAGGCCAGGCGGAGGGAGCAATCGTTAACGGTCTTGCTTATGCATTATTCGAAGATTATTATTTTACTCCTCATGGTAAAATGCTCAATGATACATTCGGCAAATACGGGATGTTTACAGCTTACGACATTCCTCCGATAACCGTAAAATTAATTGAATCTTATGAGGAATCCGGACCGTTTGGAGCAAAATCGATTTCTGAAATAAATATAAACGGAGCCCTGCCTGCAATAGCCAACGCATTTTATAATGCAACAGGCAAGAGATTATACAAAGCTCCTTTTACACCGGAATACGTTTTAAAAATATTGAATGATTAAAATTTTAAAACAATACTTATAGAAATTTTTCAGATTCTGAAATAAATATTTTTACATAACAATAATGTAATAATGTTAAATTTGTATAAGAAATCGAATATTACTAATGTTGTCAAAAGGACTGCTTTGGAGATTCACATAATAAGGTTCTTTTAATAAATTTAAACTCAATAAATTGTTTTTGGCCGGTGGCTGATGAGCAAATGGTTCAAACCTTAGTAACTAACTTAACAGCAAATTTCTTAACCTAATTACCTTATTCAATTTATTTACCATATTTAGTAAACAAATATTAGGAATAAAATTTCAAATGTTTTTAGTTAGATAATTATATGATCTTAAAAAATTGTCATATTTATGATGAATTGGCGGATCAGGAAAGAAATGTTGATATTTACTTTAACGAATCAATAATTGAATTCCGCGAAAACTTATCTTCCGAGTTCAGTTCAAAACCGGAGACAAAAGAATATAAACTTTCTGCTCTTACAAAAGAAAACATCCAAACAATTAATAAAAATCCATCAAACATTATTATTGATGCTGAAGGAATGATAGTGATTCCTGGTGGTATTGATCCGCATGTGCATTTTGATACTCCCGGTTATACTCACCGAGAAGATTTTTATCATGGAAGCATGTCTGCTGCGGCAGGCGGAATTACAACCGTAATAGATATGCCATGCACTTCAATTCCTCCAGTAACAAATACTGAAAACTTTGATATTAAATTTGATGCAATTGAAAATATGTCATGCGTTGACTTTTCATTATTCGGAGGAATTGATGTAAATGAATTCGATGAATATGAAAGCTCAATGAAAAAGTTAGCAGACAAAGGTGTTAAGGGATTCAAGACGTATTTTATTTCAGGCATGAGCTCATATCCAAGAGTAAATAAATATCAATTTTATAAAATTCTTCAGAAAGGAAAAGAATTAGGAATCCCGATTTTGCTACATGCTGAGGATTATGAATTATTAACAGGGCTGGAAAAAGAATTGTCAAATCACCCGGACGATTATTTAAGATACTATAATTCCAGACCGGAATTAGGCGAAATGCTTGCGGTTTCAAACGCAGTGGAAATTGTAAAATCCGTCAACGGGAATTTACATATTGTACATGTAGCTTCTGCTAAAGCTGCGGAAATAATTAATAATGAGTTAAACAATTTTAATATTACTTATGAAACATGTCCTCACTACCTATATTTTACATTCAATGATTTTAAAATAAAAGGATCATCTTTAAAAACTGCGCCGGTTGTTAAAACAAAAGATGATCAAAATAAATTGTGGCAATATTTAGCAGAGGGTAAATGTTCCTTTATTACTTCCGATCATGCTCCGGCACCATTAAGTGAAAAAAGCACAGGTTCATTTTGGATAGATTACGGAGGAATCCCAGGAACACAGACTTTAATTCCGGTAGTATTTTCAGAAGGATTCAAGAAAAATAAATTAACATTCAAAAGAATAACTGAGATTACATCAACAAATGCTGCAAAACGTTATGGATTATATCCGAAGAAAGGCACTATTAAAGTAAATTCGGATGCGGATTTCACTTTAATTGATTCAAATAAGAAATGGACATTTACACAAGATTTACTTTATTCAAAGGGTGAAACAACCCCATTTGACGGAGAAACATTTCAAGGGAAAGTTGCGATGACAATTTTAAGGGGAAAGATAATTTTTCAGGAAAATTCAGGTATAACTATTGAGAAAGGCTACGGAAGATATATTTAAAATTTCTGTTTAATTATATAAATATAGAAATCAGCTCATATCATAATTAATTAAGCCTTTGTACTCATTTAAACTCCAACCAATAAAACCTATTATTTTTATATCGGATAGACTGGTATAGTGCCTTCAATATTAAATGTTAATTAAATTTTCAACCGGTTTAATTAATTCTTGCTTTGTTAATACATTATTCATTAAATTCTAACTACCTTTTTTAAGCGAATACTCTTCCGATTAAAATGAACTGCAGCACTAATATTATAAAACATATATTAAAAGGAGTAAATATGGCAAAGAATAAAACCGAAGATACGGGAATGAAGCGCCGGCTTAAAGATCAATTAAAAATTTATAAAAAGGCAGTTAACCGGAAAGACCGCACTTTAAAAGAAATCGAATTTTACCCGGTACATGATAAGCGCATTGAAACAAAAGAATATCACGCTGTCCACAAAAAACTGGCTGTCGACCAGGACCGGCCATGTTTGATATGCGGAGTAAGAAACTCGACACTTAAAGATAAAGCTCAAAACCCGTATGGCGCAAAGCAGATGGAAACACATCATCACATTATCGAATGGGCATTAGCTAATGCAATTGATACGGATAAATTCAACAAAAGACTTTTACCTAATCTTCAGAGGCGGCACCCCGACCGCGAAGATTATAAACATCCTTTTACGCAAGAACAAATTAGCGCCTGGGTAGATCATGATGAAGATAACTTATGGGTACTGTGCGATGTTCATCACCGCGCTCAATATTTCGGGATACATGAAATTACCGATCCTATTTGGGGACCGGTTGATCTGTTAAGAGATGATTTCGAAAAATATGTACTTAATGCGATAGAACAGGAAAAAGCAAAATCCAAAAAACATAAGAAGAGTAAGAAAAAATAAAATGGCACAATAAGCCGTCATAATATTTCAATTCATTATTCCTAGAACTGATAGAAAATAGATAATTTTTTATTCCCGCCTCGGCATCTCACCTTTGATTCCAAGGAAGGCTGCGTTTGTTAATTACTTAATATTATTTTATTAAATTTTCAGTAATTAAAATATTCCTTAATAATACTTGAATAAGTTTAAGCAATTACAATTTGAGGTAATTCAAAATTTCGACTTGTAAAGTAATTAAGATGATATAAGCGGTTATATTTATACAAACACCTGTTAGTACTTCGATAGGTATCCAACGTTTGATAAAAAAATAGAGTTCACCCGATTTTAATAATTAATTATCCTAATATTATCTCTTTTATCCAAGATAATAATCACCGTGCATTACATGGTTTATAATACCAATATTATCACTAACACTCAGGTGAAGTTCACCTAAATCAACTGGTTTGTTAATTACACTAACCGGATGGAGATAGTAGCTCTGAATTAGTGAAATGTTTTCTTTGGTATCGGTAACGAAAATGTATGGTATTTTTGTTATTCCTGAAAGTCGAGAAATTGCTTCAATACCGTCAATGTCACCTTTTAACGTTATATCGGAAATTATTAATGACGGGTAATTTTTCAATGCAGCTTCAATCAATTCTTCTCCGGTTGATATTAGGTCAAAAACATAAAAACCTTTTTTCTCTAGAAATATTTTTATCTTTAACGCTGATGCTAAATCCCGGCTGCAGACCAATATTTTATTTTTCATAATATCTTTTCCTACTTATTAAACTCAATTTAATGTACACTTTTATATATGTAATAACAAGGCCATTGCTTTTTTACGTTTGGTGTTTTGCTTTATATCTCACCGGATGCAATTTCACCTTTAAATCATCCGTTTATGTGGATGATTTAGTTTTAAAAAAAATCTTTTTAACTCGCTTTTACTATTTTGGATTTAATCTCTCAAAGCTCACTTATCTGGTTTAAATGAAAAAAGAAAGGGATTTACCAAAACTATATCAGGTTAAATCCGGATTCTTTACGTGATCAACGAATTATTTCAGCAATTTTATTATCGTTTTATTAAAGACTTAATAATCCCTCTAGATATCTAATTCCCTTGGGTATTAGTTATTATTAGTCTATATTTAATTCAGGTAAAATGTTAGGAGATTTAAAATGAAAATACATGATAATAAGAGACGCGAGCGGATCTATACACACAACAAAACCGTTTTAGAAAGAGAAAAATTATTAGCTATGCTGCCAGGCTGGAGCATAAAAAAATTTAACAAGATATTAGAAGCTTTGAAACAAAAAGAAGTTATTGAAGTTTCTAACAATGAAGTCAAGTTTTTTATTCTTCCTATATCCGAGAAAGAATATAAACATGTACTGAAAAATGAAACTATACATCAATCACAGTTTACTGACGAAGAATCGGAACTGCTTACATTGCTATCGATGCAAAGTAAAATCAGCTAATAGATTTACTGCTGCTTTCTTTAATAATAAAAAACCGAATAAATGAATTTATTTCATAAAAGAATTACTTACTACCAATTTATGTTAATTTTAGTACCGCGATCAGTAAATAAAATATACATGCTCTTTTTAGTATTATTTAAACGGTTTAAAAAAATTATGAATTTGCCGGTTTCGGCTGAGTGAAGCGTAAACTTGAGAGCCATCAGCTCCAAGCTAAATTTCTGCTGATTTTGTATAGAACCTGCCAAATTAAATATTAATCTGCATTAAAGAGAAAATGAAGATAAAAGATAGAATTACAGACTTTTACTTGTTGCCCAGAACAGATAATATATTCTTAAAAGAACCCGGCCTGGCTTCGCTGCATAAAGAAACAAGTTTGATTATTGCACTTCGGTAATTTTTATCGGCGCGAGAAGCTTGCATTTGTTCTACATTTATCCAGGGCCCGAATGAATAATAAATATTAGGATTTTCCAGGCTTTGGACTAAAGTAACTTTAGAATATGGATTTAATTTCATAAAAACCGGAGCAAAATCTTTTTTCCATATATTGATAAACTCTTCCTCAGAATTTTCTTTGACGTACCAATAAGTGAGAGTATAAAACTCATCTTTCATAAAATACCTTTTAGTGTTAAAATTTAATATACTTATAAAAATGAATTTAATTAGAGGTGAAATTTACGACCTTTGTAATCCCTGACAAGGAACTTTCGGGAAGCAAATATTTAATATTGATTACTTAAAAAGAATTTCATTTAAGAACTTCAAGAAATAAGGCTGGAATAAAGATAATTTTGAGGTTATTATATATTAGGAATAGTAATATATTATAAGTACATTATATTCATTGATATTATAAAAGTATTATTTATACAAAAAATTAAAATAAAAAAAGACGAACATTTCGATATACAAGTAACTCACTCTAACAGACTTCTTGATTAATTACGTTCTCCTTTTAATATTTCTTCAATTTTAAATCAAATAATTACTTCCGGTCTACTTTTGTAAAATAAATAAATTAAGTATCCCGGGAAAACAAAAACAAACTAAAGGAAAAATGTATGAACATTTACATAGGAAATCTCTCACAGGATGTAACCGAGGATGATTTAAATAATTTATTTTCCGAATACGGGAACATTACTAGTGTTAAAATCATTAAAGACATGTACTCAAATACATCGAAAGGTTTCGGTTTTCTTGAATTATCCGGAAATACGGAAGCACAAAAAGCTATTAATGCATTGAACTCAAAAGAATTTAAGGGAAAAGAAATCATTGTAAATGAAGCACGCCCCAGAAATAATGATAATACAAACAGAAATGGCGGGAGAGGTTCTAAGAACAGCAGATCAGGCAGATGGTAATTGTGATTCAAGAGGTTGTCTCAAAACTGTCATTCCGGGCTTGACC
>CAZCFZ010000030.1:0-4800 GCA_964498065.1 uncultured Ignavibacteriaceae bacterium
GAATCATACTGGAAATTTAAATTAACAGGCTGAAGCATCAGTTCGGCGCCGGGCTGCTTTGCCATAAAAGTATAAACTATTCCTTCGTCAGGCTGAAGTCTGAAAGTTAGAACGTTTCTATTTAAACCGTCTTTTTTATATCCGGGAAACATTAAGTGAGGAGTAGGTTTGAATTGAATTGTTACTTCAGTCAGTTTTCTTTTCAAACGTTTTCCTGTTCTTAAATAAAAAGGGACACCTGCCCATCGCCAATTGTCAATCATCAGTTTAAATGATGCAAAGGTTGGAGTAGTAGAATCTTCGGCAACATTTTTTTCATCTCTATATGAAACAACTTTTTCATCCTTAATTTTACCTTCGCCGTACTGCCCGAGCACGACATCTTTATCAATATTAATTTTGCATATCGAATCCAGAACTTTTATTGTTTCCGATCTTAAAGATTCATCATAATTAACAGGCGGTTCCAACGCCGTCATACAAAGTACCTGCAGCATATGGTTCTGTACCATATCTCTTAGTATACCGGTCGACTCATAAAAATTTCCGCGTGTTCCGATTCCAAGTTCCTCAGCAACAGTAATTTGAACGTTTTCAATATAGTTTCTATTCCATATTGGTTCAAAGCCGGGATTTGCGAAACGGAAAACCAGCATATTCTGGACAGTTTCCTTTCCAAGATAGTGGTCTACTCTAAAGATTTGTTCTTCTTCAAAAACTTTGTGTATTTCATGATCTAATTGTCTTGCAGAATTCTCATCATGCCCGAAAGGCTTTTCTATAATTACTCTTCTCCAGCCGTTTTTACTTTTAGAAAGAGATGCTTCGCCTAATCTTTCGATTATCGCGCTGTAATTTTCAGGCGGAGTAGATAAATGGAATAAAATATTATCAGGTATATTTAAAGATTTTTGCACTTCCTTAATTTTTTTATTCAGATCGGCATAAGAACTTGATGCGTCATCATTAAAATTTCCTTTAACATAAAAAAGATTTTTAGCAAACAAATCCCATTCTTTCTCACCGCATTCGCTGACCTTTTTCATTGTGTTTTTCATTTCATCCCGAAAGAACTCGTCGCTCCAGTCTCTGCGTGCAAATCCGATAATTGCAAACGGCTTAGGCAGTAAATTTTTACAATTCAATGCATACAAGGATGGTATTAATTCCCTGTGCGTTAAATCTCCGGTTACTCCGAATATAACAACAACACTTGGTTCCGGCGGAACCGATCTCGACATTCCCGGTTTAGTTACCTGCACATATCCGTCACTGCTCATTTTAATTCTCCGTCTTAAATGTCCTTATCAATTAGGTATGCGATTATAGAACTTTTAGGTGACCAAAAAGATTGAAAAAGTAATTGCAAATTTATCGACTGAAGGTAGACGAATTTTCTCTAAAGGAGTGAGACTGTGTAAAAACTGTCATTCCGGGCTTGACCCGGAATCTAACTATGTGTTTTTAGCACAAAGACAGATGCTGAATCAAGTTCAGCATGACAAATCCTAACTTTTTACACAATTTCGAGTCCTTAGGATGAGTGAAGCAATCTCTTAATTTAAATTTGAGATCACTTCACTTCGTTTATAATGACAATATTACTTTTTAGATAGCCCAAAATAAACTTAAAAAATATCCCTAATTACTTCAACATTTCAGAAAGCTTTTTAAGTCCGGCTTCAATGTTATTGCCAAGATGAATTCTGATTACTCTTCTTTCTTTATTGTTGAGCGATCTTAAATCACCTAAAGCCTGCGATCTCTGTAAGGTTGCAAATTCGTATGGACTTCCCGGAATTTGAATTTCTTCCTGAGCATCTGCAGTAAGTATAATAAATACTCCGGTATTTGCTCCTCCTTTGTGGAGCTGGCCTGTAGAATGCAGATAGCGCGGTCCGTAGCCGAGTGTAGTTGCAACCTTAAATTTATCTTTAACACCAAATCTAATGGATTGAAGAAACCTATGTCTTGCCGGTGTTTGAAGAAAGTAAGCGAGAATAGAAAAATAATCCGGCGACTTAGATTGTTTTAAATAAGTGCCAAAAAAATCTTTAACATTTTTTCTATGCCCTTCAAAGAGCCAATCGGCAGATTGATTACAGTAAATTGATATTCCTTCTTTCTCAACTACCGGATCTCCTTCGCTGAAGCTTCCTTTCTGCTTCCATTCTTCCAATAATTCTTTTGTGTTGCTTTTGCTCTCAGCAACATTAGGCTGATTAAAAGCATTGATACCCATTACCACTCCGGCGGTTGCAGTTGCAATTTCCCATCTTAAATACTCAGCGCCTAATGCAAGCTTATCTTTTATGGAAATACGAACGACCGGGTGTCCTTCTTTTTCTAGCGCGGCAAGTTTTCTTTCGTCGCCTTTGTATTCATCATCCTCGGCATAAATATGAACAAAAACTCTGTCATTACTGTAGCTAGCCGGAGCGCCGAGCTTCTCACCCTCAACGGGTAAAAGACCTTTGCCGGTTTTTCCAGTACTTTCAGCTATCAATTGTTCAACCCATAAACCGAATGCGCTAATTGATTTTGATAGAACAAAAGTAACTTTATCTCTGCCGAGTTTGTAATTAACGCCTAACAAAGTTCCCAAACTAACACCGGGATTTGCTTCCGCAGGAACGAAAGGACCGCAGCTTATCATCATCTGATGAGCATTATTTAATATCTTTTTGATATCTACTCCGATCAAAGCCATCGGCACTAATCCGAAAAAAGAAAGAGCAGAATATCTTCCGCCGAACTCAATAGGATTTTCAAATACATGCTGGAAATTATGATCATGTGCATCGGTTACCAGCGGTGTACCCGGATCGGTAACGGCTACAAAATGTTTCCCAACATTCTCACCGACAACCTTTCCCGTCTGTTCATAAAAATATCTGTAGAAACTTAATGTTTCGGTTGTTGTGCCCGATTTGCTCGATACGATAAAAAGTGATTTTGCCAAATCAATTTGATCTTCAACATTCTTAATTGCAGCGGGATCGGTGTTATCAAGTACAAATAACTGCGGATAACCGGCTTTTGAACCGAAAGTTTCTTTGGATACTTCAGGGCACAAGCTGCTTCCGCCCATTCCAAGCAGAACAACAAATTTATATTTATCTGCTTTAATGCTTTTTACAAGCTGATCGACTTCATCAGCTTTGCTTAAAAAATATTCCATGCTGTCGAGCCAGCCGATTCTAATTTTAATTTCTTTAATTTCTTCAGGATCGGATGACCATAAGTAAGGATCTTTAGCAAATAATCTCCTGGAATACTGCTTTTCATTTAATGATTTCATTGCCGCGGAAACCAGCGATTTGGATTTACCGTAGCTTATTTTTTGTTTGCCGAGCTTATCTCCCAATATTTCATTCCGCTTTTGAGCGAGTGTCTTCATTAAATTATCATACGGATCAATAAACTTTTGAATACCTTCATTGACAAGCTGCTCGGTAATAAAATCAATATCAATATTGAGTTTTCTTAAATCTTCAAATAGTTTATAAGATTGATCGACATCCTTTTCAACAGTGTTTTCTTCAAGCTTTCCGTGATCGTCAAATGCATCTATTGTCTCATCAGGAAGAGTATTTACGGTATCAGGACCGATTAATGGCTCAACATATTTCACATCGCTGTACATCGGATCCTTCGTACTTGTGCTTGCCCAAAGCGGCCGTTGAACTTTTGCACCTAACTCAACTAATCTATTCCAGCGCTCGCCTTTAAATATTTTTTTATAGCTTTGATAAGCAAGCTTAGCGCTTGCGATACCTGCTTTACCTAAAAGGTTTTCGGGTTTTAAACTGTTGTCATTAGTATCTCCCGGAATAATTAAATGCCCGAGCAATTGATCGGTAAGTACATCAATTCTGCTTAAGAAAAAGCTAGCAACAGATCTGATTTCTTTTATTGATTTTCCTTCATTCGCTCTTCTTTCCAATGCATTAACATATGCATTTGCTACCGCTTCGTAGCTTGAGATTGAAAAGAGAAGAGTTACGTTAATATTAATTCCTTCATAAAGTACTTCTTCAATTGCCTTAGCCCCTTCATCCGTACCGGGAATTTTTATAAAGCAATTCGGACGATTAACTTCCGCGTACAATTTCCTAGCTTCTATTTTTGTCCCTTCTTCATCATGTGCCAAATAAGGAGAAACTTCAAGGCTGACAAATCCGTCTACTCCCTCACTTTCATCAAAGACAGGCCTTAATAAATCGCAGGCGTCCTGCACATCTTTCACAGTTAGTGCTTCGTAAATTTCATGTATTCCTTTTTTCTGATTTACAAGCTGTTTTATTTGTGAATCATAATCGTTCCCGCCGGTAATTGCTTTATTGAATATACTCGGATTGGAAGTTATTCCGCGAAGACCTTGCTGTGTAACTCTTTTCTTTAATTCCCCCCCCTTGATTTTTTTTCTTGTTAAATTATCAAGCCAGTAACTCTGACCGTATTCCAAAAGCTTAATTAAATTACTCATAATAAATTCTCCTTAAGTGCACTTATTTAAGCGCTATTATTTAAATGCTAAAAAATAATACTTGTTCTTAATAATTTTAAAAAATGAATAGCCGAAATATACAAGTCTAAATCCGCAAATGCTTTATCAAAACATTAAATCTCACGAAAAATTATTGCCGACGCTTATATTTATACAAATTAATCTGTCGTATATACTCTTGTTATATAGATACAAGAATTTAATTATTATATTTTTACCAACTTAACAATCAAATTGCCTTAACGATGTCGCATAAATCAATTATAAAGATATTTTTTGAAAAATCAATA
>CAZCFZ010000030.1:4900-35123 GCA_964498065.1 uncultured Ignavibacteriaceae bacterium
AAAAATAAGATTACTACATTTTTCCTGGATATCGGCGGAGTGCTTCTTACCAACGGATGGGACAGGCATGCGCGTAATCTTGCGGTAAAAACATTTAACCTTGATGAGGAAGAAATCAACGAGCGGCATCACCTTACTTTCGATACTTACGAAGCAGGCAAGCTTAGTCTTGATGATTATATGGATAGAGTAGTCTTTTATGAAAAAAGAAATTTTTCAAAACAAGATTTTAAATACTTTATGTTCGAGCAGTCCAAACCTTTTACTGATATGCTTGAGTTTATAAAAGGATTAAAAGAAAAATATAAATTAAAAATTACCGCTGTCAGCAACGAAGGCAGAGAGCTTACGGAACATAGGATTCATACATATAATCTGGATAAAATTTTTGATGCATTTATCGCATCAAGTTTTGTGCATTTTCGCAAGCCCGATGTTGACATCTATAAAGTTGCATTAGATGCTTCGCAGGTTACACCGGATAGAGTTCTTTACATAGATGACAGGCATATGTTTATTGAAGTTGCCGGAACTCTCGGAATTAATGGGATTCATCATATAAAATATGAAACCACTAAAAATGAACTGGCAAATTACGGATTTATTTTAAAGGAGGAATAATGATATCTGCAAGAAAACCGGATCCGACTATTCTTATTATTTTCGGTGCCGGAGGAGATTTGGCATGGCGCAAGATTATCCCGGCACTTTATAATTTGTTTCTGGATGGTTGGCTGCCGGATAATTTTGAAATAATAGGACTAGATTTAAAAACTTTTTCGAATGAAAAATTTAAAAAAAGATTAAAAGAAGGAATTGATAATTTTTCGCGAAGCGGGAAAGCTAAGCTTGAAGATTGGAAAAAATTCGCCGCTTCGGTAAGTTATCAAAAAGCAGACTTCACCAGCGTTGAAAGTTTCAAAAAACTATCTCACCGCTTAAATGAAATAGAGAAAAAATGGGGGGTATCTGCAAATAGAATATTTTATATGGCAATTCCTCCTTCGTTTATTGAAACTATTGCCAAGCAGCTTGGTAAATCTCATATCGCAAAAGATAAAAACCGTGCAAGGATTGTTGTAGAGAAGCCATTCGGGCATGATTTTGTTAGTGCAAGAAATCTTAATAGAATAATATGCGATATTTTTGATGAGTGCCAGGTTTACAGGATTGACCATTACCTCGGCAAGGAAACGGTTCAAAACATGATGGCATTTAGATTTGCCAATGCTCTCTTCGAACCGATATGGAATAGAAATTACATCGAACATGTGCAGATTACTGTAGCAGAAAAAGTCGGGGTAGAACACCGCGGAGGCTATTACGATCATGCAGGTGCTTTAAGAGATATGATACAGAACCATTTGCTTCAGCTTATCTGCTTAATAGCTATGGAGCCCCCGGTTTCTTTTAATGCCGATGAAGTTAGGAATAAAAAGGTTGACGTTCTTCGAGCAATTAGAAAATATTCCAAAGAAAAAGTAAATAATTATGTAGTAAGGGGGCAATACAGCGAAGGCTGGATGGAGGGCAAGCACGTAACCGGTTATAGAAATGAACCGGGTGTGGACCCAAAATCCGTAACTGAGACTTTTACAGCTATAAAATTTTTTATCGATAATTGGCGGTGGCAGAATGTTCCTTTTTATGTCCGCACAGGAAAACGATTGCCGGAAAGAACATCTGTTATAACTATTCAATTTCGTCCGGTGCCCCATCGTGCTTTTCCCGTAGAATCAATTGAAAGCTGGCAGCATAACAGACTTATAATAAATATTCAACCGGAAATGAGCATAAGACTGAGCTTCCAGGCTAAAAAACCCGGATTAAAAATGATTATGAATCCTGTTGATATGGTCTTTAGTTATAAAGATGCTTATAATTCAAATCCGCCGGAAGCTTATGAAACTTTAATACTTGATACAATGCTCGGCGATGCAACATTATTTATGCGCGGCGACCAGGTTGAGGCAGCCTGGGAGGTTGTAATGCCGATATTAAATGTCTGGCAGGTTTCTTCTTCGGAGGATATTCCAAATTATGCTGCAGGTACATGGGGGCCCGAGGAGGCTGAAGCGCTGGTGGCCCGTGACGGAAATAATTGGTTAATATCTCCCGCAATAAGCAATGAGACTAAAAAGAAAAAATCGAAATGAAGCATTAATTTTAATGCATAGGTTTATATAAAAGAGCAAATTGACATTTAATAAAAATTAATAAAAATACTTTTAACTAAATTAAATGTTGAAATAATTTTAAATGTAACACGGCGTACATAACAGGAACAAAGTTTTTTAAAAAGCATCTAATATTATAATAATTAAAATTAGTATGGTATTTAGATGATTTTGAAAAATATAATTTTTAACAATAAAATAGGGGGTAAATATGAAAAAGCATAATATACCGCTTGGAAAAATTATCGGAATCCCTGTCGGTCTTGATTATACATGGTTCCTAATATTTGTATTACTGACTTGGAGTTTGGCAATTAATTATTTCCCGCACGAATTTAAACAATGGCCTGTTGCTGAATATTGGATTATCGGCGCTGTTACTTCTATTATGTTATTTGTAAGTGTACTGCTTCATGAATTAGGGCATTCGGTTTTAGCTATCTATTATAAAATAAAAGTAAAGCAAATTACTCTTTTTCTTTTTGGGGGTGTTGCTGAAATAGCCGGAGAGCCGCCTAATGCTGTTGCAGAATTCTGGATAGCTATTGCAGGTCCGATTGTAAGTTTTTTATTAGCCGGAGTATTCTATTTGCTTGAGATTGTTTTTAAAGAAGCAACATCTCTCTTTGCCCTTTTTGAATATTTGGCTTTTATAAATTTTGTGCTCGCCGTTTTTAATTTAATTCCCGGTTTTCCTCTCGACGGCGGTCGTGTACTCAGAGCAATAATCTGGGGAGTTTCACACAATTTACACAAAGCTACTTACATTGCCGTTATTGTCGGCAGGTTTTTCGGATTTTTGTTCATATTCTTCGGTGTGATGCAGATATTCGGTGGGAATATGGGCAGCGGGTTGTGGATTGCATTTATCGGCTGGTTCCTGGAAAGTGCGGCGATGTCTCAATTACAGCAGCAGTATTTGCAGGATCATTTAACCGGACATACTGTTTATGAAGCTATGAGCAGTGATTACGGAATTGTTCCTTATGATTCAACTCTTCAAGAAGTTATCGATAATCATTTCCTGGGAATTGGAAGAAGAAGTCTGATGGTTAAGCAGGATGAAAAATTTATCGGAATGCTGACTCTTCATAGAATAAAAAATATCCCTCAAGATAAATGGCCATTTACAAGTGTTACCGAAGCTATGATTCCCGATATTGAAACTGAAAAAGTTGATGTTAATTTCCCGTTATGGGATGCTTTATTAAAAATGGACAAAGATGGAGTAAATCAACTGCCGGTTGTAGAAAATGAACAGATTATCGGTGTATTAAGCAGGGAAAGTATTATTACTTTTTTAGGTTCTCATCATGAGTTTAGAAATAAAAGAATGTTTAATATTTAATTTTTTGTACCCGGTTTTGTTAAATATTTTAATCCTGCTGTGTTAGTTATCTTCAGCATAAAGTATTTTCTTTTAAATATTTATATTCCTTCAATCATTAAACCAATAAAGTATTTAAATACCTTTGAGTTTAAGTTACAGTAAACTTTAATCTCAAAAACCAAGTCAAATAAAATAAGGTTGTAATTAATTATGAATGAAAAAATAAACTTCGCACCTGACTGGCCCGGAATACCTGCCCGATGGACATCAAGTGCTAAAAGCGGTGTTGGTACGGCACTCAATAAATCAAGCAGAGTTTGGTTTACTATTAGTCATGGAATTTTAAATGAAATATATTATCCAAGATTAGACCAGGCATGTACTCGTGATGCGGAATTTATTGTTACCGACGGAAAAAATTATTTCTCGGAAGAAAAAAGAAATACTGAATGTAAATTAGAATATTTAGCGGAAGGTATTCCGGCATATAAATTGGTTAATACCTGTACTTTCAAAAGGTATAATATTGTAAAAGAAATATTTGCGGATCCTATTCGTGATTGTATACTACAAAAAGTAACATTCAATGTGCTTCAGAAAGTTAACAATGATTTAAATCTTTATTTTATTATTTCTCCTCACTTAGGAAATCATGGTGCCGGAAATACCGGATGGGTTGGAAAATATAAAGGTACTCCAATGCTGTTTGCGGAACGCGATGGCATTGCAATGGCAGTTGCCTGCTCTCTTCCCTGGAAAAATTGTTCTGCCGGATTTGCCGGTACGTCGGATGGATGGCAGGATCTTAGGAAAAGCAAAAAATTAACTTTAAAATATGATAAAGCCGAAAATGGAAATATTGCCTTAACAGGTGAAATTAACCTATCACAAAATAAAATTAACGAATTTGTAATTGCAATAGGATTCGGACAAAATTGGTCGGAGGCAGGTCAGCGGGCAAAAGCAAGCATTCTGGATGATTTTAATGAAGCAAAAAAAATATACATAAATGAATGGAAAGAATGGCATAACGGTTTGGACCTGGTTAATCCGTCTGTAAATAATAATAAAAATTTAGAATTAATAAGCGCTTCAGTCCTGCGCATTCATGAAGCCAAGCGTTTCCCCGGCGGACTGATAGCCAGTCTTTCAATACCTTGGGGATTTAATAAGGGCGATGATGATCTGGGAGGATATCACTTGGTTTGGCCCAGAGATTTGGCCGAAGCAGCCGGAGGTTTACTTGCACTTAAAGCATTTGATGATGCAAAGCGAGTGATAAATTTTTTAATCAGCACTCAGGAAAAAGACGGCCATTGGTCTCAGAATATGTGGCTGGACGGTTCAACTTACTGGCAGGGAATACAGATGGATGAAACCGCTTTTCCCATTCTTCTTATCGACTTAGCATATCGTAAAGGTGCGTTGGATGAGAAAGATATAATTAAATATTGGCCTGCAGTAAGAAAAGCTGCTTCATATCTGGTATGTAACGGACCCGTTACTCAGCAGGACAGGTGGGAAGAGGATGCCGGATTTTCTCCTTTTACTTTAGCAGTAGAAATTCCAGCTCTTTTAGCTGCTGCTGATTTTGCAGAGGTGAATAATGAAAAAGATATAGCTTCATTTTTAAGAGATACTGGTGATAACTGGAATTCAAGCATTGAAAGATGGACTTATGCAGCGGAATCAGAATTGGCAAAAAAAGCCGGCGTTGAAGGATATTATGTTCGTATTGCTGCGCAAGAAGTAGCTGATGCTTCTTCTCCTACCCAGGGCTTTGTGCCGATTAAAAATCGCCCTCCGGGATCTGATCGTGAAGAAGCGGTGCATATTATTAGTCCTGATGCACTTGCACTTGTACGATTTGGGTTACGCGATGCGAATGATCCTAAAATTAAAAACACAGTTAAAGTAATAGATGAGCAATTAAAAGTTGAAACTCCTTACGGAACAGCCTGGCATAGATATAATGATGACGGATATGGCGAACATGAAGACGGCAGGCCCTTTGATGGAACCGGAATAGGACGTGCATGGCCATTACTAGCCGGGGAAAGAGCTCATTATGAATTGGCTGCCGGAAATATTGAAAAAGCATCAAGATTATTAGAAGCGCTTGAAAATTTTTCTAATGACGGTGGAATGATCTCAGAGCAAGTATGGGATACAAATGATATTCCTGAAAAAGCATTGTTTTTAGGAAGACCTTCCGGTTCTGCAATGCCCTTGGTTTGGGCTCATGCTGAATATGTTAAACTAACACGTTCAATTAAAGATAAAAAGATTTTCGACATGCCGCCTCAAACATATAAGCGCTATGTTGTTGATAAAATAGATTCTAAGTATGCCGTTTGGAGTTTCAATAATAAATGCAGGTTTATCAATAACGGTAAAATTTTTAGAATAGAGACACTTGCAAAAGCTAACATCCGCTGGTCATCTGACGGATGGAATACATTTACGGATACACAAACTAATGATACCGGCTTAGGCATTCACCTTGCAGACATTCCCTCAAGTAAATTAAAAATTGGAAGTAATATTCAATTCACCTTTTATTGGCTGGAGTCAAAAAAGTGGGAAAATGAAGATTTCTTAATTGAAATTAAGTAAGAAAGTATAAAACCAAATTAGCTTTGTTGTTTCCAACTCCTGTTTGTTCTTAAGATTATATCTGATAAGAAAATTAACGTCATATAAACCAACTATGCATTATTAAAACCGCTTTAATTAACTACTACTTATAGTTTGACACAGGGTACAAGTATTATAAAACAACAAACCGAAGTCATTTAAATTTCGTCTAAAAAACAGTTGATAAAAAATTGCTGATAAATGATTAATTAAATTATTTAAACTGAATATAAGTTTAATGCAAAGAAAAGATTTGAAAGAGGGTAATAAGATGAGATATAAAATTAAAATGATAATTTTAAGTATAATGTATGTTTTACTTGGTTTTGGTTTGACGGCAGTACCGGTTTATGCTCAGAGCAGCCAGAAACCTTCAAATAGTAATATTAAAATTTTTGTTGAATATCGTTTGGCTAAAGATAATTTACTGAAAAATGATAATATAAAAGTAAACGTGGCTAACAATAAAATATTACTTAATGGAACAGTTTCGACAATATATGATAAAAATTTAGCTGCTAAAGAGGCACAAAAAGTAGAAGATAATATTGAAGTAGTTAATAATATTGAAGTTGCTAGTCCGGATGTTTCTTCCGAAAAGATTATTAAGGCGGTTGAAAAGCGAATATACAATAATGTTTTCTACGGTATTTTTGATTGGGTTACTGTGCAGGATACGAACGGTATTGTAACTTTAAATGGATGGGTACATCTTCCATGGTACGTTCAGCAGTTTCAGAATGAAGCCGAAAAAGTTGAAGGTGTAAAAAAAGTAGTAAATAATATTAAACCGACATTTGGTCCCGGAAGAATAGGAAGAAGAGCGGCAAGATTAATTTATAATGACCCGGAATTTTATGGAATGGAATATTCGGCAAATCCTCCGATTCATATAATTGTTAATAATGGAACTGTATTGCTGGAAGGAAATGTTATGTCTACTGCGCAGGGTGGATGGGCAGAAAATCTCGTTAGATTTTATACCGATGCGGTTTCTGTAAAAAACAATTTGTTGGTTACAAAAGGTTAAAAGAAATTAGTCGTAGAGTTATCTATTTAGGCGGAAAGCATAAAATTTATAAGCTTTATCAACTAAATAGAAACCTCTACGACAACAATTTAAGTCTTTTTCATCTTTATTAAAACATTTAGAAAGTTTTATGCTAATTTTCTAATGTTATCTTGAATTCTCACAATATCTGCTTTTAAGGGGTAACAATTATTTTTAAAAATTAATTGGAATTATTAAAATAATTTATTATTCTCCTTAAGAATATATTTTCAACTCGATAAATATCTCTAAATTCATATACCGATTTGCGGTGCGGTACGGAAATAAATTTATTTAACTGATGCGGTTATTGATTATAATTAATTTGTGAAAGGGTTTTTTATGAAAACCGTAAATGAAATCTTACAGAAAAAAGGTAATTTGATTTGGTCTATTTCACCCGAATCTACTGTCTTTGATGCACTTAGACTTATGGCAGAAAAAAAGATCGGTGCATTGCTGGTGATGAAAGACGAAGAATTAGTCGGCATTATGTCTGAAAGGGATTATGCGAGGAAAGTAGTTTTACACGGAAAATTTTCAAAGGACACACTTGTAAGTGAAATAATGTCGTCAAAAGTATTATATGTAAATTCCAAAGTAAGTACGGAAGAATGTATGGCATTGATGATAAATAAGCGTGTAAGGCATCTTCCGGTAATTGATGACGGTAAGCTTATCGGATTAATTTCAATAGGCGATATCGTTAATGCAGTAATAGATGAAAAAGAATTTGTAATAGATCAGCTTGTGCATTATATAATCGGTACACCGAAATTGATGTAAAAATATTGACTGATTTCTACTTGGATCTCTGGTATTTTCCCATTAATTCTCCCTTGCCGACAATATGTCCTTCCATGGCTTTCATCAGTTGTGTTTTTGTAGCTCCGGATTCCAGGTGATGCAAAAGAGTATTAAGTGCATATATCCTGAAAAAGTACCTATGGGCTTTACCGGCCGGGGGGCACGGACCGCCGTATCCGATATGTCCGAAGCTGTTTGTACCTAACATTATCTGGTCGGAAATATTTCGTGACGGTGTAACATCCTCATGTAGTTCTCTAACATTACCGGGGATATTATAAATAACCCAATGAACAAAATCTCCGCCCGGAGCATCCGGATCTTCTACGATTATTGCAAAAGATTTTACATCTTTTATCTCCTCATCCCAACGAAGCTGAGGGGAAACATTAGAACCTTCACATGAATATTTTGACGGGATAAAATCGCCGTTCTTGAATGCTGTGCTGTAAATCTTTATTTCCATTATTTTATGATGTGTTTTTGTTTGTGAAAATATTTGATTGTTAAAGAGGAAAAATAAGTTTGCTGAAAACATTATTAAAATAAATCCAGATGAAATATGCTTGAGCATATTAAATTCCTTTATTATTTAATGATAAGTTAAGCTATAATATTATATTATTCCACTAAAAATTGTATTATATAATCCCAAAAGAATTTAACAAAATATTTACTGCTTTTAATCACATTAACTTTAATTTCATATTATTGCTGCTGCTAAGCAGAATTGTGTTTTCAATCTATTGTTTCATTTTTAAGTTTTTTAAGAGAATTTATTTAATTATATTCGTTGTACATTGACTATTGTAATTAAATATTTTCAGATATCGCGGATAAAAAATCTATTTAAATTCATTAAAATAAATTAGTTTTTAGGAAATAAAATGCATACACCGGTTATCTTAATTTTGGTCGGAGTATTTAGTACAGTTGCTATTACTCAAATTCTAATCTTCAGATCGTATCTTAAACATAGAAGAGAAGAATTTAAGAAATAAAGTAAATGTTAGCATGACAAAAATTAGTATTAAGGATCGTTCCGTTTTTATTTAGGTGTGTTAGGGAAATATGATATTAAGCTTATAAAAAGTTATAAATTTGCCGATATACACTACCCTATTAATTCTTCCTTTAAATTTAAATATAAAAAAAGCAGCCTAAGGATATCCGTATTGTTTGTCAATGCTATTGTAATTAAGTTTGTTCGTTTATTTATAGAGAATTAGTTATAATCAAAATAATAAATAGTAATTTAATTGAGATTTTAAATTATTAAAATAGAGGAGTAAATGAAGTTAAATTTTATTTTTATACTCTTGATATTAACATCTTGTTTTCATACAGATTCATATACACAAACGAGAAAGAAAACGGCAAGTAAAAATCCTTTAATAGGGAAATGGGAAACACTGCCTAATCGATTAGAATCTTCCCGGTTAACTTTGGAGTTCAAAAAGAATAGTGATTTTAAATATGATTTAACCTCTAATTGGGGAGGTAGATATAAACTAAACGGAACGAATTTAATTTCCAACTATTATATACCAATTTTAAATAAAAATAAAGCTGATTCATCTACAGTTTTAATTTATTCGGATACTTTAATACAGGTAATGAAAGTAAAAGGTAATAATCAAACTTTAAAAATGGTACGTGAAAATAAAGCTGAAAGAGGCGCCGGTATAATTGGAACATGGATTGTACTTAATCCGGATGTTCAAAAAATGACAATAACCTATAACACCGATGGAACTTTCAAAATACATAATATATTAAAATCATTTAATGCTAAGTATGTAATTAAAGGCAAGACTTTTATTGTTGTTAAAGACGGGAGAGAGATTATGCTCAGTGAGTTTGAATTTATGAGAGGCGAACTAATGTTATATAGTAAAAAATCTAATGGACCAATTAGAATGATAAGAGCAAAAGATTAACAAAACATAAGCTTAAATTTTTCTACAAAAACCAACATTAAAATTTAAATTGATTTTCTTTATCAGCAAATATGATTATTATTTTGCTGAAAATCATTCTTCTTATCTTATGTAATCCATTATAACTTGTTGCTTTAAAGCACTCAAATACCCTTTTGTATTGATCAAGGAATTTATACTTTATATCTTGCTTTGGCTTGTTGCGGAAAAGTCGTTTTATCTAATCTAAATAAGGCCGGCTGTTATAGATTATCAAATAAGATTTAAAAAATAACTAAATATTGCACTAACATAGAGGAAAAGTTTATGCTAAATTCTATTTATTTCCGATCGTTGCTTTCCTTAAAGCATTTTAATTTTGAATTATTGTTAATAATGATAATAATATCTGTCATACTGGCGTTTTCAACTTATCGTAAAAAATATTCTAGTAAAATTGGACTCATAGTAGTTTCATCTATTTTGATTTTTAGCTTCTTTTTTATTTCCAATTGTAAAGTTAAAATAAATAGAATTGGAGGTGTTTTTGCTTATCTGCCTTCGCTGAATTTTGTCGAATCAAATATTTCAAGCGTAAAATCTGATGCTGTAAAATTTAATTCGTCCGATAACATATATAAAACAATGTCAAGTTCTAATAAGAAGCAAACCTCATTAAATGAAAAAATAGCCGAGGCCTATGGAGTAAACGCTTTTTCAAAAGTAAAAAAGATCGATTATACTTTTAATGTTGAATTCGGCGGTAAAAAATTCAGCAGGAAGTGGGAATGGTATCCGAAGACTAAGGAAATTACATATTGGGGAAAGAACAAAAACGGTAAAGATGAAACTTTAACATATAACAGAAATAAAAAAATGGATGAGAAAACAAAAAAAATTGATGCAGCATTTATTAATGATAATTATTGGCTGTTGTTCCCATTCCATTTAGTATGGGATACAAATGTTAAATTTACAGATGAAGGAATGAAAAAATATCCTATAGGAAAAGGCGAGGGGAGATGTCTGGCGGTTCAATATTCAGATAAAGTAGGTTACACTCCCGGTGATCGATTCGATTTATATTTAAATAAAAACAATATGATACATCAGTGGGTTTATCTGCATGGGGGAAGTACAAAAAATCCGCGTCCTGCCACATGGGAGGGAAATAAAAATTACGGCGGATTTACGATATCAACAATGCACAACGGTCTGGGTAAAAAATTTAAATTGTGGTTCAGCGGAATTAAGGTAGTTTTTGAAAAATAATTTATAGCAAGAAAAATATCACTTAATTAAAAACCCGCAAGGTTGCGGGTTTTTTATATTTAGCAATTCAGTTGAATGCGAGGGAATGTTTAAGTTTAAATCCCTTTTCTCTTATCGCTGCTTCCAAAACTTTTTCAAGGTTTCCTCTAACTTCTACCAATGTCAGCTCGCGGCGATTTAAGGTTACCACAAACAGTTCTTTTAATTCGTTGTTATTAATCTTTACATAAACGCCGGTAACTTCTTTATTATTACGGCTTCTTACTACATATTGCCATCCGTTTTCGTTCATTTGAGTATTGATATCCTTAATCAGCTGGAAGCCGTTATTAAGATTGCAATTTTTATGGCTCTTATACACCCCCACTTGGACATGGGTAATATTATCAAGGATTTCCTTGGCATTCTGATCGTTATCATCCATCTTAACTGCAAGTTTTGCAATTGAAATTCCGAATGAACCGACAGAAAATTCTACGTCCGTATGATAATAGTTATCTGTTGACGAGATAATTTTATTTTTAAGACTGGAGAAGTTTCCATCCACACCAAAGCAGCCGACAAACAACGTGCTTGAAAACAGTATGATTATTAAGGGCGAAATTGTTAAAAACTTTTTCATTGTATCCCCCTTTTATTTATGAATATTTTCTAGTGAGGGAATATCGAATTTACTGCCGAGTCTTCCCAAAGCATCCATATCAATATTGCCGACAATGTTTACGAAAGCAGATTCACCGTCCTTTTCCAGTGAAGTTACAACCAATCCCACAATGGTTTTCTGATCGGGAGTAGTTTTTATGTAAACATTAGTATTCTCCTTGGCGCTTCTAACCTTTACAATTCGATCCCAATTTTTGTTTGTAAGGGATTTATCAATTTGGTCTATTTTGCTCATTAATTGGTTTGAATTTTTTGCATTTGCATCGAATGAATATACTTTAATCAATTTTAACCCGCTCAACATTTGAGATAATTCGGGATCGCTTTTTTCCGTTAGATTGCTGACCATTTTCATTAAATAACCTTCGATGTTTACTTCGGTAACATTATCGCTTTTCATAAACGAGGCGAGATTGCCGAAATTTACATAACCGGGTTCGTTCGAATAATCCTCTTTGTCTTGAGCGAATACGCTCAGTGAAAATGACATAATCAATAATAAAAATATTTTAATTGCGGTTTTCATATTATCCTCCGTTTAATAAATTATTTACTACGTTCATTCCCCTTTTAATAGGCGGGACGACCTGCTTATCCAGTACATCCTGCGAAATTGTATTTTGTGTTTGCCTGAAGATTTTTCCTACCAGACCCAACGATTGCTTGATCTGAATTTCTGCAGTCAGCACTTCGGCTTTTGAATATTTTGGTTCCCTATTTGGCTGTCTGAATATCAAAAAAGCTGCAATTGCTATAACCATTACTAAAGCAACAGATGAGAAGACAGGTTTTCTAAAAGCGATTAAATATTTGCCGGATTTATTTTGTTTTACACCGGGAATTACTTTTTCTATTTTTCTAACTAAATCATCAGGGCATTTCTCGCCGGCAAAACTTTTCACTTCTTCAGCCGTTGTTCGATATTCGTCTAATATCTTTTTAACTTCCGGATATTTACGGGCATCCCGGTAAATACTTAATTTATCAACTATTCCGGCATCACCATATGCAACCGAAATAATTTTATCCAGATATTTTTCGTTAATAATTTTCTGTTGTTTCATGTTTAAATTCTCTCAAATCTTCCTGAAGTTTTTTCCTGGCCCTTAAAAGATATACTCGGACACTGTTAAGCGGCAAATTTAATATTTCGCTTATCTCCTTATATTTTAAACCCTGTAATTCGTACATCACGAAAATACTTTTAAAGTTTTCGGGTAATCTTTCAATTGCTTCATGTATTTTCTCTTTTAATATTTCTCGTCTCGTTTCCATTTCCGGGTCGCTGTATCTATCATTATTCTGTATTTTTTCTTCCGATTCCTCATCAATAATATATTCTCTCACGGTTGACAACTTTCGCCTCCTTAAATAATCAAGACATAAATTGTGAGTTGTTTTCATTATCCAGGATTTAGCAGCTTTTGCATCAAATTTGTCAATATTGTTCCATATCCTTATAAATACCTCTTGAGTAACGTCGTCCGCGTCTAACTTATTCTTCAGCATATAAAGCGAATAGCTGTAAATTCTGTTTTTATGCTGCTGAATCAATAGCTTGTATCTTAGTGACTTCAACATCTTTTTAATTATAGACGAAATGAATATTTAAATAGTTACAATTGATTAAAAATATTTTTTAATAAATCTTATTTCCACATTTATTGAATTCACTTTAGATTAATAATTAATAAAAAATCTAAAGTTTTATAGCTTCCTTATTAAAAACCGGAAGAGAAGTTAAATTTAAGAATATTTGATTTTTGCGAATAAATCAAAAGAAATCTTTTAACCGGTAAAATATAGTTAATGGGCGGTTAGCGCCGTTCTTAACAATATAGAGAAATAATGATATGACTTTTTGAGTAATTCTGAAATGAAATGGAATTAGAAGATGACTAATTTGATTATCAAGTAGTTTAATAATAAGTTCAAATTTAATTTTTAGCTTACATTTCGTTGTAATTTATGATTAAATTTATTCCTTTGGGCGGTGCCGGAGAAATCGGTGCTAGCTGTTTTTATCTTAACATTGGAGGCGCCGGTATTATTCTGGATTGCGGAATGCATCCTCAAAAAACCGGATTGGAGGCCTTACCCGAATTCGATCTAATAAACGATTTAACTGTCGACTATGTCCTAATTTCTCATGCCCATCAAGATCATCTGAGCGCATTGCCTTATCTGGTAAAGCGGCATCCGTATATAAGAATAATTACAACACCTCAAACAAGGGCGCTGGCGGAATTAACTCTTCACGATTCGGTGGAAATTTTAAAAAAGCAATTATCCGAAGAAGATAACCTCGCTGTTTATTCACATGACGAAATAGGTCTATTGATTCAGAGCATTGAATACAAAGCTTATAACGAAAATTTTGTTGTTGGAAATGTTTTTAATCAAAGTAAGGATTCCATAAAAGTAAAATTTTTGGATGCCGGGCATATTCTCGGCTCGGCAGGTATTCTGCTGGAATATAATGAAGAAAAGATATTTTACACCGGGGATATTAATCTTAAAAATCAAACACTTTTAAAAGGTGCTGTTTTGCCCGATAGTAAGATTGATGTTTTGATTCTTGAATCAACTTACGGCGCAACAGATTCATCAACTTTATTGGATTGGAGTGAAGAGGAACAAAGATTTGCCAAATCTATAAATAAAGTAATGAACGGCGGCGGATCAATTCTTATCCCGGTTTTTTCTCTTGGTAAAATGCAGGAGATGATTTCTCTTATCTGGAAAATGATGCAGCGGAATAAAATTACAAATGTGGATATTTATTCCGGGGGTCTTGCTGATAAAATTAGCAGAGTTTATGATTATAACCGCTATGTTGTTAATATGATTGATCCCGAATTTGAAATAAAGGCAATACCGAGTAAAAATTTATATGATGTTGAGAGAGTAGAAAGCTTTTTTAATAATCCGTGTATTGTCCTTGCTTCCAGCGGGATGATGATAGAAGGTACTGCTTCATTTAATCTTGCTAAGCACTGGATTAGACATTCCGGGTCTGCAATATTTACAGTAGGCTATATGGAAGAAAGTACCCCCGGATACAGAATAGCAAATACAATTAAGGGGGAAAAAATAAAAATGAATAATTTAGAGGAAGATGAAGAAGTAAAATGTAATATTGAAAATTTTAGATTTTCCGCACATTCTCGTAGGGAAGATCTTCTTAAAATTGTGAAGAAATTAAAGCCTAAAAAAGTAATTTTGGTTCACGGGGAACCGGAAGCAATTGACTGGATGGGTGCTTCAATATTAAATATTGATAAAAGTATTGGAGTTCATGAAGCACAATCCGGTAAGCAAATTATCCTATAATACTAATAACCTATTAATGAAATTAATAAATGACTGAAAATAAAGAACAAATTGTTAAGAAATGGGATCCGAATTTATATGATCAAAAACATTCTTATGTTTTTAAATACGGAGAGGATCTGTTAAACTTTTTGAAGCCTAAACGGGGAGAAAAAATTCTTGATTTAGGCTGCGGCACTGGATATTTGACAAATTTAATTGCAGAGTCCGGCGCCGATGTTACCGGTATCGACAGTTCTGAAGAAATGATTAATCTTGCCAAGCAAAATTACCCCACTTTGAAATTTGAATTGATGAATGCTGCTGATTTTAATTTCAATGAAAAGTTTGATGCGGTATTTTCAAATGCCGTTTTACATTGGGTACTTAAAAAAGAAGAAGCTGTCTCGTGCGTTTATAAAAATTTTAAAAAAGGAGGCAGGTTCATACTGGAAATGGGCGGGAAAGAAAATGTTAAAAAAGTAATTAGTATTTTAAGGAAGGTATTAGCTGAAAATGGTTTTAAAAGTAATTCCGAATTGGCCATGTGGTATTTCCCTTCAATAGGTGAATATTCCTCTTTATTGGAAAATAATGGTTTTCGGGTTACTTATGCAGCGCACTTTGACCGCAACACTTTTTTAAATGAAAACGATACAATTGAAGACTGGCTTGAGATGTTTGCTAAAAGTTTTTTTGAAGGCATAAATACGGATGCAAAGAAAAAACTGCTCGAAATTATTTCGCGTGAACTTTATTCAACAAATGTTAAAGATGGAAAGTGGTTCATTGATTATAAGAGATTAAGAATTGAAGCTGTTAAAGAATAATTAATTTTACTTATTGATTTTTTCTAACAGAACTTAAGCAAAAATTGTTTTATTGGAAATTAACGGATTTTATGGTGGTGATTCTTAATTTTAATCATGCTCTTAATCTTTATTAAAAATAACTTAGGATTAAGATTACGATTAAGATTCCTGCAGAACATAAGATATTCAATAAAATTTATTCTATAAATAATTTTCTTATAAATCCAATCTCATTTGAAATGTCTGCCGTTCATATTTGGAATCGGAATTATAACTCGAATATTTGAAACCGAGAGATTCATATAATTTTATTGCCGCTTGAAGTTTATGGCTTGTTTCAAGAATAATTGTTTTAGCACCTTTTGAATAAGCAAAACCGATTACAGCAAGAGCCAGTTTCCTGCCGATTCGCTTTCCTCGAGCTTTTTCAGTAACTGCCATTTTTGCAAGTTCGCAGGTTTTCTTATCTTTCATTATTGCTGCGCATGTACCTACAATTTCATCATTGTCTCTGGCAAAGAATATTTCCCCCCCTTTATTAATTATAAATTCATCGGGACCGGACAGTAACTTCTCGTCCTCAGGCTCAACAAAAAAATAATTTTCAAGCCATTCATAATTCAGCTTTTTAAATAATTCTTTATACTTCGGAGAATACCTTAATATATCAACAGAATCCAGCAACCTCTTCTTAGACCTTTCAAGAGTTCTCTCGTGAAGGTTTTTTTCGTCCAAAGCTTTTTCAATAGATTCTATAACATGAAGAATATCATAACCGGTAGAACCGGTTATCTCTTTTACCGAGTCTTCAATATCAGAAAGCAGCGGCTTCATTGAATTAAAAATAGATTTCCCTTTCTCCGTAAGTTTAACCATGGTTTTACGTTTATCACCCGGATCTTTGTAAGTTTCTATTAATTTCTTTTTACCCATTTGATTAGTTAACTGAATTATTGCCGGATGAGAAAATCCAAGAGAGTCTGCCAGCTCAAGAATTGATGCGGAACCATTTTCGTTAAGATAATATGTTAAAGCAAACCACTTGGGTTCAAAATCTATTTCCTGGTTTTTATAGATTTTTGAAATATCACCCATAAAACGGTCGCTTAATCTTTTAAAACGGCTGCCGAGAGCAATCTCTCCAAGTTGTTTAATTATATCATTTTGTATATTCATTAAATTTATTTTATTAATTACGTAATTAATTACGTAAATATTATTATAAAATATTTAAAAAACAATAATTTATTTTATTATGCGATTATTTGGAAGCATGTTTAATCTGAATTTTAACTTTTTGTACATTCCAAATTTTCTCTGCGTATTCTTTTATTGATCTATCGCTTGAGAATTTTCCTATTCTTGCAACATTTAAAATAGATTTTTTTGTCCACTCTTCAATATTTGAGTAAAGCTCACTTACTCTTTCCTGCGTATGAATATAAGATTCGTAATCGGCAAAAATGAAGTAATAATCCATATTCATTAAACCATCTATCATCGAGTCGAAAATACCCGGTTCGCTTTTATTAAAATAATTTGAAGATATCATATCAATTGCTTTTTTAAGCTCGGAATTTTTATCATAATATTCTCTCGGATTATACCCGTTTTGCCTGAGTTTAACGACATCATTTGCCGACAGCCCGAAAATAAAAATATTTTCATCGCCGACTTCTTCTCTTATTTCAATGTTTGCTCCATCCATTGTACCGATGGTAAGCGCACCGTTCAAGGCAAATTTCATGTTGCCTGTTCCTGAAGCTTCCAAGCCAGCGGTAGAAATTTGTTCCGATAAATCCGATGCAGGAATAATCCTTTCCGCCAATGTTACCGAATAGTTTTTTAAAAATACAACTTTAAGTTTGCCGTTAATATCATTGTCGTTATTAACAATATCCGCTACAGAGTTAATCAGTTTGATTACATTTTTCGCTGCAAAATATGCCGGTGCAGCTTTACCGGCGAAAATTACTGTTCTCGGTACGATATCCAAGTTAGGATTTTCTTTAAGCCTGTTGTAAAGGGTAATAATATGCAAGACATTTAAAAGCTGCCGTTTGTATTCATGGAATCTTTTTATTTGAACATCAAACATTGATTCAGGATTGATTTTAATTTTCTGCTCTTTTTCAATTAAAGCAATCAGAAGTTTTTTATTCAGCCATTTTGAACTTCTCCAGTTTTCCCTGAATTGTTCATCATCAACAAGCTTTTCTATTTTCTTTAATTTATATAAATCCTTTGACCATCCGTTGCCGATTTTATCTGCGATTAGTCCCGACAAAAGCGGATTTGCGGACTTCAGCCAGCGGCGCGGTGTTATTCCGTTTGTGATGTTTACAAATTTTTCGGGAAAGATTTTGTAGAAATGAGGAAATATTTTTTTCTTTAAAATATCGGAATGTAATTCGGCAACTCCGTTGATTGAATGTGAACCTATAATTGCAAGGTTTGCCATCTTAATATTTTTACTCGGTCCTTCGCGGATAATTGACAATTCTTTTATAATAGAATCGTCGAACGAAAATTTACCGCGTACATCATCCAAGAATCTTCTATTTATTTCATATACTATTTGCAAATGCCTGGGTATCAATTTCTCCCAGATAGAAACCGGCCATTCTTCCAATGCTTCGGGGACAACAGTATGATTTGTATAGGCAAAAGTATTTAGTGTAATATTCCATGCATCATCCCAGCCCAGGTTGTATTCATCAATTAGAATCCTCATCAGTTCAGGGATTGACACTACCGGGTGAGTATCATTTAATTGAATTGCGGTTTTTTCTGCAAATTGATCGAATGTTTCGTGATTTATTTTATATTTCCTAATTATGTCATGTAATGTTGCCGATGCGAAAAAATATTGCTGTTTTAGTCTTAAAACCTTTCCTTGGTTAAAAGTATCATTAGGGTATAAAACTTTTGAGATGTTTTCAGATTCATTTTTTGACTCAACAGCTTCAACGTAATTGCCGCTGTTAAATTTTTGAAAATCGAATTCGCTTGTGGATTTTGCCTGCCATAGTCTAAGGTTATTAACCGTGTTTGTCCTGTAACCCGGTACCGGAACATCGTATGCAACCGCAAGAACATCGTCGGTATCGACCCAGTCAAATCTTAATCTCCCCGAAGGATCATTATATGTATTTACTCTTCCGTAAAATTTAACCCTGTAAACCAGGTCTCTTCTTAAAATTTCCCATGGATTACCGTAACTTAACCAGTTGTCGGGTCGTTCAACCTGGTAGCCGTTAACTATATCTTGTTTAAAAATTCCGTATTCGTATCTTATTCCGTACCCGAATGCAGGCAGTTCCAGCGTTGCCATTGAGTCTAAAAAACATGCTGCCAATCTTCCAAGGCCTCCGTTGCCAAGGGCCATATCGTTTTCCAGATCTCTTATGTCTTCAAGGCTGTAGCCGTCTTCTTTTAAAATTTTATAACACTCATCGTAAAAATTTAAATTAATAAGTGCGTTACCTAAAAGCCTGCCGATTAAAAACTCGAGTGAAAGGTAATAAACTCTTTTTACATCGCGTTCTTTATATTGCTGCTGTGTTCTTAGCCAGCGCCGCACGAGTCTGTCTCGAACGGATAATGAAAGCGCAAAATAAGCATCATCGGGCGCAGCAGTAATTTTGTCTCTAACTAGGATAAATTCGAGGTGTTCTGCAAATTGATTGGATATGGAATAATCTTCTAGTTTTTCTCCGTCAGTAAAGAAAACCGATTTGTTCTTTAATCCCATAAAATTCCCCCGGTAAAATTAATATAATTTATAAAAATAAGATGAAATAGATAAATCAGATTAACTAAATTTTTTAATCACTTAATAAGCAGGCTGTTTATTATTATTTTATTAAAAGATTAAAAATCATGATCTAATTCTGAAAGAAGATCAAGTATATCAAGATGTTTGGTTGTCATTTGTAAATGACCTTCTTCGTCTATCGGCCAATCCTGAATTGGCCTGTCTGTGTACAACTCTACTCCATTGCCGTCGGGGTCGGTTAGATAAATTGATTCGGATACTCCATGATCGGATGCCCCTTCAATGGGATAATTAATTTCGTACAATCTTTTTAAAACTTTAGCTAATTCAATTCTATTCGGGTAAAGTATAGCAAAGTGATAAAGACCGGTATGTCCCGGCGGCGGCGGTGTAGCGCCTTTTCCCTGCCAGGTATTTAGTCCGATATGATGGTGGTAACCGCCGGCAGAAAGAAATACTGCCGATCTTCCGTAAGTTGAAGTGATTTCAAATCCCAGCAAATCTCTGTAAAATTTTAATGATTTTTCTAGATCAGATACTGTAAGATGAATGTGGCCGATTTTAACTTCAGGATGTATAGTGTGTTTAATAGGATCCATATTTTAAGATAATATTAATTTCGGAATTAAAGTTACAATAAAAATTTTTAGATAAAAATATCTTCTAAAATTTTTTAGATTTCCGGTAAAAATTGTCTTCATGATTATTTTTTTAATTTGTTGGAAATTTCTTCCATTAATTCAATTTGAATTTCTTGTATCTCAAGCATTTTTTGTCCCTGCTGCATCATCAAATGATCCATTTTATCATTTATTTGTCTTATTTCTATTTCTGCTTTAAGATTAACCTGATAATCATGCGTAGCTCTTTTACGATCTTTATCTTCCTGACGGTTTTGGCTCATCATTATTATAGGTGCCTGGATAGCAGCGATACAGGAAAGAATTAGGTTTAGTAAAATAAACGGATAAGGATCAAATGGGTGAATTGTTAAAACAACAACATTAATTGCCATCCAGATAAATAAAAATAATCCGAAAATAGTGATGAATTTCCAACTTCCTCCGAATTGTGCAATCTTGTCGGATAGTCTTTCTCCAAAGGTTAATTTTTCATCAAAATCCTGCGAAACATTTTTACTTAGTAAATCTTTATTGATTATACTATCCAGGACTTCTTTATCAAATGAAGATAACTCGCCTTTCTCCTCCTCAAGCACTTTTTGTACATATTGTCCTCTTAATTTATTAAGATCCTCAATGCATATAAATCCATTTAAATCTAACTGATAACCGTTGTTTTTAATCAATTCAATAAGCGAATTTCGAATTGACACAACAGGCATCAATTCAGATAATTTTTTTGTTTTATTACAAATTTGGCATAAGCCTGTTTTTATATTATCATGTTTCATATAAACCTCTAATTGATGATGATATCAATAATAATGATTTTACAATATGTTAAAAAAATTGAGTTATAATCTTTAAATGGAACAGGTATAATTTAAGTAGAAATTTAATTTAAAGGTGAGTTTTGAAAAAAAATGTTAATAAAATTTTAATGGGGATGTATTTTATCGGAATTTAAAATTAAAGCAGCGGTGTACAAAACCGCTGCTTTAGCGTGATGGAAAATTTATCTCCTGCCGGCTCTTTGTATTTTACCCTTTGGTCCGGTTCCGTCGCATATACCGGTTCCAGTTCCAGGGCCGTAGCCCGTTCCATCCTTTGGTCCTATTCCTTGATTACCTGTTCCATCACCTGGTCCATAGCCGCCGCGTCCGTATTTAGCAGTTCTGCCGTTCATAAATTTTTGACCGGTTCCGTCAAGCGGACGAACGTAATCAGGATCCTGGCAGTTCGGTATTCCGTCGCCGTCCGAATCAAGAGCATAGTCGTTTATACCGTCACCGTTTAAATCAACAAAACCGTATCCGTATTTTTTAACCTTGTTTTGCCCGTAGGATTCACTGCTAACTAAGAACAAGCCTAAAAACATAGCGAATGCCATCACAATAAATAATCTCGTTGTTCCTTTCATGATCATCTCCCATTTAATTTTAACTAATTGTTTTCGAGATGTGTATCTCAATTGATATGCCATTAAAAAAAATAATATTATTTTAAAAATTGAAGGATATAACCGAATAATTAATTATTTTCGACTTTAAGGACGGAGGATTACGACTTTTAGGTCGATTAAATATTTATTGCATTCTTATCTGATTTTTTTATTCTTAAAGGAGTATAATTTTATTAGTTTTGTAAAAGGGAAATTTTAAAATATTTAATGAAATTTAAATTTAAACTTCAACCAAGAATTGTTATCATAATTTCCGTCATCATCGGAATAGTAATGATAACTTCTGCTTATTTCGAGTTGAACGAGAGTAGAAAGGAAATTTTTCAAGTCCTTTCCGAAAAGTCTTCCTCATTAATAGAAACAATTTCTTTAAGCAGTAACAATACCCTAAAAGCCAGTGATGAAATTGAGAATTTAATGATAGAACGACTGCTGGATAATGCAAAGCTGATAAAAGATTTAGACAGCTTAAATCTGCTTAACCGTAAAAAACTTATTCAAATAGGAAATGAAAATAATCTTTTCAGAATTAATATATTTAATAAAAAAGGAGATAGGATATTAACAAACAGGGTACCGATTCCCGGGCACATTCATCCTGAAGGTAAAGTAAACCGGTATAAAGAACTTCAGCCGATATTAACTGGAGAAACAAAGCAATTAATTCTCGGACTTAAAAATTCGGAATTTAGTAACGAAGAAAGATTTGCCGTTGCAATATCAAGAGCTTTTAATAAAGGGGCTATTGTAATTAACCTTGATGCAAGAGATTTTTTAGAGTTTAGAAAAAAAATAGGTATCGGGAAAATAATCCGCGATATCGCCGATAAATCCGGTATAGAGTATATAGTACTTCAGGATTCAATGGGCATACTTGCAGCAAGTGCATCTGTCAAATCAATGGATCCTATAGAAGGAGATAAATTTCTTGAGAATGCACTGAATGTCGATTCGACTTTTAAACGGATTATTAAATTTAACGGAAACGAGGTATATGAAGTTGTAAAACGTTTGGAAATAGATAATAATGTTATTGGATTATTCAGGATAGGCGTTTCATTAGATGAAGTGAAAAGTGTTGAATCAAGAATGTACCGCAGAATAATAATAATTTCTTTAATACTTGCCGCAATATCGATTATTGTGCTTAGTATTATTTTTACTACACAAAACTTACAGACAGTTTCAAACGAATTCGGAAAATTCCGGACATTTACAAGTACAATATTGGAAGAAATGAGAGAGGCTGTTATTGTTATTAATAATGAATTTGTAATAACACTTTTTAATAAATCTGCGGAAGAATTATTCAAAATAAAACGCGATAAAGTTATAAATCAAAATATAAAATATTTTCTGAATGGAAAATTCAGCTTTATTATGAATGAGGTTGAAATTCAAAATAACAACACCTCGGATATCCAGCGAACCGTTGAAATAAATAATCAGCCAAGATTTTTAAGCTTAAGTATTACTAAGAATTTAAATGAACGGAATGAAGCTGAAAATTATACTATTGTTATTAATGATTTTACCGAAAGAAAAAATTTGGAAGATAACGCCAAAAGGCAGGAAAAACTTTCTGCAATGGGTGAACTTGCTTCCGGCGTTGCACATGAAATACGTAATCCTATAAATGCAATTGGAATGATAGCTCAAAGATTAGATAAAGAATTTGTGCCTAATAAAGATTCGGATGAATATAAATCAATATTAAATGTTTTAAAAGATGAAGTAACACGTATAAATAAGATAATAACTCAATTTTTAAATTATGCGAAACCGCTGGAGATTGAACTTAGAATAACGGAAGCAAATGAATATTTTGAAGATATTTACAGATTGTATATTAGTCAATCGAATATAAGGAAAATTAACTTCAAAAAACTATCTTCAGATTCATTCAAAATAAAAATCGATCCCGAATTAATGAAACAAGCCTTAATGAATGTTTTACAAAATGCTATCGAATCCGTTAACGAAAACGGATTAGTTACTTTTAATTATTTTAAAGAAGACAATTTATTAAATATTATTGTTGAGGATAACGGCAACGGAATCCCGGAAGATCAATTAAAAAGAATCTTTGATCTTTATTATACTACAAAAAAGGATGGCAACGGGCTCGGTTTGAGTATTGCCCAGAAAATAATTAACCAGCACAGTGGCACGATTATAGTTGAAAGTAAAATAAAACATGGAACCAAATTCATAATTAAAATACCTGCAGTATGAATAATTATTCTATTTTAATAATTGATGATGAAAAATCGCAGCGGGACATATTAACCGGCTATCTGAAAAAGAAGGGATTTAAAATATTTTCAGCTTCATCCGGTGAAGAAGGAATTAAAATTGCTGATCAAAATCTGATTGATATAATTCTTTCTGATTACAAAATGTCCGGCATGACAGGCCTGGAAGTACTTAAAGAAGTAAAAAAAATAAATCCTCAAATAAGCTTTGCAATAATCACAGCTTATGGAACTGTTGAAAATGCCGTCCAGGCAATGCGGCTGGGAGCTGATGATTATATTTCCAAACCTGTTGACCTCGATGAACTTGATATTTTGCTTGATAAAATTATAGAGCATAAAAATTTAAAATCGGAAAACGAGCTTCTTAAAACCCAGCTTCAGGAAAAATATAAAATTACATCTGTAATATCCAACTCTCCTCAAATGTCCGAAGTAATAAGTGTAGCCGCCCGGGTTGCCGAAAGCAAGGCTACTGTTTTAATAACCGGTGAAAGCGGTACCGGAAAAGAAGTAATCGCCAAATCACTTCATTACCTAAGCTCCAGAAAAGAAAAGCCGTTTGTTGCCGTAAATATATCTGCACTTTCTCCCAATCTTATCGAAAGTGAATTATTCGGCCATGAAAAGGGCTCTTTTACAGGAGCGGAAAGAATGAAAAAAGGCTGGTTCGAATTGGCAGATAAAGGTACAATATTTCTCGATGAAATCGGAGATACTCCGCCTGCTGCTCAGGTTAAGCTGCTTCGCGTTCTTCAGGAACAGCAGATAGAAAGAGTCGGTTCTACGGAAAGCCTGAATATAGATGTGAGAGTTATTGCAGCTACAAATCAGGATCTGGAAAAGAAAATGAGAGACGGGAATTTTAGGGAAGATCTATTTTACAGGTTGAATATTATTTCAATTAAAATTCCTGCGCTGAGAGAAAGGAAAGAAGATATACTTCCATTGATTGAATTATTTATCGCTAAATATTCAAAAGAGAATGATAGACAAAATCTGGAGATTTCAAAAGAAGCCTTTGATAAGCTTTTAAAATACAATTATCCCGGTAACGTTCGTGAGCTTGAAAATATTATAGAAAGAGCTGTAGTCCTATCAAGAGGAAACATAATAACACTAAATGATCTGCCGTTCAATATTAAAGGCTTTGCTGAAGAGAAAAAGATTAGCGAAGAGTTGCAAGGTACGTTGGTAGAACAAGTTGAATCTCTTGAAAAAAGATTAATATATGATTCGTTAAAAAAGGCAAACGGGAATCAAACTAAAGCAGGAAAATTATTGGGAATCACAGAAAGAAATCTGCGATATAAATTAAATAAATATGGAATTAAAAATTAGTAATATTAACCCGTTGTGTTAATTAAATAATAATATATATTAAATGAATTTTTCGATATAAAAATATTTTCAAAAACGCGTTAAATTGTCACCGTGAGCGGAGTCGAACGGTGAATATAAGTCTTCGACTACGCTCAGACTGACATAAGTGTCTATTATTTCACTAATTTTTAAATGATTTTTTATTTCACACAACTGCTTAATATTAATAAAAAAAGAGCTTTGATTTTCAATGTCAAAGCTCTGAGGCAAATGTTTAAGAAACCGAAATACCGATCTCTCTCTCCTTTTTTTCTGCCTTGTTTCCCCAACCCATTACCGCCCTTCCATCGAAGCGGTATTCCAGTGTCGCCCGTTAAAATAGCTGCTTTAAGGTTGCAACTCGTATACCAAATGTAAGAAGCGTAATTTGTTCGAAAATTAAATGCCCTTACCTTAAATTCGACGATTCGGTCGAAAACATTCGTAAATTTGGTCGAAATTTTATAATCCCCATCCAAAAGTAACCATGAATATTTGATTGTTGTAATTGTAAAATTCATCATTAGAGTTATTACTTATATAATTATAAGTACCGGTTAAAGTTAGCCCATTAATTAAATTATGAAGGTTGAATTGCAGTTCAAATCCGAAAGAAAATTGTTTGTCTTTTCTATTTACCGATAATTCATAACCATCTATTGTTGCGGCAGGCAGATTACTAAAATTTTTCTCATCATAAGATATTTCCAGTCTGGCTAATATTGATGGTACAACAATTTGGGTTAAAGAAATTCCTGCTTCATAGCCTTCATGAGAATAAATGTCATTAAAAATTTCTTCTTCATAATAGATCAAACTATCCGAGTATAAATATCGGGTTCCGTTTTCCATATTATTCCTGTAAAAAATATAACCCGCAATTCCGGTATTATCGGAAAGTGATTGAGCTAAATTTAGATAGGCGCTTATTTGAGATGAGTTATTTGCATTATCCAATTCATTAATTTTTTCAACATAATTCTTAAAATAAGCTTCAGTGCCTATCATTAAAGTTGTTTTAGTATCAAAAGTACTGGAATATTTTATAAATTCTTTGTTCTCATAGAATGAAAACATGGATAGATTTGTATAGCTATTTTTATTAAATAAATATCCGAATAGAAGAAAATCTCTATCGTTAAAAAAATGACGATAATTTGCATATCCGGATAATTGATTAAAATCGAATAACTTATATTCATCCCGGTTTTTTCTAAAACTGTAATTAACACCTATGTTTAAAGGATTCTCATCATCTGAAATAAAAAGAGTATTGACTATTCCGAACTTGTGGGAGTTTGAAGATTTAAAAATATTTTTTTGAAAGTAACTTAAATTATTTATGTAATAAAGCTGGAGATTATTTATCTCACTCTCAAAATCATAAGAAGTAGATAAAGAAAAACTATTAATATAGTCGGACATTTTATACGAATTGTTATAAATATTGTCATCGTAATAATTATCGATTTTGGTTGACAAAGAAAGTTGCGGATAAATATTTCCGCTGAAGATAGAAATAAAAATGATGAGTAATGGAGTATAATATTTGATCATCGCTTTCCGCCTTGATTACCCGCATTACCTTTACCGCGCATTTTATGTCTTTTGCGTAACTTTTCAAAGCTCATTCCGTTTGCTCTATTATCGCAAATACCGTCGCCATCTTTGTCAATAAAGACATCTCTCTTTCGCTTCTGCTTTTTAAAAGAAGAATCTGTTTCTTGAATAAATGTTTTTTCTGCTTTTTTTTCCGGTTTTACTTTTGTTGTATCTTCTTCGGAATAAGCAGACGCAACGAAGCTTATCATAATAGTAAAAGCAATTATTTTAATTAGTTTCATTTCACACCCTTTTATTAAGGATAGACATTCAAACAAAATGCCAGGTAAATATGTAAGTAATTTTATGTAATTTGGACTTTTATGAAGGGAAATAATGATTGCACTTGAATATGAGTTTAATTAAACGACAATAAAGTCGAAAGCGAATTAAACATTTCAGTATTAAGGTCTGATTTATTTTTTTAGATATCCTTTTCGTTTTTTCTCAGGAAATTTTTCAATTGCATACCTTAGCATCGTTCTCGGCATTATTTTGCAGTGAGTCTTTAAAAACTTTTCTTCTACATTAAGATTTCTTTTCCCTATTTCTCTTAACATCCAGCCAACCGCTTTATGAATTAAGTCGTGTTCATCATTCAATAAGAGTTTGGAAATTTTTAAGCTAAAATCGAACTTATTATTTTTTATAAATTGAAATGTTGAAAGTATGGCGATTCTTCTTTCCCAAAGATTTTTGGAATTTGCAAATTTTATTAAAAGAGACCTGTCTTTGTCCATTAGATAATCGCCGACAATTTGAGGTGCGGTTAAATCAACTAGATCCCAATTATTAATGTTGTTCGTATGGTCCAGATAGATTTTAAATATTTTCGATTTCTCCTCTTCGCCGGCTTTTTGATACTTAAAAATTAATATCATCAAAGAAATCAGTCTCTTTTCATGAATTTTTGATTTTAATAACTGCTTAACTTCTTTATAAGAGATATCTTGATTTTTCTTGGCAATGCTTCTAAGCACCGGCACTTTTATTCCGATGAAAATATCTCCTTCACCGTATTCACCGGGACCGGTTTTAAAAAATCTTTGTAAAATGTCTGCTTGTTTTTTATCTGAGTTTTTGTCAAGCTCAAATTCAAGTTCTTTAATGCCCAATTAATTCCTCTATTTTATTTAATCTGAAAATACTTATCCGAGCATCTGTGCTTATTCTTTTAAAATAACAATATTATTTGCGGATATTAATTTTTACCCGGTTACTTATCTTCCCTATCACAAAAAGAAAGGCTCTTGATTAGTACTTTCAAAATTACACATTAAATAAATAATAAAACAAAACATAGGAGGCGATCAATGAAGCATATCTTTATCTTGATAATTTCATTTGCAATTACTGCATTATTCACGAATTTCAGTATGCAGCCGGGGAACAAATTGGATTATCAAAGCCATTCTAAGAGTCACTCTGCAAAAATGATGAAGGCAAATAAGAATGAATTTTCAGCAAAACTGTCGGGTAAACAAGTAGTGCCGCCTGTAAAAACAAAGGCTTACGGAGAAGCTACATTTAAGTTTAGTAAGGATGGTAAAACTTTGTGGTATAAATTGGTTGTGCACAATATCGATAAAGTAATTATGGCGCATATTCATCATGCAGCAGCAGGCAAGGACGGTCCGATAGCTGTCTGGCTTTATAAAGGAAAAGTCACGGGAAAAGTAAACGGTGTCTTATCCAAGGGAAAGATCACAAATAAGGATGTAAACCTAACCAATCTTAGAAAATGGATAGAAAGCGGAGATGCATACGTATTGGTTCATACAAAAGCATATCCTAACGGAGAGATAAGGGGTATAATTAAATAAATTGAATTCTCCGTAAATAAAGTGTAGGTTTATTTCAGCTGCGTGGAAAGACAGTTAGTATTTTAATTATCGACCTCCCAATTATTAATTACTTTCTGCGCAGCTTTTTTTTATAAATTTTTATCTATTTTATGTAATATTATGTCACCTCTTCGAGGTTTAGTTACCTTTTTAATTAGGTCTTTATTATAATAATTTCAGCCCTTCGGGCTTTAAAATTAATAAATGATTTTATCTATATGTTGAGAAATGAACATATTTGAACGCCGAAGGTTGCCAGACTCCGTAGAGTCTGTCGGACTCTACGAGCGTGATATTATAATAGATTAAATTATCAAGCGTGCAAATCCAAACCACGAAGTGGTGAAATAATAAAAAGATAGTGGATTTTTTTAAGTTTATATTAATTTTCAAATAAGTTATTTAATAATAATATGTCACCTCTTCGAGGTTTAGTTACCTTTTTTAATTAGGTCTTTATTATAATAATATCAACCCTTCGGGTTTTGAGAACTATTTCTCTTTTTTGCATGAAATAAATTAAACGCCGAAGGCGTGACAGTGTTCTAGATTTTATTACACGACATAAATATCCAAACCACGAAGTGGTGAAATAATAAAATAATAATTGAATTAATTTCATTTTCTATTAATTTTTAAATATAATTCTTCAATAAAAACTAATTTATATTTAAATAAAAAAGGGGCATTTCATGGCGGGAACATTTTCACAAATCTATATTCAGGTTGTATTTGCCGTAAAAGGAAGGGAAAATTTAATTGGGAAAAAATGGAAGGACGAATTGAATAAATACATTGCCGGAATAATAAAAGGGAAAGGACAAAAACCGATTATTGTAAACGGAGTGTCCGATCATATACATGCTTTTATAGGCTTGAAACCTGTTATGGCAATTTCGGATTTGGTAAGGGATATTAAAAACAATTCATCTAATTTTATAAACGACAACAAATATATTGTAGGTAAGTTTTCTTGGCAGGAAGGATACGGAGCCTTTTCATATTCACACTCACATATAAATGCTGTTTTTAATTATATAAAAAATCAAGAACTACATCATAATAAGGCAACGTTTCGTGAAGAGTATGTTAAACTATTAAAGAAGTTTGAAGTTGCCTACGATGAGAAGTTCTTGTTTAAATGGATTGAATGATTTTATGTCACCTCTTCGAGGTTTAGTTACCTTTTTAATTAGGTCTTTAATTATAATAATTTCAGCCCTTCGGGCTTTGAAAACTATTTCTTTTTTTTGCATGAAATGAATTAAACGCCGAAGGCATGACAGTATTATAGATTTTATTATCCAGTATATATCC
>CAZCFZ010000030.1:35223-41734 GCA_964498065.1 uncultured Ignavibacteriaceae bacterium
AATTAAACGCCGAAGGCATGACAGTATTATAGATTTTATTATCCAGTATATATCCAAACCACGAAGTGGTGAAATAATAAAAAGATAGTGGTTTTTTTTAAGTTTATATTAATTTTCAAATAAGTTATTTAATAATATTATGTCACCTCTTCGAGGTTTAGTTACCTTTTTTAATTAGGTCTTTAATTATAATAATTTCAGCCCTTCGGGCTTTGAAATTAATAAATGATTTTATCTATATGTTGAGAAATAAACATATTTGAACGCCGAAGGCGTGATATTATAATAGATTAAATTATCAAACATGTTAATCCAAACCACGAAGTGGTGAAATAATAAAATAATAATTGGATTAAAATTTTTTCCGGTTTAATTTATAACCATGAAAATAAAAGCAATTATAACCGGTACAACAGGCATGGTAGGGGAAGGTGTAATGCACGAATGCCTAAACCATCCGGATGTTGAAAAGGTTCTTGTTATAAACCGAAGAAGCGGAAATGTCAAGCATCCTAAATTAGAGGAAATCATTCATAATAATTTTTTTGATTTCACACCGCTTGAGAACCGGCTAAAAGGATACAATGCCTGCTACTTTTGTCTCGGTACAACTTCCGTCGGGAAAAAGGAAGATGTATACACAAAAATAACTTTCGATATTACAAAAGCTCTGGCAGACATACTTGTAAAACTTAATCATGATATGACTTTCTGCTACATTTCCGGCGCCGGAACCGATAGCACTGAAAAGGGAAAAATTATGTGGGCAAGAGTAAAAGGCAGAACCGAAAATTATATTTTGAATCTCGGGTTTAAGCAGGCTTTTGCTTTCCGTCCGGCAATTATATCTCCAACCAAAGGACTAAAAAACACATTAAGCTTTTATAAATATTTATCCTTTTTACTGCCGGTGATTAAATTATTCTTCCCCAAACACATCTGCTCTTTAAAGGAAATAGGTCTGGCGATGATAAACTCTGTTAACAAAGGTTATGTGAAAAATGTTATGGAGGTTTCAGATATCGTAAAACTTGCTAAGTAAAGTCCAAATTAATAATTCTAATTTAGATTGAAATTTCTACTCAATCCTTATATGGATCATACACTTCGGAATCTGCCATAGCTACACCAATTGGATGAAGATTATATAACACTCTAATCGTTTCACCCTGGTAATTTAAAACATCACTTAATTTTTTATAGCATTCCGGAGCTTCATCTGCACCGCCCCCTCTCAGCTCGATGTTTTTCTTTTTCATGGTTTCTTTTACTTCGTCAAAATCGACTAATCCTTTTGCAATAATTGTCGGCATTTTAATCCCATGCTTATTCCTAAGCCATTTCTGCTTCCCTGCTGCTGCTCTTCTCGACATAATTCTGCCCGCGCCGTGAACGGTAGAATATAATCCTTTCTTTGATAATTCACTTTCCATTCCTTCTATAATTACGGAAGTGTCTCCCATAGTTGCCCCGACAAATCCTTTTTGTCCGGGGAAGGCGGGAGTGCAGCCTTTTCTAACTACCCAGTATTTTTCTCCAAAATGTTCTTCAAGCCACGCAAAATTATGATGGTTATGCACTTCATAATTTGTCTCAGCACCTAATATTTCAAGAACTTTATTCACTACCATATCCCTGCCGGCATAAGCATACTCGCCTGCCAAGTGCATAGCAGAAAGATAATCCTGACCGAGTTCGGAATTTAAATCAAATAATATCGGAGGCGAATCCATTGAACCTTCTTTTGCCTTATCTTTAAAAGTAAGTCCCTGAGACAAAGCAATAAATCCCATAGCGGTTTTAAATCCGAATCCTCTTGAACCGAAGTGTACACCTATCCATAACCACCCGTCATCATCACTTAACAAATCGACAAAATGATTGCCGGAACCCACAGTACCTAATTGGGATTTAGCTGTCTGAATTAATAATCTTTGCGGCTTAAAATCTGCTTTATCTATTTTTTCAATCACAGGATGATCTGCCGGTTCGTTGTTCGGCCGGCCGAGTCCGAAAGATATTCTTCTGAAAATTTCATCCATAATTTTCGGCACTTTTATATCTTCTGCTTTAATATTTGTTCTAACGGCTTTATTGCCGCAAGCAATATCAAAACCGACACCGGATAACGAAATCTTATTTTTGTAAGCTACTGCACCGCCGATAGGATGACCGTAACCGTAATGCGCATCCGCAGTAAGCACGGCAATATCTTCCTCGGAATAGCATCTTTTAATTTGTGCAATCGACTTTTCATCAATTACTTTTTTGCCGAAAATTGTTAAGTTTTCCATTACTTCTTTTTAAACTTTCAAGACAAATAAAATAGTTCGAGAAAAAGTTTGAAAAATTTTGCTTACCTATTTTTGGTAACTAAGATATTTGTTGGTTTTAATAATATTAAAAAGTGTCATTTTTTATTTGTTATATTATTTAATATTGCACAATGCACATTATCAATAAATTATTTAACTTACCTCAATAAAGAATTAGCATTAAAATCTTTATTACAATTTAACACCTATACTTTTATAAATCGACAAAGACATTAATAAAAATAAAGGACTATGGGAAAAAATCGTTTAGAAGCATTCAGCGACGGGGTGCTTGCAATAATTATTACCATTATGGTGCTTGAACTAAAGATTCCCAACGAAAAGAATTTAAATGCATTGGCTCCTTTATTACCAATATTTTTGAGTTACATATTAAGTTTTGTTTACCTTGGAATTTATTGGAACAACCATCATCATATGCTTCATACTGTAAAAGAAATAAGCGGCCCTATGTTATGGGCTAACCTGCATTTGCTTTTTTGGCTTTCTCTTGTTCCTTTTGTAACAGGCTGGTTAGGTGAAAATCATTTTGCTGCTGTACCGACTGCCGTATATGGCGCCGTACTTTTGATGGCTGCTTTCGCATACTGGATTTTACAGAAAACAATTTTGAAAAAGCAGGGTAAAAACTCTCTGCTTTCCGCTGCAATAGGTAAAGACCTAAAAGGTAAGATTTCTCCTTTAATTTATGCTGCTGCAATCCCTTCTGCGTTTGTGAGTCCCTGGATTGCCGGAATCTTATATGTACTTGTAGCACTTATGTGGCTTATACCGGACAGACGCATTGAAAGAGTTTTGTACGGTAATCAAAATGAAAAATAAAATATTTTTTGTTGCCTTCCGAGCCGCTAAGAATTAGTCCTTTATTAAATTTATCCGTCAAATTAATTTATTACTTATCATACGCAAAAACTTGAAGGTTACTTTTAAAAGCCTTCAAGGTTGCACAGTTAGGTAAGCTTCGAGGTCTAAAGAAGTGACCTCGAAAGTTTGTGGGTAATATGAATTATCATCTAATTTTTAAGAATGAAAACGCAGATGTCATTTGGGAAATTACGGAATTCGCTTGTTCTAGTGTAAATACCTTCGGATAGAACAACTGAGGTATTTTATGGATCTCAATTTTTACTGCTGAGAAATCCGTGTCCAGTAAATTTATCTGATTCTCATTTTTAAGTTCATTCTTAAAACTGCCTCCGGCATTTAAAAATCTTATTCCTTTCCTGTAATATTCGGAAGTTTTATGATAGTGGCCGTGGAGCACCAGATCTACTTTAAAGTTATTAAATAAATCTATAAGCTTTCTTTTAGTCCTGAGCTTCATAGTCTGTCTTTCAATTATTTGCCATACACTGCCGAACCGGCTTTCCTGGAGCGGCTTTGTTTCCTGGAAGTGGTGGTGAATTAGTACTAACTTGGTCTTACAGCTTTCAAACATGTTAAAGATATAAGTTAATTCATTAAGCTGTGAGGAGCTTATCTCGCCGTTTGATGCAAATAAATTTTTTGCTTTTGAATATTCAGCCACCGAATTTAAACCTGTAATTAAGACATCGTCAATTACTTTTGCATAAGGGAAAATATTTCCGGGAGATATATAGCTGCAGCCCCTAAATGACTCGGAAAAATATTCATAAAATTCTTTAACTCTATGTCTATAATCGATTGCTTCACAACGATTGGTAAAGTTAAAAAGATCCTGAACGGTTAATACTCCTCCGAATATATCATGGTTGCCAATAACAAGTGACAGCCTGTCTGATGTAAGGAAGCCTGTTTGTTTAAGTACTTTTCTTAATAGCTCAAAATCATAGGGATCGGGATTCTCAACGAGGTCGCCGGTTATTATAAGATGATCTATTTTCTTTGTGTTACAATATTGTAATAATTTTTCAAATTCGTGAAGATTGGAATTCTTAAAAAAGGTTGTAAAATGAATATCGGAGAGATGCGCAATTTTCATACTAATTTTTCTCTTTCCAGCTCCGTGTGCAGGAGGCTCTAGTTGGTTATTTTTTTAACAAATTAAAGGTAATTAGTATGTAATAAACAAAATGTTAACTGCACCAAATACATAAACTTAAGTGATGTGTGATATATTACCACGTGCAATACTTTCCTCTACTAATATTTCTTTTTGTATGAAAGGAAATTTGATATGATTTACCCTTAAACTTGAACTTACACTTAATCTTGAATAGCTAGATTGTAAGTTCAAGTTCAAGTGTAAGTTTAAGGAGTTCAAGCTTGAAATTCGAATTAACATCATGTCAGATTAAGTTCAATTCAGCTTAGATTGGACTATTTTTTATTATCTCTAAATAACGAAAGATCATCAATTTCGAAAAATTCTGCTAAAAATAATTTTGCTTTCTTTACATCGGATAAAAATGCCATATACACTGTCAATATCGGAATTAGGAATAATATTACCAAGGTTACTAATTTTATTAAGTTAAAATTAATATTTGATTCAAATAAAACTATAAACATTAACCCAATAATAATTATAAATGCAGCAAAGGTTCCGAAACTTGGTTTAGTTGAAACTATTATATCTGTTTTTGTGTCTTGATCAATAAATTTAGAACTAATAAGGTTAACACCTAAACGATAGCCACCTCTTATTAATGTAAAACCAGAATTATCATATCCATCGAAGTAATAAGGCTGGCTAATTTTCTTTTTCCAATTTAAAGAATTAGCTGTGGAAACACTTTCTATTTTTTCAATTATTTGAGAAATTTTCCATTTGGTCGAAAATTTGAATTCTTTATTTAACATAATTTATACTTTCTTAAGCACATTACCTTTTTTATTACACAGAGAACCGCAAAGAAACAGCAGCTTGTTTATTGTTTTATAAACTCAACAATACTTTTACAAAGCGCTTTTGAAAGCGGCAAATCAGGATTGTCGTAACTTTGGATATTTTCCACCCGGTTTCCAGTTGGTACCTCCTTTAATATATGATTCATATTTTTAATAATATCTAATTTGGCATTCTTGTCTGCATTAGACAGCAGTTCTGCGTCTTTAACATCAACTTGAATGTCTGTCGTTCCTTCCACAATCAAAACAGGGATTGAGAGTTTTGAGATTTCTTTAACCGGATCATACTTGAACCATGATATTAAATATGGCTGAACACTTGATCTAAAAAGCATTGCCAATGAAGGATCAACGTGTTTTACGGTAATACCTTTTTTAAGACTGTCGATTATAACATAGCTTTTATATAATAATTCTTTAGATAATTTGTTATTTTTTAATTGTTCATCAATCAATGAATAAGCCGGACGGCCTGCTCCGCATAATGAGATAAACTTATCCGCCTTTGCCTGTCTGGCAGCTATCATCCCGATTAAGGAACCTTCGCTATGACCTGCAATTATTATTTTTGAAAAACGGCTATCTTTTTTTAAAAATTTAATCCATTCAGCAGCGTCATTAACATACGTATCAAATTTTAATTTCGATTCATTTACCATTGCATTTTCACCTATTCCCCTTTTATCATATCTTAAAGAAGCAATGCCGTTGTTATACAATGTATCTGCAAGCATTTTTAATGAATTATTTTTACCGGATAGCAAAGTAGAATTACCGTTTCTATCAGTTGGACCGGAACCGGCTATTATCAATACAGCATCAATCGGTTTATTTGACGGGGGAACTAGGAGAGTTCCGTTAAGTTTATAACCGTTAACTTCAATAGAAACATCTTTTGTATAAATAGATTGTTTTGCTTCCTGAGCTTTTTTTACTTCCTTTATTTTATCAACTTTTTTTAATAAAAGCGGGAGAGATTTTCCCTGCTGATGCCATCGGCCTGTAAGAGTTAAGCCGTCGGAGTTAAAATTACCATCAAAGTATCCGTCTACTATTTTTACTTCAAGTTTAATATTCCAGTTGTTAAAAATTACTGTGTCAACCGGAATTTTTTGTGTCGTTTGATCCGGGCTTTCCATTGTAGCCGTCAAGTTTTCTTTTTCATTCTCTTTTATATTGAATACTATTCTTAATTCCTGACCTGGTATCTTAAGTTTACCGAGCCACGTTCCGGTAATTTTATTGCTTTGTCCTTTATTATTTTGTGCAAATGACTGTAATGAAATTACGATTATAAATAAAATGAAATTTTTAAAGAAGTTTTTCATTGCTGGTTCTCCATT
>CAZCFZ010000031.1:0-41259 GCA_964498065.1 uncultured Ignavibacteriaceae bacterium
TTGAAGTAAAAATAAGCTCAGGTACCTTAGCTTCAACTTTTTTATAGAATTTGATTCTGACGGCATTTTCAGACATCGGAGAAATATTAAGTATTCCTTCCGTTAAATTAATGATTACTCCATTTCCTAATTGTTTATAACTTTTTACATCCTGCCCTTTACATATCAGGGGAAACAGAAAAACCAAAAGCAAGTATTTGAATTTCATTATCATTCTTTAATTACTAAAACAAATAAACACACCGCAATATTCTACAATTTAACCGCTATTTCTTTTCCATTATAGTTCACTACTTTATTATACTTTTTAACAATATTCATTCCGATACCGTTACCGGGTTCTACTACCACTATATTAAATTTGCGTTCATTCAGCATTCCCGGGAAAGATCCTTTCCGGCTGCCGATTGTCAAAACTTTTTTCGCATTATCCCAGGTAAAAGTTATGGTAGAATAAATTCCTTTTTGATAATCGTAATTATCGTTTTCATCTTCGTATAGCGTAAACTTACCGTCGGCGCCGGGATAGATGCGTATTTCAAGATTATTCCATTTTTTCTGCGTAGCATACTGCACTTTGGGACCAATCGGAATTATGGAACCTGCTTTTATATATAAAGGCATTATATCAATCGGCGTTTCTTTATTTAAAGACTGCCCGCCCGCAAATTTTTTACCTGTCCAGAAGTCGATCCAATCAGTTCCTTCGGGCAGATAAACTTCATCACTTTTTATCTTACTAAAATCTCCGACTTTAGAAGTATCATTTCCGTTAACAACTATCTTGGAATACATAGGTGTGGTTACCGGGCAAACCAGAAAGGCTTTACCGAACATATACTCGTTGTTGATATTCAGTGCTTTTTTATCTTTTGGGAAATCCATAACTAAGGCGCGCATCATACTGGCTTGATTAGAGGTAACTTGCCATGATGTCGAGTAAATATACGGAAGCAGCGCGTAACGCAGATTTATGTATTTGTCGATTGCATCGTAAATTTTATCTCCTTTTTTGCCGAATTGATAAATTTCCCGCGGTGCATCTGTACCGTGTGAACGCATCATCGGACAGAAAGCGCCGAATTGTATCCAGCGTGCATATAGCTCGCGGTAATTGGCGTCTTTCAGCTTCTGCGGAAAATTCCAGAGGAAGAATCCGCCTATATCGCTGTTCCAATACGGTATGCCGGTGAGAGAAAAATTTAATCCCGCCGAGATCTGATCTCTCAAAGCCTTCCACGAAGCAACTACATCGCCGGACCATGTATCGGCACCATACCGCTGCTGTCCCGCAAACATTGAACGGGTAAGGATAAACACGCGCTTCTTTGATGTAACCGAACGCTGGCCTTTGAACACACCGCCGACGTGCATCAAAGGAAAAGCATTACGAACCTTGCGGAATGAACCCAAGTAGGTTTGATCATCAAAATCCGAAGGCTTAACATCCAAATGATCCGGTTCCGAAGAATCGAGCCACCATCCGTCAATGCCCAACGAAAAGAGATCTTTATTCAGAAAGTTCCAGAATATTTTTCTCGCTTCCGGATTGTATGCATCATAAACTCTAACTCCCGAAGGATACTTCATATCAGGAGGCCAAACATTTTTTGCAGATAACGGCCATGTTTTAAAATCAAGCAGCATTCCTTTTTTATTTAAAATTTTATACTGCTTTGTCTTAGGCCCGAACGAAGCCCAAACCGAAATAATTATATGAGCATGCATTGCATGAATTTCGTTAATCATTTTTTTCGGATCAGGAAAATTAGGATTAAGAAACTGCATGGCATTCCAATGGAGATTGTCGCCCCAATATTGCCAATCCTGAATAATACCGTCCAACGGAACTCCCAGTTCGCGGTACTTTTTAACAACTCCTACAATTTCTTTTTGACTTTTATAACGCTCTCTGCTTTGCCAGTAACCGTATGTCCAAAGCGGCTCCATCGGCACCTGGCCGGTTAAGCTGCGCATTTGTGCAATCACGCCGTGTGCATTACCGCCGTACATAAAATAATAATCTATACACCTTCCTACATCCGATTTGAATGTTGTGCTGTCCTGGTTGTCCGTAAAAAGAGTAGGAGAATAATTATCCCAAAACACTCCGTAACCTTTCGCCGAAAGGAAATACGGTATATAATCGTCTGTATTTCCCTGGATCATATGTAATGTATCGCCCCGCTGATTCATTTTACCATGCTGCTGCTGTCCCAATCCGTATATAGCTTCATCTTTATCTAAAACAAAAGATTGACTTACACTGTAGGTTTTAACTCCTGCGTCATTAAAATTCTTAAAAGTCACACTATTTTCTTTCTCGTTTAACAACGGTTCGCCGGTCGTTGTTAAGAAAGAGATATTTCCGTTTTGCAGATTCAACTTTACTTGAACGCTATCGCTTTTTAATAAAAGTTCATCTCCTGCCTGCTTTATACTTAATGCGGTTTTACCGGGAACTTCAATTACCGAAAGACTTTTTTTTGTAAAAGTTTCGGCTTCAGGTGATTTTAAAATTCTCACTGTGGAGGGATTGTAAAACTGAATTTCGACGTTTACGGAGTTAATGGAAGTCTTTATCCCCGTTTCTGTTTTCTTGTAGGATTGAGCATTGGCAGTAACAACCAAGATACATACAAGTAATGCAGTATTTAAAAGAGTTTTTTTCATATCTTGAATCCGATTTTATTTGTTTATGCTAGCGAAAAATTTTTACATGAACTTATAATTAAGTTGACTTTCGATAAAGGTTGTCCTTAAGTTTTTGTCATTATATTCAATGGTCTGAACCTTGAAGTAATTTTATCAGTGTTTCAAACTTTTCTCTGCCGATAATTGGCTGCGGTTTCATTTTACCACCCAATTCCATAGTCTCCGGCGGTTTTTCTTTAAATGCCGGCCATTCCGGAAGTCCTTTGCCGTTTGGATTTCCTGTTTTAATGAAATTTGTCCAATAACCGGACATTACCTTCTCAATCTCTTTATCTTCCACCGTCCATGGCCTGGGGGACTGATTTAAGTTATCAAAGACATACGGAAGTTCCGATGAGTGAAAAGCTTCATAACGTTCTTTGGTTGATCCGGGCTGCTGATGTGTGAAAATGTAGGTGTATAATTTTGTCTTGCCTGTCTTCTCACGATTTACGCCCCAAAGGTACATTGAAACCACATTTACATCGCGCGCTAAATTTTTCTGCGATACTTCAGCTTCCGCTTGCGTTGAGGCCGGATATAATTTCAAAACTTTATCTGAAAATACGCCTGCCTTTTGTTTGATTTCCTTTTTAAATTCTTCCGCCGGAACTTTACCGTAGGTACTGCTATAGCTTCCTTCGTCTGCAACCCAGCCGGTTATTGTAGTAACATCATTTTGTTTTCCTGCTTTAAATATTTCATCCGTACTTTCCGGTAAATACCACCCGTCTACTATCGGAAGGAAGTGATAATTATTTTTAGTAGAATCAACTAATGCTTCCGCAGACAATTTTCTTAATTCGGCTAAAGAAGAGACCCCCATAGCTTTTTCGAACTTTACTCCATATTGCTCAGCCGTTTTCAACTTTTCTCCCGGACCGTTCATATAGTTGGTGCCGCTCTCGGCAATTGCCCGAATGAAAAGACCTTTTGCCAGAGGAGATGCGGTCATGTAGTTAACGGAAGCCGCTCCGGCCGATTGCCCCATTATTGTTACTTGATTAGGATTCCCGCCGAATGCCGAGATATTTTTCCGGATCCACTTCAGCGCCGCTAATTGATCAAGCAGCCCGTAATTTCCGGAAGATTGGTGTCTGGATTCTTTTGTTAATTCCGGTATTGCGAGAAATCCGAACACTCCTACTCTGTAATTGATTGTAACTACAACTAATCCTTTCTTCGCCAGGTTCTCGCCGTTGTAAACCGGACAATCACCAGAACCTCCTGTAAATGCACCGCCGGGAATATACATTACTACCGGGCGTTTTTCTTTTGATGATTTCGCAGTTGTCCATATATTCAGGTATAAGCAATCCTCGCTTACAGCACCTTGCGGTTGATATTCGGGAGTCCATGGACCTAATTCACGAATCATTACCTGCATAGGGTTAGCAGAAAATTTGTCCGCCTTTCGTATTCCTTTCCAATGTGCGGGAGGTTGAGGTGCGTGCCAGCGCAGCTTACCGATCGGCGGCGCGGCATACGGAACGCCTTTATAAACCATTACTCCGTTTTCAAGCGTTCCCTGCAATAAACCTTGTTCTACTTTAACCGTTACCGGTTGCTGTGCTGCCGTAAGTACAGCAGTAAACATTACAAACATTACAAAGTAAAACATGAAGTTCCTCATACGATGTTCCTTTCGTTGGAATAATGAATCCTCATTATGCGCTCTACAAAATAATTATTTTGCCCATGCTTCGCCTTTCGGTGTTATACGCCATTTAAAATAGGCATTAAGTACCTCCAGCGATTTGGCGCTGGGTACCGGTCCCATATGCGGTGTCCGGTTAAAATACATAACTACAGGATCAGCGTTACTAAATGCTTTCCATTCGGGAACGCCTTTACCATTTGGATTGCCGTACTTAGCAAAGTTAGTCCAATAGGTAGCCATATCATCAGATATTTTTAAATCCGTTTTAGTTATTTTGGGATTAGATGAATTAAGATGCTCAAAAACATAAGCAACCTCTTGCCCATGCGGCGAGCCGTATCCATATAGAGGTGAACCCTTAGGATAATCCGGATGCTGATCGAAATAGTAGTAGTAAACTTTTGATTTTCCTATCTTCGACTCGAGTTTAGCCCAAATCCAAGTATGCCAGCCAAATGCAGCATCGCGCGTCAAATCTCGGGCTGTCTTGGCAACCTTCCCGGATCCGGGAGGATACGCTTTGAGCAATTTGTCCGCGAATGGTCCATAACGCTTTTTAACACTTTTAATATAGGCTTTAATAGTTTTGGGAGGTGAAAAACTTGCGCCTTCGTCTGAGTTGTAACCGATCAGAATAGGCGTATCGTTAAATTTACCTTCCTCGTAAAGTTTGTATTGATCACCGGGAATCACCCATCCGTCGATGATAGGCCAGGCCATACCTTTTCCCCAAAGGCTTGGCGGAAGTTTATCTGCGGGAATTTTACGCAGCTGAGCAAGTGATGTTACGCCTGCTTTTTTCATGTATGCTTCGCCGTCTTTTTCAGCATCGGCAAGGAGTTTCATATTCTCACCGGGATAGGTTGTCTTTCGCGAGGGCCCGAAATTACCGCCGCTTTCCGAAATTGCACCTTCGAACAATCCCTTAGCCAGCGGAGAAGCGCAAAGCATACTGACGGCAATTCCTCCCGCCGACTCGCCGAAAATAGTCACCTTGTTCGGATCGCCTCCGAATGCGGCAATATTTTTTTTCACCCATTTTAAACCGGCTATCATATCCAGGATGCCATAATTTCCGGAAACATGATGCGGACTCTCTGCGCTCAATCCCGGCAGTGCTAGAAATCCGAGCTGCCCTACGCGGTAGTTAATACTAACCAACACAACACCTTTCTTCGCCAGATTTGTGCCGTTGTAATTCGGATCGGATGTAGATCCAAAGTTGAATCCCCCTCCGTAAATCCATACAAAAACAGGAACGCGGTCGTTAGCGGATTTAGCAGGCGTCCAGACATTCAAATAAAGACAATCTTCACTCATTCCCGGACCGATCTTCGATCCTTGAACGGGTGATGGACCAAACTTAGTAGCTTCTCTTACACCTTTCCATTTTGCAGCAGGCTGAGGCGGACGCCATCGCAGATTGCCGACAGGCGGTGCTGCAAACGGAATACCTTTGTATACTGTCAATCCATCTTTATATGTTCCCTGTAGTAATCCGTCCTCGACTTTGATGGGTGCAGACTTCTGGGCTATACAAACACCAGTAGCCAAAAACAACGTTGTAATTAAAAAAACTATTTTCTTCATAATATGATTCCTTTAATAAAGCATTAATTTCTAAACGAGTGCTGAAAAAGTCTAACAACACAAATGGAGTAAGACCTAAACATATTTATTACTTTCTAAAAACCTTTTTAAAAAGAAATTCCCTTTACTTTCCCGCGTAAGTTACATAATCCAAATATAAATATTTTTCTCTTCATAAGTGATTCTTTAATTCTATATTACTCTATTTATTTTCTGCTGGAGTTGATTCTAATTCAGTTTTCGTAACTTTATAATCCATTAAAGACAGCATTTTATCTGCATACCGTGTTCCGAGCTTCCTATAGCCGGCCGGTGTGAAATGCAGGTGGTACGGAGATCTTGATTGACAGCCCGCAGAAGATATAACATATGAATTCGGTATTGTCTCGGGCAATTTATCTATTATTTTATTCATGCTTGCGCAGGCGCCCTGTTCATCGGCGTTTACTACCTCGCCTGCAAGCAATGGAACATTATCAGCTTTGAGGTTCAAGTCTTTAATGAGATTGTCATATATGCCTTTGACTTTTTGAGGCCAGTTTTTATCACCGGTATTCGACTCTCCTTGATGCAGAAGAATTCCTTTTATTACACCTGATTTCTGAGCAAGTTTTGCCATATCAACAAGATATTGATACGGATCGCCGTCGTATTTTTTGATGATGTTTTTCATCCAGCCTGGCGCCGTGTCGGCATATGCCTTATAATTATTTTTCTCAAAAAGTTCGATTTTACATCCCGCAACCGCTACAACAACAACTCCGACTTTAATGTTTTTAGGCAAATTGTCTACCATGGTTCTGCCGAAATAATCGGCCGGACATAAGCCGGTTGAAGGACGGCACAACGGCGGGACGGCAGTATACCATTGCCCCTTTTCTCTGCCGAGTTTTGGAAAATCAACTGAGGCAAGTACCTTAAAACGAGGATTGACATTTATAGTATCCTGCGGTTCAATTCCAGGGAAACCTTCCATATTCGATTGTCCGAAACAAATAAAAATATAAAAGTTCTTATCTTTGTGAAAAGTTACTGTATCTGTTCCGGTTGAATTTTTATGCACAACTTCTTTAACAGCTCTGGTTAAATTCATGACTATCTTCCGCTGCATTACATCCGCTGTTACTTTAATTGTATCGCCGGGAATATATTTACACTTGTGGCTTATGTTCATTCCCTGCAGATTGATATCAAATGAAAAATTATTTCCGTTTACTTTCCCGTTAGTTAAATCAATAACTCCTATCGAAGAAGAATCGGTTCCTGTTAATGTGTCTCCTTTTACCTTGAAAGTAAAAACTAATTCCATATCTCCCTGCGGACCGCTGACCGTACCGATCCATTTACCGTTAATCTTGGATTCTTCCTTAATCCTGTTTAAGACCATTGGTTTTTCCATCCAGGGCAGACTTAATTTAACAATACCGCTATCCAGAACTCCGGTATGATGTATATTTTGACCGTTAACATTAACGTCAAATGAAAATTTGTTGCCGTTTATTTTCCCATTCTCCAGCGGCAAAGTTCCCATTTGGGAAGTTACATTTCCGTTTAAAGAATCTTCGTTTACTTTGAAAGTAAATGTTAAATCCATATCACCATTCGGCGTGCTCATTTTTCCTTTCCAGCTTCCGTCTAAATTTTGTGCAAAGCCGGATATACTTAGTATTAAAAATAAAAAGACTGTAATTAAAGTTTTCATTTTTTCTCCGCTAGCTTTGAGATCATTATTAAGTTGAACCGTTTTTAAAACTTACTATTTTATGCCGGTAATTTCAATCCGCATGTTAGCCGGCGGTATCAACACCTGCTATTGCGGTCAAATTATAGAACGAAATAACAAACAAGAAATTTTACGGATAATATCTTTTTCCCAGCACCAGTTTATCGCCGGAATCATCAACCTCATAAAACCTGGGTTTACGCGGCCTGTCCCCCTCGGCATGATGAATAACCAGGAGACGTTTACCTTCGAATGTTGTAAACAGCATTCCGTGTCCGGAGTTATTTCCGACGAACGGTTTTTCTTCCTGGATCCAGGGTCCGTTGATAGTTCCCGATTTTGAATAAGCGACACCCTGCAGGTACCTTCCTTTACCCCAGCTTGACCAGAGCATGCCTAATTTACCGGTTTTTGTTCTGAACAATTCCGGTCCGTCGGTAACCCAGCCCGGAAGCCTCATACCGAAAGTCATTTCTCCGTTTGCCACCATTTCAAGCGCCCAGGAAGCTTCGGTAGCCCGGAAGAGACAAACCGGGTCCGAAATTCTTTTGCTTAGACCCGGAGATAGTTTTACATAATCCATTGTCCCGTCAATAATCTGAGTCCATTCATGCACAAATACAAAATAAGGCGTGCCGTCTTCGTACCAGATTGTACCATCAATAACATCCCAGTTATGATAAAGATAGTCGTACTGCGGATCAGGGTTCAAAGGTTTGTAAGGACCTCCCGGTTTATCAGAGACCAAGATTTGGGTTTGATTTCGGTGTACGTTATATCTGCGGGGAACAACATCAACAAGGTCTTTTCTGTCGGTCCAGGTTGCCGCATAATAGTACTTGCCGTTGATTTCATGAATTTCGGCTGCCGCAACAAACGGAATACCTTCCATCCATGTACCCGTAACATCAAAGGCACCGTAAGGGCCGGTCCAGTTTTTCAGATCTTTACTTTTATAAATATTGCCGCCGCTGCTTGTAAGATAATAAGTATGAGTTTTCTTATCCGGAAAGATGTAAGGATCGCTCATGGTCAAATCATCAATTGTTGTGGTAACAATTTTATGCGGCTCCGTAACGCTTGGACTTACCCAATGTCTTCTGAATGCATTTTTATTAGACTTACCGGTTTGCGGCATACCAAAACCTTTGGATCCGGGAGGAGCAGGAATTGTTATGGTGGGAACGAGTTTCTTTTTTCCGGTTGTTTGGGCAGTTGCCGTTTGATTAAAATCTAGAACCGCCATCATCGCAAAAAAGAAAACAATAAACGATACGCTAACATTTTTTTTCATAATTGATCACCGTTTTTACTTTAGTAATTATTTAGATCAATATTATTTAAAATATATCAATCTTTATTTCCATCTTTTAAATAACTCAGCCGGAACATTTAAAACGGTATTGATAAACGTAATGAGGTTGTCTTAAAAAAGGGAATTTGTTATGCTGAACTTTGCCAAAGGCATTCCTTTGGAAGATTCAGCATCTTTTTATTTAACAGAAACATGAATATTTAGATTCCGGATCAAGCCCGGAATGACAGTTTTGAGACACCCTCATTTTTTTAACTATTTATCATTTACGGCTGCTTAAAATTCCAGCGAGATTTATCGCTGTTCGGATCGAACTTGGCCAGTGTAGTCGTACTAACGCCTACGGCTGTCAAAACCAAAGGTTCTTTGGAATCGGGAACAACCTTGGGCATAATACGGTAAGTGCCGTCTGTCAGCTGATCGATGCGCCAAAGCTGTTCCGGGCTTCCGGTAAATTCGGGAACGGTTACAACTTCGGAATCGGCAGTAGCCGCAAGGGCGCGATTCGTTCCGGCTATTGTAATCTTGAAATATGGAGATCCGGGGTATCCGCCCACGCCTTCAACCGGAGTGATTGTCCACTCTTGATGAGGTCTGACCACGTAATCACCAATACGGACATCTATATTACCTTTCGGCCAAACCTTCGAATCTTGAGCTAGAGTTTGGGCCGGAATCGGTTTCACAGGTTCGTTGTTTTCTCGCCTAAAAAATCTCATACCGCGGGGCATCCGAACGAAATCAACAGCAAGCTCAAGAGCGTGACCGCTGCGTTCGGATTGGATTTCGAAAGTACCTCCTTTAAAGTCTTCGCCGGCAACAGGCCAGCCGTTTTTCCATAGCAGAGGCTGAATAACCAGCACGCTCCTTCCGCTCCGGTCGAGATCGGCTTCATAATGACAGGAGAATTTCTCAACACCGTCGCCTAAATTAAGCAGACCGAAGTGGCCGGCTCCGATCAAATGACCGTGTGCCCCGATTAAGAATTTACCTCCGCCTTGCAGCATTTCAACACCCATGTTGTCAACATAAGGTCCGGTAACTTTTTTGGAGCGGCCGACTACAATATTGTATGTTGAGTTGGGACCGTCGCAGCACGTGCCGTGAGTTCCCAGCAGATAGTACCAACCGTCGCGGTACATCATGGCACTCGCTTCACAGTCAATTGCTATATTTACAGGTTTGTTTCCGGCTATACGTTTACCGGTTTTCGGATCGAGTTCTACTAGCCTGATAAAACCGAAATATGTTCCGTAAGAAAGCCATAATTTTCCTGTTGTCGGATCGAGAAGAAATGCCGGATCGATGGCATCGCAATCCTCCACTCCGTTTGAGGAAGCCACAACTGTTTCATCTTTAAAACCAAAATCGGGCGATTTGGGATCGAGAGTCTTTGTCCACATAACATAAATATTGCTGGCATGTCCGCCTGCTAATCCTCCGCCGCCCTTGGCATAAGCAACATAATATCTGTCGCCGATATGGATAGCATCAGGCGCCAAACCGCCGCCGGGGCGAACGGCTCCGCTGTGCCAGACCCAGCCGTCGTCGGAAATCAAACCGCCGCCGCCGGTTCCGAAAGTATAATACTTACCGCCACAAATCATAATTGTAGAAGGATCGTGGATATAAGGTTCGCCGGTCTGAGCCAAAGCCGGACCGGACAAAAGCAGAAAAAGCAGTACTGATAACGCAGCAGTTAGAATACGGGACTTCATAAAACCTCCAAGCTCAAAAAAATTAATATCAAAAAAAAGTTGCTCATTTGTTTCCGGCCTTTTCAATGTTCATAGTGATATCCTTTATCGGATCGCCGTTCTCATTAATGAAGCGAACGCAAAAATCACTCATACCCGGACCGTTAATAACAGCTCCCCGAATTACATTCCGCCCCTTTTTAATGGTCAGGCGTTTTGAAACGCAGTCATCCATAACCATTCGCCTATCGCCTGAAAGCATTACCGCTTCCTTGCCGTTTAACCACCACATCGATGCCGAATTTGATCCGACAGACAAACGAACATTCCTAATCTCCCGAGGACTATTTACCACAGTAACAGCCCAGAATAAAACTCCGTAGATTTTTTTATTCAGTCCGTAAGCGAACCGGAAGAGTTTGACGTTGAATTTTGTTGCATCAAGAGCGTGCCAGGTTAGCTCCTGTTCACCTACTTTTACTTTTTCGCCGTCCTTTGGAACTCCCGTGAACTGGCTTGGAAAGTACAAGGTATCAAAAGCATTACGGATATAGCTGTCGGTAAATACGGTGTTGCTCCGGTTAGGTTTGTTAATCGGTTCCAAAAGCAGCCAGCGCTGCAGGAATCCTTGAGCATCCGGCTTTTTTGGCGATGATGTTACCGGTTTAAAATAAGGTGAAAGGCTTCGGGTAGTATCGTTTTCAGTTTTGCCGCCGGAAGTACCGGTATACCCTTGAAGCATCATTACAACCATAATGCCGATCAAAGGTATAAAAATGTTACGGATTTTTTTCATAGTAGATCCTTTATAGAATAATTGAATCTGTGACAATAAAAAAATTAAAGCGATTAAAAATCAGCTTATAAATATTATTGCTTAATAATTGAATTAATAAAATCACTCATTTACAGTATGCTTCTAAAAGTCCATGCCGGTTTTAAAAGCCGTCGACAATGAACAGCACTATGTTTTTCTAATCACAAAGTAAGGCTGTTGAGTAAGCTTTGAGGTTAAACCGGGATACAGCCAGGCGTTATCCGGTTTTTCTCTAAGTTCAAAATAATATTGAAGCGGATATAGAGTTTCAGTATAATCGGCCGGTATAGACGCACTAAAACTTCTACCGGCTTTCTTCATTTTCGTTGTTTTAAATCTCTCTGCCTGATCAACATGACGGTAGTAAAGCAATATCGATTCAATTTCCTTATCAACCGATATTTTAAGATTTACGGCTTCACCGACTTTAAATTTATCGGGATTTTTATGATGACAAACCGCAGAGTCGCGATGAGGACGTCCCAGGACTTCCTTTATAGCTTCATGCACGTTATCCGGCTGACGGTTGTCAGCAGACGGAATCTTTTCCAAAATCTTTCTCATCAAGTCTATATCCTTGTCAATTGCAGGCAGACGGTCCAGCCAATGCCCTCGAAGAACATCAAGTTCTCCTACCGTAATATCATGCTTATAAACATCTCTTGCTATCTCCGAAAGATCAATCCAGTAGTTCCTGGCTTTATGATAATATTCTATTGATAATTCCAACGCGTTCCAGTCGCTGCTTTGTTTGAAGATCCCGAACAATACACCGGCCCTGAATTTGGCTCCGAAGAAACGGCCGAGCCCTGCTGCGATAGCCGTATCGATCGCCATTCGACGGAATTCGGGTTTATTTATTCTTTTGGATTTTATTTTTGCCGCTGCTAAATTTTTATCGGTTGCTTCGGCAAAGTCCTCCAGCCATTGCGCATATTCTATCGGCGAATATTTGCCGCTTCGCTTTCCTTTCAGCAATTCATCGGCAAATTCGTTGATGCCCGCAAAAAGCTGAGGATCCATCGGGCTTACGTTACCGAATACTTTCGGAGACGGCGTATCGAAAAAAGGATTTTTATTATTCGGGTCGGCAATAGAAAGATTTGTATAAATCTCCGGCCAGTATAAATTGTTGGCTGCCGAAACTCCGTGGGTAGTAAGAACGATCGGCAGTATTGGAAAAGCATTTGCCAAAGTTGATTTTACTGTATCTGCTCCGGCACCGAATTGTTTAGACAAATAACGTTCCCATACGTCAGGTTCACAATCGGGATTGTATGCAAGTCTGCCGAAAACTCTGTAACTGTATAAATATTTTTCCCAATCCCATTTGGGTTTTAACGATTTATCCAGGTATGCACAACGGCCTCCGGCAATACCGGATCCCTTCCGGCCTTTGAAAGAAAGCGGTTCCATAAGTTCGGCGCCGACGCTTCCGCAAAAGCTGAAAATCTTCGAATAAGCTGCACTCATCTCCGGACTGCCCCAAAGAAGAAGACGCTGAGTACCCGGCCAGATTCTGTGAAGAACACCGTAGCGCCTATTTTCTTTCAATAGGTCGGCATAGCCGTAGCGCGTAAAGCTGCGGGAACCGGCGCTTAGATTCAGAAGTCCTTCCGCTTTTTGATTCTGCTTTGGAATTTCGAATGCCCGGATATCAGCCTGATGATAAGGCAAACCGAGGTGTTCCGCCCAGAACTTTGGAGAAACTTTTACCGGCATACCGGTAGCCAGGGCAATATCTATTATTTCCTGTGTTATTCCTTTGGCGTGCATATCTATCTCAACCTTGCGGCCGCAGGTTGCAACACCTTCAAATACAGTTTTCCAGAAATTATAACTGCCTTCCTTTACGCCGCTCTCTCCGTGTATGCGGAAAGTTATTCCGCTTATTGAAGGACAGGTTCTTAAAAGCTGTCGAAGTGCATCCCGGCAGTACGGAGCGTGAGTTTCGTGAGTTAATCCTTCTATAGTATAATTCACATCCGGGCTGTCTATCCATTTATAACCGTGCATCCAGATTCCAAGTTGAAACTGAATGCCGCGCGCAGCCGCTTCATCACTTATGAATTTTAAAGTCTCTAAATTTTTATCTCTCTCCGAATCCGACAGCTGCGGCACTCTCACATTATATCCCGGAACCGACAGCAGGAACGGATAAGCAAAAAGGAAATAGGCATCGGTTATATTCTGAAGAAAATCGTAACCGATACCGAAGCTCAAATTAAAACGATTAACACGCTGAGTCGTCAGCATAGTAAGATATTTTTTCCACATCTCCCTGTCGTAATACCACGGTTTATCTTCTATCTCGCTTACAAAAAGTCTGTTGATGCTGCGTATAACATTGGCGGGTTTTTCAACTACAGGTTTGCGGATACTTATCGAATCAATAGGGTCATTCGAATATTTGATTCGGTCCGTAAGCTCGAGTATAGCGTATACGAGTCCCCTTACATCATATCCGCTGACGAGCAAAATTTGTGTATTGCCGGATTTAACCGGTATCAAACCAAGTGCTTCAGGTACTGACGGAATTTTTATCTTTACATCTTTAAGTAAATTGTGAGCAATGTTAGAATCCAAACCGGCAGCGACAATAATAAAATCTCCTTCCCTTGCCTTCTCGATACTGCTGCATCTATAGACATTCACAGCTTCGGACGTCAATGTTATTTCCAATTCTTTTACTGCCCATTGCGAAGGCTGCGAACGTGCGGTGGGATCAGAAGGATCGATTACAATTGAAATCCCTTTTGATTTGAAATTAAAATTGCCGAGAGAAGTTGCCCATAAAGCGGATATGCCGGCTATTTGTACAAAGCGCCGCCGGCTAATTCCTTTTTGTTTATTAGAAGAATTATGATTCACATAATAGTCCATTAAACCCGACTTTTTTTTTGTCAAAGATAATTAATTCTCTTAGGTCAATGCAAACAAATTATTTTCAAATGGGTTTTTATTTTCACATCAGCAGTTAATAATATTCAACCGGCAAAAAATGCCATGGATACTTACCTTTTTATTATATTTACACACGGTGACAAGCATTTTATTTTTAATCAAAAAAACGGGATGCCATATGAAAAAATTATTTTACTTTTTTTTGTTATGCATGTTGTTGACATTAACCTCATTCAAAGAAAAAGATTTGAATCCTGTATTGACCATTGAAGGCGGACAGGTAATCGGAGTACAGACTCAGACAAAGGGAGTTATTGCATATAAAGGAATTCCTTTTGCAGCTCCTCCGGTAGGCAGCTTACGCTGGAAGGAGCCGCAGCCGGTTGTACCCTGGAAGGGAGTAAAAGTAGCGGATAAATACGGTGATGCCGCAGAACAAGTAACCTGGAATCCTAAAAGTTTTTACGGAAGGGAATGGAGAGCCAGCGGTTCTGTTCCATTCAGCGAAGATTGTCTTTATTTGAATGTTTGGACTCCGGCCGCAGGCCAAATACATAAGAAACTCCCGGTTGCAATGTGGATACATGGAGGCGGTTATCGCGAAGGTTTTGCCTTTGAACCGGAAATGGACGGCGGTGAGGATTGGGCTTCACACGGTGTAATTTTGGTATCGGTAACTTACCGTCTCGGCATTATGGGTTTCTTTACGCATCCTCTTTTATCGGCTGAGAGTCATCATGGTGTTTCAGGTAATTACGGATTACTTGACCAGGTAGCCGCTCTTAAATGGATTCACAATAATATTGCACAGTTTGGCGGCGATCCCGATAATATAACCGTATTCGGTCAAAGCGCCGGTGCAGGCAGCGTTCAAATATTATGTGCTTCACCGCTTTCTAAAAATTTGATAAGCCATGCAATAAGCATGAGCGGCGGCGGTTTAAGCAACTTTAGTTTGGGTACTAATAATCTTGATACTGCCCAACAGGCAAATAAAAAATTCATGGACTATTTTAAGATAAAAACATTAAAGGAAATGCGGGCACTTTCTTTTGATAAACTTATGCAGATGTCAAAAGAATATTCGGATGCCACTAAAAAGCGAATGTTTTGGGGACCGGTTATCGACAATTATCTTTCGGATGGTACTTTCAGCGAAGAAGCAAAAGCAGGCAAAATTGCCGATATCCCTTATATGTTTGGATATACCGCCAATGATTTATTTGATATGACAAAAGCTGTTGGAGATTTCTGTGCCCTCCGTTCCGAACAAAGCAGCAAACCGGCCTTTGCATATATGTTTGCCCGCCCGCTGCCGGGTGACAGCAGCGGTGCTTTCCACTCCTCGGATTTGTGGTTTATATTCCATTCATTCAGGCACAGCTGGCGGCCTTTCACTGCCGGCGACAACGCTTTGAGCAGCCAAATGGTTAATTACTGGACTAACTTTGCCAAGTTCGGCAATCCGAACGGTGCGGAAAAAGGTGTCTGGACTCCTTACACTTCTAAAGATCCAAAATTAATGATACTAAATGTCAATGGAAACCAGGCATCCTGCACTATGTCCGACAAGCCTGAGTATAAGGGAAGCACATTCAAATTCCATAGATAAAAAAACAGTAGAAATAGAAACGAAAGAGGCAATACTTAAAGCATTGCCTCTTTTAATTTAGCTTCTTAAGGATTGTATTATTTCTTACCTTATAAGCAGCATTTTTTTTGTTGTGGTATAACCACTTACAGATAAGCGATAAAAATATACACCGCTTGACAGATTTCTGCCGTCAAATTTTACTGAATGTTCTCCGGATGTTTGCTTTCCATTCACCAGCATTGCTATTTCTCTTCCAAGTATATCATAAACAATTAAACTGACGTCGCTGATGGTTGAAATCTCATAGGTTATTACAGTTGATGGGTTGAATGGATTTGGATAATTTTGTCTTAGTTCAAATCTCTTTGGATGAACAGGATTTAATCTTTCAATAGATGTGATTTCCGAGAGGGATCTCCTCCATAAACCGATTGACCCGGCAAATATGTAATTATTTATTATACAAATTGAGGCTATGGAACCCGAAAGTGAGTCTAATCCTTCGTTGACCGGTTTCCAGTGATCACCCATATCACTGGAGAAATAGACACCATCGAAGGAGGTTCCGGCTATAAGATTGTTGACGGTTGCAGCTATACGAATTGAATAGAGTTTCCCTGGTTCCGGTAACCCTGAATCACAACGTGTCCAGCTAATTCCCAGATCAGAGGAACGGGAGATGAACCATGCCTGGTGGTGTCCTACAAAGAGTGTGGAGTTAATAACTGCAAAAGAATACGCTGCCAGGCCTAATGAATCCCATATCCAGGTTTTACCATTATTACTGGATGAAAAAACCCCACCATTAGTTCCTGCAAATATTATAGAACCAATCCTGGTTAATGTATATACGGATGGATATAAACCATAAATGGCACTTATCCCGGAATCTGATCTTACCCAGGATTGACCGTTATCGGATGAAATGAAAAGCCCGGGTGTTGTCGTCTGGGGAAATCGTTCATCAACACTTCCGGCAAAAATAAGTGAATCAACAACAAATAAAGTAATTACTTCACCATGCATGAAATCATAATTAGTTTGTACCCAGTTGTTTCCATTATTGGAAGAAATGAAAATTCCGTTATTTGTCCCGGCAAGGATATTATTTTCTGTTGTACAAAATGAATTAACACTGAAATACATACTTCCATCTGACAAGCCGTTACTAACATTCTCCCATGTTAAACCGGTATCACTTGAACGGATAACTGCCGGATGGGAGGGGCCGCCGCGAAATCCCGCGTAAATGTACTTTCCATCACTGATATATGATTTTGGAATTCCGCTGCTATCAACCTTAATCCATTGGGCATTAACTGAATTAGCAAAAAATAAAATGAGGATTAAGATGTTTAAAATCCTATTAAAGAATTTTTCTAATTTAGAGATCATATTTACCTCAGTTTTATATTGTTATTAAATTCAGAGAGAAAAATTGAAGAATGTTTTATTGAAATATCCGAAATACAGTATGAATTAAATGAAACTCCTATTACTAACCTCAGATTTTTTGTATTTCTATTACCTAAAATATTTTTTATGATGTGTAAAATTCCCGCTTTGTAAATTTTAGGTTTATAAAAATTGTCTTTTTTTGACAATACTTTTTTATTTCAAAAAAACGGCAATAAATTATATGTTCACGGAATAATAATAAGAAGATGAATCCGGTTTTGGGAAAAACAAAAAGGTAAGAATTGAATTAGTCTCCCCGCCCCCGGAGCTAAGAAACTTTTTAACTCCATTTTAATAATCCTCTTGCATAAAGATAATTATTCTTTTTTTTATATAAAAAAAATTTTTTCAAAAAGCAATCGGCCATAAACATAACTTTTCTCTTTTGTTTCAGCTTTGTCTGTCAAAGAAAATATTATCAATATTGAATATTGCTCTGTATTATATATGTTATTATAGATTTGATTAATAGTTAAATTTGCCGATTTAGAGTATATAAATTTTCCGGATGATGTTCGGATTTTAATGAAGTTATGCAATTCAGTTTTCTTAATGGTTATTCAATAATGAGAGTAAACATCCGGTTTTATTTCCCTTGAGAAAGCTGTTTATACAATACCGGATCAAGTTCTTCCAAACCTGTAATGCTGTGTAAATGGTTTGCCGTAACCCACGGCAGCCAGAAACGGTGCGATCCCACTCCGCGTCCGTACCTGTTCGGTCCCATTCCCCAGTGTTCCTGCTGCCATCCTATTCCTTTCATGCCGTGCAGATGTCCCGGAATAGCTACCATTGATTTTGTATCGTGCAGCAGGATTCTTGCAACATCCAGATAATGCCTGTCTTTCGTATAAAGATATAATTCCGCAAAAGAAGATGTCGCCCAATCGAGGTACTCATCTACACCGCCGGCAACGCGAGCAGTTATTCCCTGAACTCCTATTATCGGCACGCCCTTTGTCCAATGAAGTTCCGCGTTATCGGCATCTACAGGCATCGGTAGGTTCCATATCCATATCCAGCTTTCGGTATAATCTGCGGCGGCTTTTGCGTATTTTAACCATTTAGATTTCCTAGTTGATTTATAAAGGCTAAGAAAAGCCTCCATACTCAGCATACCGGCTTCTTTATCGGTTATATTCGGATTATCGCTGGCGCCGCCCACATAAAGTCCGCGTTTACCCCAGTGTTTCCAAACATAATCTGCGGCTCTTTCGGCAGCCTGTCTGTATTTAGGATCTCCGGTTACTTTGGTCATTTGAACAAGCAGAGGCACGGCGCAGTAACTTGTAGTTCCGGTTGACTCTGCTACGACGCTGCTTCCTGCTTTCCAGCAGCGCGGAAAAGATCCGTCTTCTCTTTGCTGCCGGACCAGCCAGTCGGAATAGGTTTTAATCCAATTAAACCATTCTGGATGTACGCGTCCAAGAGCGCGCTCTCGCCGGTAAGCCTTAATCAACACGAGCATACCATCGGTAACGTTCCTAAGCCAGGGTGCAAGCCATTCCTTGTGTTCGCCGGTCCATGGCTTTCCTGTAGCCAGATTGTAGCCGGAAGCTTTAAGGGGTATCTTATGTAATGCCTTTATCATGGACGAAATAATAGCCAGCCCGGTACGGCGCATTTTTCTCCCGCGCTCAGTACTGTCTCTATCTCCCTCAAGCAGCAGCTGGTTTGCACACGAAATGTTCTTGCTGACGAAACCCATACCGGTCATAGTCCAATTCCATTGAGGCTTGTTCGTATCAAACGTTGCAATCGCAAACGGAATACCGGTTCTCCCGTCGATGGTAGCGGCAACAGATTCAAGTTGGTCTGTTAGAATACGCCGCATCTGTTCAAGGTTAACCGGAATAACCGGGGGTTTCAACATGTTCCAGGCCCACCGCCATGAATGACGAATAACTTCGGGAAATGACTCATGCGTTCCAAACCGGAAACTAACTTCGTAGCTGTGAACAAATCCGTTGGAGATAGGATGATAACGCCGAAACCACCGCAGTTCGGGAGATTTGTTTTTATTAAACTCGTACTTGCTCATTGTACCCGGAAATTCGAATCCGAATTCAATAGGATTCTTCCCGTTCTGCCATGCACCGAATGTACCGAATTGAAATCTCGGATCGATCATAACATCTTTAATTAATTTCGTCTCTTCAAACGTCGACTCCCCGTTAGGAGCGGGATCGAGCATAGTAACGGATGAGCCGTTATCGAACGAAAGCGCGAACATCGGCGCCGGTAAAATATCTTCGCGCATCAAGAACCGGTGCGAAGCATAATTCAATGTACCTCCCGGTGAGAATTTGCCGTCGTGAGAAGGATCGCCGTACAATGCACCGGGGGCAAAGCAGTTCAAATCGGTCCAGTTCACTGAAGTATCAACATTAAATACTATTGACGAACTGAAGCCTCCTTTTGCAGTACCTGCAACTTTCACTTTTCTATCCAACGAGACCACGTTCCCGTTAAGGGTCCACCGGTCATCTATGCGGAAGACAACGTTTTGTCCGTATGAGATTTCCGCATTAGCGAAGATACCTTGTGCCGAGCTTTTAATTGTTTGGTAACCGGAAGAAAAATCTTTGATTTCATTTTCCTTTACAAAGACCTCTATTCCCGCCGGTTTCGGCTGAATAAAGTTCTTGAACGAAACGCCGGTGATTTCAATACCCCAATTGCCGTTTGAAATTCGTACGAACGAAAATGTCCCCCCGGACTTTAGACTTCCAAGATTTACCTTGCCGTCTTGCTGAGCGAGAATTCCCGGTACTATTAGAAACATCCAAAGTATAACTTTTCTATAAAACATATATAAATTCCTCCGATTGTATCGGTTACCAAATATTTTTATTGAAGAGTCAGCTTAATTAATGAAACAGCCTGTCTCGGCAATTGCATTTTTATACTTAGCCGGTTGTCTTTAATTTTTAATGTTTCCGGTTTACTCATCATTTCAAGCTGCCCCGCTTTTTCAAGTTTCTTTACCTGATCAGGTGTGGGGTTTTGGGGAGAACCCATTTTCTTCCACACTTCATAAGAGTTGCTGTGTTTGCCGTCTATTCTATAATTATATAAGACAGCAGTCTTAGCGGAAATATTTTTTATAGTCAGGTTAACCGGTGATCCGTTATCGTGAATATCCTTATCATGGTAATTCCACAATAAAACCGTAATAGTATTTTTTGATCTCGAAGCCAGGGCATTTATATCTGTCTTATCTCCGCGGACGCCGGACTTGCAGATCGATTTGAAATCATAGGCAAAATTTCCTTCTACAGCCAGGCGTTCGCTTCCCATCATTCCGAGCATCCGGAAAACATTCAGGACCGGCTTATCCACACCGTTAGTAGCAAGATCGCGGTACCCGAAAAACCATGGCTGGTTTTCATATTCGAAAGACCAGCTCAAGTCGCCTATAATATGAGTTCCGTAGTAATCATTTAAATCGTAAATGCGGGGTAACGATGCCGCGGTATAACTCGAATACATAGTGCCGTTGCGGTAAGCGTTGGCGGGATTAGTATTAACTCCGCAGGCGGCGCAGCCTTCGGGATCCGATTCGCCGATTATAACGGGAAGATTTTTAATTGCGGGAATCGAAGAAATTGTTTTAAGGGCTTCATTAATTGTTTCAAGCTGATTCTTAATTCCCATTACAACAACGCCGTTAACAACTTTGGGAGAGCCTTTTGCGTGGAAAGCAACAAAATCAAGCGGCGCTCCTTTTTTACCGGTTGCTGCGTTAACTCCGTTTAGACAGTGATTAATGAACCCGGTGAAAAAGTCTTTGGAGAAACCGGCCATATCCGGTCCGCCCATTCTTGCGGTCGGCAGCGCCCGTTTGACCGCATCGGAACCATAGTCGTACATTTTACAAAAAGTTTTCAATTGATCTTTCGCCTGGAGATAACCGATATTAGGTTCGTTCCAAACTTCCCAGTACCAGCTTTCTACCTCGGTTTTTCCGTAGCGCTTTACACAGTGTTTAACCCACCGATAAATAAGCTCGGCCCATTTCTTATAATTGTTCGGCGGATACGCCCAGCCGGTAAATAATTTGGAATTTTTATCGGCGGCATTCCAGTTATGTTTATAAGGCTCCGGATGGGAAGAAAGCGCTTCCGGCATAAAGCCTATTTCGGCAAAGGGTTTCATTTTAAAATGCATATAGGTATCAAAGATGCTGTCAACAATGCTCCAATTGTAAACCGGATTGCCGTTCTTATCCTCGGTATACATGTTCGTCGAGCCCCATTTAAGAGCAGGCGTGCCGTTGCCGGTGGTCATAAGATTATGAGTGCGGATGTGAACCGGGACCGGACTTAACCTCTCAAGTTCGCCCAAAAGCTTCTTCCCGTTTTTCATGTATGTATAATTCGGTTCGTCGTATCCGTACCAGGCCCAAATCGGTTTAAGCTCGCCTATTTTTTTGTTGGCGTCGACGTTTATGTTCACTTTATTTTCCTGGGCATAACAGGCAATACCGAGAAATAACATTATCAATAAAATTTTTATCTTCATTTATCCGGCTCCTATTTATGTGCGACTTAAATACATCGACAAATATTGTTTTAATCTTTTTTTATTTTTATATAATCAGGATCAAATACAATAGTTGCCCCGTTCATCGTAACTGCCATTGGGTTTGGACAACCGACTTTTTGAGGGTATGGTTTCGGTTCGGGACCGGTACCATTAATTAAACCTTCGGCTAACTTTCGCATCGTTTCAATATAGGATTTATCGAAAGCCTTTTTAACATAATAATAATGACCACAATAAATTCTTGGAACTCCGCTATCAATAATCTTTTCCATCTTCAAACAAGAATTTATATAGGTTTGCATCGGCGCTAACGGTTTTAGCTGGAGCCATACATCATTAGCTCCGAACGCATCGCCGGAATAACAATTACCAGCTTTCCTATCAAGCAATACAATAGAACCTGGCGTATGAGCCGACATGTGGCTCACTTCAATTTGTGTTTCACCGAGATCAAATATATCGCCGTCTTTTACATAATGAATCACTCCTTTGTAATTCTCATGTAATAAAACCGTATCGGCAGGATGCATCCATATTTCTTTAAAGAAATGAATATTGCCGGCATGATCGTGATGGGCATGGGTTATCACCACCATAAGCGGCTTTTGAGTAATTAGATGAATGATAGAATCCAGCTTCGTAATTTTTGTGCCGGTATCAATTAGCAATGCTTTTTTTGTGCCTTCAACAAGATACATTGTAGTCTTGTCGTAAGTCTCAATCACCCACATATTTTTTTCGAGTTTGGTGACGGTGAGTTCTTTGTTTTGAAAAACCTGGCATGAAGTTTCATGGGAAAATCCAAGCCAGGCAACTATGATTGCTATGAATGTAAATTTTTTCATTTGTAATACTCCCTTTTTAACTATTTATTTTTTACTTCGTTTTAATTACGAACCCGCCGTAAGGTTTCATCGTTATATTTACGGGAACGGATAAATTAACGTTTCTTTCAATAAAGTTTTTCGAATTTTCGGAATCGGAGATTATAACTCCTCTTGTTGATTTGCCGACAAAAGGAACATTAAAAGTAATTTTACGGAGAGTCTTTTCACCATTAATACCTGCTATGAACCATTTGTTTCCGGCCCTTCTGGCAAGCACTACATACTTTCCGGGATAACCGTCTATAAATTTTACATCATCCCATTTAACCGGCAATGTTCGCATGTATTCCTGAACAAATTTCTTCTGAGCGGCCATTCCGTATGGTGTTTCGGCAATATGCTGAATTCCGGAAGTAAAGATAACCGATAAAGCTATTTCGAAACCGCCGGTAGTTATCCGTTTAATATTCGGAATTCCCGAGAAGTTAACGGGAGTAAAATCCATCGGATCGAAAAGATTTCTGGCGAAAGGAAGCATCGCGCAATGCCAGGGCTGGTTATCCGCGAAATACTGTGAAAAGGTTACGTACTCTTCCCCCCTTACCGCTTCCATACTTACTAAATTGGGATACGTCCTGTACCATCCTCTCGGGAAAGTGCAGCCGTGAAAGTTTACTTCGAGATTAAACTTGGCGGCGTCTTTTAAAATATCTATATAGTATTTTATCATCGACTGCCCGTCACCGCCGAAGAAATCAACTTTAATTCCGGCAATGCCCATATCTTTTAACTTTTGAAACTCCGATAGTCTGGATTTCCTTGTAAGCAGTTTGCCGCGAGGTGTTTGAGGTGCGGTATTCCAATCGCCGGCCGAATTATACCACAGCAATATCTTTACGTTTTTTGTTTTCGCATAATCGGCAAGTTCTTTTATCTTTGCATATCCTATTTGAGTATCCCATAAAGCGTCGATCAGGCAGTACCGCCAATGCATGGAAGAAGCAAAATCAATGTATTCACGCTGAACATTATATACGGTTGAATCGTCTTTTAAAATAACCCAGCTCCATGATGCAATTCCTGGCTCAAACCAGGACGAGACGTTATACTTAGCCGGATCGGCGAGATCGGTTTCAATAGTTGATTCGACAAGTCCTCCCAAATGATCTGAAATTGCGATAATTCGCCAGGGAGTATACCACGGTAAAACAGATTCCGGCAATACCGGTCCATCCTTACTTTCCTGCGGTTCAGGGAATTGAACCGAGTATTCGCCGTTAGGAGAAAGCCAGCTTAAACGCGATCCGCAGTAGTTAGTATCCAGTCCGGTTTCAGTAATCGATATCCAGAAACTGCCTGAATGGAAAAGCGCCGGCAGAACCCAACCTGCCCGATAGGGAGAAGGAGTTCCAACTGGTATATCGGTTTTATAATATTCCTCATAAGAGGGCTGGGTAAAACTCCATCCGGTCCGGGCATCCGGACAGGGCTGAAGGAATGCTTTTGCCCAACTTTCAAAATGGTATGAGGTTAGTTCTCTGTATATGGTTAAAGTTGAATCAGATTTTCCGGGAAAGTAATACCTGAACGCAACACCGTCGTTGGAAACCTGAAAAATAATTTCCATTACTTTTGAATTTTTATTCTTCAGATAAAAGACGCGTTTGTTGCCGGTGTAGCTGCAATTTAATCGTTTACCGTGCAGCACTTTATAATTTTCAGAAACAATGCTTATGCTTGAAATGGAATCAAGAGTCAGTCCGGTTGAGAAATCCTCATCGCTTCTGAGAATTCCCAATTTTGACTCTTTCAAAATGGTTGTATCTGAAAAAGAAACCGAATAAACCGGATTACCGGCAGATGTTAGCCAAAAGTTTACGGATATTTTTTTGTTCGGACTTTTAATTGTGTAGCTTTCCTTGCAGAAGGTTTTAGTAAAAAAACCGATCACAAATATTATCATTAAAAATCTAATTTGTTTTAACATCCGCGTTTCCTTTATTATTATTTATATAAACAGTTGTCCGACAGTTTTACTGTCGGACATAAACCTTAAAGCAGTTATACTGCCAAATTCTACAATACAGAATCAATCTTAATTATCGAATGATCATCTAATATATAGTTCCTGGCGCTTGAGAACGTCCAGTGCTCAGGCCGCTCAACGAAACCTTTGCGGACAGGGTTATTATGGATATAATTTAATTTTTGCAAAAAGAAATCATACGATACAATTGCTTCGGGATGACTTCCCGATTGCCATATCTTATAGTCATTCCCTCTTCCCACTCGTTCTGCGGCGGTCGAGAAATATTTCATAAGCCGATTGTTCCCGGTTTCTTCCAAGAGATCAGAAATTTTGCACGATGTAAATCGCTTAAAATCCCGTATTATGTCGGAAAGATTTTTATTCGCTGCCGAAATAATAGAATGCAGATGATTCGGCATTATAACATATCCGTGAATACGCAATCCTTTTTCCGACTGACAATACCTCAACGATTCAATTATTAATTCAAAAAAAGGTAATGACATAAAAACACATTGCCACCCAACAATTGTATCAGTGCAAAAATAATAATCATTATCTTTTGTTATTGAAAATGGTTTCAATATTTCTCCTCGTTGTCTTTGTTGTCCGACAGTTCTACTGTTGGACATTAACCTTAAAGCAGTTACTCTGCTCTTATAGCATGAGGTACAATATCCTCTAAGAGTAATACTCTTTGCAGAGTAAAGTCCGACAGTACAACTGTCGGACAACCTTAACATATTTATTTTCTAATCCAGTTCAATCGTAACAATCGATTTCGACGGAAGATCAACCTTCAGAATATTATTCTGTATGCTGTAAGAGGTGAATTTCTGAATATTGACTTTCTCCGGCTTTCCGAAATCGTTATAATCGTTATCATTAGGAGCGGTAATAATTTCACCTGAAGTCTTCGTTAAATTAGCGGATCCTCTTAAATCGATTTCTACGCTTCTGCTGCCATGCGGATCGATATTGCACATTGATACATGAATTTTTCCTTCCTTGTCTTTCGAAGCGGATGCGCTGACGCTGGGCAAAGTCATCCCATTATAAGTATAATTTTCGCAGGTAACATCGATCGGTAAAAGGGTTGCACTCTGATGAACTTTATACATTTTGAAGACATAGAAGGTCGGGGTCTTTACAATCTCATCTCCTTTGGTTAGTATCATTGCCTGAAGCACATTTACCATTTGTGCAATGTTTGCCATTTTTACGCGGCGGGCATCGTTATTAAAGATGTTGAGATAAAGAGCTGCCGTTACGGCATCGCGCAAAGTATTTTGCTGAAACAAAAATCCGGGATTTGTTCCGGGTTCTACGTTGAACCAGTTTCCCCATTCGTCAGCCATTATGCCGATTCTATTGTGCGGATCATATTCATCCATTAATGCTATGTGCTTTTCCAGGCGCTCTTTCATTATTAAAGTATTCTTCATTGTATAGAACCAGTCATTCTCGTTAAAGTTTATTGCCGAAGTCTTATCGTTCCAGCCGTGGCAGAAAGTATAATAATGAAACGAATACCCCTGGATTAAATTCGGATATTTTTGAGTTTTCTTTAGAACCGTTTCAGTCCAGTCAAAATCAGGATCGGTTCCGCCGCTGGCCACGCGGTATAATCCTCGTCCGCGCATATAAGTGGAAAATCTTTTAAACAAGTCGGAATAATAATCCGGAGTCATATTCCCGCCGCATCCCCAGCTTTCATTACCTACCGCCCAGAATTTTACATTCCAGGGTTTATCTCTTCCGTTCTTCTTTCGCAATTCGGTCATAGGACTTTTTGCATCCGAATTTACATATTCGACCCATTTGGAAGCTTCCTGTACGGTACCGCTGCCCACGTTAACGCAAATGTATGGTTCGGCTCCTATCATTTCGCAAAAGTCCAGAAACTCGTGAGTGCCGAAACTATTGTCTTCAGTTACTCCTCCCCAATTTGTATTAACAATAGAAGGTCTCTTATCCTGCGGACCTATTCCGTCCTTCCAGTGATAGGTGTCTGCAAAGCATCCTCCGGGCCAGCGTACAACTGCAGGACCGATTTCTTTAAGTGCTGTAACAACATCATTTCTTATGCCGCGCGTATTCGGAATTTTGGAATTTTCACCGACATAAATTCCGCCGTAAATACCATGCCCTAAATGTTCGGCGAAATGACCGTAAATAAATTTACTTATTGAATCCCTGCCGAGATCAACATTGATAACAATCCGGTTGGTTTTTTCCTTCGGATCGTTAGCCGCATTTAATAGAACAGTATTAAATACAAGCATTGCTATTAATATTTTTATATTGAAACGCATTTTACTCCTCTTTTATTTAATTATTTAATGCTTAGTTTTTATGGTTCCCAATTACCTGCGACCTAAGTGGCAGGTAAATAATAAAAAGATAAATCTTATTCTGCTTCAATAATTTTGCCGCTTTTTGTTATTCCGTTTTCATTAAATGCATCAATAGTGAAATAATATTTTGACAAAGCGTTTAAGCTTCTTATTATTATTGAATCGGTTCCCAGCACCTCGTAATTATGATATAATTTATCCTTTTGAGTTCCGTAGTGAATATTAAAACCGACGGTGTTCGGGCTTTTCTTCCATTTTATATTTACTATACATCTATCGTTTTTTAAACGATCAATTTTAAACTCACTGATTTTTGCAGGAAGAGATCCGCCTCCGTTCCCGAATACACGCAGTCCTGAAATTGCAAAAGTTCCGCCCGGGATGCGATAATTTATAAGTTTTACATAACGTGCTTTCACCGGATCCCGAAGTTCGATATAATCATGCGGCACGTCAGTTTTGTTTTTAGTTTTATCAATTAATTTATGCCATGTTTTATTATCCGCAGAATATTCTAGAAGATATTGATAATAGATTTCGGGATTACGTCCATATATTTGAGTTTCGTTTTCAGCAAAATTAATCTGAACGGCATTTATTGTGCATTGTTTCTGCAAATCAATCGATATCCATTCACCTTTGTTGCCGGTTTCAGCACTCCAGTAATTACGTATATTCTCATCCGCTGCATATTCCTTCGGATGACCGGGGAGTTCGGAAGAGACCTCAACCGGTTTGTTGTATGAAAGCAGCATCCAATGTGGAGACAATTCATCAGGCTTATAGATTTTTTTTCCAGGTATCTTAAAAGGAAAATCACCAAATCCGGTATAAGTGTATAATTCTCCATCCTTATCGAAAAACATCGGGAATAATCCCAGGCGTCTTTCGAACATATGCTTCACAGAAATCGTCATAGTTGAAATATGCCAGTAGTTGCCGTAGATATCCTGGAATGTACTGCTGTGTCCCGCGCCTGCAATAAAGCCTTCGGGCTTTGATGAACACGGATTGTTAGGTGCAAGTGTATAATTCCCCAGCGGCTTATCTGAAACATAAAGACCGTCGCAATAGCTTTTAAATTGAGTGCCGGGGCAGGCGTATTGCAAATAATATTTACCATTATGCTTTGTCATCCAGGAACCTTCAATCCAAGGATTGTCCGGCTGATCATTATAATCTCCCCATCTTTCCCAACCGTATTTATCCTTATGGCTGTTAAAAAGCTCTTTAGGTTTTTCGATGGGATTAAAAGTTTTAGGATCTAATTCAACGCCGTAAATTGGATTTACATTTGAACATCCGTAATAGAAATATAATCGACCGTCATCATCAACAAACAAATCCGGGTCAATCATTCCAATAGGAAATGCAGGATTAACTACCTGCCATTTGCCTGACTTCGGATCCCCGGTTTTATATATTTTGGGTTTGTCGGAAGAAGCTAAAAAATACAAAGTGTCATTCATTACAACTGCAGTTGGGGCATAATCTTCTAACGGAAGATCCTTTGTTGTTATTAAATCCCAGTGAATTAAATCTGTGGAGTGCCAGTATCCGCCGGATTTTGAGGCAAATAAATAATACTCACCTTTAAATAAGACCATTGTCGGATCGGCGGCTTCCCGTCTTGACGGCTTATCCAGACAAAATCTATAATTAAGATTTAGGGGATTGCAAATAGTAGTCTGTTTGGTCTTACTTAAAACATTATCCGGCTGCCCGAAAACTGGGGTTGTAATCATAAAAAAAAATATAGCTGCCGTTATTGACAATTTCATAAAATGCACCTTTATATTTTTATATAATAACCGGACTTTTAATATCAAGCGCCGTATAAAAACCAATTCATAATCTGCTTGAAATTTAAAAGAACCCTAAGTTATCCTTGTTCTAAAACTCGCCTTTGCCCGCCGTATCAAGCTATGTCGATAGGCGGGCGAATTCGATAAAATATTTACTGGATTATTATACTTTTCTTCAGATGAATATCTTTACACGAACCTCCAACCTGGATTTCCCACTTACCCAGATCTATTGTTAATTCGTTTGTCTTAGTACTGTAAAATGAAAATTCAGATGCCGGAATTTTAAAAGTGACAGCCTTGCTCTCTCCGGGAGCGAGTGTAACTCTTTTAAACCTTTTTAATTGATTGATCGGTACTTTTATATTTGCATTATCTTTATGGACATAAACCTGAGCAACTTCATCGCCTTCCATTTTTCCCGTATTTTTTATTGAAAATTGTATCTCAACCGTACCGTCTTTCTTTATTCTATCAGAATTAAGTTTTAGATCGGAAAATTTAAACGTAGTGTATGAAAGGCCATATCCAAAAGGATAAAGTACGGGTTTGTTAAAATACATATATGTACGCGGATAATCGATTAAATCATAATTCGACATCGGGGGAAGCTCTTTCGTTGATGCATAAAATGTTTCCGGAAGTTTACCGCCGGGATTAACATCGCCAAATAAAACATCGGCAATTGCATTACCGCCGAACTCTCCGTCGTACCATGCTTCGACGATTCCCTTTGCATCTTTTTCAGTTCCCGCAAGTGCAACCGGGCCTCCGTTTACGAGTACGAAAATAATATTATGATTAACGGAATCGATTGCATTTATTAATTCTCTTTGAATATTTGGCAGTTCTATCTCCGTCCTGTCATGCTCTTCGCTCGATATATCCGGGGACGTACCGATGAAAAGAATGACTGCATCGTTTCTTGCGGCAATCTTTTTAGCCGTTTCAAAATCCTGCTGACCTGCATCCCACGTAAGCCTTGCAACCGCACCTAACTCGTCATCATACTGATCAACCTCAACTTCATATTCTTTACCCGGTATTAAATCTACTTTTACCTTGTGTGCGGTTTCAGCGTGATCAGTCCAGTCGTCTATCAGCAAAGTTCCGTTTAAATACAGGCGTCCGCCGTCGTCTGTGCTGATGCCTATATAACGGACGGTATCGCGAGGAATTATTTTCCCTCTCCACCGTATTGAAAAATGGTCTTTCGGCAGGCCGGGAGCAGGAGCACCGGTACCGAAGTTAAAATTTATCATGGAATCTACGCGTGTTAAGACCGGTTTCCCGGACAAATTCATATTATCGAAATACTCGCCTTTCATACCCGTTTTGCCGGTTCCTTCAACTTTGGCAAAATACTTCGCGTCAATCGGTTTTAATACTCCTCCGCTGATTGTGCATCCCATGTTATATTCAACCTTGATTCCAAGTGCGGCAGCTTTTTTCCTAATTCCTTCAAGAGGGCTAACTTCAACATTAGGAAATCCGCTGTAAATACCCAACTGAGCTTCGGCAGCATTCGGACCGATAACAGCAATCGATTTAATTTTCTTTTTATTTAAAGGCAGTATCCCGTTATTCTTCAGCAGTACAATCGACTTCTTCGCAACATCAAGCGCAAGAGCGCGATTATATTTACTGTCCAGACTGTCTTTGTTAATTGAACTATACGGTACAGCATACTGCGGATCGAATTCGCCTAATCTGAAACGAGCCGAAAGAACGCGGGCCAAAGCTGTATCAATGTCTCTAATATCGAGTAAGCCTTCATCAAGCGCATCTTTAAGATACCGGCGATAAGAATTTCCACAATTCAGATCGCAGCCGGCACGAATACTTGCAGCAACTGCTTCAGGCATTGTTTTAAAGAAATGATGGTTGAATACCTCATCCATAATAGCTCCGCAATCGGATACTACGTAGCCTTTAAAATCCCAATCATGTCTTAGAAGATCAGTCATCAAAAACGGGTTTGCATTGCAGGGAACACTATTCAACTCGTTATAAGCGCCCATTATTGAATATGCCTTCCCTCTAACTATAGCTGCATGAAAAGCCTGCAGGTAATATTCATAAAGGCTGCGCATATCAACATCCGAAGAACCGGTATGACGGCGTGCTTCTTCATTATTTGCGATAAAGTGCTTTGGTGTGGAAACGGTTTTTAAATAATACGGATCATTACCCTGCATGCCTGTAACAAATGCTACTGCCATCTGTGAAAGAAGGTAAGGATCCTCGCTGTAAGATTCTTCATTGCGTCCCCATCGCGGATCACGTGCAATATTTATAGTAGGGCTCCAGTAAGTTAATCCTTTACCCTCGGTAACATGCAATGCACGTGCTTCATCGGATATTGCCGATGCCACACGATGAACAAGACGGGGTTCCCAGGTAGCACCCATAGCAATAGCTTGCGGAAATGAAGTTGCCCCGCTTGCAAGTACTCCGTGTAACGCTTCGCTCCAATAATTATATTTCGGGAGTCCTAGCCTTGGGATCGCATCCGCTTCATTAGTCAATTCTTTGATCTTCTCGTCAACTGTCATTAAGCTTATTAAATCGGAAAGCCTTTGCTTATAAGAATGAGGCTTAAAAACATTTATAATAACGGAACTTTTTATAGAGTCCTTTCCCGGTTCATTGTCCGAAAGGTATAACAAATAATAACCCGGCCGCGGGAAAGTAACTTCGGTTACCGGATTGGAAGCATCTTTAAAAACAACTTCCGAATTTTGGGGACATGTCCATTCTACATTTATATTATTTTGCGAAACCTCTCCTTTAAGCTGTGCAGAGTGTGTTTCCACCCAATTAATAATTTGGTTTTTACCCGCATTAACTTCAGCTGTTTGAGCTGAAAGTGAAATAGAACTTATGAAAATAAGAACTACTGTTGAAATTATATGTTTTATGAGTCTTCGCTCCATTTAACCCTCCCATAAGATTATTAAAATTTTTTAATAAGATTTAATCAATTATATAATATTTAATCCATCTGCTTAAGTTTTTCAAAATATTTTTATTTTAATTATATACCTTTCCTATATTCAACGGATACTATTTAAGTAAAATCATCTTCCTTACCTTGTTGAATTTACCTGCAGTAATTGAGTAAAAATAAATTCCACTCGGCAAACTCGTTCCATCAAACTTTACGGAATACTTCCCCGGATGTTTGATTTCCTTTACTAATTGTGCAACATAACGACCTAGTATATCATATACTTTTATGGATACTAATGTTGTTTTGGAAATACTGTAATCAATGACAGTTACCGGATTAAATGGATTCGGATAGTTTTGACTAATCGCAAAAGAATTAGGAATATCAGGTCCATAATTAATAGCAGTTACCCTACTACCTTTACCAATAACAGCTAATGAGTCCGGTGAACCGGAAGTATTACTCGTAATAATGATATAACCGGTTTGTGTAGATGAATCTTTTGGAGTAAATGTTACCCAAAAAATAATTTTCCCGGAAGGACTAACCTTCATGGTTGCGGGCTCAAAAGTAAAACTTTTGTTTGTCGAGATAATGTTTGTAATTCGTAAAGTATCAAATCCGAAATTAAAAATTTTGGTAAACTCTTTTTTCGACGAATCAATCGGGACAGAGCCAAAATTCATACTCGTATTATCAATACCGAACTTTGCTATAAGCGGCATCGGTGTTCCATCCGGGTTTTGCCATGATAAATACGGATAACCGTCGTTAAAGGTAGAATCCATATACCAGAATACAGGGCTCCAGCCAACATCGGAAAAAGTTTTAGTAGTTTTCATTTCTGAAGTTGATTTGCCAATCCCACCCGCGCTTGTTGTTTGACCGGAAGATACTGAATCCCAGAATGAATTGTTAACCGCAGGTCGAGGATAATTAGTTGCTGTTCCCACTAACCCCCCGGCATTATTTTTGCCAATAATCACCCCTATTGAATAACAATGATCAACTGTTGAACCACTATTACAGTTACCGACCAATCCGCCGACAGAATTTCCGCCTGTTACATTTGCGGTAGAATAACAATTGTTTATCGTGCCAATTTCTAGACTTCCAACCAGGCCACCCGCTTCACTTCCTGTTCCGTAAATTTTCCCAGTTGAGTAGCAATTACTAATGTAGGAATATGAATTACCGCAAAAACTGCCTACGTTGTTTAGGCCCGTTATGTCTGCATTAATAATTCCTAAACTATCAATTACACTAAAAACACCGGTATAACCAAACAAACCTTGGTTATCGACGAGGGGGCGATTGATAAATAGGCTATCTATTGTATGGCTATTTCCATAGTAAGTATCATGAAATTGTTGTCCAATAATGCCTATAGGTATCCAACCTTCTCCGTTACCTAATTCTCTTGTTTGAGATGCATTAATATCAGCAACTTGGAGAAAGTAAATGCTTCCGCCCCATAACAAGGGATTTTGCGCCAGCCAATACAAATTCTTCAATGTAGCTATTTGATATGGATTAGCTTTTGTACCGTCACCAACTGCTGGTGGAATTACATTTCCTTTAGGTAATGGCGTACCACCGGGATTTTGCCATGATAAATAAGGATAACCATTATTAAATCCGGCATCCATATACCAAATTGTTGAATCCCATGGAGAATTAACAAAAAGTAACGGATTCTTAAGTTCCGCCGTTGTTTTCCCTATGCCGCCCTTAGTTGTCAACATACTAGTGGAATCCGTATCCCAATAAGAATTAAAAATATATATCATTGTATCTATGGTAAACGAACCGGCGCCGATTAAACCACCAACTGATGAGCCATTCACTTTGCCTGCAAAGTAGCAATTCATTATAAGTGAGCTTCCGTTAAATCCCACTAATCCGCCGGATGTTTGACCAGTGATTTTTCCCAGCGAATAACTGTTTAAAATAAGGCTTTCATTATTTTCACCGACCAGCCCGCCTGCACCGTAATTGCCGTTCACTTCTGCGGTGGAAAAACTATTTACAACGCGACCTAAAGGTCCAAGAGATCCCACCAGACCGCCTGTGTAACTTCCGGTGCCGTTAACAATTCCAGTAGAATAACAATCTTCTAAAATCTCACCCATGCCAACAATAATACCCACACTCTCCCCCCCGGTAATGTTTGCAGATGTAACTCCCAGGTTAATAACTTTTTTCGTTGTAAACCCAAATAAACCCACATAACCATCAGACGGTCTATTTATAAATAGACTGTCAATAATATGCCCATTTCCATTATAATTACCTTGAAAAAATGGAGCCGTATTACCAATTGGCTGCCATCCCTGACCGTTGAACCATCTTGAGGTTTGGGATGCATTTATATCGGCAGTTTGTATATAGTTGTATTTCCAGTTTGCCGTATCCGATACAATCCAATATAAGTTTTCCAATGTTGCTATCTGGTAAGGATTCGCCACTGTACCGTCGCCTGCAGATGGTACTACAGCTGTTTGCGCTAAAGGTGAAATAGAGCTTATGAAAATAAGAACTACTGTTGAAATTATATGTTTTATGAGTCTTCGCTCCATTTAACCCTCCCATAAGATTATTAAAATTTTTTAATAAGATTTAATCAATTATATAATATTTAATCCATCTGCTTAAGTTTTTCAAAATATTTTTATTTTAATTATATACCTTTCCTATATTCAACGGATACTATTTAAGTAAAATCATCTTCCTTACCTTGTTGAATTTACCTGCAGTAATTGAGTAAAAATAAATTCCACTCGGCAAACTCGTTCCATCAAACTTTACGGAATACTTCCCCGGATGTTTGATTTCCTTTACTAATTGTGCAACATAACGACCTAGTATATCATATACTTTTATGGATACTAATGTTGTTTTGGAAATACTGTAATCAATGACAGTTACCGGATTAAATGGATTCGGATAGTTTTGCTGAAGCAAGAATTCAGCAGGCAAGCTACCACGATCATATACTGAAGTAACAAGCCTGCCGGCATTTAAAGAACTATTTATGCTGGAATATTCGGCTGCTCTTTGAGCTAGCCATGCAGTCTTTTGAGCAGGAAACCAATTTAAATCCCCAAGTGGAAAACCACCAATACCTGAATGTAACAAATCAGCATCGCTGTATGAAAGATTAACCGGAATCGGCCAATCAGATTTGAGAAAATCGGTCGAACCTGTGTTGATCAATCGCCAGGTTGGTAAGGAGGTGAAACGGGTTGTATCAACAGTTGCAAGGGCAAACGATCTTAGGTTTGCAAGCTGGGTTGTAAATAAATCTTTTGTATCCGCAAAGGTTGGCAGTTGGTTCTTCCATGTATCAGTGACTAAATATGAATATGGAGCTGAGCTATAGGGACCTAAATGTTTGTACATACTGTCGGTTCTCGTATTCATTATTATCATTTGCGATCGCCAGTTAGTCACCCCATCAACCTTGTTGGCATTCAATATCGAATTCATATTAGCAAGAGAAGGATCCCAATAGACAAGATTATCCTGGCATAAGAACTTTCTCGGTGTATTGTTTGCAACATCAGCGCTATCGGGATAAACATTAACGAGACCCATCGGTAGTTCACCAGCATCAGTTTCACCTACATCTAAATTCGAAAGTAGTGGCGCATAACATTGTAAGTTACAATTAATAAATATATTGTTGGTGAGGCTTATATTGCTCTGGTAACCGGGATTCATAAATGTATAACCTGCGCAGTCAACAAATGTATTATGATTGAAAATTATTCTCTTGAATTTGACCGAATAATCATGTCTAGGAGGCAGGTAGGACCTTAATCTGTAAAGGCTACCTTGACCATTAATGTGCGTACAATTTTCAACAAGCAGCGTGTCCATATCGACAAGGCAATCAAGTACGCCGCCGCTGCGCCTGCAAGGCCAACCGTTCATATTCACAAAGTAGCAGTTCCTTAAAGTCACGCTGCAATTCGGTTGAGTAATGAAAAGGAAGTCTTTATTCAAATGTTCAACCAGACAGTTATCAAAAACCAATTTTAGATTTGCGCTGTCCGTATATGCTATGCTATAACTGATCTCCCCTACAGTGTCAGATGAAAACAGAATTATATTACAATTTTTTATAGTAAGATCATGTGTAGCATGGATAGCGGCAGTATTATAACCCCATTCCCATTGAGCTCCACAGATTAGCGGAGGACGTGAAGCTGCATTCTCATTCTTGACTATTGAAGTAGGGTCCTCACCAATAATTACAGTATTTCTTAGCGTTGTGGGATTATTTTGGAGTGGGTAATAACCATTTGCCCTTAGCTCATAGACGCGCCCTGCAGGAACATTACCCGTGTCCAGAGTCATTGCCCAGTATAATGAATTTTGCTGATTATTCATGTCAGAATAATCCTTAACTACAAGCGTATCCCCCTTTACTTGCTGGATGTAATCGCTTAGAGTTTGGGCATAAATTGACTGCAAAACTACCAGGAAAGTCAACATAACAAAAAGTAACATTAACTTTTTCATATTAACCTCCTTATATTTATTAGGTGAAAGTGCAATTGCAGCTAACCTCCATAAATAAATATTTGTGCATCATAATTAAGGTATAATAAATGGTAAGCAGCTTTGGGATTACTGCTCGAAAGGATTCCCATATACCAAGGCATGCCTTCCCAAAGTAACACTTCGTTTCCCAGGTCCACTTGTCCAATGTATTATGAGTAAGCATCATTGCTGCAAAGTTAGTTGTAATTACCCGTTTCACTTTTGATAAATCATCTTTATTGTTTCGGAAAAATCTTTCGTCTGCATCCGGCATAGGTAAACTCCGCTTGCAAGACCCACTGCACTCCATTGCAGTTTATGTTCGCCGGCCGGGATGTAGCCTTCAATCAATGTTTCAATATCCCTGCCCATTATGTCATAAATTTTTAATGTTACATATTCATTCTTTGGTAAATAGAAAACTATCATTGTCGACGGATTAAACGGATCCGGAAAATTTTGGTAAAGTCTGAATTTCCCGGGAAGATTCGGACTGATGCTGCCTGCCGCGGTTATAAAGGGCTTAACTTCATAAACCGAGGAACCGCCAGTTATAAACAGTGTTTTACGGTCGGCATCGCCCCAGGCGCAGTTGGAGGCGGAAACGTTCGACGGCAAAGATATTTTGCCCAGCTGTTCTCCGGCAGGGGAAATAATCCATATAGCCGACGCACATGCACAATAAATATTTCCGTCATCGTCGACCTTCATCCCGTCCGCATAACCCGTTACCGGGATGGTATAGAACAATTGTTTGTTTGTTATCGTCGAATCATCGACTACGTCCCACATATAGATTTTATGCACCTGGGAGTCATTCACATAAAGTTTTTTTTCGTCCGGCGAAAAACATATCCCGTTAGGTAGCGAAAGCGTTGCAAGGAGCTGAAGACTCCCGGCGGGGCTTATTCTATAAATACCACAGAAGGACAGTTCCTGATGTTGTCCCAACGGAATATTGAAATTCGGATCGGTAAAAAAAATCGAACCGTCGGACTTAACCACTATGTCATTCGGACTGTTGAACTTCTTCCCTTCGTAATTATCGGCAAGATCTGTTTGGGTACCGTCTTTCTCAAAACGAACAATTCTTCTAAGCTCCATCTGACAAGCAAGCAATCGTCCTTCCAAATCATAGGTTAACCCGTTAGTACTGTCGGAAGGACTAAGAAATACCTCTTTACCATTCTCTTCCGTCCATCTATAAATTTTATTTCCTTTAATATCGGAAAACAACAAGCCGAGACTATCACTCCAAACCGGTCCTTCCGGCTGCTGTATCCCGGTGGCTATTTCTTCAACTTCAGCATCCGGATCAAGTAATGACTGTGGAATTATCTTTGACGGAATCAGTGTAATACAAATTACAACAATAAGTAAAATCAAATAGGTTTTGGGGGATATATAGTACATAAATTTCCAGAATTATTATTTTAAATAAATCATTTTTTTAGATATATGGTATTTACCTGATCTTAAGGAATAAATATAAACTCCGCTGGCAAGCCTCGAAGCATTAAAAGTCACTTTATGAGTAGAAGCCGAAGCATACCCGTTTACCAACGTTGCAACTTCTTCGCCAAGGTTGTTATAAATCTTCAAGGTAACGAATTGAGCCTTCGGCAAGGAATAAATTATAACCGTCGTCGGATTGAACGGATTGGGATAATTCTGAGATAGTTGAAAAGATGCGGCAACCAGGTTATTCTTTTCAACTGCGGTAACATTCAATACTTTGAATAATTCAATGCCTTCGCCGGTACCAAGATTTTTCGAATATTCTTTATCGACGGCATTATTCCAGTGCTCATGAACTCCCAAACTCGCGAAGTAATGTCCGGTATTATCAGGATCATACTTAATGCCTGCCGCCCACTGGGAAGAATCGGCCGCCTGGTGAAGATAATCGTCGGCTGCCGGTTTTTGTACGTAGGTACCGGCATCATCGCCGTTTTGGCGTTCAGCGGTAAATTCGGAACGAAGGAAATCGTACCCGACCGATTCGATTGCTACCGGATCGAGAGAGGCGAACACCGAGGACATCCAGTCGTTGTTGAAAGGCGCCATTGTGAATTTTTTCGGATAACTTATTTCTTGATCGGCTGTCCAAAGCGCATCCAGCAAATAAAACAGCGTTTTGCCGCCGAGCATCTTGCTGGCCATCAGATCGACCTGTACGCGGTAAAGTCCGTATTCCCTCCGGCTATTATCATACTGTATTTCAATCGGATCAACCAATCCCATATGGAGGTGCGATGCATCGGACCTGGTATTGGAGCCGAAATGGTTTTTTGCAAACATGGTCATTCCGGCACGCTTATGGCCTTTCAACATAGGAATGTTGATAAGATATTCGGCCTGTTCAAACGCTGTATAAAAACAATCGCTTTTAACAGTATCACCGCCGAGCCTATTGGTGTCCCAAACATTCGCACGCAAGATTTTTCCTCTGTCCGAGTAAAAGATTCCGGGTACGGTATCGGCCACAAGCTGTTCCCTGCCAAGTTTTGTATAGTCATCATGACTTACATAATGAATATCCGGAAATTCGCTGTGCCACATATCGTAACAATGTTTATAAGTATTTCTCATCGGGTCTCCGATATAAATATCATTTTGGGCTACTCCGACTATGTTTACTAACTGTCTCAAAACCGAAAGTACAACCTCGGGAGATGTTTCGGCAATACCGTAGGAACCGTTAGCAACAACCGAAAGATCCTTAGTACTGAAATTACCTCCCCAGCCGCTTACGTTATTTATCTTTATAAATATTTTTTCTCCGGCTTTATATGAAACGCTTCCTTTACCCCGTGTATTATTATGATATTTGAAAATCGCATCCCAGGATTCGGCATCGGTATTTTGCCCTGTTAAATTCCGTATCGCTTTGCTAATCATTCCGTCTATTACGGTTTGATTGTTATTTTCGGGCATCCACCAGGCATGTCCTACTTCCGTAGGATTACATTTTTCATTAGTCGCCGCCGTATCAAAAACCCACACGACCCTTCCCGGGAAAATACCTTTTGCCTCTCCTATCGGAGCGTTGGCAACGTGAACCGAATTCGGCATAGGATAACCGGGATCACCAAGGCTTTTATTGAGAGTACTCATATCGCTGAAGCCTAAGAAAACAAGACCAATTGATAAAATGTACGGGGATAAATAAATTTTCTTTTTGGTTCTCGCAAAGGCAAGTGCCGAAGCAAACAATGCCGCCAGGTAGACCAGAAAACCGGTAGCCAGCGGTGTTGCTGCCTTAATGCAAGGATAATTGACCCTGCTCGGTTTCGGAACAACACGTATTATAATCCAGATTAATGCAGCCAGTCCGATGAACGGAAATAACAACTTATAATATCCGTTCGGAATAACAAATTTTCTTATTCTACCCGATTTCGGACAGACTTTCACAAATTTGTGAAATGACTTTTTCATTTGAGCCCCTTTATTTATTAGTGTAGATCAGATTTTATATAATAATTCTCAAGACACTTATTCAAAATTAACCCAGTCTATTTCGACATCATTATTATTTTTTAATAATACAATTAAATTGTGTATTCCTTCCTTAAATCCGGATAACGGCGTATTGATAATCTTCCAGCTGTCGCTTTTGGGAATATTAATATCGGCAATAACGGGACCTTCAGAGTTATCCAGTCTTATTTCAAGAGTGCCTCCGGTTTTTGTCAAAGTTTTTACTTTAATAGAATTTAATTTCTTACGTCCGAAATCAACACTATTATATTGAATCCAGGCGTCTCCGGCATTGAGTATTGTTTTCCATCCTTCGAACCGGTTGAGCGTATCGAGGAAAGCGATTGAAGCTCCCCGGCTGCTCTTTTTACTGTACCGATCGATCTGAATTTTCCTGGTAGCCTCGGTAATACCGACGCCGCGTAAAGTGGGAATTACTTTTTTTATAGTACCATCCTGGTTAAAGAACAAGCTGTCCATCCTAACCGAACGGTTTTTATCGAAATTTGGAGATAAATCATTATGATGATAGAACAGATACCACTGCCCTTTGTACTTAATTACCGAACACTGGTTTGTCCAGCAGCCCGGAGCTTCATCCATTAACACACCTTTAACCTTAAACGGACCAAACGGATTATCGCTTGTTGCATATTCAAGCCTTTCGGTTGAATCCTGTACATGCGGGTAGGTTAGATAATAAATGCTTTTCCGCTCAAACATAAAGGGGCCTTCTTTAAGGCCTTTTTCAGGCAAGCCTTCAATTATCTGCGGTTCGGAAGCAAGTTCAAGCATGTTTTTTTTCAGCTTTGCTATATAAAAATTCCTCGCCGCCCATAATAAATATGCCTGGCCGTCTTTACCAATAAGAATATTAGGATCAATTCCGTGAACACCTTTAATTGGTTCCGGCTGTGGAGTAAAAGGACCGTAAGGCGTGCTGGATACGGCAACCCCAATTGAAAATCCTCTTCTAAAGCCTGTACCTTTAGCCGGAGCCGGGAAATAAAAATAATATTTTCCGTCTCTATAAATACAGTCCGGCGCCCACATTGCATAAGCTTCCGAATTAACCCAGGGAACTTTATCCTGGCTTACAATAACTCCATGATCTTTCCAGTCCGTAAGATTTGAAGTTGAGAAAACATGATAATCTTCCATACAAAACCAGCCTGGACGTCCGCGGTCTTTAGTAGCAAGAATATCATGAGAAGGATAAAGATAAACCGTATCGTTAAATACCCTTGCAGACGGATC